>LAKY01000024.1 GCA_000987045.1 Clostridiales bacterium PH28_bin88 | reverse complement strand
GTGTTTTGACCAAGTTGACCTAATTATCTGGCCTAAAATGGATGTGATGCGGAAAATGGGATGTAGCAAGCGCCGTTTCCACTCCATAAGATGGTGGTGAAGGAGATGGAAAGGCGTGATCAGGATGCGAGTGGTTCAAAACGATAGTAACCGGACATGGCTCCGGCTGCGGCAGCTATGGTACTTCTGGCGGCACATCCGGCGGATGATGCGGTATCGCTGAGATCGCTTAAAATCATTGATTTGTTCCCGGTAGAGTTTTTTCCGCGATCGGTCTCAAGGTCTTTCTTTTCCATTTGACACCGCTCGAATCAGCATTTATAATAAATGTTGCGTAAGTCGGGGCGTAGCTCAGTTTGGTACGAGCGCACGGTTCGGGACCGTGAGGTCGCAGGTTCAAGTCCTGTCGCCCCGACCAGTTTGAAATTAGAGGACATTTATTGCGATGTCCTTTTTTTGTTGGTAAAAGTGTACGATGTTATTTTCTACAATACAAGGGGCCAATCTATCACACTTAACCAGAACTTGAGCACTGCGCGGTCCGGGTAGACAGACCATCATCCAATCCTGGTCCAATTACCCTAGCACCCGAAATTTTTTCCAATCGTTTAACAGAGCTAATGTTTTGCACAGCTTCTTCTAACTTAGAACTATCGAGAGTGGATTTTACTTCAATAACTGCACATACACTTTCTATTGGAAACACTTGGGTATCTTGATTAAAGATTATCGGACAGTCCCAAGCGGAATAGATGACCACATCTAACTGCTTTGAAACCTGTTTATTGGTTGAAACAGCTTGTCCAGACCCAACGCCATATTTTTTCGGTGAGTGCTGCGAAAGGAATTGACGGGTAGCATGTTCTCTGTTACTTCCCATTAGCCCTGGATGGGACAATTCAGAGGTAATCACATTAAATTGGATAATTAGTTGCCGGGAAATACCTTGAAACATAGAAATAAAGTCCATTTTATTCACCCCATACAAGGCAAGGCGGAAAATTGCTAAACGATCGGGGCAAACGCCCTGGGAACAATATGCAAAATTAAGCAAAAGGGTGTCCCGGCGGGACACCCTTTTGCTTGGGGGAACAGGGTAGGATTTATTGGAAGTAGCGCGCCAGCAGGCCCTCGAGGGCGCGGGCATGCCGTCCTTCGTCTTTGGAAGACTCGTCAAAGTAGTCGTGAGCAGGGTCGATCCCTTCTTCCTTCGCCTTGGTAGCCGCCTCTTTTTTACCCTTGTTGGCGCCGGTTTCCCCTGCCAGCATGCGCTGGATGTTTTCTTTGGTGCTGGCGGAGATCATGCCGTTAAGTTCGGCGAAGTGAGCAGCGTGCCAGGCCTCCTCGATCGCGATCTGTTCCAACACTGTAGCGATCTCCGGGAATCCTTCCCGCTGGGCTTGCCGGGCCATCGCCAGGTACAAGCCTACTTCCGAGGTTTCCCCCTTGAAGTTCATTTCTACCGGGCCTTCCAGAGCCGTCCCCTTGGTTACGCCAAGTTTGACCTCATTCACCAGTTCTGCCATGGTTAAAAAACCTCCTTTGGTTAAATAGTGTTATTAGTAACCATTACTAATAATCTCTGTCATTAATATATTATCACTCCGGCCAAATGTCAATACCTCTTTCAAAAAAATTCTCCGGGTTTTTCCTGCTATGAGGAAGGTTTTATTGAAACAGCGCAAAATAACAAAGGTAAAAAAGCAAGTGGAGGGGATCGTGTTGGAGGTTATTGGTGTAATAGGTTCGGGCCGGATGGGCCGGGTGCTGGCGGGTAAGCTGGCCCCGCATTATAATTTACTGGTTTACGATAGAGATGGAGAAAAGGCACAAGAAGTGGCGGTAACGACCGGCGGCAGGGCGACGGACCTGGAGGGGGTAATAGGGGCACCGGTAATGATTCTGGCCTTGCCTGCAGAGGCTATTCCGGAGGCAGTGGAAGAACTGCTTCCTTATCTGCGTACTAACCAACTACTGGTAAACATTGCCACTACCATGCAAAAGACAATAATCGAGGAGATCTTGAAGAGCCGATGCCCGGTGGTGTCTGCTAAAATTATCGGCCATGCCAAGGAAATCTCAGGGGGGGAACCGCCAATGGTGGTGATAGATGCCCCCGATTTGGCCTTGGGGCAGCGTGTGGCGGCGATTTTCCGCCACCTGGGACCTACTGTTTTTGATCAGGAAGACGTGGTGCAGCGCCTAAACGTATTGGCCTCCACGGAAGGCATTAAGGCGGCCCTGTCCATTGAGGAAAAGATGCGTAAGGCAGGGATCCCCCAGCAGTACTTAATCCCGGCAATACGCGGGGTGGCTGCGGGGACCATGAAGGCCTTTGCGGCCGGTGACGCGGGACCGTTCGTCCAGGCACTAATCCGCCAGATCCAGGGAGAAAAAGAAAGCTAAGAATGGTCTTCCTCCAAGGGGGAATAATACCTCCGGGGAGGTGGAAGAATGCCACAGGGCAAGACGCCCAACCATAAAGAGGGTAAGAAGAAATCCAGGGAGATTGATCCCATCGAACAAATGAAATGGGAAATAGCCGAGGAGATAGGGCTCACGGAGAAAGTTGCCCGCCTGGGCTGGGGCAGCCTGAGTGCCGCTGAAACCGGCCGGATCGGTGGTCTGATGACCAAGCGGATGCGGGAGGCGGGCTTCCTGGCTTCGCCCTCAGGTACGTGAAATCACCAAATTATTAGGGGGTTGTGCTAATGGTAAAAGAGGAAGGAAAGGGCCACCCTTTGGAGGAACGCATCCCGGAGAAGGTGGATTCCAGCGGTAACACCGGCCACCCGGAAAGGGACCAGTTTATCGAAGGCAAGATCGGTTCCGGATTCATGTCCACCATCACCGGCCAACCCAGTCTGGATGAGTTTGCCCGAGAAATTAGCCCTGGCCCTGATACCAGGAATAAGATCAAACCTGTTAACGAAAAAACCCCGGAACCGGTGGAGGATCATCAGGATTTGTAGAAAACCTTATTCTCAGCGGGAGGCAAAATGCCTCCCGCTTTTCGGCCCAGCGCTAAAGGATTCTATCCGATCACCGTGGAATAGATAAGTTACTCATGTGGGTATGGGGGGATCGCTTTGCGGGGCTTTGTTCACTTGCACGTACATACTGAATACAGCTTGCTGGACGGAGCCTGCCGCATCGAACCGCTGGTTCAGACCGCCGCTGCCATGGGAATGCCTGCCCTTGCCATTACCGATCACGGGGTGATGTACGGGGTGATTGACTTCTATAAGGCGGCCAAGAAGCACGGTATCAAACCCATCATGGGTTGTGAAGTGTACGTCGCCTGCCGTACCAGGCACGACCGCACACCTCAGGTGGATGACTCACCCTTCCACCTGGTACTCCTGGCCCAAAATGACGAGGGCTACCGCAACCTGTTGCAACTGGTCTCCCTGGCCTCTCTCGAAGGGTTTTACTACAAGCCCCGGGTGGATCGGGAGTTATTAGAGAAATACGGCAAAGGCCTGGTGGCCCTTTCCG
Source organism: Clostridiales bacterium PH28_bin88 (assembly GCA_000987045.1). Lineage (GTDB taxonomy): Bacteria > Bacillota > PH28-bin88 > PH28-bin88 > PH28-bin88 > PH28-bin88. Next base: position 75,254 of record LAKY01000024.1, on the reverse strand, counting down.
CCTGCCTGGCGGGGGAGATACCGGAGGCCTTGATGGCTGGTGACTACACCAAGGCCTCCCGGGTGGCGGGTGATTACAGGGATATTTTCGGGCGGGAAAACTTCTACCTGGAACTGCAGGATCACGGCTTACCCGAGCAGCAGGCTGTGAACCGGGAACTGGTGCGCCTGGCCCGGGACCTGGGCCTCCCGCTGGTGGCCACTAACGATACCCACTACGTCTCCAGAGAAAAGGCTCCGGTACACGATGTGTTGCTGTGCATTCAGACCGGAAAGACTCTAGAGGACGCCAACCGCCTCCACTTTCCGTCACCGGAGTTCTATCTTAAGCCAGCCGAGGACATGGCCCGCCTGTTTCAGGAAGTGCCAGAAGCGATAACTAACACCCTGGCAATAGCCGAACAGTGCGGGTTGGAGTTCCGGTTCGGAGAACTGCATTTACCCCGATACCAGCTGCCGGAAAACTATCATGACCCTTATACCTACCTGAGGGACCTTTGCCACAGCGGATTACAGCAGCGTTATCCCAGTCAGACGCGGGAGGTCACCGAGCGGTTGGAGTATGAACTGCAGGTAATCCGGCAGATGGGGTATGAAGGGTATTTTCTCATCGTATGGGACCTGATCCACTTTGCGAAAAAACGGGGTATCCCGGTGGGCCCCGGCCGCGGGTCCGCGGCCGGGAGCCTGGTGGCATAANNTCGAGCGGTTTTTAAACCCCGAGCGGGTGTCCATGCCGGATATTGACAGTGACTTCTGCTTCGAGCGCCGCGGCGAGATAATCGACTACGTGACTCAAAAGTACGGACACGACCACGTTGCCCAGATCATCACCTTTGGTACCATGGCGGCCAAGGCGGCGGTGCGAGACGTAGGCAGGGTGCTGAGCATGCCTCTGCCGGAAGTGGACAAGGTGGCTAAACTGATTCCCAATGAGTTGGGGATTAGCATCGAACGGGCGATGGAAACCAACCCGGAATTAAAACAGGCCTATAACAGCAATCCGGAAACCCAGCGTTTGCTGGAACTGGCCAGAGAGCTGGAAGGTACTCCCCGTCACGCCTCTACCCATGCCGCGGGGGTGGTGATTTCCCGGGAGCCTCTCACTCATTACCTGCCGGTGCAGAAGACCGCTGAAGGCGGTATAACCACCCAGTTCCCCATGCAGACCGTCGAGGAAATCGGCCTGTTAAAGATGGATGTGCTGGGTCTCAGGACCCTCACGGTAATCGGGGATACAGTAAGGATCATCCGGCAGGTTCGCGGGGAGGAAGTGGACATAGACCACATTCCCTTGGATGACCCGGTTACTTATCGCATGCTGGGTACCGGTGAAAGCACCGGGGTATTCCAACTGGAAAGCTCCGGTATGCGGGCAATTCTGAAGAACCTCCAGCCAGAGCGCTTCGAAGACCTGGTCGCCCTGGTAGCCCTCTACCGTCCCGGCCCTTTGGGGAGCGGTATGGTGGAGGATTTCATCCAGCGGAAGCATGGCGTCACGACCATTAAGTATGCTCACCCGGTCCTCGAACCGATTTTACGGGAGACTTACGGGGTGATCCTTTACCAGGAACAGGTGATGCGCATCGCCAGTGAGCTGGCCGGGTTTACTCTGGGCCAGGCGGACATGCTCAGGCGGGCCATGGGCAAGAAGAAGCCGGAGATTATCATGGCCCAGCGAGAAAATTTCGTCCGTGGAGCCACATCCCGGGGAGTAGAGGCGGAGACCGCCGGCGCCATTTTCGACTTGATGGAGTATTTTGCCGGGTATGGATTCAACAAATCCCATAGCGCAGCCTATGCTATGGTGGCCTACCAGACCGCATATCTGAAAGCCCGCTACCCGGTGGAGTTCCTGGCGGCACTGATGACCAGCGTGATGGACCACGCGGATAAGGTGCCGTTATACATTGAGGAATGCAGGCGCCTGGGTATCCAGGTCCTGCCCCCCGACGTCAATGAAAGCCTTGTAGACTTTACGGTGGTGGATGGCAAGATCCGTTTCGGCCTGGCGGCGGTAAAAAACGTAGGGAGGGCAGCCATCGAGGCGATTATCTCTGCCAGGGACGTTAAGGGGAAATTTCGCTCCCTGCATGATTTTTGCCAGCGGGTGGACCTGCGCACGGTCAATAAAAGGGTTATTGAGAGCCTGATCCGGTGCGGCGCTTTCGCTTCCACGGGCCACAACCGGGCGCAGCTGTTGGCGGTGCTGGATCCGTGTCTGGAGAGCGGCCAGAAGGTGCAGGAAGACCGGGAAAGAGGGCAGCTCTCCTTGCTGGATATGGTGTCTTCAACGGGTGTGGAATCAACAGCCGACGTGGTGCCGGAACTGCCGGAAGTCTCCCTGGCGGAAATCCTGGCTATGGAAAAAGAACTGCTGGGTTTCTATGTCAGTGGGCACCCGGTACATCAATACGCCTCCCGGCTGGAGGCTGTTACGGACTGCTCCCTGGCGGGGCTGTCCAGCCTGCGGGAGGGTAGTACGGTGACCGTAGGCGGGGTAGTGACCGGTGTGCGCAGGCAGCCTACCAGAAAGGGGGAAATGATGGCCTATGTCACCCTGGAGGATCCTACCTCACCGGCGGAGGTGGTGATATTTCCCAGGGTTTATGACAGCTATAACCATCTGCTGGCGGTGGACAGAGTCCTGGTTATCAGGGGAAGGACAAGCATCCGGGATGATCAAGTGCAATTCGTGGCCGAGCAGGTCGAACCCTTGCTAGAGGAAGGTTTGTTGGAGATGCGAATCTCCGTGAATGTCCAACAGATCGACCGGGCTTTTTTGGAAAGGTTGCGGGATATACTGCGGCAGCACCCTGGGCCATCCCCGGTACGTGTGTACTTCATCAGGTCCCGGAAGTGCCTAGTTGCGGGTCCCGACTTCCGGGTGGAGGTCACCCGGGAACTTAAGCAGGCGGTGGAGAATTTGTGCGGGGCAAAAGCGGTAAGCATTGCCGTGGGCAACTGAGGGCACGTTGTTTTTCCCGGGAAAAAACTGCTTAACGGAAGGAATATTGTTGGCAAGGTGGAATTAGCATATAAGTAACGGCGCTTATTGTCTGAATGTGTAGCTTCAGGAAGCAAGAAGGATATAAGATGCAAGATCTGCTTGTTGGGAATTGGCTTCGCCAATTCCTTCACACAATCCTGTTTCCTGCCTCCTCTTGTTTCCTGTAAAAGGGAGGGCTGACCTTGCGGATGGCAGTATACCCCGGCACCTTTGACCCGGTAACCAACGGTCACCTGGACATCGTTAAGCGGGCTACCAAGCTTTTTGACCGGGTGATCTTGGCGGTGGCCGAAGAGAATTATAAGAACAACCTGTTCAGTTTGGAAGAGCGGGTCAAGCTCCTCCGGGAGAGTACCGGCAGCCTGCCCAATGTGGTAGTGGAATCCTTTGGCGGACTTTTGATGGATTATGTTCAGGCCAGGGGAGCATGCGCTATCGTCAGGGGGTTGCGGGCGATTTCCGACTTTGAGTATGAGTTCCAGTTGTCCATGATGAACAAGAAGTTGTCTGAAGAAGTTGAAACCGTTTTTTTGATGACCAGTTCCGAGAATCTTTTTGTCAGTTCCAGCATTATTAAGCAGGTGGCTGCCCTGGGCGGGTGCATCCACGGCCTTGTCCCGCCCCAGGTGGAAGCGGCGTTGCATGCAAGGTACTTGAGGAAGTAGAATTTAAAAAATCTAATGTTCAAGGGGTGAGGCATGATGCAGGAGAATCCGGTTTACGGTGACTACCTGGTGGTTAAGGCCTTGGAGAATGGGGTTACGATCATCGGCCTGACCCGGGGTAAAGACACCAAGTTTCACCATTCGGAAAAACTTGATAAAGGGGAGGTTATGATCGCTCAGTTTACCGAGCACACCTCTGCTATGAAAATTAGGGGCCGTGCACAGGTATGGACCAAGCACGGGATGATTGAAAGCGGGGATTAATAGTAACAACGCACCCCTAGAGGGAGCATTTGGATCGCCAAATAGGGCTGGTTTAACGGTTACGAAGCATAGGTATTTTACTAGCGGTAGAAAATAAGGAATGCGTGAATTGCTTTGGATTAGCGGGGGGTAAGGAGGCCGAAGGAATGTGGACTGTTGTGTATATTGCCCCTAATCGCGCTACCGCCGAATCCCTAAAAAAAGTCCTGTCCAGCGAGGGACTACTGGTGATGTTACGGCCGGCCGGTTCTCCTCAGGTGGGTGATATGGGGGCGGTAGAAATACTGGTGCCGGAATCAGAGGCTGAGGAAGCCCATGAAATCCTCACAGGTGCTCTTTCCGGTTAGGAGGGAAGTTATGAAACGCATTGGGGTATTAACCAGTGGTGGTGATGCCCCGGGAATGAACGCCGCTGTAAGAGCGGTGGTTCGGATGGCTGTCTATCATCACCTGGAGGTAATTGGGGTCATGCGCGGGTATGCTGGTCTTATCGAGGGGGATTTTCGCCCCCTGTCGGTAAGTGCGGTGGGAGACATTATCCACCGGGGAGGGACCGTCTTAAGAACGGCCCGGTCCGAAGAGTTCATGGTCCCTCAAGGGCGGAGGGCTGCCATGGAGCAAATGCACAGGGCTGACATGGAGGGCCTGGTGGTTATTGGCGGCGATGGGTCTTTCCGGGGTGCTGTTCATCTCTCCCATCTGGGGATGCCAGTCGTTGGGGTTCCAGGAACCATTGATAATGATATTGCAGGCACCGATTTTACCATTGGGTTTGACACCGCTGTGAACACCGTTGTTGACGCCATCAACAAGATCCGGGATACGGCAACTTCTCATGAGCGGGTTTTCCTCGTTGAGGTGATGGGACGCCGCAGCGGGGCCATCGCCTTAATGGCCGGTATTGCAGGGGGTGCGGAATCCATCCTTATTCCTGAGGTGCCGGTTAACCTTGACGAGGTGGTAACAAAGATCGAGCGGGGGCGCGCCCGGGGAAAGCTGCACAGCATCATCCTGGTGGCGGAAGGGGTTGGTAGCGCCCTGGAAATCGGTAAAGGTATCGAACGGAGAACGGGATTGGACACCCGGGTTACAATCCTCGGGCACATCCAAAGGGGGGGTACTCCCACAGCTTTTGATCGCATGCTGGCCAGCAGGATGGGTTCACGGGCGGTGGAGCTGTTGATGGAAGGCGCCACAGGCCAAATGGTAGGAATCCAGGCCCAGGATATCGTGGCTGTTGACATGGAAGAAGCCCTTAAAGAGCAAAAACGGATAGACTACGATATCTATCGCCTGGCAGGCATTCTGGCTATTTAGGTGGGTTACAATGTATTGGAGGTTGTCAAGGTGCGCAGGACAAAGATAGTGTGTACTATTGGACCGGCGTCCCAGTCGGTCGATGTGCTCCGGGAACTCATCCGGTCCGGCATGAACGTAGCCCGGCTCAATTTTTCCCACGGAACCCACCAGGAACACGAGGCCCGGATTCAGGCCATCCGGCAGGCAGCCCGCGAGGAAGGGCGGACGGTGGCCATACTGCTGGATACCAAAGGGCCGGAGATCCGTATCGGGATGCTGAAAGGGGATTCCGCGGTACTTCAGGAAGGACAAGAAGTGGTGCTTACCACTGAGGAAATACTGGGTGACGCCCGGCGGATATCCGTCACGTATGCCGGGTTACCCGGGGATGTGGCGCCTGGCGACACCGTCTTATTGGATGACGGTTTGATCGGGTTGGAAGTCTTGTCCACTCAAGACTCAGAAATCCGCTGCCTCGTGAAAAACGGCGGGGAAGTTTCCAACCGGAAGGGAGTCAATGTTCCCGGCAAGGAGGTTCGCCTACCGGCCGTTACGGAAAAAGACATTGCGGATATCCGTTTCGGTATCCTGAACGGCGTGGACTTTATTGCGGCGTCTTTTATCCGGAGTGCTTCAGACGTGCTGGAAATCCGCCGGATCCTGGAGGAACAGAGAGCCAGCATCCAGATCATAGCCAAAATTGAAAGCCAATCCGGTGTTAGGAATATCGACGACATTATCAAGGTGTCTGATGGAGTGATGGTGGCCAGGGGAGACCTGGGGGTGGAAATCCCCGCGGAAGAAGTTCCCCTGGTACAGAAGATGATCATCGGCAAGTGCCATCAGGCCGGCAAACCGGTGATTACCGCCACCCAGATGCTCGACTCCATGATCCGGAACCCGCGGCCTACCAGGGCGGAGGCCAGTGATGTAGCCAATGCTATTTTTGATGGGACAGACGCCATCATGTTGTCAGGAGAGACGGCAGCGGGTAAGTACCCGGTGGAGGCGGTACGTACCATGGCCCGTATTGCCGGGCGTACGGAGCAAGCCTTACAGTATAAGGAGATCCTGCACAACATGCCCGCACCCCCTCAACATACCATTACCGACTCTATCAGTTATGCCACCTGCAACATTGCCCTGGACCTGCAGGCGGCAGCGATCATCACTCCTACCGCCTCCGGTTCCACCGCCCGGATGGTCTCCAAGTACCGTCCCCTGGCGCCAATCATTGCCGCCAGCCCCCGGGAAGAAGTGCTGAGGAAACTATGCTTGGTATGGGGCGTTAACCCGCTGCTGGTTGCTCATGCAGATGGGACGGATGAAATGATCACGAGAGCGGTAGACGGGGCACTGGAGGCGCGCATGATCAGATCGGGAGACCTGGTGGTGATCACTGCGGGCGTGCCGGTAGGGGTGCCGGGAACAACCAACCTCATCAAGGTGCACATCATCGGGGAGGTGTTGGCCCGGGGGACGGGCATCGGCCCTCGAACAGCGGTGGGTACGGTGCGAATTACCCGGACGGGAGAAGAAGCTAAGGCCAAAGTACAGCCCGGGGACATCCTGGTAACGATCGCGACGGACCGGGATTTCATCCCTGCCATGGAACGAGCGGGGGCGGTAATTACTGAAGAGGGGGGATTGACTTCCCACGCGGCCATCGTAGGGTTGAACCTGGGTATCCCGGTGGTAGTGGGGGTTGAAGGGGCGGCCAGCTTGCTGGAAGAGGGGATCACCGTGACGGTGGACGGCCGAAGGGGACTGGTTTACCGCGGTGTGACCAAAGTCCTTTAGGAGGTAAAATATCCAAGGAGTGCCAGCCATTGGTTGGTGCCGTTCCTGGTATGTTGGAACATCAATGTTACTAGCCTGCGCAAGCCGGGCAGACCCTCTGGGTTGCCCGTTTTAACTTTTAGGTCTTTTCTTTTCTCATTTGTCCCGATAAGACCTTTGCGTCGTAAATGCAGTTTAACCAATAAGGAGGTTTTGGGGGGATGCGTTTTTGTACCATTTTCTATCAAGGACGTGAACAGGCAGCGGTCGGATTTAACGGTGGGGTTCTCCCGTTGGCAGAGGTCAACCGGGTGGCGGAGGCGGATTTCCCTACAGAGTTGCTGGCCTTTATTGAGGCGGACCGCCTGGCCCACCTGAAGGAAACCATTGAAACCGGCGGTGCCTTTGCCGTCATGGCAGAGGAAGAAGTGGAATTTCGTCCGCCTTACCGCAATCCCCGCAAGCTTTGGGGGATCGGCCTGAACTACCAGGAGCACGCCGCCGACCTGAACGAGAAATCGCCCACAGATGAACCGGCCAGTTTCATGAAACCGCACACAACCATTATAGGCCCTGGTGATTCCATCATTTTACCGCTCCAGTCGCGGCGGGTCACTGCTGAAGCGGAGTTGGGCCTGGTTTTTGGCAAGGTGTGCAAGAATGTAGAGGAGGCCGGCGCCCGGGATGTCCTCTTCGGTTATACTACCATCATTGACATGACCGCGGAAGATATCCTTCGGAAAAATCCCCGGTTTTTAACCAGGGCCAAGAGCTTCGACACCTTTTTCAGCTTCGGCCCATGGGTGACTACTGTGGACGAGCTTCCCCGGGATCTGGGACCGGTACGGGTTTCCACAGTCTTGAACGGTGAAGTCAAGGCAACCAATACTATTGACCACATGACCTTTTCTCCTGACTTCCTGGTTAGCTTTCATTCCAAAGTAATGACTTTTTACCCTGGGGACATCATTTCCAGTGGCACGCCCGGGGCTGTACCCATTGAGGACGGAGATTTGGTAGAATGCCGGATTGACGTGCCGGCGTTTGGCGTGCTCCGAAACAAAGTAGTCAGGCCCTAAATTGATTTAATCCTGGAAATGTTTTAGTATAGTATAAGGGAAAGGGGGAGGGAAGACATGTGGCAGGTCATGAAGCAAAAGGGGAAGGATTTACGGGCACAGGCAGTGGTATCTGCTCTTAACAAGGCCGGGTACGAAGCCCATTACGTTCCGGGGCTGGAAGACGCCAAGGAAAAGGTGTTGAGCCTAATCCCGGCGGGTGCGCGGGTGGGCTGCGGCGGGTCGGTAACCATTCGCGAGTTGGGTCTCCTGGAGAGTCTCAGGGAGCGGGGCTGCGAGGTACTGGACCACTGGCAGCCAGGGCTGTCTCACCCGGAGACGCTCCTAATCCGTCGAGAACAGGTGGTCAGTGAAGTTTTTCTCACCAGTTCCAACGCCGTGACCATGAGCGGGGAACTGGTCAACATCGACGGTGCGGGCAACCGCGTAAGCGCCACTATTTTCGGGCCCAAAAAGGTCATTGTGGTAGTAGGGGTCAACAAAATTGTGAAGGACGTGGCAGCCGGGATCGAACGCAGCCAGCAGGTAGCCGCGGTGATGAATGCTGCCCGCCTTAAGCGGGATACTCCATGCACCAAGACGGGGAAGTGTACGGACTGCAATAGCGCGGAAAGGATCTGCAACGTTACGGTAATTTTACATCGCAGGCCCAGGGACAAGGGTAACTTCTCGGGTGACTTTAATGTAATCGTGGTAGGAGAGGAACTGGGTTTTTAGGCGATGTGGACGGGAAAGTACAGAGACCGATGGGCACTCGCCATTGGTCTTTTTTTCGGAAGGGTAAACTAAAATGTATGCTGTATTCTTGCGAATTCGGACAAAACGAAGCAGGAACATTAATGATACCTACCGAATAAGTTAAGCTATATTTTTCCCCAACTAAGCAGAAAACAAGGAGGTTACTGATAATTGGCGCCCACCAGGCAAAAAGTCAAAGTTACCGACACCACTCTCAGGGACGGTCACCAGTCACTGCTAGCCACCAGGATGCATACAGAGGATATGCTTCCCATTGCTGAAAAGATGGATGCGGTGGGTTTTCATTCCCTGGAGGTTTGGGGTGGTGCTACATTCGATACCTGCATGCGGTTCCTTAATGAGGACCCCTGGGAGCGGCTGCGGGTATTGCGGCGGCACTTCAAAAAAACCCGGCTGCAGATGTTGCTCAGGGGGCAGAACCTGGTTGGCTACAAGCACTATGCCGACGACGTGGTAGAGGAGTTTGTCAAGAAGGCGGTAGCTAACGGCATCGATATTTTGCGGATCTTTGACGCCCTCAACGACATCCGCAACATGGAAAAGGCCATTGCGGTGGCCAAAAACGAAGGGGCCCACGTACAGGCCACCGTCTCCTACACCATCAGCCCTTTCCACGACTATGACCACTATGTGAGCAAGGCCAGGGAACTGCAGAGCCTTGGTGCGGATTCTCTTTGCATTAAAGATATGGCGGGGATCATTACCCCTACCGCGGCTTACGAATTGGTCGAGCGCTTGAAAGGCGAACTGGCTATTCCTATTCAGCTCCACTGCCACTATACGAGCGGCATGGCCTCCATGTCCTACCTGAAGGCTATCGAAGCCGGCGTGGACGCAGTAGACACCGCAATCTCTTCCATGTCCATGGGGACCTCCCAACCGGCCACGGAAACCCTGGTCGCATCTCTGGAAGGGACGCCCTTTGACACCGGGCTGGACATAGGGCTTCTTTCGGAGATTGCAGAGTACTTCCGGGAAGTGAGGAAGAAGTACGCCGCTTTTGACGTTGCCGGCAACGCAGTGGATGTCAATGTGCTTCGCTACCAGATCCCCGGGGGGATGATTTCCAACTTTATCTCCCAGTTGGCCCAGCAGAACGCCCTGGATAAGCTGCCGCAGGTGCTGGCGGAGGTGCCACGGGTGCGGGAGGATTTCGGCTTTCCCCCGCTGGTAACCCCCTCCAGCCAGATTGTAGGTGCTCAAGCGGTGCTGAACGTGGTTATCGGGGAGCGGTATAAGATGGTGACCAACGAGGTGAAGGCATACATGCGCGGCCTGTACGGCCAGCCGCCGGCGCCGGTCAACGAGGATGTGCGCAGGAAGATTATCGGAAACGAGGAACCGATCACCTGCCGCCCGGCAGACCTGCTGGAGCCCCAACTGGCTCAAGCAAAACAGGAGATTGCGGCCTACATGGAAAAGGAGGAGGACATCCTCTCCTACGCCCTCTTCCCCGCCGTCACCCAGAAGTTCCTGGAGGAGCGCATGGCCGCCCGCACCAGGGTGGATTTCAATCTGGCCCAGGCCGGTCCCCAACGCGGTGACGTCCCCTACTATCCTGTGTAGATCAAAAAAAGCATACCCTTTGGGGTGTGCTTTTTACTTTTGATGCGATTTAGGCTCTAACGTGGGTTTTCTTGCCGGGAGGACGGTCCGTCTTCGTGATAAAAGGTTCCACCACAATCCTACCCTGGCGGATGCTTGCCGCCTCGGGGAAGGGTTCTCCGGTCCGTTTCTGCTCGGATGATCTGGCCACCACCCCGGCGATGCGTAGCTGTTTAGGGGCCAGGTGATAGGCCACAATGGTCGCCCCGGCGTCGCCGGAAGCCCCGGCATGAGCGATACCCCGCAGGTTGCCCATCACCAGGATGTGGCCGGTGGCCACTACCTCAGCTCCGGGGTTGACATCACCCATCACAGTAATGTGACCCTGGTACTCCACACGCTGGCCGGAGCGCATGCTTTGGTCCAACAGCAGGCAGGGAATGCCGTCCTCTTCCGGCAGGAGGCCATTGGTGGGTATTAATCCCGGATACTCGCCGGCAGCACCCGATTTACTGTTTCGGTAGGCTCTCTTTGGCCCAACTTCCTGCTGGGGAACCAGGCCGAATTCCAGGCAAAGGGTTTCCAATTCATGCCGCTGGGCCCCGGAGAGGGTATTACGCACATTTTCTTGAAACGAAAACTCTGCTCCTGTGAAGAATCCTCTGGCTGATTCTATCTTTTTTCGCAGGCCTTCCTTGATTTGGGCAAAGTCTTTGTCCGGGTCCAGCTGGATCACCAACCCGTGCCGGGTCCCTTTGATACTAATCGCTTCTTCGGCCATGGGACGGCAGCCTCCTTGATCCATTTGTTGCCACTACAGGATTCGTCATCACCTGACCTGATTCCTGCACATTAACACATTATCTCCAAAAAAATTCCACCAGAAGAATTCGGTCGACATTTTTGTGTGTTTTAGGACTTAGGTGGAAGGGATCGAGGTAAATAAGATGAATAATTAGATTGACGGATACTCAGGCTGGTGGATGCATAATTTAGGTGTAAGAAAGGAGGAGGCGCTGGTGGCGAGGGCTGATCTGGACCTGACGATCGACTTGCATACCGAGGGGGACATGTTTTTCGACATACTCAAGGCGGTGATCCGGGAATGGCAGAAGGCTCCATGGCCCCATGAGCGGGAGCGGGCGGCTTATGCCCGGGGAATTTACCTGCGGGCTATGGAGGTTTACAGGGGTCGCCTGCAAGATGCCAGGGATAAGGCGGAACAGGGGTTCAACACCCTGGTGGACCAAAAACTAATCAGCGACATGGAACAGAAGCTGGCGTATTGGGAAAAGAAGCTTGGTGAACTGGGTAACGCGTGAAAAATCTCACCTACCCCAGCCAGGTACTCTTAGATCTCCTGCCAGGCGGACATTTCATAAGATAAGGGACCTGCTCTTAACTGCGCTGTTACCCGGGATCGGTCGGGAAGACATTGCCTGGGACGGGGTCTGCGGCTTACCAGGCTTGTTGGCCGTCTCGCCGGCAGCTACCAGTTCCGACACAGTGACTAGCCGGAATCCTTTTTCCCTGAGGCCATTGATGATGATCCCCATGGCGTTAAGGGTTTCCTTTTTACCTTCGTGCAAAAGGATAATGTCCCCGCTCCGGGCTCTTTCTACCACTTTGCTAGCCAGTTCGTTATAGCCCGGACCTTCCCAGTCCCGGGGGTCCACGTTCCAGGTAACGGTGCGCTGCCCCTCCCGCCAAGCCAGGTCTACCACCTGCCGGTCGTAGTCGCCGTATGGCGGGCGGAAATACCGCACCGTTTGGCCGGTGATCTTCTCAATAACCTCTGTGCTGGACCGGAGATCGCTCGTGACTTTCTCTGCCGGTTGCTTCCCCATCAGTGAGTGGGCGTATGAGTGGTTGCCTACCTCGTGTCCCGCGGCGACTATCTGCTGCAGCAGGGCGGGGTAGGCTTCTGATTGCCGCCCGGTGACAAAGAAGCTGGCGGGCGCCTGGTAAACCTCCAGTATTTTTAAATACATTTCTGTCCAATAGGGATACGGCCCGTCGTCAAAAGTTAAGGCGATGCTGCCGGAGGCGTTAGGAACCGAACTGAGTACCGGCGGAGGCCCGCTCGGTTGCGTTATTTCGGCTTCAGGAGGCTTCGCTTCTTGCTGTAATGTACCGGGATCTGAAGCTACCTCATTATCAACAAAGACCTCTCCTGGATCCAGTTGCTGGATGTAGGCCGTGGGCACCTGCGCGTTATCCGCAGCCGGGTATTCAATAACCCTTTCTCTTGCCCAATTGGTTCCAAAGTAGTTGGCCGCCAGCAATAACCACACCATTAACAGTTGGCTGGCTTGCTGGAACCTGGGTACAGTACGGAACAGGCCGGGCACCCATGCGGGCGCCCCTTGTACCTGATGAATCCCAAGCAACGATCCTCACCCCGGCTTTCCCTGACGTTTAAGAAATTATGCTTTGTGGGTAATTTCCTAAGAACAGAACAACAACCGCGGAATGCCGCAAGGCATGAAGTGGTTTTGTTCTGCTAATATGCATATGCCGGGACTTACCGTTTACCACAGTTTTGATGGAAATAATTAACTAAAGGGTTGTCTTTCCCTATACCGAATTTTACGGCCGGAAGGGAGAGGACAACCCTGTTAAAAGGCGCTATCGTTTTGCTGGTTTTGTCGGCAACTATATTGGTAGCCGGTGCTTTTCAACTCCATCCCGGGGCGGGGCAACCCGTTTCCACAACCAGGTACGTGTTGCTCACCTTTGACGATGGCCCTGATCCCCGCTACACGCCGCAGGTATTATCAGTCCTACGCCAGCAGGGCGCCAAGGCGGTCTTTTTTGTGGTGGGGAAACAGGTAGAAGCCCACCCGGAATTGTTGCGGGATATCTTGGCTGGCGGCCATACCCTGGGCAACCATACCTTTACCCATGCCAGCATTAACGGGAAAACGCCGGGCGAGGTTTTGGAAGAGGTACGGCGCACCGACTCTATTGTGGCTGAGATCACCGGTGAAAACCTCCGCTGGTTCCGCCCGCCCCGGGGATTCTATACTGAGCGGAACTACCTTACCCTGCAACAGGCGGGTAAGGTAGTAGTGATGTGGGACGCCGGGCTGGAAAAGGAGCGGATTAAAGAACCTGCTGCCCTGGTGGACTATCTGACCTTCCGGGTCAAGGGGAAGGACAACCTGGTATTGCTGCTTCACGACGGCGACCCAGATAACTCCCACGACCGCACTACCACGGTGGAGGCCCTACCACTCTTGATAGATGAACTGCGGCGCCTGGGCTACTCTTTTGTAGACCCATCCTCGGTTGAGGGACAGGAGTTTATTTCCTCATATGCTGTCACCCACCAGAGGTACAAATGATCGGTAGGTTCCCCCCGGGGAGTGGCTGTCATTACATTATTTCCACTATAGCTTCCCACTGGGTGTAGAGCCTGGCCAGTTCACGGGATACCTCCTCATACCGGGCGGTGATAGACTGGATGTCCTCTCCGGAAGTATAGCTTTCGGGAGTTCCCAGTTTCCCGGTCAGCAGGGACAACTCTTCTTCCAGTTGTTGAATGAGATCTTCCACCTGTTCCAGGGAAGGGCCGGTGGTTTTTACAGCCTTCTTGGACCGGGAGGGACGGGCCGCCGCTTCCCCGGGAACACTTGATTCAGCCTGTTGGGCCTTCTTCCAGCGATAGTAATCGTAGTTGCCGGGGTACTCCACAAGCTCCCCATCCTGCAAATCAACGATGCGGTCAGCAAGGCGATTCAAAAAATACCGGTCGTGGGAAACGAAGAGAATGGTGCCGGGGAATTCGTCCAGCACGTCCTCCAGCACTTCGCGGGCCTGAATGTCCAGGTGGTTGGTGGGCTCGTCCAGTACCAGAAAGTTGGCCCCGGAAAGGCACAGTTTGGCCAGCAGCAAACGGCTCCGCTCGCCGCCGCTCAACTGGCCTACCAGCTTAAAAACATCGTCACCTGAGAACCTAAACTGCCCGAGTAACGACCGGGCTCGCTCGTCTGGCATCGGGTATTCTGCCTTCAATTCCTCCAGGACCGTGCGGGTCCTGTTCAGGGTCTCGTGTTCCTGGGCGAAGTACCCCGTGCGAACCCGGGCGCCAGGTTTGACCTCCCCGGAGGCCGGGACGAGAATGCCTAGCAGCACCTTTAGAAGGGTGGTTTTACCGCTGCCGTTACTCCCCAACAGGGCTACCCGTTCCCCCCGCATCACTTCCAGGTTCACTTCGTTTAAAACGGGTTTGCCGTTATACCCCGCGACCAGGCCCACGGCGGTGATCACCTTGTCCGCGCTGGGAGCCAGGGGTGTTAGTTGAAAACTGAACCACCGGCTATACTGGGGTTTTTCCAGCCGCTCCATTCTTTGCAGCCTGTTTTCCCGGCTTTTGGCTTGTTTGGCGTTCTGCCCGGCATGATTGCGGCGGACATATTCCTCCAGCCGCCGGATGGTAGCCTGCTGCCTGGCGTACTCCTTCGCCAGTGTTGCTTCCTGTTTGGCCTTTTGCAGCAGGAATTGGGAATAGTTGCCCGGGTAGGAGACCAGCCGCCCTCCCTGAAGGTCAAGAATCCTGATAATTACCTGATCGAGAAAATAACGGTCATGGGAGACCACCAGCACCGCTCCCGGGTACTGCTGCAGGAAGCCTTCCAACCATTCCACCGCAGCCATGTCCAGGAAGTTGGTCGGTTCATCCAGCAGTAACACCTCCGGTTGCCGCAAAAGCATTCGCCCGAGGGCCAGCCTGGTTTTTTGCCCCCCGCTAAAAGAACTTACCGGGCGGGATAGGTCTGCCTCCGGGAAACCCAGGCCTCCCAACACTGCCTTAATGCGAGAGTCAAAGGTGTATCCTCCCGCGTACTCGTATTGGGTGGAGAGAGAACTGTAGCCGGACATGACCTGCTTCAGTGCCCGTGCATCGTTGTAGACTTCAGGACGGGCCATTTCCTGCTCCAGCCGGGCGATCTGCTGTTTCATTCTCAGGAGGTCGTCAAACTCCAGCAGCATGGTTTCCCATACGGTGGTACCCTCCGGCAGCTCCGCACCCTGAGCCAGGTAGCCCAGGCGGGTACCCGGGGCCAGGGTTACCTGACCGCTGTCCGGCATGAGTTCACCGGTCAGGCACCTCAACAGGGTAGACTTACCCACCCCGTTGGGCCCTACAAGTCCCACCCTTTCTCCCTGCTCCAGGTGGAAGCTGACCCCGCCGAAGATACTTATTTCCCCAAAATTCTTTGCCAACCCATGGGCCTGCAATACGATCATGGTTCCTGGTTTCTGAAACCTGAACAAATTAGATGTTTAGGTTTCTCTCCCGCCGACTAACGGGAGGCAGTGTCACAGGATTCAACTGCTCAGCCATAAGCTTTCGCTTATGTACCGGGTGGTCTTTCTTACGAAATCCCGCCGTCAGCCTGTAGGCCGTACGTTCTGCCCGGAAGGGGGTGTTACCCACCGCCTGGTTGTTCTAACCTCCGCGCCCGACTTTTACAACGTGTCTTTGCGACGCATCATCGGATGTGACTGCTAAGAAACCTTTTTCCTTTCTTTATATTTATATTTACTAAGTATTCACAAGCCGTCACCACCTCCTGTTACTATTTTATTATAGAACAGGTGTTCTGGTCAACGGTTTGGTGTTATTTTGTTCAATCTTTAAGGTATTATTTGGAATCAGTTGGCTTAACTTCTTCAACAGGCAAGGCCGGGTGGCGTGTCGAAATATATGAGCCTCTCTACCGTAAATACACAGGCACATGGGAACGGAGATGAAGCAAATGAGGCATCCACTAGTTGCAGCCTTCCTTTTAGCTCTGGCCGTGGTTCTTTTATCCGGCTGCGGCCAAAAACAGGACGATACCAACCCGGGACCGCCGGTTTCCGCACCGGTCCATGAACCTACGACCGGTTCGCAACCAACCGGATCGAATCCGTCCCAGGCGCCACCGGCGCCACAGGTACCCAAAGGCCCCTATCAGCCGAACGAGGCGGGCAGGGTGATGGTGCTGATGTACCATAACATCGGCTATCCCGAGGCGGAGTGGACACGCACCCCGGAGAATTTCCGGCAGGACCTGGAGCTTCTGTACCGGGAAGGCTATCGCCTGGTCAGTCTTTTGGATTACGTTAGTAACAACATTAACCTGCCGGAGGGGTACGCTCCGGTGATACTGACCTTTGACGACGCCACTCAGGGCCAATTTAACCTTATTGAAGAGGATGGCAAACCGGTCATCGACCCCAACAGCGCGGTGGGTATGATCAAGGCCTTTGCCGAGGAACACCCGGACTTCGGCACCGCCGCCACCTTCTACAGCTACTATCCAAATCCTTTCCGTCAACCCCAGTACAAGGCGGAAAAGTACCGGATGCTGGTAGAAATGGGGATGGACATTGGCAACCATACCGTTGGTCACCAGAAGCTGGCTGACCTTTCCGATGACAAGGTACAGGAGGCCCTGGCCAGGCACGTGGAGGAAACTCAAAAAATATTACCCGGGTACCAGGTAGATAGCCTGGCCCTCCCCTATGGCTCCAGGCCCAAAAACCAGGAACTGGCGGTAACGGGGGAGTACAACGGGGTGAAATACCGTAACCGGGCGGTTTTGCTGGTAGGTTCCAATCCGGCCCCCTCCCCGGTGGTCACCAAATTCGATCCGGCGGCCATTCCCCGGGTGCGCGCTTCCGACCCGTACATCGGCCAGTGGCTGGATCACTTCCGCCAAAACCCCGAGGACCGCTATGTCAGTGACGGTGACCCCGACACAATTACTATCCCGGATAGCAAATCAGGAGACCTGGACATGGAACGGGTCAAAGGGAAGAACGTTATCCTTTATTCGGGTGAACCAAAATAGCGACTGGTCTGCGTCCCCTTCGCAACAAGAGCTTCTTCGAACTTCCATCAAATGGTTGGAAAGTGAGAAGGGAAGGAGCAGTAAATTAGTACTGGCCGGTAATCTTACCCGGCAAAAGGGGGCGGGGTAATGAAAAAGTCGGTTGGACCGGTTCTGTTGGTAGCTGTCTTGTTAGCCCTGGTGGCCACGGGGGTGCGATACAACCGAGAGGGAGGTTGGTTGACGAAAAAGGAAGTGCAACCGGCCGCCGGAAAGGTACTGGAAGAAGAGGCGATCAAAGTCCTGAAGGGAGAGATTCCCGGAGACCTCCGGCAAGCAGAGCGGCGGGTGGTAGAAGCTATGCTGGCGATGATGGATCTGACTGGTTGGTTGGAACAAAGTTCTCTCAGTCACCGGATCGTCTTTGGCGATATCCATCCCGCTAAAGACCAGGAATTGATTGTGGCCGTCTCCATGGGCAAGGACCAAGGTGTTGTAGGGGTGTTCGTCCAGGGTTCGCATGGTTACGCCCTTGCCGGAGCACTTGATGATTTAGTGCCCGTAACCAGGGTCGGTATAGTCGGCCTTCCCGGCCTACCTTACAAAGCCCTGGCGGTGGACCAATATCTGGACGAGATGTTTGGGGCCTTTTTCGAGGCAAGGACCAAGGCGGTATACGTGTTTAAAGGCCGGACATGGGAAAAAGCGTGGGAAAGGGACCGGTACCGGAAGGAGTATTACCCCGAGGGGAACGAGCTAAAAGGCCATCAAACCAGGTGGTTGATGACGGAGGAAAAGGTCGACATCGTTTTTCTCCCTGAGGGTCGTATCGAAGTCAACGGGGTAAAGACCCAGGGGAGGGGCAAAACACTGGGTGATATTCACGGGGATTATATAATCACAGGCTCTGAGACGATTAGCGAGTCTTACCTTTGGGACCGGAACAAGGCAGCTTTTAAACGTCAATAAATTTGCTGGGGCTGAATTTTTCGGCCCTTTTTTGTGGGAACAAAATCCGACAAAATGCGTCTAAAGAGAAGGAAGTTATCCTCCAAGCAGCAATTACCATCCCTAGAGTGGGTTGTTGTCGCAGGAATATTTGACACTTAGCGAGAATTGTTACCACAAGAGCCGCCACTGTTGTTTTTTAGGAGGTAAACCTTGCAAAAGCTCAGCCCATATTTAGTACTTTTCATAACAAGTATACTCCTGTTGATGCCCTTTCCGGCTGACTTGGTTCTGGGGGCACCCGGAGATGTCAACATTAAGCTAAACGGGGAAATGGTTTCATCCGATGTCCCCGCCTACATAGACACCAACGGCCGCACCATGGTACCGGTCAGGTTTGTGATGCAAGCCCTGGGCAGCCAGGTGGAATGGGACGGAGACCGGCAGCAGGTATCCATCCAGCGCCAGGGGCAAACCATCCAGCTATGGATCAATACCAACCGGGCTATAGTGAACGGCAAAACAGTAGACCTGGATACTGTACCGGTGCTAAGAAACGACCGGACGATGGTACCCCTCCGGTTCGTCGCTGAAACTCTGGGCATGGTGGTCAAGTGGGTGGGTGAAAGCGCCACCGTGGAACTCTCCCAGGGGGCAGCACCTGCTCCAACCATCCGCATTGCTGTGGTGACGGGCAACAACTTGAATATCCGGTCCGGACCGGATACCTCTTATAGTCGAATTGACCAGGTGCCCCAGGGAACCCGCCTCACGGTGGTGGGGCAGCAGGGCGAGTGGTTTGAGGTCCAACTCCCCGACAAGAGGAAGGGATGGGTGGCCGGTTGGCATGTCAGGTTGGAAGAACCGGAACAGGGTTCCGGTCCGCAGGAAGTTCCGCCCGGTGATGAGGTAGAGCCAACACTACCGCCTCCCACCGCCCGGGTGGCGGTGGTGATGTCCGACGTGGTGAACGTGCGCACTGGCCCCGGGACTGACCGGCAGGTGTTAACCAAGGTCTCACTTGGACAGCGCCTGGAGGTGTTGGGGCAGGAGGGTGATTGGTACCGGGTCAAGGTCCTGGGCAAGGAGGGGTGGATTGCCGGCTGGCTGGTGGATGTAAGGGAAGTAGTCCCGGCCCCTGCATCGCCGGATAACGGGGCTGGCGGGCAGCCGCTCTTGGAAATTAAAAAGACCGCTATTATTATGGGTGAAACGGTTAATATAAGACTGGTTCCTGAGATTACTTCGCCGCTGGTCGGCCAGGTTGAGCTTGGTACCAGGTTGGAGATTACAGGGGAACAGGACCGGTGGTACAAGGTCAAAACACCCGATGGTGTTGGCTGGGTAGCCCGGTGGCTGGTGGCAACCCACATGGTAGCCAACCTGCCGGAAGACGGAAATACCGGAGATAATCCTGTGGAAATAGGCAGGTGGGGTACTGGGGCAGGTCCCGGAACTGCAGTCCCGGGTGGCGCCTCAAATCTGGTTACCGGCCTCCGTGTGGACCAGACGCTTGGAGGGATTACCTTGCGGGTTTCTGCTGCCAACAGCCTTACCCCCCTTCAGGCTTTGCGGTTGGACAACCCTTCCCGTCTGGTTTTTGACATGCCAGGGGTGTTAAAGCTGGAAACAGGCGAGTCGGTACCTGCTATTCAAGTCGGGAGGTCTCCTGTGGTCCAGGTGAGGACCAGCCAGCTTACGCCGGATACCGTCAGGATGGTGGTAGACCTGGACCGGCCGGCTGCCTACGAGGCTAAGACGGAAAACGATGGCAAAGTGTTGACAATTTCTATCCGGCCCGCCAGCCTGGCGGGGAGGACCATCGTGATTGACGCCGGGCACGGTAGCTTGCAGCCGGGCGACTGGACCGACCCTGGAGCAATCGGGCCTACCGGCTTAAAGGAACGGGACGTGGTTTTAGATATTGCATGGCGGGTGAGCGAAAAGTTATTGGCCGAAGGAGCCACGGTCATCATGACCCGCACCGGGGACACCAACCTGACCCTGCCCGAGCGCTCCGCGGTGGCAAACAACAATGGAGCCGACATGCTGGTGAGTATTCATGCCAACGCATCGCCCACTAGTTCCATAGCAGGGACTTCCACCTACTACCACGCCCCATGGGGTACGGAGTGGGAGACCCAGGTTGAAACGAGAAAGAGGCTGGCACGCAGTATCCAGGCAGAGTTGTTGCAGAAGCTCCAGCGGCAGGACCAGGGAGTGCGGGAAGCAAACTTTTCAGTCCTGCGGAACAGCATGGTACCTTCCGTTTTAGTAGAAACCGCGTTTATCTCTAACCCGGAGGAAGAACGGGTGTTAGCGGATCCCACCTTCCGTGACCTGGCGGCGGAGGGGATTGTTAGTGGTATTAAGAGATATGTTGTCTCTCAATAATAAAAGCCTCCGGCAGAAAATTGCTGGAGGCTCGTTTTATTGAAGCATCCTGAAGAACCTGAAAGGGTTTCAAATTGAATGATTACACGTAATTACAACAGATCCCGGATAGTGGCGATGAACCCCCATACCAGCGTTGTAATCGCCAGTATAGCGTACACCAAGTCCATCTTTGAGCAGTATCTGGTCAGCATGGGAACTCAACTCCTTCACCCTTCCTACCTATATATACGGATTTCGGAGTTGTTTTCCGGCATCTTTTTTAATATTATTTTCCCCGTTTTATTGGTGAGCGAAAGACATGCAAGCCGAATGTTGAACATTTTCCTAAAAGCACCATACGATGTATGGATAACATATGAGGGGAGAACCAAAAACATGCGGTTATTGGGAGGGTTCTCGGTTACACGTGCCTATGAAGGAAAAGAGGTATTGGGCTCCTCGCGTGGTAAGAGGTTGAAAATCACAAAGCTAGTGGTATTTGCCCGGGAGGATACCCGCGTTGTTTTTTCCCTGGGCGGTGTCAACCTGTGTGAACTGCATGAAAAGGGGTGCCAAGCAGTTAGGGGTAAAGGGATGGAGCGCGAATTTCTCTTTGATCCGCCGGTAGAATCGCCCGGTAGTGAGGACTCGCTGCAAGTTTGGTCGAATGGGAAGGTTTTTGCGGTCGTTTACGGGTCCGAAAGCGAGCCGGCCGTTTAAATGCAGGCTATCGGCTCAAAGGCAACTTGACAGTAAAGGTGGTCCCCTTATTTTCCTGGCTCTCCACCTCGATGTTACCACCATGATTCTGGATAATCCGGTAGGACAAGGTTAGCCCCAACCCCGTTCCCGCTTCCTTGGTGCTGAAAAATGGGGTAAACAGCTTGGATAAGTGTTCCGGAGGAATGCCGCAGCCTGTGTCTGTCACCTGTATAACAACGTTATCATCTTTTTTATCCCAGTAAGTACTGAGGGTTAATTGACCACCATCAGGCATCGCCTGGAGGGCATTTCGTACGAGGTTTAAAAAAACCTGCTTGATCTGGTTCAATCCTATTTCCCTCTTGGGGATAGTCTCATCAAAATGTTTTACAATTTGAATACCCTGTAAAAATGCTTGACTTTCTACTAACATCGTTATCTGGTTAAGAATGTCGTTGATGCTGGCATGGACCATATCCTTTTGCTGTGGCTTGGTAAGCATCAGAAAATCGGTAATGATCTGGTTGGCTCTATCCAACTCCTCAAGAATCAGATTGAAATAACTCTTTTCCTGGGACCCTTCTCCTACCCGATTAGCTAACAGCTGGATGAAGCCCTTTACGGTGGTCAGGGGGTTGCGTACCTCATGGGCCATTCCTGCGGCCACTTCGCTGACCACTGCCAAACGTTCGGCCCTGGCAATTTCCTCCTCATACTTGCGCTGTTCTGTTATATCCTGAAAGATAACCATTGCTCCGATGACTTCATTGTACTGATCCCTTAACTGGGTAGTATGTATGACAAACATCCCGTCACGCCGGGTATACGGGCAGTTGTAGATCTCTTTTCCGTGCAGCTCAACGCCATACAGGAGGGTATTAATGATAAATCTTTGTGACGGTTCTACATAACCGAACACTTCATCATGGTGTCGTCCCATGACGTCTGGCTTCTTTAACCCTGTCATTTCCTCTGCCGCATCATTAAAAACGGTAATGACCTGGTCCTTATTTACGGCCATGACTCCGGCCTTGACGGCCTGCAAAAGGAAACTGGTTTTTGCTTCCCATTTTTTGGACTCAATTAGAGTCTTGATTTCATGCAACAGCATAACACACCCCGAACTACCTTCCCATTCCATGGCTGTATCCCGGAAAACGGATAGCTGCACAGGGACTTCGCTACCCGTTTTAGTTCTTAACATATACTTGAAATTTGGAAATAAGTCATCCTCCCCAACTGCATATATCTCCAAGGGCAAGCGATACGGTTGAAAAGGCAACAAATTAGCCGCAAATTCGGGAATAGATAATCCTGTGAGTTCATCCATGTCATATTCGCATAGTTGCAAAAAACTTTTGTTGGCGTAAACCAGTTTACCCTTTGAATTGAAGATCACCACTCCGTCGCGGGAGTAGTCGATTGTCTTCTTAAGGAGCATAAATTCCGTCAACGGCAGCACCTACTTTATTGAATTATCAACAGCTACCGCTCTGGCACGTCATCCATTTCTATGCGCAGGAATTTTAAAACTTACATTGTAGATTTTACCACTAAGCGACAGTATGAGCAAGATTTTTTCACCATTTCTCCAAGGATGTAGGAATATACCAGAGTAGCTATCGTCTTAGACAATCCTCATTTTTTCCGGCACCGATTGCGGGGCGCTTAGGTACGCTACCGCCGGCAAAATGCAGCAATTTGCGCCCTCATCTCTATTATAAGGTGCTTTTTCTTGCGGGAACGGGCTATTACTAAATTTTTCGCGGCATCACTGGCTGACAAATCAGGTTTTTGTATTTGCATTGCTAGTGCAAAAGTAAAAAAATTATGAGAATAATAGTTATTAACAAGGGAAAACTGTAGTTCGGTGTCGAACACGTATTTATGTTTTAAGAAACTTACAAGAAAGGTAACAGATATGAATCTGCATTTTAACATTGGTGCCATGTATGGCCTAGTTAGCGCGCTGATATTATTGACACTATCCGTTTATATTTACTTAGCCAAGGGGAGGCAACGTTACCTGTTGCTATGGTGTGCCAGTTGGGTTTTTTACGGGGTGCACCTGTTCTTGGACACCGTCTACCCCATGCACGAATCTGCGGTTTTTATGGTAGTAAGGCAGCTAAGCCAGATAACGAGCGCTGTTTTACTACTATGGAGTATTGAAGCTTATCTGGAGTTAAAAACGTCTAAATACCGGCATGGCGCGCTAACACTTCTTGGATTTGGTCTGGTAATAGGCGTTTCGATAGGAGGGCCAGGTGATACCTCGGCTCTGGGTTTTAGTTTTGCAGGAGCCATCAATCTAGTAACTGCTTACCTCTTGTCCATCCAAGGTGAAAAGCGGATAGGAGAGAGGCTGATGCTTCTTTCCTTGACCGGTATGGGATTTCAGACTCTGGCCCATCCGTGGTTTGGAGACACTACAGTGTCTGGGTCTTTCCTATACGGATTACTGCCTGGTCTATTTATTCTCAGTATGGTAGTAATTATTTTTGATGAAATGCAGTTGAACATAAAGGGTTACCTGAAGCATACCGTATTGTCTCTTGGCGCCGCCGTTGAGGCCAAGGACGTTTACACCATCAACCATTCCCAGCATGTAGCAAGTCTTTCAAGAGCTATAGCTGAAAAAATGGGCGTCAAGAATCAAGAAATTGAAGTCATCCATTTCGCGGGGTTGCTTCATGATATCGGTAAAATAGGAATTCCGGATTACATCCTACAAAAACCAGGCAAACTATCCCCTACCGAATTTGAGGAGATCAAACTTCACCCTGAGATAGGGTACCGTATTCTCCACACTGCGGGTGACATTTTTAAACCAATCGCACCTCTAGTTAGGCATCACCACGAGCGTTGGGATGGTAAAGGTTACCCCTCCGGGCTTGTGGGAGAAAGTATTCCTCTGGGGGCGGCTATTCTGGCGGTGGCTGATGCGTTTGATGCTATGGTCTCCAACCGCTCCTACCGTGAGGCTATGACAGAGGAGATGGTGATGGGAGAAATACAGGCAGGTTCAGGGAAACAATTTCACCCTCTGGTTGCAAAAGTCTTTGTAGACAACTTTAAAGAGATTACGGAGAAAATCTACAGAGAAACTTTAGTTGGCGGTGATATTCCATTAGCAAATTACGATACTTTGTCCAGCAAAGAAAAAAATCTTAAATTTCAACGTATTCTGCGCCCGTTTGACTATCGTATTAGGTACAAAGGCGTGTTAGAAGCCGTTAACGATATTGTGCTGGTACTGTCTGAAGACTTGCATATAATAGATTGGAATGGAAAAGCGGAAAAAACCTACGGTTATCCTGCCGAAGAGTTGGAAGGCATGCCGGTGAAGAATCTCAGGTCTCCTGCTACAGCCGAACTGTTGGAACAGCAGTTGCGGAAAGCGGAACAGGAAGGCGGGGCTGTATACGAAACACAACACCGCAAGAAGGACGGTAGTGTATTCCCTGTGGAGGTCAGCCTAAGGACCTTTACCCAGGCAGGCCACACCTGTTGGTTCGTAATAATACGTGACATATCGGCACGTAAGCAGTTGGAACTAGAAACCGGACACATGGGGCATCAACGCATTCTGTTATATGAAAAGGGTTAGTATACAAACCCTTGTTACCGTTTTCCTGCAACGATCCATATCTTGTGGATTCAGGCCGCTTGTAATGGTTGTAATCCAGCAAACGCAATATATTGACCTAATTTGCCTTTTGACTAAAAGTCAATATAAGTGTTGAATGCGGCTGTAGTCCTTGGCGATGCCGAGAATGACCTAAGAGGATTGTGCCTTGACAACAATGTTGCGTTTTTTCTTATCCCTAATACGAAAGCTGTCATTATTTGTTCCCGCTAGTCAGATCAGGACATTCCGGACACAAAGAAACCAAGCCTTACCTTAGGCTTGGTCTAAATGTGGTACAGCCATAAAGATTACTACCTGGCTGGGAGTCGCGTTAACCGTTAAAACCCCCATTATTATGTACATGTACTAAGTTATTTTAATCCTGCCCGTCACTGAGATAAACGGAGCGACCAAGTCCTTGTCGAATTGGGTGCCGCTGTTTCGTTCAAGTTCTTCCCAACACTGGGTCAGGGTCCTGGAAGTTTGATATGGCCTTGGCGAAATCATGGCGTCAAAGGCGTCAGCGATGCAGACAATCTTTGCGCTCAATGGTATTGTATCTCCAGCCAGGCCGATGTATCCGCGGCCGTCTAATCTTTCGTGGTGATAGGCAACCATAGGATGCAGGTTGTCAGCCCAGGGGTATGCCGAGAGCATGGCGACTCCATCCCGGGGGTGTTTCCTGATTTGCCGCCATTCTTCGGTGGTTAAACTTGAGGGTTTATCCAAGACAGTAGCATCCACTTTAGTTTTCCCAAAATCGTGTAATAAGGCGCCAATACTAATTTCCATTACCTCTGCCTGGGATAAGCCAAGTTTCCTTGCCAGCCAGGTGGCCAGCCGGGACGCGTTCAGGGAATGCTGAAAAGTGCCGTCGTGGTGGAATTTAAGGGTCTGGACCAGCTTGGATACTTCCTCAATAGCAAATTTATCTATTGAGTGCTGACCTTTTATGGGGGTTAATTCATCAATCAAGTCGGTCAGGGAAGGCACTGGAAACCCCAGGCGTCTCAAAGAAAAAAACCTCCTTCGGTAGCTGGCTGCCATAACCCATTGGGAGGGGTCGTAGGCCCTTCTAGCTTTGCGCCACTACTTTTCAGCAGTTTAGCCATTATCGGTGAGTCCAGGAACATTATGCCAAATTATGTCGGTTGATGTCAATATTTTTATAGAAAAACCTCTCAGTCATCAGGGGTATAGAGCGATAGTAAGATTATGGCGGTCTTTTTAGGTTTGTGATTTTAGCGGAAGGGATTGTAGGGGTTTTTGGCGAATTGGGTATAATATCTCTCTACGACTCCCGTAATAGTTTACTGAAATCACTCGATCGGAGGTCGATACGCATCATGGCTCACATCAACGACAACTACCTCAAGCTCAAGGCCGGCTACCTCTTTCCCGAGATTGGCCGCCGGGTCAAGGCCTTCGCCGCCGCCAACCCCGATGCCAAGATCATCCGTCTGGGCATCGGCGACGTCACCCGCCCCCTGGTGCCGGCGGTCCTCGACGCTTTCCACAAGGCGGTGGACGACCTAGCCCGTGCCGAGACCTTCCACGGCTACGGCCCCGAGCAGGGGTACGAGTGGCTGATCGATACCATCATCGGGAAGTCGTACAAGCCCCTCGGCGTCGAGCTCAAGACGAACGAGATGTTCATGTCCGACGGCTCCAAGTGCGACTGTGCCAACATCCTCGACATCTTCGACCTCGGAAACGTAGTGGCCATTGGCGACCCGGTGTATCCCGTCTACAACGACACCAACGTCATGGTCGGTCGCACCGGCGAGGTCGACGCCAAGGGGTACTACGAGGGGGTTGTCTACCTGCCCTGCACCGAGGAGAACGGCTTCACCCCCGACCTCCCCAGGGAGAAGGTGGACATCATCTACCTCTGCTTCCCCAACAACCCCACCGGCACCGTCGCCACCAAGGAGGAACTCAAGAAGTGGGTCGACTACGCCCTCGCCCATGACGCCGTCATCTTGTTCGACGCCGCCTACGAGGCCTTCATCACCGAGCCCGGCATCCCCCACTCCATCTACGAGGTCGAGGGGGCGAAGAAGTGCGCCATCGAGTTCCGCTCCTTCTCCAAGACCGCCGGCTTTACCGGTGTGCGCTGCGCCCTCACCGTCGTCCCCGAGGAGTTGATGGGCAAGACCGCCAGCGGCGAGAGGGTCCCCCTCAACAAGTTATGGAACCGCCGCCAGTCGACCAAGTTCAACGGCGTCTCCTACCCGGTGCAGAAGGCCGCCGCCGCCGTCTACTCCGAGGAGGGTTGGAAGCAGACCAAGGAGGTTATCGACTACTACATGGAGAACGCCCGCATCATCCGCGAGGGGCTCAAGGCCGCCCGGCTCACCGTGTACGGCGGGGTGAACGCCCCCTACATCTGGCTGAAGACTCCGGAAGGGATGAGCAGCTGGGACTTCTTCGACAAGCTCCTTAGCGAGTGCCACGTCGTCGGCACCCCCGGCAGCGGCTTCGGCCCGTCGGGCGAGGGGTACTTCCGCCTTTCCGCCTTCGGTCACCGCGAGAACGTCGAGGAGGCGGTTGAGCGGATTAAAAAGAAGTGGGGGAAATAGAGAGGGAAGCAAAGGGCGGCCGCAAGGTCGCCCTCGTTATTGGTTCCAAAGGCAATGCGGCTTACAGTCTCTTCCCGCAGGGAAGCAGTTGTCCTGTATGTATAAGGGCCCATACAGCCAGATGGAGCCGGTTTATAATGCTATGATTCAGTGGATAAATGAAAATGGTTATACGGCGACGGGAGTGGCTTATGAGTTTTATTACAATTCTCCTGCAGAGGTGCCGGAAAGCAAGAAGCCGGAGTTGCCAGTTGAAAAGGCAGGATTTGAAGCGTTTAATGAAGGACTATGTGTGCAGATCATGCATATTGGACCGTATGCGACTCAGCCGGAGAGAATGGAGAAAATTGATTCTTTTATCAAAGCAAACGGCTTGAGGGATAGGGTCGGAAATGGTGGCAAGCACCACGAGATATACCTGTCAGACCCGAGAAAAGCTAAGCCGGAGAATATGAAAACGGTACTCAGACATCCGGTGGAAAGAGCATGATCTCCAGCACCTGTCAAGGTTCTGCCGGGATTGTGGAGGCAAGACTGTACATTATGCGGGTTTACCAAGTGGTGAGGGCTTCAGGCTGCATTTTTACACCCAATCTACCGCAAGGATATCATCCAATGGGAGGTTCACCTTTTTGTCCAGGGTTTGGAACTTAATCTCCCTTGAGCCCGCCATAATACCTATAATCTGGCCAGTTAACTTCTTTATGCCGGCGGGCTCCCAAATACTCAAGTTAACAATCTGGCCGGTAACGTTTGCGGTTTTAATCCTTTCTTCAATCAAGCCCAACGCCTCCTCATCCAGATGGGGTTTGGGCTTTTTAACTGTGCCTGACATCAAAACTCGGGTGCGGTATTCTGGCAGGAGCATCCGATGTGCCTCCCACAGTTTGTTTTGGCTCATAGAACAGGCTCGCCTCCGTTAGAGATGTAGCGCGCATAAGGCTCTTTTCACCGTGACGTTTGATGATGGCGTCGACCGCGGCCGCCAAGTATTGCTCTTTGTTCCTGGTGGTGAATATTTCTAACTGCACGTATCCGATCCTGCGTAATTGCCCCAGGGTGACACCCAGTAAACGGACGGGCTGATAGCTTTCCCAGTGCTCCTCAAACAAAGATGCCGCAGTGCGAAAAACGTCGCCGGCAATGCTGGTGCATTCCCCGATTGTCCTGGTTCTGTAGATACCTTTCAGGTCCCTTCCGCGGACCGTCAGTCCCACAACTCTCCCCTGGTACCCCTTGGCCCGTGCCCGCCGGCACACCTCGTCAGATAGTTCCAATAGTACGGTGTCTATCTCAGACCGTCGATAGTAATCCCTCGGCAGGGTAATCTGGTGCCCGATAGACCTGGATTCGTCCAGCGAGTTTGGGTCTACGGGGCTGTCGTCTATCCCGTTGGCACAGGCCCAGAGGACTTCACCGACTTTACCGAAACGCTTTTTCAACCTTTTAATGTCAGCGTGGGCAAGATCTCCGATAGTTTTAACTGCGAAAAAATCATTGAGGGTCTTTTTTATGCGTGGACCTACGCCAAACATCTTATCAACGTCTAATGGCCAGTACTTTTCGGGGATATCCTCTTTGGTGATGACTGTGAGGCCGTTAGGCTTTTTCAAGTCCGCCGCTGTTTTGGCGACAACTTTGGAGTTAGCGACACCGATACTGCACGTAATGTTTAACTCGTCGTTGACCCTGCCCATGATTTGTTTGGCAATTGTCATCCCGTCGCCGAAAAGATTCTCACAACCTGTGGTCTCCACGAACGCTTCATCGATCGAGAATACCTCTACTAAGGGTGAGAAGTCCCTCATTATATTTACAGCGCGAATTGAGAAGCCCATGTACAAGTCGTAGTCCGGACGGGTGAAGACCCCGTGGGGGCAGTAAGCTCGGGCTTCGGCTACGGTCATTCCGGTTTTAACGCCATAGGCCTTCGCTTCGTAGCTGGCCGCCAGAACGACACCGTGGCGTAGGGCTGGGTCCCCGGAGACTATCACCGGTTTTCCTTTAAGTGAGGGGTCATGCGCCTGGTGACACGATGCATAGAAAGCATTCATATCCACCAGCAGGATGGTTCTGCGACCGGCCAAGGGATACACCTTCCTTTAGCGAACACGTGTTCGGTATATCGATTGTATCACGGTCGAAGACAATTGGCAAGGTGGGAATACATGGTATCGGGATAGGCGGTGGTTTTGCATAAATCAGGTCCAACCATGCCCGATGTGGTGGTAGGCCGTCTTGATTTCCGCTGCCAAAACCTCAAGCACAATCCAGCAACCACCGCGATATCCTTGGTATGCAAGTAGTCGTTGGCCGCGGTATCGAACAACAGGTTGACCGATCCGCCAAACTCTTCATCCTTCAACCAGATGTTCAAGGTAACCGGGAAATTTGGGAAGACATAAATTCGCGCTGAAACATCAGCCTGGGGCAATAATTCGCCGCCTAATTCCAGGACAGCCTGTTTAATCAGGTCCGGCTCCTTGTCTTCAACTAACTTGGCAAACGGCCGGAAGGTATCCCGTAAAAGGCCGGGTAAAACACCAGCCCAGCTTCCAGTTCTTTATACGAGACCAGTTGGCCGGTCAAACCCCTGCCCGACGCCCTGCTGCCAGAAGCGAGCGATTAGGGAAGAATAAACTCATACTTATGGTTGTTTTAGATTTCCTTGTAGTTCACTAATTCTTTTTGTCCACAAGGATTTCGTCAAAGACTGGTATTTCCTAATTGCCTATTTCCCCCGCGGGCATACCTTAACACAGATAACGCAAATAGGTTTACCGATGTGAGGTAGGGGTAGGAACTCGTTGTATAAGTGATCCCTGCATTTTACCCAGTCCACTGCTTCTTCTCTGGTTTCGGATGGTCGGTGAAGGACAGGTTCTTGATTGCTCCTACCGGGCAAGTCTTTACGCATTGCTTGCATTTACCGCATTTATTCTCAATTGGCTCATCAGGGGTAAGGGGTAAATCGGTAAGGAAGGTTGCGTACCTTACCCTTGGTCCATACTTGGGATTAATAATCAACAGGCTTTTACCCTGCCAACCCAAACCCGCCATCCTGGCACAACCGCTTTGGTTGAGATATTGGCTACACCTTTTTCACTGCCCAGTATCTGAGATGCGAGGATGGCCAGGGCTGAGCTCCCGAGGTTGTGAATGCGGGAAACAATTTGGAAAGCGATAGCATCCAACAAAGTATTGGCGGCACCCCCGATACAGATAGCCCTTGTGAAACCTTCCAATAGGTTGTTATTAGTGCCGAAGGCCGGACTCGAACCGGCACGTCTTTAGGGGACGGTGGATTTTGAATTAGTTCAAACGCTTTTTAGCAGGTAACAGGATATCCCCCTAAGATGCGCGAGCCCAGTAATTACAAGGCTTTAACGGTTGAGCTATGTTGATAACACGGAGAGTTCTTTGCTTAGTTGTCACAAATATGTTAGATGTTTGGTTAGCAATTTTCCCGGATTTGTCATCCGGGATTTTTTCATGCGAATTGAAGAAGATATGACTAATTTTTGCGACCGCCTGGTTCAAAATCCCCTTTTAACCAGCGTACGAAGTTGCTAACGTGAAGAAGATAAGTATTTGCAGCACTGTCCTTTAACCGCCCCTCTCGTCTAGCTAAGCCAACTACAACCTGGTACTCTTGAAGAAGTTGTTCGATCTCCTTCAAAACTTCCTCGGAGCAGTGGGTTACTGCCTTGCCTGTCGTTGTTTCATTGTGTTTTTGCGGGAACTTCTTATTCGACAAGGCTGGGGTCCAATCAAAGTTATATACCTCGTCAACCATTGATTGCCACATAGCATGACGTTTTCCCTGGGGGGCGCTACGGGGTAACCAAGGGTCCAGGAATGCTTCGCCAGGCAGCCCAGTGCTGCTGTTTACGACTATACTAGTCAGCGCTGGCCAATTGTTGGAGAGACAGATCTCTCGAATCTCGCAAAGAATCTTGGGTATTACTCGATGAAAGGTCCCAACTGTTTGAGCAACCTCTTTGTAGGTAGTTAGACGTTTCTGTCTGGCGCATGAAGCCAAAAAAACAATTGTTTCAGGTACGAGTGATCCAACACTAGCCATTTTAAGACCCTCCTTAGTAAGAGCTTCCCTAGGTTGAGTTGTAGTAATTGTTTCTATAAAAAGCAGATTGTTCCTTGTGGTTAATCTCCTGATCTTCTACAGTAAAACATACGTAATAGGTCAACTAACATAAGATAATTAAGGCTCCTGTCAAGATGGCGGTGCGCATGGTTGAGATTGAGACTGACTTATGGTACGATTCTTACAAACGGTAGAAAACAGCAACTTGATGGGTTCCTATTATGGTTTACGGAGGGATCACCTTGTTACATATCAAGAAGCGGGTTGAACGGGACGGTAGGATTATGATCGGAGAGGTGTTAAAGGTAGCCAAAATCAAACCTGGTGATTTGGTTGAAATTGTTCCTACCACGAATAAGATTACTATAAAAGCAATCGAGCCCAAAAAACCAAAAGGAGTGGTGAGAGCCGTTGCCGGTGAATGGAAGAACCGCCCGGAACTGGTTGAGGAGTTATTAAGAATCAGGGAGGACGAGGATGACCGGCCGGGAACAAGCCTTGATTAAGTAGAGCTTAACATGAATAAGGAAAAGACAAGAGTGTAGTTGCTAACCAGGTGAGTATATATTGAGATGCGAATCGCTCTCGTGATATAATCGGTTCAAGAAAAGTCCAGTTTTTGGGGGGCATCGAGCATGAGTGTTAGCCGCGAAGAACTTATCAAAGCGGTTGAACGGTTGCCGGAAGATAAATTGAAATTGCTAGAAAGGTACGTTAAAGTACTGGAAAATCAGGTTCAAGTTGGCCCAAAGAACCAGATCCTTGAGAACCCTGCAAAGCGGCTTAGGGGGTTGCATAAGGACATATGGCGTGGTGTTGATGTTGAACAATACGTAAGGCAGGAGCGGGATTCATGGGATTCTTGAGGCAAATGTTAGGCGATACCAGCATGGTTCTTGTTGATACGAACTGCCTCATTTACTACCTGGAGGATGGACCCGGTTCCACTATGCTGGAAGAAGATATATTTCGGCCTATAAGCGAAGGAAAGCTTAGCGGTATGATGTCTGTTATCACTTTGCTTGAGGTTCTAGTGAAGCCTCTAAAAGAAGGAAGGAATGACGTGGTTGAAGATTACCTTGAAACGCTTACTACCTATCCCAATTTAATCATTATGGGCGTTGGGAATTCTTTGGTCGTAAGAGCGGCTCAAATCAGGGCGAAGCATGGGTTAAAAACACCAGATGCTATTATTGCCGCTACAGCTCTAGAAGGCAAGGCAGACGTTTTATTAACTAATGACCCTGCGTTTAAAGCACTTGAACCGGCAATCCGAGTGCTTCTTTTGTCGGATATTATGTCCTAAAAGAACTTTTCTCAAAAGAGACGGAATGACTTTATAAGAAATATTCTGTACGGGTAGGTGCAGGGTTTTTTATGTTCTTGGAACTACACTTCTTCGAGCGTTGTCAAGTCTGAAGAGACGGCGTGACTCCCATGTATTGATTACAGAGTTCAAACAAACTTACAACCCCGCAGCAGTAATCTGAAGTGACACGAATGGAAGATTGCGGCTTTAACGGGGTATAATCTGACAAATGAAAGGTGGTGCCGCGCGTGGCACTGGAGAAGATCATAGAGCAGTTAAGGAAGCTTACAATCAAGGACAGAGATAAGCTGCAGGAAGGATTAAACGTCGACGATAAAGAAGATGCATTTAAAAAGGCGGCCGGAGCATGGTCGGACATTGACGACGAAGGACTGGTGAGGGACATATATAACTATCGAGACTCTAGTTCTAGACAAAGCTAACGGTTTAGACTTGAGAAATCAAATATACGCGGTTCTGCCACAGAGGGTAGATATTATGTCGGGCCAGACCATAAAGATTGAACTTGAAGTCCCCAAGGAGTTGTTTGTTAAGAGCCGAGCCACAACGCAACAACTGGTTAAAGCTGAAGCCTTGAAAAGGCTGTCTGTAACTTTTTATGCCGATGGGAGCTTGTCACTGGGTAAGGCGGCTGAGCTCGCCAATGTATCCAAGCAAGATTTCTTGGATTTCTTGGTAACCCACAATATTCCCCTTAATTATGATACCGACGAGTTAGAGAAAGACTTATCGACCATTAAGGAACATTTACAGAATGAAAGTCGTTTCTAACTCAACACCTACTGCACCCGTGCTCATGCCGGGTACTGACGGCAACGGGCCTGCAAGTAGAGTTGGGCTGCTTGCTTACTTGGAGGGTTTTCTTCCGGCTGGAATAGAAGTCACTAAAGACAGCGAGGAAGTGTTTTCCCCGTGGCAGTAGCGTTCACCGCCACCC
This sequence comes from Clostridiales bacterium PH28_bin88, assembly GCA_000987045.1. GTDB lineage: Bacteria > Bacillota > PH28-bin88 > PH28-bin88 > PH28-bin88 > PH28-bin88. Next base: position 41,420 of record LAKY01000024.1, on the reverse strand, counting down.
GAGAGGCCGGTTGAGGTGTCGGGGAACCGCCCTCGCTCCGGAGGGGGCTAGTGGCGTGGAGTGGACCCTGCCGGCTGCGGTAGAAAACGCGGTGGGAACCCTGACCAGGAAATACGGGTTGGAAGAGTGCGGTTTCATGACCTGAGGTATGCTGCTGCGGCCATGCTGTTGGAACAGGGTGAGCACTTGAAAGTTGTTTCGGAGCTTTTAGGGCATAGCTGCATCAACATTACCCCGACACGTACTCCCACGAATAGCCCACGATAAAAAGAGAAGCGGTCCACCGGTTAGAGGAAAGACTCTTCGGTAGGACCGACAGCAAATGAAAGCGTATATTAAAAATGTTAGCAACTCTCACCATATAAATATCGGGCTTGAACTTTGTCAAACCCGCAAACCATTGTCGTTATTGGTGCCGAAGGCCGGACTCGAACCGGCACGTCTTTAGGGGACGGTGGATTTTGAGTCCACTGCGTCTGCCAATTCCGCCACTTCGGCACATAATGGCAGCCACTCCAACGGAGGGACTGTGTTCATCTTAGCAGAAAGGAGATTGGGTGTCAACTCATCGGGGAGCCAAAAATATTGGTATTTCGCTTTAACCGCCAACCTGGCGGTTTGATTATTTTTCCCATATTTCTCTCAAGGGAAATGAGGTGTTTAAGTCGAAGTATCTATATTTATGAAAACAGAACAATTTTAATGGAACGTTTTAATTCCTTGAAACGTCATAAATGTGCCGTGTTTTTTCGAAGGGAGGGTTGTCGGTGGGGCTGCCGGAAGAAGAATTGGTTTCCCGTAGCAAAGCCGGTGACACGGTGGCTTTTGAAAACCTTATTGCGCAATACGAACGTCAGGTGTATACTGTAGCATACCGGTTTATGGGAAACCATGAGGACGCCAGTGACTTGGCCCAGGAAGCTCTGGTGCGGGCCTTTCAATCCTTGAAAAACTTTCGGGGTGAATCCTCGTTTAAAACGTGGCTTTACCACATTGTGGCCAACGTTTGCCGGGATGAGATGCGCCGGCGTCGCAGGCAGCCGGTTATCTCTCTCGACGAGCCGGTTAGTACCGAGGACGGTGAGGTGTGGCGCCAGACCCCCGATTGGACCCACGCCCCTGATCGGGTATTCGAGGAAAAGGAGCGTAAGGAGTACTTGCAAAATCTGATCAACGCCCTGGTTCCTGAATACCGTTTAGTGATTGTCATGCGAGAGATCCAGGGGTTCAGCTACGAGGAAATTGCCCGGGAGATGGATTGCTCGCTGGGAACCGTCAAGTCCCGGCTGAACCGTGCCCGGCAGGCATTAAGAGATAAAATCCGTACGGACGGGGAACTTTTTCCCGCCAAGTCGCGTCTAATGAGCTAAAGGGGGGAGCACCATGACTTGCCGGGAAATCGAACCACTAATGTCTCCCTATATTGACCAAGCCCTTGAAGAGGAGGAAAAAAAGCTGGTTAAACGCCACCTGGCTGAGTGTGCCGGGTGTCGCCGGGCTTTGGTTGCTCTCGAAGAGGTTGTATATGCCTTGCGCTCGTTGGATGAGATCGAGCCGCCTGCGGAGTTTCGTGCCCAGTTGAGACAACGCCTGGAAGCGGTCAAGCCTACAGTAATGGGCCGTTCCCGGTTTCGCCGGTTGGCTGCTACCTCCTGGTTGCCCCTGGGGGCGGCAGCAGCGGTGGTAATACTGATGGCGTTATCTTTAAACCTATTACCGCACAATGGAATGAAAAGTGATGCCCCTGTTACAGTGAGGGAATCTGCTTCGGCACCCAAAGCCCCGTTGGCAACCGGTAGTGAATCTACCCGTGGGCAGGATGTCAAGGAAAAAGACGAAATGACGATTAAGAGTGGCGCCGGACTTCTGGAGGGGCAGCCCCTTGCTCCAGGAGTCGTAGACATGGCCGGGATGGGCGACGAACCTGGGTCGATGAAAGAAAAAGGCGTTCAATCGGCAGATGCCTTTGCTGGGTCGAAAGAAGAGGCTTCCCAACAGGAGGCTTCGAAAACCGCTGATGCTGGAGATCCGAATAGGGACCGTAACAGCCCCATGCCGGCTGCCCGCAACGGAACCAGCAAGACCGCGTCTGCCGGCACCCCGGCGGAAACGGAAATGTCTATCATGGCAGCCCAGCCTTCCCCCTCTGTGGCTGGCGAGTATGATGTTAAGTTGGCCCAAGTACTGCTGGCGGTGGATGACCTGGGCCGCGGGGTTGGCGAACTTGACCGTTTAGCTCAGCAAGCCGTAGGGACGATGGTCTCCACAAAAGGGGAAGGTACCGTGGTGGTTACCCTCAAAGTCCCTGTGGAAGGTATGGATAACGTGTTGGTGTCCATGGAGAAGCTGGGTGAGGTGCGGGAATCCAAAGTGTCTGCTCAAAGCCTGGCTCCCATAATTGCCGAACAGGAGCAGCGGCTAGCCGCCCTCCGGGATGAAGTGGTTCGGTTGGAGACCCTCATAGGAGAAGACCCCGACGATGATGGGATTAAAGAGCTAAAGACTCAGTTGGGCAAGGTGCAGGCGGAGATTTCCGCGGAAACGGATAAACTCGGTACCCTGAAAAGCGATCTTCTTTGGGCGACAATACAGGTAAACCTGGTCCTCCGGTAGTTTAATGCAAGGGAATTGGCAAATTGGCCAAGTTCAGTTAGGTGTGCAGGAGTTCCCGCCTGCACACCGAATTTTTTGTACCATCAGAAAGTGTTACTTTCTGTGGCATAAGTACTAAGGCTTCCGCATGCGCCACAGGCTTGCGCAAGCCAAGTTTTCTTTATTGACGGATTAGTATGGAAGAAGGGATTTTATTGCAGGATCGTGCCCGTGTAAAACCGGCTCCTGCCCACCGGGCTATTTGGGCCGGGTTTCGAGTTATGATGCTGGTGCTGATGGTAGCACTGACCCTTGTCGCTGTAGCTTCATTTGGCATGTATATAATTACAAGCCAGGTAACGTGGGCATATAGTGGGACCCAGGTAGTTCCAGGAACCGGAGGGGTGTTCTCGGACGGCGAATCAACCAGCTTGGAACTCGTAGCAGTGGGTGACGTGATGCTTTCCCGCAAGGTTGGCCGGTATATGGACGAAAAAGGGATCGGGTACCCTTTTGCCCTGGTCAATTCCCTTTTGCGGGAGACTGACCTGTCCTTTGCCAACCTGGAGTCTCCCATCGGCAGCAGCGGGACACCGCTTCCCGGGAAGGGTATCTGGTTCCGCGCTCGGCCGGAGGCGGTACAAGCCCTCACGGGGGCCGGCTTTGATGTGGTGAGTGTGGCCAACAATCATGCCCTGGACTATGATACCGCGGCTTTCCTGGAAACCCTGCAGCTGCTGGAGGAGGCCGGCATAGGGTATGTGGGCGGCGGCAATGACATCCGCCAGGCCAGGCGTCCCCTGGTGGTGGAGAAAAAAGGCATTAAGGTGGCTTTTCTGGCCTATAGTGATATGGCCGAAATGTTCTGGAGCCGGACTTATCCACGGATGCTGAGAGCTACGGACACATCCCCCGGCATCGCGCCGCTTCGCCTGGATGAAATGATGGAGGACGTGGCAGCGGTGCGCCCGGAAGTTGATGTGGTGGTGGTTTCCCTGCACTGGGGTCAGGAGTACATGGACAATCCTACCCCTGCCCAGCGCGAAATGGCTTACAGGCTGGTAGACGCCGGGGTAGATCTGATCTTGGGGCACCACCCCCATACCCTGCAGGGCTTTGAGATGTACCGCAACTCGCTAATTGCATACAGCCTGGGTAACTTTGTCTTTGACCAGGGTCAAAAACAAATTACCCAGGAAGGCCTCCTGCTGCAGGTTAAGATCGGGAAATTGGGGGTGGAGCAGGCGCGGGTGCTGCCTGTGTATCTACCTGAGGCCCAGCCCAGGGTAGCCACCGGAGAACTGGGTGAACGGATCCTTTTGAAAACCCAGCGGTTGACTGGCTCTCTAGGGGGTAACATGGTGATCCGGGAAGGGCACGGAGAACTCCAGGCTAAGGCTATTTCTCAGGCGACGGGGCAATAATATGGGGCGAAAGAAGGGTGGCGGAGTATGACGGGTGGCGGGAAGAAGTTTATGATCGTGGATGGTAATAGCCTGATCCACCGGGCGTTTCACGCCTTACCACTGCTGTCGAACCGGCAGGGGGTGTTTACCAATGCGGTCTACGGCTTTACCAATATGTTAATGAAGATACTCGCGGAGGAAAAGCCGGATCTTGTAGCGGTGGCCTTCGACAAGGGCCGGGTTACCTTTCGCAATGAGCAGTACGAGGCCTACAAGGGGCACCGGAAGGCTACCCCGGAAGAACTGCGCCATCAGTTCCCCCTGATCAAACGTATCCTGCAGGCCATGAAAATTGAGACCCTGGAAGTGGAGGGTTTTGAGGCCGATGATATCATCGGGACCATGGCCCGGCGAGCGGAAGCAGCGGGTCTGGAGACGGTAGTTCTTACTGGCGACCGGGATGCCTTACAGTTGGTCAGTCCGCTTACCCGGGTATTGTTAACCAAAAAGGGCATTTCAGACATGCTATCCATGGGGATGCATGAGGTCCGGGAACAGTTTGGTTTGGAGCCCGACCAATTGAGAGACGTCAAAGGGCTGATGGGAGACACCTCTGATAACATTCCGGGGGTCCCCGGTGTAGGAGAAAAGACGGCGGTTAAACTGATCCATGAGTATCGCAGTTTGGAGAACCTATTGGAAAACGTGGACAGGGTGGCCCGTCCAAAACTGGCCGCTGACCTGAAACAGTGGGCTGATCAGGCCAAGTTAAGCAAGAGCCTGGCCACCATTTGCTGTGACGCTCCGGTGGAGGTAGAACCCCAGGAGTGCAGGTTTGGCACCCCCAATTACCCGGAACTCCTGGAAATTTTTAAAGAACTGGACTTTCAGAGCCTGGTAAAGGTAGTACTGGGAGAAATGCAAAAAGGGCGGACAGAAGCGGAAGAGGACGATAATCAAGGCATACCGGGCAATTTTAAGGTGATCAGCACCGAAGCGGAAGTCCGTGAGCTTTTGGCAGCCGTGCGTGCTGCCGGCCGGCTTGCTATTTCTCTTAAACTAAGCCAGCCGGATTACCTGCGGGCGGAGATTCAGGCTGTTGGTATTTCCTGTAACGAAGGAGCCGGCTATGGTATTATCCCTGCAAGTTTGCATGGCCGCTCAGAACTTTTTTACGGCTTGTTGGCTCCCTTGCTGGGTGATCCCGCGATAGACCTGCTTGTCCATGATGCCAAGGAAGCCGTTATTGCCCTGCGAAAGCGCGGCATTGAAGTGGAGGCCGGGCTCACAGATACCATGTTGGCAGCTTACCTGTTAAACCCTTCCGCCCCCGGCCACCAGCTGCCGGAGGTGTGTTTGGAACACCTGGACCAGGCGCTGGTCCCGGAGGAAGACCCGGGCCTGGAGGTGGCGGTACGGTCTGCGGCGGTGTTCCGGTTGGCTGAAGTGCTCCCGCCAAAACTGGCGGTAGCGGAGATGGTTGAGCTGTACCGGGAGGTGGAACTCCCGCTGGTACGGGTTTTGGCCGGGATGGAATGGGCGGGTGTCACGGTGGACAGGGAACAACTGGAGGCCATGGGTCGGGAACTGGGAGAAGGAATTACCAGGCTGACCGAGGAGATCTACGGGCTGGCAGGCGAGGAGTTTAATCTCAACTCACCCAAACAGCTGGGGGTAATCCTCTTTGAGAGGTTAGGGCTCCCCGCTTCCAAAAAGACCAAAACCGGCTACTCGACCAGCGCGGAGGTACTGGAGGAACTGGCGCCCAAGCACGAAGTGGTGGCCAGGATCCTGGAATACCGCATGTTGATGAAACTGAAGTCCACCTATGTGGACGGGTTAAGGCCTCTCATCGACCCCCGCACCCACAAGGTGCATACTACCTTCAACCAGATGGTGACCGCCACCGGGCGGTTAAGCAGTACGGAACCCAACATGCAGAACATCCCGGTCCGGTTGGAGTTGGGACGACGATTGCGGAAGGTATTTGTACCCTCCGGGCCGGACCGGTTGTTGCTGGCGGCGGACTACTCCCAGATCGAACTGCGGGTGCTGGCGCATATCTCGGGTGACCCTAACTTGATCGAGGCATTTATCGAGGAACAGGATATTCACACCCGGACAGCGTCGGAGGTTTTCGGCGTACCGATGGAACAGGTGACCCCGGAGATGCGGCGGCGGGCCAAGGCGGTTAACTTTGGCATCGTCTACGGGATCAGTGACTTCGGCCTGGCCCGAGACCTGGGAATTTCCCGCGGTGAGGCCCGCCAGTATATCGAGCAGTACCTGGCCCGCTACCCCGGGGTGCGGCGTTATCTTCAGGATGTTGTACAGGAGGCCAAGGGCACGGGCTATGTTACGACATTGTTAAAGCGCCGGCGGTATTTACCCGATTTGTTCAGTTCAAATTTCAGCATCCGCAATTTTGGAGAACGCACAGCCATGAATACTCCTATTCAAGGCAGCGCCGCCGACATCATCAAGTTGGCGATGCTGGGAATAAATGCAGGTTTGAAGGAAAGAGGATGGCAGGCGGAGATGATTCTCCAGGTGCACGACGAACTCATCTTCGATGTCCCCAACAAGGAGTTGCCGGAGGTGGCCATACTGGTACGAGAATACATGGAAAACGCCGTTTCTCTTCGGGTGCCGCTCAAGGTAGACCTGAAGCAAGGACAAAACTGGTACGAGATGACTGCCTATGATCCCAAGTAGCGTTGTGATAAACATCGGTTATTGAGGCCGGAACACTGGGCTGATGAAAAGAAAGTCCATACGCGGTGTGACAGACTTAATAATTAATAGTTGGCCGTGTTGGGAGGAATTAAAGTTGCCTGAACTGCCGGAAGTGGAAACAGTTAAGCGGACACTGCAGGAGAAAATAGTTGGAAAAGTGGTTAAAGGAGCCAGGGTCTTTCTACCCAAGATGATCAAGCACCCGCCGGCGGAGGAGTTTCCTGGGGCTATTACAGGTCGAGAGATCCTGGGCTTGGACCGGCGGGGCAAGTACCTGCTGGTGCGGTTAACCGGTCAATTCGTCATGGTGGTGCACTTGCGGATGACCGGCCGGTTGACGTACACTGCCCCCGACGTACCGCTTGCTAAGCACACCCATGTGATCTTCGAACTGGACGACGGGCACGAGCTGCGCTTCCAGGACCAGAGGCAGTTCGGGACTATTTACCTGATGCCTGAGAAGGAACTGAACCGTATTTCCGGTCTCCGGCAATTGGGCCCGGAACCCCTGGCGGCGGAGTTCACAGCCGGACAGCTGGGGGATATGCTGGCCGGGAGGAAGCGAAAGGTGAAGGAGGTACTCCTGGACCAGACCTTCCTGGCGGGAATAGGGAACATCTACGCTGACGAGATCCTGTTCGTCGCCGGTATTCTTCCGGAAAGGCCCGCTGACCGGTTATCGGAACAAGAAGTACAGCGGCTCTACGAAGCCATCCGGTCGGTGCTGCAGGAGGGTATTAACCACCGGGGTACCACCGTTCGGGACTACGTGGACGGATCCGGGCAACAAGGGGATTACCAGCACCGGCTGCGGGTTTACAGCAGGGAGGGGGAACCCTGTCCTTGCTGCGGCCAGCCGGTTATTCGCATCAAGGTGGGTGGCCGGAGCAGTTACCTGTGCCGCTGTTGCCAGGATTAGTTCTCGCCCAAGCACACCTTTCGCCGCCCGGCCATATAGTGGATATGAGCTTGGATTCGGTAAAGGGGGTTGCTGGTCTTGAACCTTTGGCCTGTGCTGTTATTTTCCTTGGCGGTAAGCATAGACGGCTTGGGAGTGGGGCTGTCCTACGGCATGCGTCGCATCTTGGTCCCGTGGCACTCGCTGCTGGTGATCTGCGTTACCTCGACTGTCGCGATCACCGTCTCCATGTTTTTCGGGCACCTGGTGGCCGGCTTGATCCCTCCTGGAGTGGCCGAGAAATTGGGGGCTTTGATCATGGTGGCGGTAGGATGCTGGATCATTCTGGAGGCCAGGATTAAAGGCCGCAATCATGTTGAAGAGGCTGCCTGTGGGGAATACTCCCTGCTAAAGGTAAAAATCCGCCCCCTGGGGATAGTTATCCAGATCTTGAGGGAACCTGTACAGGCGGACTTTGACCGCTCAGGTACGATCAACCCCCGGGAAGCCCTGGCCCTGGGGCTTGCACTGGCTATGGATGCCCTTGGCGCGGGGTTCGGTGCGGCGGTTGCAGGTATGGAACTGTGGTTGGTTCCGGTCTTTGTAGGTTTGTGCAAACTGGCGCTGGTGTCAGGCGGCTTAAAGCTTGGAGCCAGGGTGGGCGAGCACTGGCTAGGGAATGCGGGCTCCCTGGTACCCGGAGCAATCATTCTCATTTTAGGCTTGCTTAAGATCTAGGGGGAATCCAGATGTTGATCATCGGCCTGACCGGGGGTATTGCCAGCGGGAAAAGCACAGTGTCAGGTATGTTGAAGCGACTGGGGGCGGAGGTCATCGATGCGGACGTGCTGGCGCGAGAGGTGGTCGCGCCTGGAGAGCCGGCATGGTCTGAGATAGTAGCCACCTTTGGCGAAGAGATTCTCAACAGCGACGGCACTATCCACCGGCCGGCTCTGGGGTCCAAGGTCTTCGGTGACCCTACGGCCCTTGCCAGGCTGAATGGGATTACCCACCCGCGGGTCATCGAAAGGACAGAGGAGTTGCTGACAGCATACCGGCAGCAAAACCCGCGGGGGGTGGTGGTGATTGACGCTCCCTTACTACTGGAGGCCGGTATGGAGGTCCTGGTGGATGAGGTCTGGGTGGTCTCGGTTCCCGAAGAGACTCAGGTGAGGCGTGTCGTGCAGCGGGACAAGCTGCCTGAGGCAGCTGCCCGGCGCCGTATCCGTTCCCAGATGCCCCTGGCGGAGAAAATAAAGCGGGCACACCGGGTGATAGATACTTCGGTCAGCCTGGAGCGCACCATGGAACAAGTGCTGGATTACTGGAAGGACATCATGGAAAAACTTAACGGGAATGGACGGGAGAATAGCGGCATAGTTTACGGCATCAGCCCTGAAGCGGTGGAGTGATGGTATGTTTTTTCGTTGGCATAAATCCCGGCTGCCATTCTGGCTGTTTCTGACCCTGGTAGCGTTGTTGTTAGGCTTTTCCTGGGTGTGGCGCCTGTTTTATCCTCTTTCCTACCGCGACCTGATAGGGTATTACGCCGGCCGGAACGGCCTGGACCCTTACCTGGTAACCGCCCTCATCAGGGTGGAAAGCAGGTTTAAACCGGAAGCCCTTTCCCCCCGGGGAGCCAGGGGATTGATGCAATTGATGCCGGAAACCGCGGAGTGGATTGCCCGCCAGATGGGAGAACCCTTCCGCCCGGAAGCCCTGTTTGAACCGGAATACAATATCCGCCTGGGAACCTGGTACCTGGCGGACCTACAGAATGAATTCAGCAACAACAGGGCACTGGTGCTGGCAGCATATAACGGAGGCAGAGGTAATGTGCGGCAGTGGATGGCCAGCGGGCGGTGGCGGGGGGATGTGGGAAGTATTGAGAAAATCCCTTTCTCGGAAACCAGAGAGTTCATCCGGCGCGTGCTCAGGGATTACCGGGTTTACCGCCGGGTTTATGTTAGGGCCTTTCACGGTTATAAAGCGGCAAGTTAAAGCTTTTTCCCGATAAAAAGAGGTATTTCGGAGAAAATAACGAATAAAAGATGACGAGTCCGGCCACCGGTCCGGGCAATTGGCCGTAGAGGTGATCCTATTTTGCAATCGGACAAGCTTGAATTAATAAGCCTGGACCAGGTGCGCAGGCTGCATGTAGCTCCTGAGCGCCGTTTTTTCTCCGCCAGCCACGAGGAAATCGCCCAGGGGGCAACTACCGACATCTATTTTGTCCGCTCCTACGAGGTGCTAACTCACCTTGGGTTGCAGGAATGCGCGGTCACCGCTGAAATATTTCCCCGCGCCGCGGGTATCCTGGCAGGAGTGCCCGAGGTGCTTAATCTTCTTGCCGACCGGGGACTGGAAATTTGGGCTTTGCCCGAAGGTGAGAGTTTTGCTCCCAAGGAAGTGGTCATGCGCATCAAGGGTCCTTACAACCGTTTCGGCCTTTTCGAAACCACTTTGTTGGGTATCCTGGCCAGTTCCAGCGGATGGGCGAGCGCGGCCAGAAATGTAAAGGCCGCCGCGGGGGATCGACCGGTCTACTGTTTTGGTGCCCGGCACGTGCATCCTGCCGTTGCTCCTGTGATGGAACGGGCGGCCATAATCGGAGGGGTCGATGGGGCCAGTTGCATTTTAGGAGCAAAGCTGGCCGGATTGGAGCCGGTAGGAACGCTCCCCCATGCTGTTTTCTTGATCGCCGGGGACACCGTGAAGGTTGCGAAGGCCTACCATCAAACCATGCCGCCTGGCGCCCGCCGGCTGGTCCTGGTAGATACCTTTAAGGATGAAGCGGAAGAAGCTATGCGCGTGGCGGAGGCCTTAGGCGCTGACCTGTACGGCATCCGGTTGGACACCCCCAGCGAACGGGGTGGCGTAACCCCTGAATTAGTCCGTGAAATAAGGGCCCGGCTGGATGCCGGGGGGCACCGGCACGTCAAGATTTTTGTGTCAGGAGGGCTCTACCCGGAAAAGATCCAGGCGTTGGGGGCGGCCGGGGCGGATGCCTTTGGTGTAGGCAGTTTCATTTCAGGGGCTGCGCCCATTGACATGACTATGGACCTCAAGGAAGTGCAGGGTGAGGCGGTGGCCAAGAGGGGGCGGATTCCCGGGGTTACCCCGAACCCCCGCCTGCAACGCATGGTATAACTGATGGCGTGACTAAATTAACTGTAGAATGAAAAGCGACGCACATATTGACCTTGCTCGCTTTTCTTCTTTTTAAATCATTAAAATTCTATGATTTTCCATAATCGACCGCCCTTTACCGGGTGATGGTGAGAGGAAGAGAGGACCGGATGGTTAAAGCGCGATGGTTGTTCCTGTTGATTGTAACTGCTGTTCTGGTGGCGGGGTGCGGGCAAAAACCCCGCACGGAANNGTGTTGCGGATCGCGATGCTCGAGACGCCGGCGGTACTGGACCCTGCGACAGCGGAAACAGTTTGGGAGCGGTTGGTGGCCATAAACCTTTTCGAGGGGTTAGTCCGCCGGGGTGCGGACGGCAACCTGGAACCGGTACTGGCGGAGAGGTGGGAGATGGACGCAAAAGGGATGCAATATACATTTTTCCTGAAACGGGGAGTCAAGTTCCACAACGGCAAAGAGATGACTGCAGCTGATGTCAAAGCTTCCTGGGAACGCGTGTTGGAATCAAGTGCTGCGGGGAGGTCTTCTTCCATATTCATGCCCGTGACGGGAGCCAGGGCGAAGATGACGGGTCAGGCGCCCGAGGTAACCGGTATTCAGGTGGAGGGTGACTACGTACTCCGGGTCATCCTGGATTACCCTGACGCCTCCTTTTTAAGTGCGTTGGCTCACCCGGCTGCGGTGGTAACGACGATGCCGGCGGCGCCCCCGGTTGCAGCGAACACGGAAAAGCCCGTAAAGAGGTTAAAGGATACGGTTCCGCTGGGCACCGGCCCTTTTCAACTGGTTGAATGGTACGAAGGAGGGATTACCCTCGGTAAAAATGCAGCCTATCACGGGGGTAACCGGGGACCGGAAAGAGTAGAACTGGTAACGGACCTTGATCCGGAATCAGCACTCATAGACTTCCAGGCGGGCGACCTGGACGTGGTGTTGGGGATTCCCGCTGGCCTACTGGAAGAGATCCGTCAAAAACCGTACCTGCGGGAACATTTGAATACCGCCTATTACCACGGGGTTTGGTACCTGGGCTTTAACCTCTCCGGTGGTCTGTTCCAGGATACGCGGCTGCGGCAGGCGATTGCATATGCCCTGGATCAGGAGCGCCTGGAAGCATTCGATGGAGCCGGCATGCCTTGGACGAACTTCCTACCTCCGGGAGTCATCAAACAGGAAGTCTCCTGGGAGTATAGAAATTCTCCACGCATAAGCCGTTTGATTCTGATAGAGGCGGGTTTCGGAGACGGTAAGCCGCTTCCGGAAACGACCTTATACTACCCTGCGGGAGAGATGGCCGAGGGTCTGGCGGAGAATGTCCGCCAACAATTGGCCGAGGCGGGCGTGGTTGTTACTAAAAGGGCGGTAAGTGATGGCGAGCTCCGCCGCCTGCTGGCGGAAGGAAGCGTGAACCTCTTCCTAACCGAGTGGAGGGCGACGTACAACGATCCGGTGGAGTTTTTTGCCCAGTTTGAAGGAGCGGAAGCCGGACGCCGCAACCCTTCCAGGTATGCAAACCCGGAGGTCGGCCAACTGTTGTCCCAAGCCAGAGCCGTTTCCGGGCTGGCGGCGAGGGAGGAGTTATATGGGCAAGCGGCCCTGGTTATCGCCGCGGATGCGCCGGAGGTTCCCCTGTGGCGGGCTGCTAACCTTCTGCTGGTATCCCAGCGGGTGGGCGGCTTCCAGTTAGATGAACTGGGGATGGTTAGGTTTGAAAATGTCACTTTTACCTCAAGCCAGTGAGTACCCTTCGCATACCTGCCGCGTTCAGTCCGCATACTAACAGGGCTAGTTTACCTCATAACAGTCGAAAGAGTTGAAGAAGACTCTTTGCCTGATAAAAGGCTATTATTAAAAAAGCGCTGCCAGAACAGGAGGCAAGGTCCGTGTTCGACCTGCGGTACCACATCAGTTCACTGGTAGCAGTGTTCCTGGCGCTGGGTATCGGTATCCTGGTGGGGAGCACGGTAGTGGGAGACGACCTGCTGGTACAGGAGCAGAAGGAACTTATAGATCGCCTGGAACAGGATTTCGCTCTTCTGAGGGAGCAAAACCGGGCGGTGCAGGAAGAAGCACTGATCTTGCGTCAAACCTCCCAACAGTACAAAAGGTTTGCCCAGGCGGCATTCCCGCTTTTGGTGCAGGACCGGCTGGCAGGAATGCGAGTGGCGGTGGTTAAAACCACTGCCGGTGGCGATACCGGACAATTAATTCAAGGGCTTGAGTCAGCCGGTGCCAAGGTGGAGTCGGTTACCATCTTAAACGGAGAGTTTAACTTCCGCGATCCTGTCGCCATCGGGGACCTGCTCGCGCGGCTGGAACTGGACGGGGCTTATAGCGCCTCCCAGCTGGCTCCCCGGCTGGCATGGATGCTGGGTGAGAGTATCTACCGCGGGCAGGACCTCAGGGTACTGGACGTTCTACGGGAACTTAACGTGCTTACTAGTTCCGGGAATTATGGGAAACCACTGGATGCGGTCCTGTTGCTGGGTGGCAGCCAGGGAGAAAAGGACAACTATTTCCGGGTACTGGACTTGCCGCTTATCAAGTATTTCCGTGAGCAACAGGTCAGGGTGGTAGGAACGGAGTTTAGCGATGCGGTCCATTCCTACGTAAGATATTATTACAACCAACGGGTCACTACGGTGGACAACGTGGACACCATCCCGGGTATTACTGCCCTGATACTGGCCCTGGCAGGGAGTGATGGCCATTTCGGCATTAAACCCACAGCAGAGCGGATGTTGCCGGAAACTCCAGCCCTACCCGCGGCCGGAACGGTGAAGGCTCAATAGGGGGAAGGAGAGGTGACTGTGACTGATCAAGAATTGAACCAGTCGGAAATCATTCGGATGGCCGTCGAGCTTGAAAAGGGCGGGCAGTGAATTTTACACAAGACTCGCGAACCTGGCGGACAATGAGGAAACCCGCACGGTATTATTCAGGCTGGCAGAAGAAGAGCGGGAGCATATGGCAGCTTTTCAAAAAATGCTTGATGCCCCTGGTGAAAAGACTGAACTTTACGATGGGGACGCCCTGCGGTACTTACTCGCTTTACTGCCGGGAGATGTCTTTGCGTTTTCTCGCGATGATGATCTCACAGCCAAAAACGTTAAAGATGCCTTGGCGGTGGGCATTCAGGCGGAGAAGGATTCCATCCTCCTGTACCAGGAGCTGTACGACCTGGTCCGTTCCCCGGAGGTGCGCCGGACGCTCGGGCGACTGCTTCAGGCGGAAAAGATGCACCTGGTGGAACTCCGAGCCCAGATGGAGGAACTCTGAGTAAAATTGGCATCAACGCGACTAAGCCAACAAATGGGCAAATCTTCTTTAGTGCAAGCCAAGTTTTCTTTATTATGCGAAAAACCGGTATGTGTTACGAAGGACTTGGGACTTAAGTGTAGAAGTACATAGTCTAGAGGAGAAATTAACAGGATTTTGAGGGGGATGGTTACAATTAGCAACAAAATAAAGAAGGCGCCTTATACGGCTCTTTATCCTGTTCCAGCCGTGCTGGTAACCTGTGCCGATGAGAATCTAAAACCCAATGTTATCACCATTGCCTGGACCGGAACGGTGAATTCAGTACCACCGATGGTCTATGTCAGCGTTCGACCCGACAGGTTTTCCTATAAACTGATCAAAGAAACAGGGGAATTTGTGATTAATGTTCCTTCAGCAGGTATTGTCAAGGAAGTAGATTTCTGCGGAATGAACTCCGGCCGTGATGTAGACAAGTTTGCGGCTACTGGACTCACTCCTCTTCCTGCCGCGGTGGTTAAAGCGCCATTGATCAAGGAGTGCCCGGTGAATATTGAGTGTCAAGTTAAGCAGGTCATTGAATTAGGTTCCCACCATATGTTTATTGGTGAAATCGTATCGGTTCATATTGACCAGGACTCCTTAAATCAAAAAGGCCAGGTGGATATGGACTTGGCAAAGGCGGTCTCCTATTGCGCAGGGGAGTACCGGGGTGTTGACCTAATCATCGGAACTCACGGATATTCCAGGAGAAGCCGTTAAAGGCTATTGTCTTTCCTATAACAATGGGGCAATATCCCAATATATATCCCGTACCGCCAGATTGACATCCTCGTTTCCTTATGCTATCATAACTCTTGCCTAGCCGTTCATTGCGGTTTAATACATTGAAAACACCAGGTTTTACGCGGTGGTGGTGGAATCGGCAGACACGCTACTTTGAGGGGGTAGTGCCCGTACGGGCGTGCGAGTTCAAGTCTCGCCCACCGCACCATGAAGAAAATGCCAGTGCATGCAACAACCGCATGCACTATTTTTATTGTCTATTGCTCGTTTGTCATGGGTTGAACACCTGGTGCGTGATAAATACCGCCCCGGCAAAGCCGGCCAGGTCAGCCAAGAGGCCGACTGCTACGGAGTACCTGGCCTTCTTGACGCCTACCGAGGCGAAGTACACCGCCAGGACGTAAAAGGTGGTATCGGTGCTGCCGTCCAGGGTGCAGGCCAGCCGTCCGATGAAAGAGTCCGGACCGAACCTTTCCATCAACTCAGCCGTTAAACCCAGTGCGGCGGGGCCGGAGAGGGGACGTACGATCATCAATGGCAGCACTTCGGCCGGGATACCAAGCCGGGATATGACAGGAGCCAGGATATCTGCCATCAACTGCATGGCTCCTGAAGCCCGGAAAATCCCGATTGCCACGTAAATTCCGACTACATAAGGGACCAGGCGGATGGCTAAAGCAAATCCCTCTTGAGCGCCTTCCACAAAGGCCGCATATACGGGGACCCGCCGTACCAAGGCGGATAAAAAAATTGCGAGGAGAAAAAAGGGGATGGCCCATTGGGATGCGGCTGACAGGGCGTGCCACGACATGTGAGTTCACCTCCATTTTTTCCTCCGGCTTCGCCTCCTGAACCAGTAGTCGGCGATGACGGCAGTTAAGGTGGAACAGGTGGTGGCAAACAGGGTGGTAGTTACGATTTCTGCCGGGTTGATGGATCCTGCCGCGGCCCGCAAAGCGATCACGGTAGCCGGAATAATCGTCACCGAAGAGGTGTTGATAGCCAGGAAGGTGCACATGGCTTCGCTGGCGGTCTCTTTATCAGGATTGAGTCTTTGCAGTTCTCCCATGGCCTTTAGCCCGAAAGGTGTAGCGGCGCTGCCGAAGCCCAGTAGGTTGGCGCTCATGTTCATCAGCATGGCGCCCATGGCGGGGTGTCCCCTGGGAACCGACGGAAAGAGAAACCCCACCAGGGGTTGGATTAGCACGGTCATTAATTTTAATAGGCCCGATCTTTCAGCAATCCTGGCGACACCTAGCCAAAGGGTGATGACCCCGATCAGTCCCAGGATCCTTTCCACCGCACTAGTCGCTGAATTCAAAGCCGCAGAGGTCACCGCACCCATATTCCCGGTAAATGCTGCTACCAGAATGCCGCTAACCACTAAAAAAGTAAACACGCCGTTCATATTTGACCCTCCATCACGATCTTATGGGTGGATGATCACGGTAGCTCCCGGTGGCACATTTTGATAAAACCAGCGGGCATCCGCATCGCTCAGCCGAACGCAGCCGTGGCTGGCGGGGAGTCCGAGTTTGGCATGTTCTTCTTCCTTGGTCTGCCAGTTGGCGTCCTTGGGCACCGAATGTACCAGGTACTGGCCATGGAGACGCACCCAGTATGTAGCCCCTTCTCCGAAACGTTCTGACCAGAAACTTGAGCCCCTGTCCTTGGTACGGTACATACCGTAGGGAGTGTCCTGGCCCGGCTTCCCCCCGGAGGCCAGCATGTGCTTGAGCGGGAATTTCCCCCGGTACACGGTCACCGTGTGAATGCGTCCCAATTTGGCATCTACCCAGACCTGATTCTCCATCGACCGGGTAGTGAATACAAACTGCAAGGGCGGAGTAACGTTTTCGCTCGAAGCTGCCCTTACCGTCACCCGGTACCTGGTGTCCGGGAGGAATACTTCCTCGGGCAAGAACAGGATGCCCTGGGAGGATACTTGCATCTTACCTGGGATTAATTTACCGCGGCCGGTTTCCTCCAGGCGAATAGCGGCCCAGTCAACCGGCCTGTCCGTAAGGATCCGGATCTGTGGGTAAAGGGGGACTCCTTCCGCCTTGTCGGCAGGTACCGTACGCAAGATCCTGAGTTCTCCCGCCGGCTGTGGTGTAGCCGTGGAAAGGGTGAAGACCAAGGTGGCGAGGACGCATGCCAGGACAAAAACAATCAACCGCTTTTTAATAATAATTATCATATAATGCTCCTGCATCAAACTTTTGTTTCAAACTTATTTCCCACTGATCATTTTAGAACAGAATAAAGAAAACTTGGCTTGCGGCAAGCCTTTGGCGCAGGCGGAAGCCTTAGTTGTACTTGTGCTATCAGAAAGTACAACTTGTACTTTCTGATAGTGAAACAAAACCCGCTCGCTCTGCGGGTCTTTAGGTGGACGTTATATCCTTAAAGTAGATGTTCATCCGTGTTTTAGGATAAGCCCCGTTTCCGGTACCGGAGGGTGGGTCCTCAGCCGATTCACTTCCAGGATTACCTGGCATATCGGGAAGAGGCGGGGTTTTCCCGGGAGTCCAGGGTGGTAGGGGAGCTTCCACAGGTGGTTGTTCACCGGCCAGCGGGTGCCGGGGTGCATGAACTACCGTGATGCTGTTGAGGATTTTTTCGTCTTCCGAGACCAACTGGCCGTTCCGGTATTGCCGCTGGCGCAATTCGGCCCGCGGGATGAACACCGAGACCTCGTGGGGGACGTCCAGAGTGGTCCGCCGGATCACGCGGATACGTACGTCCTGGATAATAAGTTCAACCTCGTCTATAGTCAGGGGGTGACAGAGGCAATCCAGCAGGTGTGCCGCTGGCCGCACGAGTTTTTTCCATCCTGTCCCTAACCCTTTCTTTCTGCCCATGGCCATTGTACCTCTTTTTTTCTTATTGTATGAATGGGCGGGGTGGGACGTGTGAGGGTGCAGGGGACGGCGCCTGCTTGACGAAAATGACGCAGCATTCTAACTGAATGACTGCGTCATTTGTTCATCATTATTGATTGTGGCGTAAAGCCATGAGCCTTTTTAGCGCTAGAACGTCCTGGTACCGTAAGCCTGGGTCCCGAAGGTCTGGCCACCGAACTGTTGCGCGCCGGTGGTGAACTGGGTCGAGGCTTGTTGCGCCAGGCTGCTCAACTGCTGCAGGTCTCTACTCACCGACCCCATCATTTGCTGCAACTGTTGCAACTGTTGGACAGCGCTGATCTCAGCCTGCTGCAGCCGTTGAAGTTGGCCGGCGTTGCTTTGTTCCGACTGCGCCAACCGGGAGACCATTGCTTCAATGTTGCTTAAGTCGCTGCGGAAGCGCTGAATCTGCTGCTGCAACTGCCAAGCGGAGGTAATAGGAGCCTGGTACCCCTGCTGGTAAACGGGAGCATATGTCGGAGCGAAGGTTTGCGCGGTGGTAACACCGGGGCTGATCCATGCCTGGGTGCTGATGGGCGCTAACCAGTTGGTCATTACGCCAGTTTCACGGTGCGGCAGGTAGCCGGGCTGTCCGGTGTAAGCCTGACCGCCGATAGCCTGACCTCCGAAGGTCTGACCGGTATAAGCCTGGCCACCAAATGCCTGGCCGGTTGCAAGACTGGGGTTAACCCAGGACTGCATTACGCCAGTTTCACCGTGCGGCAGGTAGCCCGCCTGTCCGGCATAGGCTTGGCCGCCTAAAGCTTGACCACCAAAGGCCTGACCTGAAACCAACCCGGGATTAGCCCAGGACTGGATCCCGGTTTGCCCCGCCCAGGCCTGGCCCGTGCGCTGGTAGTCACCGACTCCCAGGGTTTGTTGCTGGTCCCCTACACCGAGGGTGCTCTGGAAACCGGCTGTGCCACCGAAAGCTTGTCCTGCCTGGTAAGCACCTCCCTGTAAAATCATGATATCACCTCCTTGTTTAATATTGGATTAAACCCATTTACTAATATGGCATCCGCCGCACCCGGCTATGCTGGTAATTTTAGACATAAAAAAGCCCAAAAGATTGTTCTTCTTAAGCAGGAATTACGCGGTTTGTGCAGAAAATAACATGATAAAAAGGCCAAAGTGTAAAAAGTGTAAATTGGAATGGTTAGGCCGGGCTAATCTTACAGAATCCCTTGATGTTTTGACTGATCAGGGGTATGATGGAGACGAACCCGGAATAAAAGGAGGCGGAAAAGATGTTTGGTCTTCTACCCAGCATTGGTCCTACCGAATTAATCCTGATCCTGGCTCTGGCACTGATTATTTTTGGTCCGGGAAAGCTGCCGGAAGTGGGTAAGTCCTTGGGCAAAACCATCAAGGAATTCCGGGGCGCCACCAGAGAAGATTCTAATGCCGGCGCCGCTAAGGCGGAAAACAACGCGGACAAGTAGTCGTTATTACAGCATGTCTGAGTGAGGTGGGTGCCTTTGTTCAATATCGGACCCTGGGAATTAATTCTGATCCTGGCGGTTGCACTGGTGGTGGTAGGCCCCAAAAAACTTCCCGAGATGGGTAGGGCGGTGGGGAACGGCCTGCGGGAGTTTCGCAAGGCCACCCAGGATATCAGGGACCAAATAGACATTACCAAACCCACATCCGAGGAAAAGAAAGACTGAGTGAAGTAAAGTAAAGGCGCAATTTCATAGCTGTTTAATAGTCTCCGAGCTATTCCACCTAAGGGAACAGTCCTATGGTGGCTAGCCTGGGCTGAAGCCCACGGGGTACACCAAGTGCTTACCAGCACGGCGGAAACGGGTGTGCCTCCACGTTTTGGGAAGGAGATGTGCCTTGCCGTGATGTACCCAACGGCTCTGCCAATCCTTACCAAGCAGAGCCGTTGTCTTTTCGTCAAGGTGTTGTGAGGGAAAATGCATATGCATATGAAGGTACTAAGATTATTGGTCATCGTGGCATTCACCTTTTCGTTGGGGGGGTGCGCTGCTCCCCTGGACAGGACTTATACAGTCCCGAAGAATGCCCGGCCGTTAACCATAGCTGCCGCGGCTGACCTGCAATTTGCTTTTCAGGAAATCGCGGAGCGCTTCGAGGAACAGACCGGCGAGCGAGTGGTCTTTTCCTTCGGTTCTACCGGGAACCTTGCTAAGCAAATTGAGCAGGGAGCGCCTGTGGACCTTTTCGCGGCTGCCAACGTCCAGTTCGTACAGGATCTACAAGATAAGGGATTGATTGTCCCCGGTACTCAACAACTATACGCGGTAGGTAGAATTGTGTTGGTGAGCAGCAGGGCCGGGGGAGTGGAAGTCGCCGGTCTGACCGGACTCCTTGATGCGAGGGTTTCCAAGGTGGCTATAGCCAACCCAAACCATGCCCCGTACGGTATGGCCGCAAAACAGGCATTGGTGGCTGCCGGCCTGTGGGATCAAATCCAACCGAAGCTGGTCTACGGAGAAAACGTGCGCCAGGCTCTGCAGTTTGTCCAGACCGGTAACGCCGAGGCGGGCATTGTGGCTTTGTCGGTGGCCAACGTGCCGGAGGTTACCTTCAGCCTGATCGATGAGTCTTTACACGAACCACTGGAACAGGCGATGGCAGTAATCCGGGGGACTCCCCGCGAACAGGCGGCTAGTGATTTCATTAAGTTTGTGAACGGCCCGGAGGGCCGGAAGATCATGCGGAAGTACGGCTTTGTGTTGCCGGGCGAGGTGTAAAATGCCGTTCATCTCTTGGGAACCCGTGTACTTATCCTTAAAGGTCGCCTTTTTGGCTACCCTCCTGTCAATAGTGGCCGGTGTTCCCCTGGCCTGGTTGTTGGCCAGGCGCAAACTGCCATGGACGGATGCCCTGGGGGGACTGGTCACTCTCCCGATGGTGTTGCCGCCCACGGTACTGGGGTACTACCTTTTGTTGTTGATTGGGAGGCAGACCTGGTTGGGGAAGTTATGGGAAGCATGGTTTGGCAGGCCGATGGTTTTCACCTGGCAGGCAGCGGTACTGGCCTCATCTCTCGTAGCTGTTCCCCTCTTGGTTCGCTCAGCCCAGGCGGGGTTTGAGACGGTAAACCCGCAGCTGGAAGCGGCTGCCCGTACCCTGGGCAGGTCCGAAGCTTCTGTCTTTTTCACGGTGACCATACCCCTGGCCTGGCGAGGTATCTTGGCCGGTACCGTACTGGCATTTACCCGGGCGATGGGCGAGTTCGGCGCTACTTTAATGGTGGCCGGGAACATTCCGGGGCAAACCCAGACCTTATCCATTGCCATTTATGACGCGGTCCAGGCGGGTGACTCGACCCTGGCAAACACCCTGGTGCTGGTCATTAGCGGTATAACAGTAACAGTACTGCTGCTCTTGAATCGCCTGGCTAAGCCCCCGAGGTGGTGAACATGCTAAAGGTCGATATTACTAAGCAGATGGACAGTTTCCGCCTTCAGGTCGGACTGCGGGTAGATAACCAGGTACTGGCCCTTTTCGGCCCGTCGGGGTCGGGGAAAAGCATGACCCTGCAGTGTATCGCAGGACTGATGACCCCTGACGAGGGCAGGATCGAAATTGATGGATGCGCTGTGTTTGACTCCGATTGCCGGGTTAACCTCCCACCGCAGCGCCGGCGGGTCGGGTATGTCCTGCAGGAATATGCCCTGTTCCCACATTTAACGGTGGAAAAAAACATCATTTACGGTTTGAAAGGGATCACCAGGGAAGAGCAAAGGGAGCGGGTGGACGAGATTGTCCGGACCGTCCGCCTGGAAGGTCTTGAGGAAAGGTATCCTGGCGAATTATCAGGAGGGCAGCGGCAGAGGGTAGCCCTGGCGAGAGCCCTGGTAACCCGGCCCAGGGCGCTGTTACTGGACGAACCCTTTGCGGCCCTGGATACAGCTATCCGCAGCCGTCTGCACCGGGAATTGCTGCAGCTGCTTTTGGAATTATCCATTCCTACCATCTTGGTGACGCATAACCTGGATGAGGCCTATGCCTTGAGTAAAGAGATCGCTGTCTGCGAATCGGGCAGGGTGCTGCAGTGCGGACCGCGGGAAGAGGTCTATTTCCAGCCGAAAAACAAAGCGGTGGCAAGATTTATGGGTGTCAAGAACTTCTGGCCGGGGACGGTGGTGGAAGTTAACCGGGGGTTTTCCCGCATCGCCGGGCCGGGATTCGAAGTTTGGGCGCCTCCTGGGGGTTATTACCCCGGGCAGCCGGTAGAGTGTTATATTCGCCCCGAGCACGTAATGCTGGTGCCCAGGGACCGGCAAAACGGGCCGCGGGAGCCGGGAGAAACTGTCCTTTCGGGGCAGATTGTGGAAGAGGTGGGGTATGGGGGGCACTACACACTTCTCTTCCGGCCCGAGACAGATGCTCCCGGTAGCCGGGCGAAACCGGACCTGCACATTTCTCTGCCGGCATATATTTACCAGCGTTTAAAAGTGGATAAGCACCATCAGTGGCAGGTTGTCCTGAAGCAGCAATACGTCGGCATTTTGGAGGATACAGCGTGAGGAGGGTACTGAGTGAGATCGTCTGACAAGACCATGACCCTGGTGGAACACCTGGAAGAGTTACGGAAGGTATTGGTCATTTCTACCCTGGCGGTTGCCGCTACCACTCTGGTCATCTTTTTTCTGTACAGGGAGCCGTTGTTTCAACTGGCGACAGCGCCCCTGACCGAATTAAACCTGCCCCTGATTTATATAGCGCCGACAGAGGCATTATTTACCAAACTGAAAATCAGCGCTATCGCGGGCGTGATTATCAGTCTACCGGTGGTGATGTGGCAGGTATGGAGTTTTGTGATGCCGGCACTCCACTACCACGAGCGCCGCATAATCTATGTGATGGTTCCCTCTTCTATGGCCCTGTTTATCACCGGTGTTTTGTTTGCCTACTATACGGTGTTTCGATTCGCGGCTAGGTTCCTGCTGGTTACCGCCGGGCAGGGGCTGGAGGCGATGATTACCGTCAGCAAGTACGTTTCTTTTCTGGTATCCTTCTTGTTACCGTTTGGACTGGTGTTCGAACTGCCGCTGGTGGTGTTGCTTTTGACCCGGTTGGGTCTGGTTACGCCCAAATTTTTGGCCAAGAACCGCAAGTACGCCATCCTGATCACCTTTGTGATTGCCGCTGCGCTTACCCCGGGGCCGGACGTGGTATCTCAGTTGCTGATGGCAGGCCCGATGATCATCCTGTATGAGCTGAGCATACTCATCTCCCGGGTGGTTAAAGCCAAGAAAAAGGCAGCTGAGGCAGAGGCTGTGGATGAAGGGTAGGGAGAAAGCAATGCAGCCGGCAACCGCCGTGATCCTGTCGGGGGGCCGCAACTCAAGGATGAAGGCCAACAAGGCATTTCTGGAAGTAGAAAGCCGGCCGCTGATCGAGGGACTGGTGGAAAAACTGGGCCGGGTGTTCCCGGAAGTGGTAGTGGTTACCAATGAGCCGGAACAATACAGCCATCTGGGGGTTAAGGTGGTAACCGACATCATTCCCCGCCAGGGACCGCTGTCCGGGATGCATGCCGGGCTGACCGCCGCCACTCACCGGAACAGCTTTGTCGTGGCCTGCGACATGCCGTTTGTGGAGTCGCGCCTGGCGGAGTACCTGGTGGAGATAGCCGGTGACTATGACGCGGTGATCCCCATGGTAGACGGGTACTACCAGCCCCTGTACGCGGTATATGCTAAAACCTGTCTACCTTTTATTGAGCAGTGCCTCCGGGAGCAGGTGTATCAGATTATCGCCTTTTATTCCCAGGTAAAGGTGCGGAGCGTGGGAGAAACGGAACTGGCGGCTTACGCCCAGGTCGATCGGGTGTTTTTCAACGTCAATACCCCCCAGGAGCTGGAGGCAGCCCGGGAGATGGCAACCGGAAGGAGTGATCAGGGTGCGGCACGTCAGGGTTGAAGATGCGGTAGGCCACGTGCTGTGTCACGACATTACCAAAATAGTCCCCGGGGAATTTAAGGGGAGGGCTTTCAAAAAAGGCCATATTATTCGCCCCGAGGATGTCCCCGAACTGCTCAAGCTGGGTAAAGAGCATCTTTATGTCTGGGAGTATCGTGAAGGGATCCTGCACGAGGATGAGGCCGCCCAGCGCATCGCTGCCGCCGCCGGCCGTGGGGGTCTAACGCTCACCGAACCAGTAGAGGGCAAAGTCAACCTCCAGGCCGCCTACCGTGGGCTGTTGAAGGTGGACGTGACCGCCTTGACCTTGGTAAACTCTATCGACCAGGTGGTACTGGCCACCCTGCATAACAACCGGGTGGTGGAAAGCGGGCAGGTGGTGGCGGGCACCAGGGTCATTCCCATCGTGATCGAAGAAGAAAAGATCCGGCAAGTGGAAGCGGTTTGTGCCGGTTTCGGGGGGATCATCGAAGTCAAGCCCTTTAAAACCCTCCGGGTCGGGATGGTTACCACCGGGAACGAGGTTTACCACGGCCGCATCAAGGACCGCTTTGGACCGGTGGTGCGGCGTAAGCTGGAACCCTTCGGGTCGGAGGTATTTCGCCAGGTTCTGGTGCCGGACGACGCGGAGCGGATTGCCGCCGCCATCCGGGAACTGGTGACTGCGGGGGCGGAGATGGTGATCACCACCGGCGGCATGTCAGTAGACCCGGACGATGTAACGCCTTTGGGGGTGCGGCAAGCCGGGGCGGAACTGGTGACCTATGGGGCACCGGTACTTCCGGGGTCCATGTACATGATTGCCTACCTGGGCGATATCCCGGTGATGGGCCTGCCCGGTTGCGTGATGTATGCCAAGACTACCATCTTTGACCTTGTGCTACCCAGGGTAATGGCGGGAGAACGGATTATCAGGTCTGACCTGGTGGGCCTTGGCCACGGCGGTATCTGCCTGGAGTGCAAGGCATGTCATTTTCCCAATTGCTCCTTTGGGAAAGGCTGTTAAGACAGGAGGTGGGTTGGTGCGTACAAATATTCCGTTAGAGGAAGCGCAAAATACGGTCCTGTCACGGGTTCGACCGGGAGGGACGGAGGAGGTCCCCATATTGTCAGCCCTGGGCCGGGTGCTGGCCCAGGACGTCCGGGCGCGCGAGGATATTCCGCCCTTCGACCGCTCCCCCCTGGACGGTTACGCCGTCAGGGCGGAGGACCTGGCAGGCGCGACAAGGGCAACCCCTGCAGCCTTAAAGGTAATTGCCGAAGTACCGGCGGGAAGGGTTTCGCCCCTCCCGGTATCCCCGGGTACGGCGGTAAAGATCATGACAGGAGCCCCCATCCCTCCTGGCGCTAACGCAGTAGTTAAGGTGGAGGATACCGATGGCGGGGGAGAGCTGGTACGGGTGTTCTCATCCCTGCGACCGGAAAGCAATATCGCCCGGGCGGGAGAAGACGTCCAGATGGGGGAGCTGGTGCTGGAAAAGGGCATGGTGCTGCGGTCCGGAGCCATCGGTATGCTGGCGGCGGTGGGCGTCTCCCCGGTGCCGGTGTACCGGAAGCCCCGGGTAGCGGTGCTCTGCACCGGTGAGGAACTGGTTGATATACTCGCCTTTTTATCCCCGGGGAAGATCCGCAACAGCAACCTTTACGGTTTGGCTGCCGCCATCATGGAGGCGGGAGGGGAGCCGGTGCTGATGGCGACTGTTCCCGACCGGTTGGAAGACATTATCACGCAATTGGAACAGGCGCTGGAAGCGGCGGACCTGGTGGTGACCACCGGAGGCGCCTCGGTGGGAGAGTATGACCTGATGCGGGATGCCTTCCGGCTTGCGGGGGCGGAGATGCTTTTCTGGCGGGTAGCCATGAAGCCGGGCACCCCGGCACTGGCCGCGGAAAAAGACGGAAAGCTGCTCATCGGCCTGTCCGGTAACCCGGCGGCAGCCCTGATCGCTTTTGAGCACCTGGTGCGCCCAGCGATTCTGCTGATGGGTGGCAGACAAAAGTGGCAGCGGCCGCGAGCATCGGGGGTGATGGCTGAAGGCTTTGCCAAGGGGGGTGGACCCCGGCGCTTCCTGCGGGTAACAGCCCACCGGGAAGGCGGAGGCTACAGGGTAGACCTTACGGGCAAACAGAGCCCCGGCGTGCTGCAGTCCATCCTCCGCTGCAACGCCCTGGTGGACGTGCCGGCCGGCAGTTCACCCCTGCAGGCCGGGCAGGAGGTCCAGCTCATTTTATTGACAGAAAGCGAGGATGCTGAATGATCCCAATAATTTCCATAGTAGGCAAGTCCGACATGGGAAAGACCACCTTGTTGGAAAAGCTCTTGCCCGAACTTAAGCGGCGCGGCCACAGGGTGGCCACCATCAAGCACGACGCTCACAGCTTCGATATTGATCACCCCGGGAAGGATACCTGGCGTCACGCCCGGGCAGGGGCGGATGTGGTGGTGATTTCTTCCTCCAGCAAGCTGGCAATGATCTCCAAGGTAGAAGCGGAAAAGAACCTGGACGAAATAGCGGCCATGATTCCCGATGTGGACCTGATCCTCACCGAGGGGTACAAGCGGGGGAACAAGCCAAAGATCGAGGTGTTCAGGGCAGCCAGGGGAGAGCAAGACCTGCTTTGTTCGCCGGAAGAACTGGTGGCGATCGCCACCGATGTGGCCTTTGATATTGGGGTGCCCTGTTTTGACCTGGATGACGCCGCGGGACTGGTTGACCTGATTGAGGAGAGGTTTTTAGCAAAAGGGGCGTGACAGCCGTGGAGGACCGGTATGGCCGGCGGATAGATTACTTGAGGATTTCGGTCACCGATAAATGCAACCTGCGCTGTTTCTACTGCATGCCCGAGGAGGGTATTCCGTCCAAACACCACCTCGAGATCCTGCGCTTTGAGGAGATCCTTCGCTTTGTCCGGGTGGCGGCGGGGCTGGGAGTACGCAAGGTGCGGATCACCGGCGGGGAGCCGTTGGCCCGCCGGGGTATTGTGGATTTCGTGGCTGAACTGGCGGCTATCCCGGGGATCTCCGAGGTGGCCATGACCACCAACGGTACTTTGTTAAAGGAGTGCGCTCGAAGCCTGAAGCAGGCCGGCCTCCACCGGGTCAACATCAGCCTGGATACCCTTGACAGGGATAAGTTTCACCGCATCACCCGGCGGGGGCGCCTGGAGGACGTGTGGGCAGGAATTGAGACTGCCCTGGAATCGGGTTTAACGCCTGTCAAACTGAACACCGTATTAATGCGGGGGGTTAATGGCGATGAGGTGCTGGAGTTTGCCAGGATGACGGTACGCAGGCCCTTGCACGTGAGGTTTATCGAACTGATGCCTATCGGTGAGAGCGACGCCTCCTGGTCGGATTCCTTCCTGCCGGTATCCCGGGTGCGGGAGGCTATCGAGGGAGAGATGCACCTGGTGCCGGTAGCGGGCAAAATGGGCAATGGGCCCGCCGAGTATTACCAGGTGCCGGGCGCCCAGGGTACTGTGGGGTTCATTTCTGCTATCAGCAACCACTTTTGTTCGGCGTGTAACAGGCTGCGCCTCACGGCGGACGGCAGGTTGCGTCCCTGCCTGCAAGACCGCCTGGAGGTGGACGTGCGGGACGCCCTTCGCCATGGCGAGGAGGACGAACCGGTCAGGCAAGCGATTGTGCAGGCGCTATGCTTTAAGCCCGGGCGGCACCACATGACGGATGGTTGGCAGGGGCAGGAACGCCTGATGTCAGATATCGGGGGATAAAATTATCATAATAGCGCTTTTAGGGGGTGGTATGATATGGGTAGGATCGTAGCAGTCTGCACCAGTGCGCAAAAGGGCGAGCGCAAGAAAAACACCGGGCGGGGCAACCTGGTGGTCGACTTCGGGTTGGAGGGAGACGCCCATGCCGGTAACTGGCACCGGCAAGTTAGCCTCCTGGCCCTGGAGAGTATTCACAAAATGCGGGATATGGGGCTGGATGTGGGTCCGGGAGACTTTGCGGAAAACTTGACTACCGAGGGCATCGACCTGGTATCGTTGCCTGTCGGGACCCGCTTGCGTATCGGCCGTGAGGCGGAGGGGGAAGTAACCCAGATCGGTAAGGAATGTCACAGCCGCTGCGCCATTTACTACCAGGCAGGGGACTGTGTAATGCCCCGGGAAGGAATTTTTATCAAAATCCTGGCTGGAGGCCCGGTAAATGTCGGAGATGAGATCCTGGTAGTCGATTAAACAAATGGCATGGCTAGGTAATTTATCACAGCCCTTGTAGGGGGAAGGAACTTGGACCTGGAAAAAATAGCCGGTTTGCTATCAGGCCTTAGCCGTCCCCGGATTACGGATAACTTCTGCAGCCGTAAGCGCTCCCCTCGTTCTAACTGCCGGAGATGCAAGGATGTATGCCCTACGGGCGGAATAATGATCTCCAGTGACGGGGTGACGGTTGAAGAATGCAGTGGGTGCGGCTTATGCAGTGCGGCCTGCCCCAATGGGGTATTTCATATGCCGGATGCGGGCGAGCGGTACCTGATGGCCCGGGCGCGAGAGGTCGGCCAGAATTCTCCGGAGACGGTGGTATACTGTCTCAAAAGCACAAGAGAATCCAGACAGCAGCTTAATGGTGTGGGCGTGGCCTGCCTGGGGCAGGTGACCGCGGAAGCGATGATTGCCATGGCTGCCGAGTCCGGCGGGTCCCTGCGGTTTTTCTACAGGTCCCAGGACTGTGCCGGGTGCGGCGTGACCCGTGGGGGCGCAGTGTTCGAGGAGAACCTGGCGGTTGCCCGCCGGTTGCTGGAGGCGGCCATGATAGGTGGCCAAAGGCTACTAACCTGTGCGAGCCTGGAGAAATTCGCCACCCGCCCTGTTTCTGCCGGAAAACCCAGCGAGGTTAACGAGAGCCGGCGAGAGTTTTTTACCTCTTTCCTTAAGGGGCTCCGGCGGGTGCCCGTAGCGTTGGCTGACGAAATACTGGGACCACCTGAAAAGGCGCAAGAAGAGAAGCCCGTGTGGGAACGGCCCGGGGAGTTTGCCAGCAGGCGGCGAGGGCTGGCGGATACCCTGCGGCGACTGGGAGGCAACCAGCTTCCGCAAGAAAGTCCGGTGCCATTCCCGCGCCTTGCTGTTGCCGGCGCTTGCTATTTCTGTAGCGCCTGCTCCCGGTTGTGCCCTGCCGGCGCTCTTCGGCAGGGGGAAGGGAAGGAAGGGGATCAAGAACTCCAGGTGGACTTTTCTTTATGTACCGCTTGTGGCCTGTGTGTGGATATCTGCCCCCAAAGAGCGATGGAGTTTCAGGAAGGCCTCACCCTTGGAGACTTGGTGGCAGAGGAATACACTAACCTGGATAAGGGTGACAACCGTGAGTGCCCGGTTTGTGGCGAGGTCTATGTGGGCAACCAGCGGGCGGAAAAATGCCCGCGCTGTACCCTGTTTGGCGCAAGAATTGAAACAGAAGGGAAAAAAGCGGCTGAATAATAGCCGCTTTTTTAGGCGCTTTTGAGGACTTCCTCCAGAGAAACACTCCGCCGGTGTAATGTGTGGGACCACTTCTTGTTTTTGCATGTAAACAGTGCCCAAAGGGTAATGGGGACCCAGGTATAGATAAATACCGGGTACAACACTGACCACAGGTACGCAGTCCACGAACGCCGGTCGGCTGCTAGTACTGCTACAGACAGCAGGTACTGGGAGAAAGCCAGAAATGACATCAGATGAGTGAAACTCAGGGGAGTTGTCAAAGCGAAATCGAAGTATGACCCTATCATTAAAGTTGAAAAGTAAATAAACGAAAGAAGTAAAATGAAGGGACCCAACAATAGCATCAGGAAGTCAAAGTAAACCAGTTTCCTGGTCCGCACAAACTTCCGGGCAAACTCGGGGGCCAAGTTAAAAGCCACATCAAACTTTCCGCGCGCCCACCGCAAGCGCTGTCTGACGGACTGCCAGAATCCGGTGGCCTTTTCGTCGTAAACGATCGCCGGCGGGCTGAAATGGGTCGGGTACCCGGCCAGCAGGGCGAGTGCGGAAAACTCCATATCCTCCGTTAATGAAGTGGCCCGCCACCCGATTCCTTGGAGCACGCCTGTAGAAATGCACATGCCGGTTCCGGCCAGAGCGCCGGATAAACCAAGGTGGATGCGGGGCCGTTGGAACAGCCGGTGCATCAGCCAAAAGGCAATGGTGAATGTCGCGCTTACCCAGGTATCGTAGGGGTTCTTGGATTCCACATAACCTTGGATGACCTTTCTACCCAGGGTTAATTCGCTGTTCATGTGGGCCAGGAAGTCCGGGTGGACCAGGTTGTCCGCGTCGAAGAAGCAAACCGCATCGTAGTGGCCGGCCTGATAAACCTTTTGCAGTCCCCATTGAATTGCGTAACCCTTGCCCCGGTCATGATGCGACCGGACGTGTACGATGGCACCCGCCTGCTCCGCTACCTTAGCGGTAGAGTCGGTACAGTTGTCAGCCACTACAAAGACGTCGAACAGGTGGCGTGGGTAGTTGCTTTTTAAAAGAGACTTTACCAGGTTGCTAATCACCATTTCCTCATTGTGGGCAGCGATCAGCACGGCAAACCGGTTCCGGGGGAGACGGTCCTCTAACCGGTAGGGGGTAAAGCCGAAGATAGAGATCACCAACTGGTAGAGGCCGAAAAGGATGATCGCAACTTGAACAACATAGAACAAAAATGAGATTTCCACGCCACACCCTCCACGAATTCGAGCTTGTAAATCACCGTATTAGAAAATGTACATAACTATTCTAACCCTAACCCGCACAAGCAATCATTCGGATTATAGCACTCCTGACCTTACCTGCCAATTTCGCCCGTGCGCGGTTTTGGATTGATTTAGGGGAATTATAGCGAGATAACACTTTGGCGAACTTAGCTCACAGGCGGCATACGCCTGGCGGGTTAAGGCTTGAAAAATCATGCCGAAGGTGAGTCACTACCTGAAAGTCATAGTGGGAGAAGCCTCTAAAATTTTTAACCAACGAAATATTGTGTGTAAGGGGCCTTGTCGCAAGATTGCCGATTTCTCTCATATTTCTCTCTGTTAGTGGAGGACAATTGTGCTTCACTGGAAGACAGGCCGATTGACCCGTTAAGTGGTTGTACGATATAATTTATCCTGGTTATACCTTTTGGACAAATTGCCAGCCTGTAGTGATGGTGGCATTATTGTCCCAAGGTACTTATACAGAAGGTTCCATAAACCAACGGGCTTGGAAGCCCCAAAAAAACAAGGGAGGTTAGAAGGAGTGTTGAGGAACAAGAGTCTGGTCCTATTGCTGGCACTGGTGTTGGTGGTGAGT
The DNA here is from genome assembly GCA_000987045.1 of Clostridiales bacterium PH28_bin88. Taxonomy (GTDB): domain Bacteria; phylum Bacillota; class PH28-bin88; order PH28-bin88; family PH28-bin88; genus PH28-bin88. Next base: position 10,499 of record LAKY01000024.1, on the reverse strand, counting down.
TTTGTGGTAGCAGGCTGTGGTTCCAAGAAAACCGAGCAGGCGGCACCTACTGCACCTGCTAAAGAACCCATGACCATCACGTACAACCTGGGTACTGAACCCGAAACATTAGACCCTATCATGCACACCGGTAAGCCGGAAAGTACTGTGTTAGGCGCCCTTTTAGAAGGTCTCACCCGGTATGATGTTAACCACGAAATTAAAAAGGGTAGTGGGATGGCGGAAGACTGGACCATCAGCCCGGACGGCTTGAAGTATGTCTTTAAGCTCCGTAAAAACGCCAAGTGGACTAACGGTGAGCCGGTAACCGCCCATGACTTCGAGTATGCCTGGAAAAAGTTGCTGGCCAAGGACACTGCTTCTGAATACGCTTACCAGCTCTTTTACCTGAAAAACGGTGAGAAATACAACGCAGGGGAAGCAAAGGCAGAAGAGGTTGGCGTAAAGGCTGTTGACGATTATACCCTGGAAGTTGAATTGGAAGCCCCCACCCCCTACTTCATTGGGTTGACCGCCTTTACCAGCCTGTACCCTGTCAACAAGAAGGTCGATCAGGCCAACCCGGATTGGCATACTAAGGCGGAAACCTTCGTCGGCAACGGCCCCTTCAAGCTTGTTGCGTGGGAACACCAGCAAAAACTGGAAATGGTCAAAAACCCTGACTACTGGGATGCCGCAACGGTCAAATTAGATAAAGTGATTATGACCATGGTGGAGTCCTATGATACAGAACTTACCATGTTCCAGAACAATGAGCTTGATATCGGGGAAAACCCGCCCCTGCAAGAGGTTAAGCGGCTGATCGCTGACGGGACCGCTACCGTGCTGCCCGATCCTAGTACCTATTATTATATCTTTAATACCCAGAAGAAGCCTTTCGACGATGTCCGGGTGCGTAAAGCCTTTACTTATGCCATTGACCGTAAATCCATCGTGGAAAACGTGACCCAGGCCGGACAAAAACCTGCTTTAGCCTTTGTTCCTTTCGGGTTCCCCGATGCGACGCCGGGAGCCGATTACAGGGAAGTGGGCGGTGACTACTTCAAGGACAACGACGTGGAAACCGCCAAGCAGCTTTTGGCCGACGCCGGCTACCCCAACGGTAAGGGCCTTCCGGAAATAGAGATCCTTTACAACACCAGCGAAGGACACAAGAAGATTGCTGAGGCTATTGCCCAAATGTGGACCACCAACCTGGGCGCCAAGGTGAAGCTTACCAACCAGGAGTGGGGCGTGTACCTTGACAGCCGCGACCAGGGCAACTTCATGGTAGCCCGTGCCGGGTGGGGTCCGGACTATGCCGATGCCATGACTTTCATGGATATGCATGTAACAGGAGGCGGCAACAACGACTCCTTCTGGGGCAACAAGGAATACGACCGCCTGATCAAGATAGCCAAGGAAAATGCCGACCCCGCCGTCCGTATCAAGGCCATGCATGACGCTGAAAAGATCATGATGGATGAATTGCCTGTTATCCCCATTTACTTCTATGTTAACGTCAACCTATACAAGCCGTCGGTGAAGAACGTTGCGGTTCCGCCCTTCGGCGCCTACCAGGAGTTCAAGTGGGCATACGTCCAGAAGTAATATCCCGCGCTTAGGTTAACGTGTACAAAAGGGGTATACATGACCTCATGTATACCCCTTTGTTTGGCAAAAGATGTTAACATAAGTTTTATTAACTATACGGGACAAAGGGGGTATGTGTTGCGATGGCTCATTTTCTGGTTAGACGCCTGGGTATCTTGTTGGTATCCCTGTTTTTTGTCATTACCCTTACCTTCTTTATGATGAAAGCTCTGCCGGCAGGACCCTTTTCCAGCGAGAAGAACCTTCCCCCTGCCATCATGAAAAATATCGAGGAAAAATATCACCTAAACGATCCGCTGTGGAAACAGTATGTAGACCACTTGGGCAGGGTGGTCCGCTGGGACCTGGGACCTTCCTTCAAATACCCCAATAGGACTGTGAATGAAATAATCAATACCGGGTTTCCGGTGTCCGCCACCATTGGCGCGCTGGCGGTGCTGCTGGCCCTGGTTATTGGAATTACCGCCGGGGTTATTTCCGCCCTCTGGCAAAATAAGTTTCCGGACTACTTTACCATGATATTGGCGACTATAGGATTTTCCGTCCCCAGCTTTATCTTTGCCGGGGTACTCCAGTATTACCTCTCTTACCGGTGGAATCTGCTGCCGGCGGCCATGTGGGGTAAGCCGGCACAAATGGTGATGCCGGTATTTTCCCTGTCTGCTTTGCCTACCGCCGTTATTGCCCGGCTGATGCGGGCGGGTATGCTGGAGGTGCTGCAGCAGGACTACATTAAGACCGCCAAGGCCAAGGGTCTGTCGGCGCGGGTGACCATCTACCGCCACTGCCTGCGCAACGCCATCCAGCCGGTGGTGACGTACCTGGGCCCCCTGGTGGCCGGTATTTTTACCGGCAGTTTCGTGGTGGAATACATTTTTACCATCCCAGGATTGGGAAGGTTTTTTGTCATGAGCATCCAAAACCGTGACTATACCGTGATCATGGGCACCACCGTCTTTTACAGTCTCTTTCTGATGGTGATGAACCTGCTGGTCGACTTCGCCTATGTAATCATTGACCCGAGAATCAAGCTGGTGGACAGGAAGGGGTGATGGCAATGGAACTTACCGAGGAGATGTTCCAACCAGTAGGTAAAGATAGAGGAGACGCGCAGGCTATAGTCCGTCCCAGCACCACCTACTGGCAGGACGCATGGCGCAGGCTTAAGCAAAATAAAGCCGCCGTGGCTGGATTGATCATCATCCTGTTACTGACCACCATGGCCGCAGTGGGGCCGATGATTTCCGGCTATACCTATGACGAGCAGGTACTCAGCCGGACCAATGAGCCCCCCACCGGTGAACACTGGTTTGGCACCGAACAACTGGGACGCGACCTGTTTACCCGGGTATGGTGGGGCGCCAGGGTTTCGTTGTTTATCGGCTTTGCCACCGCATTCATCGTGATGGTGATTGGAGTTACCTACGGGGGTATCTCTGGTTACCTGGGCGGATGGGTGGACGAGATCATGATGCGCGTGGTGGAAATCCTGTACAGCGTGCCTTTTTTGCTTTATGTGATACTTTTGATGATGATCATGGAACCGGGTTTGAAAACCATCCTGATCGCCCTGGGGGCGGTTTACTGGTTGCCCATGGCGAGGGTAGTGCGGGGACAGGTCCTGTCCCTCAAGGAACAGGAATTTGTCCTGGCGGCCCGGGCGCTGGGGGCCAGCCCATGGCGGATCATCTTCCGCCACCTGATTCCGAATGCCATGGGTCCCATTTTGGTGTTTACCACCCTGGCCATTCCTGAGGCCATCTTCACCGAGGCCTGGCTGAGTTTTCTCGGACTAGGGGTTTCGGCTCCTTTCGCCAGCTGGGGGTCGCTGGCGGACGACGGGATTAAAGCAGTGCGCTCTTACCCGTGGGAGCTGTTTTTCCCTGCCTTCTTTATCAGCATGACTATCCTTGCCTTTAATATCTTCGGCGACGGGCTCCGTGACGCCCTCGACCCACGGATGCGTAAGTAAGGAGGTATGACGGTGGCTTTATTGCAAGTGAACGACCTGAAGGTATCCTTCTTCATCCATGCCGGTGAGGTCCAGGCGGTACGCGGGGTGAGTTTCAGCCTTGATAAGGGTGAGTCGTTGGCTATAGTGGGAGAATCGGGGTGCGGTAAGAGTGTAACAGCTCAGACCATTATGCGGCTGGTACCATGCCCGCCTGGAAGAATAGTGGGAGGGTCGGTCCTGTTCGAAGGGCAGGAACTGGTAAACCGGACGGAGCAGGAGATGCAAAAGGTGCGGGGTAACGACATCGGCATGATTTTTCAGGACCCCATGACCTCCCTCAACCCCACCATGACAGTGGGTAACCAGATTGCTGAGGGAGTCCGCTTGCACCAGAAGGTAGACAAGGGGCAGGCAAGGCAGCGTGCCTTAGAGATGTTGCGATTGGTAGGGATCCCCAACCCGGACAAGCGCTATGGGCAGTATCCCCACGAGTTTAGCGGCGGTATGCGCCAGCGAGCGATGATCGCTATGGCGCTGGCCTGCGAACCCAAGCTGTTGATTGCTGACGAACCCACCACTGCATTGGACGTGACCATCCAAGCCCAGATCCTGGAACTGATGAAGGGCCTGCAGAACCGTTTGGAAACCGCGATAATTCTCATTACCCATGACCTTGGTATTGTGGCCGACCTCTGTCACAGGGTGCTAGTGATGTACGCGGGGAAGGTTGTGGAGAGCGGCAGGGTGGCAGACATTTACTACCAGCCGAAGCACCCCTATACGTGGGGGCTTTTGAAGTCCGTACCGCGCCTGGACCGGGAGACCAAAAAGAGGCTGGTTCCCATCCTGGGGCAGCCGCCTGACCTGATCAAGCCCCCGAAAGGCTGTTCTTTCTTCCCGCGGTGCGACTATGCCATGAAGGTTTGCCTTGAACACCAGCCCCCCGTGTTCCGGGCAGGGGGAGAACACGAGGTAGCCTGTTGGCGGTTGCACCCCGATGCCGTAGTAACCCCGCAGCAAGTGGAAATGGGGGTGGTCTTATGAGCGGCAACCTGGTTGAAGTGTACAGCTTAAAGAAGTATTTTTACATGCGGAAAGGGATTTTGAAAGGCAGTACGTCGGTGCTCAAGGCGGTGGATGACGTCAGTTTCACGATAGCACGGGGGGAAACCCTGGGGCTGGTGGGTGAGAGCGGCTGCGGCAAGACCACCGTAGGCAGGACCTTGCTCAGGCTCTACGAACCTACTGCCGGCAAGGCCTTTTTTGAGGGCCATGACATCTATCAACTGGATCATAATGAAATGCAGCGGTTCAGGCGCAGGATGCAGATGATCTTCCAGGATCCCTACGCGTCCCTCAACCCCAGGATGACCGTCAGCGACATTATCGGTGAGCCGCTGGATATTCACGGGTTGGCCAAGGGCAAGGAGAGGCAGGAACGCATTCATCAATTGCTGGAAACAGTGGGCCTGAATCCCGAACACGCCACCCGTTTTCCCCACGAGTTCAGTGGGGGACAGCGCCAAAGGATCGGGGTAGCCAGGGCGCTGGCTGTGGAGCCGGAATTCATCATCCTGGACGAGCCGATTTCCGCCCTGGATGTATCCATTCAGGCCCAGGTAGTCAACATGCTGGAAGATCTCCAAGATAAGCTGGGGCTGACCTATCTTTTTATCGCCCACGACCTGTCCATGGTGAAGCACATCAGCGACCGGGTGGCGGTTATGTACCTGGGGAAGATCGTGGAACTCTCGGCAGGGGGGGAACTGTACCGCCAACCATTACACCCCTACAGCCAGGCGTTGCTTTCGGCCATACCCATCCCTGACCCGCAGGTTGCGAAGGAGCGCCGCAGGATTATCCTGGAAGGGGACGTTCCCAGCCCCATCGACCCTCCCAGCGGCTGCCGTTTCCGTACCAGGTGCGCCAGGGTCATGGCACTCTGCCAGGAGCAGGCACCCGATCTCAGGGACGTGGGCGGGGGCCATCAGGTGGCCTGTCACCTGGTTTAGCGCGGAATTCCCAGTCCTGACGGCTGGGAATTCTTCATCCGATCCCTTGTAAGAGCGACAGTATTGCCTTACAATAAGACGGGTAGGGCTACAACCCGTAGGATGCAACAAATATGAATGGTGTTGAACCATGCTTAAGGGTTACTTGTACGTGTTGGCTTCAGCCGCCTGTTTTGGGGCCGCGGCTATCTTCATCCGTTTTTCTTACTCCTTGGGCCTGAGCACCTGGCAGACGCTGTCCATTCAATCCGTTTCCTCTTCCCTTTTGCTGTTAATGGGAGTCCTTGCTTTTTCTCCGGAGGTGTTAAGGATATCCAGGCAGCAACTGGCCCAGTTGTACCTGCAGGGCCTGATGGGGTTGGCCACTTCTGTCTTCTTTTTTATGGCACTGGAATATGTACCGGCGGGGGTGGCAGGCCTATTGCTGTACACCTACCCGATCATGGTCGCGGTGGGGGCAGCCCTTGCTTTTAAAGAGTGGCTGGTTCCGCGGCAGGTCTTGTTTCTTATTACAGGCCTGGTTGGCATTTCTCTGACGGTAGGGGTGGGACCGGGAGTGGTGGAAGGAATTGCCGCCACCGGAGTGTGGTTGGGATTGGGGGCGGCGGTCAGTTACGCGCTGTTTAACCTTTACGGGCAGCACATTCTGGGACAGTTGGCGCCATGGACGGTGACTGTCTTTACCCAGTGGGCATCCACCACGACACTGTTAGCTTTAAAGCCCCCTTGGATCGTTTTCCATGAACCGTTACCCCTCCTGGGAATCATTATGGGGGTCTTGCTGGCCACCGTTGCTGGCATTATTCCCTTTTACCTATTGCTGAAAGGGATTACGTACATCGGAGCCAGCCGTGCAGCCCTGGCCAGCATCAGTGAGGTACCGGTGACTATGTTACTCGCCTTCGTGTTCCTGGGAGAAAGTATGCAGCCGGTTCAACTCGCGGGGGCGTTTTTAATCTTGGGAAGTGTCTTTCTCATGTACCGTTATCAAGTTAAAACGCAGGAAAGCCCGGGTTAACTCCCGGGCTTTCCCCGATCTCGACCGTCTTCCATTAACGTCTCCCGGTAATGCTCTCCCTCGGGTGTAGTGACCGGGTTCAAGGATATTGCCTTTTTGAAACGTTCCACTGCAAGGGTGGCTGAGGCGTTGGCATTAATCTTAATAGGCTCATCCTCATTACCATCGTGTTCTACCTTTCGATTGCCCATCAGCTTTCTACCCCCTTTCAGCATATTTTGGCCAGGCTTTAAACGGATAATGTGTACCCAGTTTGGGGTTTATTTTACATGGGTTTCTGATATAATAGACAGTGTCTTTTAGGGGATATGTTTTCCAAGGGAGGCGATGAGAAATGCAGGGAGTATGGTTTACAGAATTACAGAACTCTGGATTGGGTATTTCGTGCCGTACCAAAGCCGTGCTTCATCAAGAAAAAACCAAGTTCCAGAACCTCTTGATGCTGGACACGGAGGTTTTTGGGCGGATGCTGGTGCTGGACGGCGCGATTCAAACTAGCATTAAAGATGAGTTCGTGTACCACGAGATGATCAGCCTGGTTGCCCTGAATACCCACCCAGACCCACGCCGGGTGTTGGTAGTAGGTGGTGGTGACGGGGGCGCCATCCGGGAGATCGTCAAACACCCGCAGGTGGAGAGGGCAACACTCGTGGAAATCGACCAGGGTGTCATCGACACCGCTCGCCGGTACCTGCCGGAGATATCCCATGCCTTGGACCACCCCAAGGTGGAGGTGCTGGTGGAGGATGGCATCAAACATATCCAGGAAAGAGAAAGCTATTATGATATAATCCTTGTCGATTCTACCGACCCTGTAGGCCCGGCCGTGGGATTGTTTGCCGCTGACTTTTACAGGCAGATCCATAAAGCTCTGACCGGTGAAGGCATTTTTGTGGCCCAGACTGAATCCCCGTGGTTCAACCAGGAACTGATCAGGCAGGTCTACCGTAGTGTATCAGATATCTTTCCTATCGCTAAACTATACCTGGCGAACATTCCAACTTACCCGAGCGGGCTCTGGAGTTTTACCATGGGGAGTAAACAGCATGACCCGGAGAAGGTGGACATCACCCGCATTCCCGAGACTGATACCCGTTACTACACGCCTCAGCTCCACCTGGCAGCATTTAATTTACCCAAATTTGTGAAGGAACTGCTACAGGGTTAATTAACAGGGGGTGCGGGGTTTTGCGCGAATTATTGGAAAGGGCCGGCGGTTTCATGGGGTCTGTGGACAACTACCAGGAAGCTGACATTGCGCTAGTAGGAGCGCCCATGGATTTTACGGTGAGTTTCCGCCCGGGTACCCGGATGGGCCCGCGGCAGATCAGGACAGTATCTGTAGGCTTGGAAGAGTACAGCGTTTACTTGAACAGGAGCCTCGACGCAGTACGCTTCTTTGACTGCGGTGATGTCTCCCTGCCTTTCGGCAACGTGCAGGAAAGCCTGGACCGCATTTTCCGGGTGGCTCGACAGGTAGTGCAAGATGGCAAGTTTCCCCTGTTCCTTGGTGGGGAACACCTCGTAACCTATCCCATTGTTAAAGCTGTTAAGGAGCGGTATGCGGATTTAGTCGTGGTCCATTTTGACGCCCATGCGGATTTGCGGTTGTCTTACGAAGATCAGTCCCTTTCACACGCCACCGTCATGCGCAAGGTTTGCGACCTGGTTGAACCCCTGAATGTCTACCAGCTGGGGATCCGTTCAGGCATCAAAGAGGAATTCGATTATGCCAATGAAAACACCAACATGTACATCGACCAGGTAAAAGAACCCCTGTCACGGATTATAGAGGAAGTAGCCGGGCGGCCGGTATACATTACCCTGGATATCGACGTGGTAGACCCGGCTTACGCCCCTGGCACCGGTACCCCGGAACCGGGTGGCTGCACTGCCCGGGAGATCATCGAGGCTATCCACCTGCTGGGCGGGTCTACCGTGGTAGGGTTTGACCTGGTGGAGGTTTCTCCGGTATACGACCCTTCGGAGCGTACCGCTCTGCTCGCCGCCAAACTAGTGCGGGAAGCCATGCTGTCTTTCTGTTGACACCGAAATTGACAGCGTGATATAATTAAAACGCTCGCCTGGCGGGCGGTCAGAGGCAAATCTGGTAAAAAGATTATTTTGACTTGGCCGGTCAGATTGTGTATAATATGATTTGTCGGTGCGGGCGATTAGCTCAGCTGGGAGAGCACTTGCCTTACAAGCAAGGGGTCGGCAGTTCGAGCCTGTCATCGCCCACCAACCCAATTTTATATGGAGCTGTAGTGTAGCGGTTTAACATGCCGGCCTGTCACGCCGGAGATCGCGGGTTCGATTCCCGTCAGCTCCGCCATTATGCCTCGGTAGCTCAGTTGGTAGAGCAGAGGACTGAAAATCCTCGTGTCGGCGGTTCAATTCCGCCCTGAGGCACCACTTGCGGAAGTAGCTCAGTGGTAGAGCATCGCCTTGCCAAGGCGAGGGTCGCGGGTTCGAATCCCGTCTTCCGCTCCATTAGTCTCTACAGCCTTTTTGAGGCGTTATAGTGTAGATAAACGTTGTCTCGGCCTTCGGCCGAGCGGGTTCCCCCCTTCGGGGGCTAGGGCCTGCGGCCCGTCGGAATCCCGTCTTCCGCTCCATTAGTCTTTACAGCCTTTCAGAGGCGTTTTACTGTAGATCGCTCCATTCATCTTTTCATCACGGTGCGGTGGCGAAGAGGCTAACGCCGCGGTCTGCAAAACCGCTATTCGTGGGTTCAAATCCCACCCGCACCTCCAAAGAAAATTTGGTACCGCAAGGACTTGCGGTTTTTTCTTTTTTCAGGAGACGAAGCCCCGAAGATTAGCCCCAGGTTATCCCCGGGGTCTTTTTTAGTGCCGGCCTGTGAAGTGGTAGGATATTCCTAGACGCATGAAGAATATCTCCCTAAATCAAATCCCAAAGGAGGTGGGAGTTTTATTATGAGCCAAGCCGGAATGGAAGAGACCATTAGCAAGCACTTGATGGACTTTGTGAGCACCGACCCGCGCAACTCGTTGGTTGCCCACGGGGGTATGACTATTTATGACCCGCCTCTGGTCGCTTTTGCTCTAGCGGACGACCCGTTGTTTGTAAAACTAAAAGATCCTGATGTAGTTGGGCCTGATCATCTTTTACCCCAAGAATGGATGGCCGGTGCTAGAACCGTAGTTTCATATTTTTTGCCTTTCACCAAGGAGGTCCGGCGGAGTAACCGGTCCTTGGGTCTGCCATCCGAGGAGTGGGTCTCATCGCGAATTGATGGAGAAAGCTTTAATGATGCAGCAAGGAGAACTTTGATTTCTTTGGTGGAAGAACTGGGAGGCCAGGGGGTGGCTCCAGTCCTCGACAGCAAGTTCACAGTTACTAACGTGCAGTCAAATTGGTCCGAACGTCACGTTGCACATATCGCCGGATTAGGTACTTTTGGGTTGCACAAAAACCTGATTACAGCCAAAGGCTGTGCTGGCCGGTACGGCAGTGTAGTCACCACTTTGGATTTGACTCCCACGCGGCGTCCTTACACGGCATACTTTGAGTATTGCCCCTGGTTGGCGACAGGCGAATGCGGCGAGTGTATGAAGCGCTGTCCTTCCGGGGCCATTACTCCCCAAGGAAAAAACAAGTGGGTTTGCAAGAACTATATAGATAATACAATCCGACCCAAGTTTAAACCCAGATATGGCTGTGCCAAGTGCCAAATTGCCGTGCCCTGTGAGCAAGGTATCCCGGAAAGTATAAAATAACGCCGGTTGAGCTTTACATGTAGGCTCAGACCACTGACCAAAACATAATCGGGGATCCTTTAATCCTTTACGGGTGCACGACAATTTTGTGAGTAAATAATTGGCAACTCATTTTGAAAGAGCCTGTTGGGGAACCCTGTAATTGTTAATCCTGTGGCGGATCCAGAAGGCGTCAAATG
>LAKY01000029.1 GCA_000987045.1 Clostridiales bacterium PH28_bin88 | reverse complement strand
GGGGGATGGTTTCCTGCTGCAATAATTCATCAGATGTCGCGATGTTTATGCGGAACAAGGGTCAAAAGTAACAGGGGCTTTAGCTTGAGATATCTTACTTGGTTTACTTTTTTAACTACGTTACTTATTTGTCAAAAACTCATCAATTTCAGTGTCTTCTGGTGATGGTTTCAGTAAATGCGGTTGGTCAGCTTTAAGATGTTTAAAGAACGACCATAAAGCTACAAGTACAAAAATTAGTATCGGGAATGCAACAACCAAAGATGTAGTTTTTACAGGTGTTAATCCTCCTATATTCATTACAACTAATGCTACTCCGCCTGAAATAAGCGCCCAGAACATCCTGTTAAACCATGCTGGTTCTTGTCCAAATTTTAATTCCTTAGAAGAAACAGTTGCCATTGAGTATGCAGATGAATCTATTGTTGTTGCAGAATAAACAAATCCTACAAATGTAAATATAATTAATATTATTTTGCTTAACGGAAGAACCATTAGTGCACCTAATATTGCTGCAGCATCTCCACTTGAAGATACTGTGCCAATAAAATCAAACCCTCCTGTTAATTGCTGATATAAAGCATTATTTCCAAAGATCATGAAAAATATTGAAGTACCTAAAGTCCCTCCGATAAGAACACCAAGAACTACTTCCCTAAAAGTTCTTCCTCGAGAAACTCTCGCTATAAATATTCCCATATAAGGTGCATAAGCAAAATACCATGCCCAATAGAAAACAGTCCACCATTGTGGGAACATACTTCTTCCTACCGGATCTGTATAAAATGACATTCTGAAGAAGTTTTGAATAATAATTCCCACACTGTCTGTAAATGTATTAATCATAAACCATTTTGGGCCTACAACAAAAACTATTCCAAGTAATATAAATACAGCAATTACGTTAATATCACTTAATACTTTAATACCTTTTTTTAATCCTAAAGTTACAGATGTTGTAAAAATAGCTGTCCAAATAACGACTACCCAAATATCAACTGTAAAAGTATGAGGAATATTAAGCAATCTACTAACACTCTCTGCTAACATTGGAGTTCCTGAACCTAATGATGTGGCATTTGCTCCAACCAGACCAAATATCAACAAAAAATCAATAAACTTTCCAAATATGCCATTAGCATTTTTGTCTCCGATAACACCTGAACACGCTGTACTAAACCTTAAACTGCCTTGTCTTCTATTCCAGTATGCATACCCTATTGGAAAAGCCATAATCCCATAAATAACCCAACCAAGTATGCCCCAGTGATAAATCGGGTATGCTGCCGCAATATCAGCAGCTTCAGCTGTCTTTGCTTCAATACCAAAAGGAGGTGAAATGTAATAATAATACCATTCCTTAGATGCCCATGCCAGTAAAGAAGTTCCTATACCCGAACAAAAAAACATAGCTATCCAACTGAAAGTGCTAAATTCAACTTTAGCATCAGGCCCACCAAATTTTACTTGAGAATACTTGCCAAACGCTAACCACATCATTACACCAAAACAAATCATCGTGGCCCAAATATATGCCCATCCCCATTGATCAGTGAAGAAATTAAACAAGTTTGAAACTACTACAGTTGTAGATTTTTCAAAAATAATCATGTATAGAACAATTAGTAATGTAATACTTGCAGCACCAAAAAATAATGGTTTGTCTAAAGTTGATTCTGTAGAGAGTCGAATTTTGTCTTCACTTTTTGACAAGGCCGTCTTGGACATGACTATCCCTCCATAAAATTATTTTGTACGCTCATGAAACCTCAAAGAACTTACCGGGAATTAAGGCATTGTGTTTCTGCTACTTAGGGGGTATTAGCCCAGCCTAAAATGAAAGCAAGCCGAGCAAATAATCAACCCTTCCGCTAACAACAAGTTTTGCTATTAAAGCATATCCCTAAAACTCTTTACCCCCTCCCTTTTTCTGTAGACAAAATTCCTAGAACGCTGATTGATAACGACCTCCTTTCAAAATAATTTCTACCCTGAGAACAATATAACGCAAGTAAACAACACACAATAAAGCTCCGATGCCATGTTTTCCTGCAGCCCCCAAAAAACTGCAGTAGGAGGCTGTTTATGCTACCTTTTACCTATCGTAACCGTTATCCCAGTAATGTGTTCAGTTTAACAGGTGTGCTTCTGAAGGAAAACGGTCATATTCACGCCAATTTCTGCTAAAACACTTAATGTATCAATCTCTACTGCAATTAACATGCCAATATAAAAGGCTAAGCAACTTCAGGTTATACGATGCTGTTTATCTATATCTGTCGGCAAATCCCAACATTATTTGCTTCTATTTTTAGAGAATTCCTACACCGGTTCTAAGAATAACGTTTACCACTTTACTCATTTTGGATTAAATTACACCTCTATCTATCAGCACCCCGCAGCCTTTTTTAAAGCCCATAGCAGGCTTCAATCGTCGAACTATCGCCCCTGCCGGGTGCACACTAAAAGAGGATCGGTTGTTTTACCGATCCTCTTTTAGTTACGGTTCGGGAATTTCTTCCACCACGCCGGCTAGGTAGCGGGCCATTTCGGCATATTCGTCTATGGGGATGTTAGCACGAACCACCAGCCTTGCACCGTCGGGTGAGCCGCCACCGTGCATGCAGCCGGGGACGCCGGCACCAATGGTCAACCATTCGGCCAAGCGGGCGACGCGGGCACGTGTTTCAGGGGAAACGTTGCCGGCCTTGAGGCATGCCTGGACAAATTGACCGTACTCTTCATGGTTGAAATCAGCGAAGGAGGGGAAGCAGCCTGTCTCCACCATGCCGCCGCTGACCTCCTGAAGCAGCCGCTTGACTTCGTAGGGAAGGGTGGCTACATGAACCTTGTTGACATGGGCCATTAGGTCGTTGGCGAACCAGACGCCGGAGGGGTGGGCTTTGCCCATGGTGATAGCGCCTATGCCCACACCAAATGTAGTTTCATTGTTGATAGACATTTGCACGATTTTGTCGCGGAAGGTTTTGGCGGACAGGCCATTAACCCTGGCCATCAGGGCGGCCGTACCGACCATGATGTCGCCTTGTCCAGTGACGCAGCCGCCGATGCAGGAACGGTAGTTGGCGGTGAAGTACCTGATAATGGTGCCGGAATACTTATATTCTCCGGCGAGGAAGACGCGCTCATTGGGAATGAAAACGTTATCAAAGAGAAGGTAGGCCTGGGTAGTGCCTGTTTCTAGAGGAGAGTCAAAGCCTTCTTCCAGTTCGCGGCAATCACTTGGCCGGCGGCACTCCACCAGAGTCAGTCCTTCAGCATCCCTGGGTACGACGAAGGAAACAGCGAAGTCCCTATCCGGCTCACGGTATCCGCTGCCGGGCAGGATGAAAATTTCGTTGGCGGAGGCAGCTCCGGCAATCATCACCTTGGCACCGCGCACTACGATACCGTCCGGATTTTTGGAGACAATATGCAGGTTGCTGTCGGGGTTGTCCTGTTGTGATGGCGTTTTACTGCGGTCGCCCTTGGCGTCGGTTAGGGCACCGGCCACCGCCAGGCTGTTGGTTTGCGCGTACAGGATCCATTTTTTCAGGCGTTCCTGGTAGTTTGTGCCCAGGTCCCTGTCCATTTCATAGGTAACGGCCCACATCACGTTAAGGGCGTTCCAGCCCACGCAGAGGGCACCGGTACAGGTGCCCGTTTGCCGGTAGCATTGACGCTTCATCACCGTGTTGGCAACGACGTCGTCCCTACTTTGCATCAGGCTGTTGAAGCGCATAATCTTCTCGCCGGTGAATGAGGATACGGTTGTGAAGAGTTCCTGCCTTGCGGGGTCATGAGCACCGTCGAAAGCTCGGGCGTGGCTTTCCACAACCCGCCGGGTGGCGGGGTGGGTGGTGACATCATTGATTAACTGGCCGAACTTATAGACATTGGGCCTCATCCCACGCAGGGATGCCAGGTATTCCTCCTTGGTCCGAATAGCCATAATTAGCCTCCTCCGAATTAGTTTAACAGGTTTCCTGCTTTAAAAACTTAAAAAACTCCAGAATACATAAAACTCCATTACGTCAAGGATGAAAACCATGTAACTTTACTGATACATCTTGACTCCCCGGCAGGACAGCTGCTGCAACAAGCAGGGGGACGCCGGCAACGAAAAGGGCAAAATAGATGAACCTGAGAGCATGTTGGCTTCCTCCTTTAATGCCTGGCGTGAAGGCGTTCAATTTTCCTCACTACGGAAGAGGGGCCCACTTCCAGCACTTTGGCGGCTTTGCGGATGCTGCCATACTGTTCAATGGCATGTTCGCTCAAATCCCTCTCTAGCACCTCTACGGCTTCCCTCCAGGATATGTTCCGGTTCCCTGATGTTGCCGGGCCACTTGTGATCTATCAGGCAGTCGGCCACGTCTTGCGTCAGTTTTTTCCCAGTCCCCCATTCTACATTAAACTTTTTTAAAAAAGTGTTGATGAGAATGGGGATATCATCTTTGTGCTCACGTAGGAGGCGGGATGGTCAGGGGTATGACGTTGAGGCAGTAGAAGAGGTCGTCACGGACGGCGCCGTTTTCCACCATCTTTTCAAGGTTTTTATTGGTGGCGGCAATAATGCGCACATCCACTTTTTGCGGCGCCACGCCACCGACTTTCTGAATTTCCCGCTCCTGCAGGACTCGCAGCAGTTTGGCTTGCAGGACCATTGGCACTTCGACAATTTCATCAAGGAAGATTGTACCTTTGTAAGCCAGTTCAAACATACCCTGTTTGCCGTTTTTACTTGCCCCGGTAAAGGCGCCAGGAGCGTAGCCGAAAAGTTCCGACTCCATCAGGAGCTCGGAATTGCGGAGCTCTGTACGTTTTTGGGTCCCTTGAGTTCGACTACGCTCATCACCTCCCCACTTCAGGGATGGTCTCAAGCAGCTCCAGTTCATCTTTAAAAGGGCGCCGTCGCTTAGTGACCTCCTTATCGAGCTTTTTTATTTCTTCGCCCAGGAAATCAATAAAAATGTATAAACCTTTACTGCAATTAGCATGCCAATAAAATAAGGCTAAACAACATCAGGTTATCCGATGCAGTTTAACCATAGCTGTAGGTTATCCCTACATAATTTGCACATACTTTAAGGAAATGCCTACACGGTAACTTTTTTTCTACTAGTCTACACTCACTTCTACTCCACCGTCACACTCTTGCGTCACAATTTTATCTAGAGGCCGGGCTGGGTGAAGAGGGCGATGACGGGGATCTGGGTGCTTGATGAGGGGCAGGGTGCCGTGCTTCAATTTGCCTAGCCCGGTGATTTTCTGTCTCGCCGCAGCCACCGGACGGTTCCCAAAGCCCCTTTCGCCACACCAAACACTCCCCGCAGGGCGAGGTTAACCGCTCCCCGGCCGGCCCGGCGCAGCAACCCCTTGGCCGTCGCCAGGTCGCGATCCAGGTCCGCCCAGGTGAGGCCCACCCCTTCCAGGTGGGACTGGGCGATGTCAGGTGAACTGGCCTTCAACACCCGCCGCAGTACTGCCAGTACCACCGTCAAGTCGTCAAGTTGGCCTAAACCCGGTATCACCCCGGGAATAAGGTCCACCGGTAAAACCGTGTAGGCCAGGCCGGTGGTCAGCCACACTTTCTGCCGGCGGGTCAGTCCGGCGTCCCGGTACAGGTTCCACATCAGCCGGCTGTAGGCCGGCAGGTGTTTGGTAATCACGGCCACTTCCTGTTGCCACGGCCGGTTTTGCACGCCCTTCTCACCCCCTCTGCCCAAATAATAGCATTGCCCTGTGGGTAACTCAATACTCTTGGCTTTGCCAGCTAAAGCACGGAATTATATGAAGTAAAAATAAAATACTTAATTGATTCGCTAGGGTCAGTAATGTATAATATAATGTATAACAGGAGGTGATAATGGTGAGCGAACTGGTACGAAAACAATTATACATTTACCGCACCCAGGATGCCTTATTAAAACGGCGGGCCAGGGAACTGGGGGTAACCGAAGCGGAACTGGTCAGGCAGGCCATAGACGGGCAGATGAATACCGTTTCCTTCCGGGGAAGGGATGCTACCGCGTGGGAGGAAGAAAAGGAGTTCATCAGGCAATGGATGGCGAAGGGTCCGGTAGACGGCAGGCGCACCTGGAGGCGGGAAGACCTTTATGAAGACTAGTATACTGGTGGATACCAACGTGCTTGTTTATGCCTACGATCGCTCAGAACCGGCCAAACAGGCCAGGGCTTTTGCCGTTTTGGAGGAGTTGGCCGCGGCAAAGAAAGGCGTCCTGAGTTCCCAGGTTTTATCGGAGTTTTTCGTCACGGTAACCCGCAAGATCCCGGCACCGTTAACGGTGGCGCAGGCAAATGTCCGGGTGCAGAACTACCTCCGCGCATGGCCGGTATTGGATGTCACCGGCTTGGTGGTGTTGGAGGCCATCCGCGGTGTGCGTGAGCATCGACTAGCCTACTGGGACGCCCAGATTTGGGCGGTAGCGCGTTTGAATCAAATTGAGGTTATCTTGAGTGAAGACTTTGCAGCCGGCAGCGTGCTGGAAGGAATACGTTTTTTAAACCCCTTCGCGCCTGGTTTTGACCTTACCGGCCTCGTATAAGGAAAGCCTATACACATATCATTCTTGGGAGGCTTTCCGGATGGCGCCCGCCCGGTACTCCGGCACCACGTCCCACATGTTGACTTTGGCGCAGTAGATAATGTCCTCCGCAAAACCAAGGCGGGCCAGGTCCTTCCCGTGACCTGTCCGGGAAAGGGTGTCCACCAACCCCTGGCTATCCAAAAGCTGGCGGTAGGTGGCCAAAGCGGCCATGGCCAGGTCGCTGATCTCCAGGCCGTCTCCCGGCAACTCTGCGAGGATTGCCCCCGCCGCGGCGAAGTCCTCCAAAGAGAACCGGCCCTTGGTGCCGGCACAAGCCAGTACCAGCCCAGGGCCTGCGGCCACGGACCTTGCCACCGCTGCCGCGTTGAGGAAGCAGCCCACCAGCACCCGTTCCGCCCCCGAAACCCGTAACAGCGTTTTGGTCCCATTGGTCGTGGTCAACACCACTCCACGGCCTCCTACCAGCTCCCCGGTATACTCACTGGGGGAGTTCCCCAGGTCAAACCCCGGGATTTTCACCGCTCCTCGTTCACCCCCCAGCAGGTAACCGGCTACGCGCTCCCGCTTGAACGCAAAGGCCTCCTCCGGGGTGGCCACGGGAATCACCTCCCGGCAGCCGTTAGCCAGGGCGGTGACCACTGTGCTGGATGCCCGCAGGACGTCGATGACTATCGCTGTACGCCCATCTACATCCCGTCCCTCCACCGTATCCGCCGTCAAAGTAACATCTACCAGCATTCCGCATGCCTCCCAGTTCACATTATTCAATTCAACGCCCTTATTATTGGTTATTTTCCACGCCGGGAGGCGGATCCCTTCTATAAAAGGACCGGCCAGTAGGGGTCTCGAGATGAAGAGATTGATCTGCCTCCCGCTCGATCCACCCTGCTGGCCTGTGGTTTTGCTGTGCTATGTTAGAGACTGTATCGCCTCAACCTCAACGGCCGCCGGCCCCAGCAAGTTGGGAGCGGAGAGTCGCCCGGAGGGTGTCGCCCCGCAACCCCACCCTTAAGGTCTCCATGGCCAGGACATCAGCAGGCTGCACGTTGCCCAGGTTGACATTGGGGCCAAACCGCATGATCAACTCCTGCTGCTGCTGTTTCAAGGGCGCCTCCCACAGGATGACGGTCAGGTCCCGAACTCCCTCCACCAGGTCTTCCAGTTCATCCTGTTTGATGTCCCCCTTGCTGTCGTAAATCACCACACCCTTGCCCGACTCGCGGCCCTCCACAATCACCTTGAAAGCCCCGCAGGCCAGGTCTGCCTCGATCTGTTCGTGGATATGCATGGTAGAAACCCTGTCCCTGGGATCCTTTTTTCCTACTTCGGAAATTACTTGAAAACCCGCCTGGCGCGCCTTGATAATGGCCGCCGCTCTCTCTTCGGGGGCCATCTCGATGGTGCCGTCAGATACCTCCACGAAGGTATATCCCAACTGCCTGGATGTCTCCAGGTAGGCGTCCAGCTTGCCTTGCAGTACTGCTACCTCCAGAAAGGTTCCCCCGGGGAAAATGTCCACGCCGTAGGACCGTACCAACTGGATCTTTTCCTGCAGCAGTTTGGCGGAATACAGGGCGGACGTACCGAACCCGAGCTTGATAAAGTCAATGTAATCCGCCGCCATCTCCAGTAGTTCCCTGGTTTCCGTCAAGCCCAAACCCTTGTCGATCACCATGGTCAGGCCGTTGACGCGCGGTTTGGGATGACGGCCCGCCAGCGGGAAGTCTAAAATATCCCGCCACGATTTAACCCCATTTTCTTCCTGCATGTCAATCAACTCCCGGAAAACCGATTTCACCGGGTTGCGGTGATACTGCCACCTCCTTGTCGCTTTAATCTATGCGGCAAGACAAGGGTAGGTGAGCATGCCGCCCTGTGACGGCTCCCAGGAATCTTTTGGCGGTTAACCCCGGCGGACCCCGTAAAAAACCAGCCCCACACCCAGGATGATCAGCATCATCCTGGTAAAGGAGACCTTTCCGGCCAGTCCTGCCACCCCCAGGGCTGTTACTACCATCATCACCGTCGGTCCTACCAGGGCCAGCACCGCGTTAACCTTCAGTGCCTGGTCCACCCGGTTGAGTTTCAGCATCAGCAAGGCAGCGGAAAGTTCGATCAGTCCGGAAAGCACGCGCATGCCGGCCATACCCAACACATATTTGTCCTTAACGAAAAACAACATGGCTCCGTCCCCCGTCTTATGATCTATTTCTAATGTTTATGTCCTCCAAGTCCCTGCCATGACTAACCTGCTGAAGCCGCTTCCTTTCGGCCCATTTATTACCATGTTTCTCTTCCGTATAAGGCAACCTGATGCGGGCACACTATGCTCGTAGGGTTCGTAATGGCCGAGCCCAGACTGCTACAGGGTCTGAACAGGGCTCTGTAGTGGTCGGCCAAAGGTTGACGTCGGGTCATCTGGCTCGGCGTCACCCGGCGGGCAGACTGTGATGTGTCCTGTAAGGCTCGATAGTAGTCTGGTTGGATTACTATCGGGTCAAAAGGGATGCATCATGGTCGAGCTAAGATCATCATGGGTGCCGCAGGTTTCTCCGGTTTACTCCGGTCCAGGGACTGGAGGTCAGTAGCAGTCGAGAGATTGCTACTGGCTTCTAAGGTACTCATGATGGTCGAGCAAAGGTTATCATGGGTTCCGTAATGGTCTGTCGTAGCCGAAAGGTTGCGGCGGGCTATGCAGGGACGCATGGTAGCTGTAGCGAAGGTCATTACGGGCTCTTTTAGCATAGAAGCCGCCCTCCGGGGCGGCTTCTATACTTGTTGCAGGAATCGAGCGATTTATAGCGAAATTGTCATCATCAAATCAATTATAGTGGGGGGACAAGCAATGGCCGATCATCAGCCTGTTGAGTTATTGCAGACCTACAAAACGCCTCAGACTTCGGCGGAACTGAACGCAGCCACCTGGACGGGGTATATGATGCTGCTGGTACTAGGGGTATTCGCTGCTGCATTCGCAATGTTTTTAAAGTAGTAAAAAGTCCACCCTTGTAAGCCCACCGGCCCTCCGGAGGGCTTTTATTTGCCCTCCCTTCTTAGCGCTAGGTCTTGCTTACCGGTATCGATTAAGGGCGCCTGGAAGCTGCCAGAAACCCGTAGAGCCCCAGCAAGATCACCGCTCCTCCGATCAACTGCTGCAGGCTCGGCACCTCAGCCAGGAACAGCATGGCCAGGACAGTAGCCCCTACGGGTTCTCCCAATATACTCACAGATACAACCGGAGCCGGCAGGTACCCCAAGACCCAGTTGAACAGGGTGTGGCCCCCGATGGTGGGGACCAGCGCCAGTCCCAGGAACAAGAGCCAGGTGACCGGGGGGTATGGAAACATCGGCGTTTTGGTCGCCAGGGTGAGGAGCAGCAGCACCACCGTGCTGCTCCCGTACACCAGGAAGGTATAGGCGAGGATGGACAGCCGCTGCCTGAGCTTCCGCCCGATGAGCATGTAGCCGGATACCAGCACGGCCCCGCTCACCGCCAGCAAGTCCCCCAGCAGGGCATCCTGCCCCAGCCGGAAATCCCCGGCGCCAATCAGGATTACCCCGGCCATGGCCGCAATCCCTGCCGCCAGGGCTTTGAGAGCTATTTTTTCCTTAAGAAACAGGTAGGAACCTATCACTACAAAAATGGGGTGGGTGGTTACCAGTACTGTGGAACTGGCCACCGTGGTGTACCCCAGGGAAGTAATCCACGTGTAGAAGTGCAGGGCCAAAAACACACCGCTGGCCAGGGCGGTGAGCACGTCCATGCACCCCAAAGACGCCAGTTCCCGGCGGCAGGTGGCCAGGGTGGCCGGGGCCAAAAGCGCCACGGTAAAAAGCATCCGGTAGGTGGCGATTATCAGCGGAGGCGCTTCCGCCAGCCGGCTGAACAGGGAGCCAAAAGAAACAGCCACTACCGCCAGAACCAGCACCATGTAAGGATTAACGACTGGCGACTTAACCGCCGGAGCCACTGTTTGCTGTCGCATCGGATTGCCCCTTCCAATTCATGGTTCTTTACAGAGGTGGATTAATGATGTCTGATGTTTTAATCAGAGGTGTTCCCAAGACTTTACTAGACCATTTGAAACAGAGGGCTGTCTCCAACCGGAGTTCTCTGCAACAAGAATTGCTATCAATTCTAGAGGAAGCCGTAAGGCCCCATTCATTGCAGTCCATTGAAACGGCTAAACGCATCAGGAAACAACTTGAGAACTCCAGACGGCAGTTTGGTGACAGTACTCAATTAATTAGAGAGGATAGGGAACGTTGAAACGTTACGTTATAGATGCCAGTACCGCGGTTAAGTGGTATATAGGCAGACATTGATGTCTTCGAGCCCGACACCAGTATGGGTGGAATTATTTCATTTATGATCTCAAGTGCGTCTTAATCTTTTGCAGCTCTTATTACAATGAAGGTTGGTCTTCTAATCGCTTCAACCAGGTCTACCCGTCTTTCCAGTGTTTCCAGTGTTGGCTCCGGTTCAAGAACTCGTCGAATCCTAAACCCAGTATCTAATAATTCATTTATTAACGTGGAGACTTTGCGGTGATATTTTTTAACTCCATCTACAAACCAGTGAAACTGTCTTTCTGTTTCATCCCCATAATCGTCAACAGGCCAATACAATTTGTTCGCTTTTCCGTCCATGATCCAGCCTTGTTCCTTCCGGGCGGTTGCTACCGGATGCTCACAAGAAAAAACTAATGATCCGCCGGGTTTTAACCAACTATGTACTTTCTTTAGTAACGATTTGTAATCTTGAATGTAATGGAATACCAGCGAGCTGACAACCAGGTCAAAGGAGTCTTCCGTAAAATGAACGTCTTCTACGGCTATCTGCTTGTATACTATTTGCGGATGCGAATTTAACCGGTTAGCAAGCCTTAGCATGTTTTCCGATAAATCCACTCCCTCGACACGATTGGCTCCTTTATTAACACAATACTTAGCAAAATGGCCGGCTCCACATCCTAGGTCTAAAATCTCCAGTCCTTCTAAGGAAGCAGGAAGGAGAGAGTGAATCGCTGGCTGTTCTAATACTTCGTTATACGAATTTCCAGTTTCACGCAATTGTATGTAGCCCTTGAAAAACTCGGGATTATCAAAAATGTTTTGCTTTCCCATAGCCCAGACCTCCTCACCAATTGTGGCCTGGCATGTTTGTATGACAGGCACTGTTTCCTGACATCAATAACTTTAATTCGCACTTTTAACCAAATCGTACAGTCTCTTATTCTGATATATACGTTCCTTGCCTATTTTCTCAGATACAAGAAAACCCTCTTTTTCAAGTATGCCAAGATATGTAACCGCTGTCCTCCTTGATACCCCTAATCCTTCTTCAACATATCGGATTTTTGTGTAGAACTCATAGAACAATAAGTCAATAAGCTCCTTGGAATATATCTTTGGCAATTTTTCTTTTATTTCCGCAGTCATTGCATCGATTTCAGCATTAATCTTCTTAACCAGCCTTAAGGTTTCCTCCGACGTTTCTTCTATACCGGTAAGTATATATACAATCCAATCTTCCCAATTGTTTTTGCTTCTAACCTCCTGCAGCAGCCTGTAGTAAGCAGATTTATTCCTTATTAGATATCTGCTTAAATACAATATGGGACTGTCAAGCAATTCTTTCAGTACCAAATACAGCACGTTGATTATTCTACCCGTTCTGCCGTTACCATCATAAAACGGATGAATACTTTCAAACTGGTAGTGGATAACCGCAAGCTTGATTAACGGGTCAATTCCATCAAAATCTTCATTTATGTACTTTTCAAGGTTGCTCATTAAAGTTCTGATTTCATCCTCTCCACTTGGAGGAGTATAGACAGTTTCACCTGTTGTCTCATTCATCAGAACTGTACCGGGCAATTTTCTAATACCTGCCCTATTGTTTTCAATGCGGCTTTGAATTTCAATTATCATATTTGTTGTGAGTATTCCGTTCTCTTTTACTTTTTCATATCCAAGCCACAATGCGCTTCTGCAGCTAACAACTTCTTTGGCCGCGGGATTGTTAAAACTGGTACCGCTCATCGCTTTATACAAATCGTCATGGGTGGTAATTATATTTTCAATAGCCGAACTGTCCTTAGCTTCATTGATAATGACAGCATTAATTAATATATGTTTATTTGGGATTGTACCTGCATATCCTTTAAGCTCCGCAAGCGCACGGCTAGCTCCGGCTAAAGCTTTGAGCACACGCTTCGTTTCTAATTTGACGCTTGGCGGCAACATAGGCAATTTATATTCTTTCATTGCATTCGCCCCCTCTATATGTGCAGTATATATGAATAATTTGCACACGTCAAGATAACGTGTGCAAATTATTCATGTTTTTGCCTATTTCAATAATCGGTGCCTGCTTTACTCATATGGGGAGCGGCAGTGTATATCGGGTTCTCTTGACGAAATAAAACCGGCTACGTAGCCTAATCCTCCGGGATGATTTTTTCGATAGCCGCCACTATTTCTTCCAGCTTTACTGTCCTGGTCTCGCCCGTGGCCCGCGCGGTGACTTCCACCTCCCCGCGTTCCAGGGCCTGGCCGATCACCACGCGCACAGGGTAGCCGATGAGGTCGGCGTCCTTGAACTTGGATCCGGCTCGCTCGTCACGGTCATCCAGCATCACCGTGTAGCCCCTGTCCGCCAGCTGGCGGTAAAGGGCCTCAGCCGCCGCGGAGTGATGGGCGTCGTTGGACTTGACCTGCACCAGGACCACCTGGAAGGGCGCAGTCGCCGCCGGCCAGCAGATCCCGTTACCATCATGGTTTTGTTCAATAATGACCGCTCCCAGCCGGGAGAGGTCGAGTTCTGCGAAGACCAGTTCCATCGGCGCCTCTTTGCCGTCCTCGCCGGTTATCGCCGCACCGGAGCGTTTTGACCAGGTTTCCCCGTACAGGGCAATTCGTCCTAACCCTGTGCCCCTGGCGAATTGCAGTGGCTCCCGGCAATGAGGGCAGGCGTCGCCTTCCCGGACCATGCCGATATCCGCCATCTGGTGCCAGCCAAAGTCCCTGCCGGGATTGACATTAATCAGGTGATAGTCGTCTTCGTTGGCTCCCGCCACGCCGTTAACCATACCGGTGATTTCCGGGTCAGCGATCAACCTGACCTTGAGCCCGACCGGGCCGGAGAAACCCGTGCTGCAACCGGTGACTTCCCGGGCCTCTTCTTTGGTAGCTAGACGCAGGCTGTCCGCCCCCAGCACCCCGGCCAACTTCTGCTCGTTGACGGCCCGCTCACCGGCCACCATCGCTCCCACCGGCTCTACCCGGTCCTGGTAGGCAACATGATAGATCAACGTCTTAATCGTCTTGGATTCCTTAACCCCCAGGAATTCCTCCAGGCGGGCCATGGTCCGGACACCGGGTGTCAACACCTTTTCCATAGGTAGGGCCGGCTCTGCCGGTGGTATCGGCCGGGAAAATTCCGCCGCTTCCACGGTTGCCGTGTAACCGCAGCCCGGGCAGGTAACGAACCCGGTTTCCCCCGCCTCCGATGCGGCCAGTAAAACGAGGGCCTGCCGGGCGCCGTCGAGACCGCTGGGGGCGCCTACCCATCTGGCTTTAACGGCGCACTTCCTGGCTATCTGATGGCAAAATGTTTTCAGATGCTTGATTGGACTAACCGGATCTTTCACACCCACGTGATACATCCCCAGGGTCAGGGGCCCACGGCTGCCGGAAAGGCTGAAGGAAGGCTTGGCGTTACCCCTGTAATCAACGTCGAGGGTAAACAACTTGAGAGGCAACTGCTTATAGGATTTGATTTCCGCGGCTAACTTACCCACCGCCTCCCGCCCGCCGGTAACCATCACCTCCTGGTACCCTTCTCTTTCCATGTCCTTCAGCGAAATGTCCTCCAAACGCCGGAGGACACGGCGCCCCAAAGGCAGCAGGTGGTAAAGCCCGGCTGCTTCTTTTCTCACCAGCCCCGCCCTCACCGCAAGCTGTTCGGAGGCGGTACCTGCTGCTGATGGGGTGTTCTTCAGGGTTGGCGCATAGTAGTCTTTAAGTCTCAATGTGGCTCCTCCCAAACAAGAACCTCATGCCTCCCGGCATTCAGTGGTTTTATTATGCTCCACGGGCGCTTTCTATGCTGATGGCGAAATCGGGGCATATATACAGGCACCTGAGACACCCAACGCACCGTTCGGAGCGTGTGGCTGCCGCGGGCCGGTAACCCTGGGAATTAAAACTACCGGATGTTTCGAAGATATCCAGTGTACAGACTTCTTTGCAGTAGCCGCATCCCTTGCAAACGGTGAAGTTGACTTCCACTTTAAATTCACGCAAGTCGCACGCAAGGCAGCGGTACGCCTCTGCCACGGCGGTGTCGCGGTCGTACCCGAACTCTACGGTGTTAAAACCACTGGTACGCTCTTCCACTGGGATACCTTTAGCACCCGGCCGTGCTGTTCCCCTGGGGGCTGTCTCCGGTATTTCCGGATGGTCCGCGCTGGCAGCCGGCAAATCGATCCGGCCGTTGCCGCCCAAAAACCTGTCTACAGAGATACTTGCCAGCCTACCCTGGGCGATGGCCTCGATAATGGAGGAAGGCCCGGTCACCGCGTCGCCGGCGGCAAAAACGCCCTTTTTCGACGTGGCAAAGGTCTCGTCCACCTTGATGGTCCCGTTATCGTTTCCTGCCAGGTTTAATGCCCCGGCGTCGGGTGACTGCCCGGTGGCGATGATTACCGTATCGCACTCCAGGGAGAATTCACTGCCGGCAACGGGTACAGGGGTTGGCCTACCGCTCCGGTCCGTGGGGCCAGGGGTTGTTTTCATGCATATTACCGCATTTTCCGTCACCTTGACCGGGACGGCTAACGGCTGGATATTTACTCCTTCTGCCACCGCGTCTCTGACCTCTTCCGGGCCGGCCGGCATTTCCGCCATGGTCCGGCGGTATACCATGGTAACCTCCGCGCCCAACCGCGCCGATACCCGGGCGGCGTCCACGGCGGTATTACCGCCACCCACCACCACGACTTTTTTTCCGATCTCCGGGCGGTGTCCTGAATTAACGTCTTGCAGGAAGGCGAGCCCGGGGAGCACCCGGGTGGCCCCTTCTCCTTCGATACCCGCATTTAAGCTCTTCCAGGCTCCCACCGTTACCAGTACCGCGTCGAAACCCTTCGCCAGCAGTTCCTCCGGGGACGTGATCCTGGTGTTGGTGATGATTTCTACGCCGCGGTTTTTGATCACGGAAATTTCCGTGTCCAGCACGTCCTTGGGGAGGCGGTAGGCGGGAATGCCATACCGGAGCATGCCTCCCGGCAGGGAAAAGGCTTCAAAAACCGTAACCCCGTGTCCCAACCCGGCCAGGTAATAGGCCGCCGTCAGGCCGCACGGTCCGGCACCGGTCACCGCAACTTTTTTACCGGTGGACGGGTCGATTTTCGTTCCCGTCCACCCTCTTTTACCATGCTCTGAGGCCGCCCTTTTAAGCATCCTGATAGCCACAGGCTCGTCATACTGCACCCGGGCACACCTGGCTTCGCAAGGGTGTACGCAGGCATGGCCGCACACGGCGGGAAACGGTATCCGTTCGCGAATGACGGCCAGTGCTTCGTCAAACTTTCCTTCCCTTATGTACCTGATGTAACGGGGCACATCGATGGCCGCCGGGCAGGCTGCCGTACACGAAGGTTTGGTAGATTTCCCGTTATTCATGAAGGGACTCCTTTCTGGCAAATTAAGCTACTTTGAAAAACTCGGTTGGCGGCTTGAACTCGGGTTTCCTTCCCGGGGTCGCTGCCTGCATACCTACTATTTTTCAACTAATTCCACGCCGGTGTACAACGCCCTTATATTCAGGTCCGCTGTTTTACCGGAAAACCTCCTGTTTAAGACCGTCGCCAGGCTTTCCACTTTCACCATGCCGGTCAGCGCCGCCATGGCGCCCAGGGCGATGATGTTTGCCGTCCCCGTATGCCCCAGGTTATTGGCCATGGCGGTGAAAGGGTACCCGTACAAACTGTCGCCCGTAACGGTTTTTAGGAGGGTGGTGTCATAAAAAACCGGTGTTTTCCCATCGGTGCAGCTGTACATTTCCATCGCCTGTTCCGTAAGGGCCAGGACCACGTCGGGCTGCTGCACCTGCTGGAAAATGATTTCCTCCCCGCTGATGATGACCTCGGACTGGGAGAACCCGCCCCTGCTGGCAATACCGTAGGACTGGGTCTGGACCGCGTTCTTTCCTTCCAGTATCGCCGCCTCGGCCAGGATGATGCCGCTCATGATCAACCCCTGGCCGCCTGAACCGGCCATGATGACTTCAAATTTTTCCTTCATTACAAGCTCACCATCCTTCAGGCCTTCACGGCCCGGGCTCTGATTTCCTCATACCTGGTATTGAAATCTGGAACATCCCTGTCTACCAGTTTACCGGTCAAAAAGTACTCTTCTTTGTACGGGCCGTTTAATTGACTGTATTGTTCACGGGTTACTCCCTTTTCTTTGAGCCAATTCAACATTTCCACCGCCGCGCTCATGCTGTTGTTGCGGCCGTAATGAGTGGGGCAGGGACTTACGACTTCCACCAGGGAAAATCCTTTTTTATTCAAGGCTTCTTTGATGTGCTCCTGGAGTTCCCATCCATGGTATGCCGTGCCCCTGGCGACGTAATTGGCTCCGGAAACCTCCGCCAGCGCGCAGATATCCAGTTCCCTTTCGGGGTTGCCGTATACGGTGGTGCTGGTGTACTTGCCCGCGGGGGTCGTGGCGGAAAACTGCCCGCCTGTCATGCCGTAGTTGTAGTTGTTTACCACGATGGCGGTTAGGTCTATGTTCCGCCTGGCCGCATGGATCAGGTGGTTGCCGCCGATGGTCGCGCCGTCACCGTCGCCCATCAGTACCACCACGTTCAATTTGGGATTATAGGCCTTGATGCCTGTGGCAAAAGCTAAGGCCCGGCCATGGGTGGTGTGCAGGGCGTTGGTCAACAGGTAATCATCAGCCTTTCCCCAGCAGCCGATGCCGGTGACCACCACTGTATCGTTGTTTTGATAGCCTAACTCTTCAAAGGCACGTAGCATGGCGCCCAGAACGATGCCGTTACCGCAGCCCGGGCACCACATCAGCGGCAGGCAGTCCTTTTTCAAGTACTTGGCCCCTGTTGCGTGGGACACGTGAACACCTCTTTTCTGAAATTCAATTCTCTTGCAAAACCTTGATGATATCCCGCGGGGTGATAATCTGGCCGTTATATTTGTTCACCCTCCTGATGTCCGTACCGGGACCCAGCACCCGCCGGACTTCGCCGGCTACCTGGCCGCTGTAGTTCATTTCGGGTACGATTACTGTTTTGACCTTGTTTCCGGCGGCGGCAATTTCTTGATCAGGGAAAGGCCAGACGGTGATCAGCTGCAGTACCCCGGCCTTGATGCCCATTTTTCTTGCTTCCACGGCTGCTGCCCGGGCCGCGCGGGTGGTGGCGCCGAAAGCCACCAGCAGTACGTCCATGTCTTCGGTGTCAAAGGATCTGGTCAGCACGATTTCATCACGGTAGCGGTCTATTTTTTGGTGCAACTGGGCTACTTTCCACTCGGCATTTGCCGGGTCGTTGTTGCTGTAGCCGTCATCACCGTGCATGGAACTGGTTACATGGAAAACGTATTCACTGCCATAAGCAGCCAGGGGAGCGATCCCGTCCCCTTCAGGTTCGAAGGGCCTGTATGTTTCCACCGGGACAGAGGGTTTTTTCCGGTCCACGACCTCTATTTCGCCCGGGACGGGGTGAGTAAAGTTCTCCCGCATGTGGGCGACAATCTCGTCGGCTGCCAGGATCACCGGCACCCGGTACTTTTCCGCAAAATTAAACGCCTGCACCGTCAGGGTAAAACACTCTCTGACCGAAGAGGGGGACAGGGCAATAATGCTCTGGTCACCGTGACGTCCCCACCTCACCTGCATGATGTCCGACTGGGCGGGCTTGGTGGCCAGGCCTGTGCTGGGGCCGGAACGTTGCACTTCGATTACCACGCATGGAACCTCTCCCATCACCGCCATGCCCAGGTTCTCCTGCATCAGGGAAAACCCTGGGCCGCTGGTGGCGGTAAAGGACTTGGCACCGGCCAGGGAGGCTCCCACGACAGCCGCTATACTGGCTATCTCGTCCTCCATCTGCATGTAAACACCGCCCACCTTTGGCATCAACCTGGCGCATTCCTCGGCAATCTCAGAGGAAGGCGTAATCGGGTAACCGGCATAAAACCTGGCTCCGGCGTATATGGCACCTTCCGCTATGGCGTGATTACCCTGCACCAATTTCGCTTCCCGTTGCAACTCCATCCCCCATTTCTGTTACAAATTATTGCTGACCAGTACCAGCAAAAGCAAATAACCATTAGGTGTCTACAGTCTTAAGTCCATGCTTAATATACCATTTACTGGGTGGGTTTGCCATAAAATTTATCACCCAATACCCTACTAGAAACCTAAAGTGGCCGTCGCGGCCACTTTACGGGAAAGACCCTACCCCTTCAAAAAATACACTGCAAGAAAAGTGCTAGCTTTACAGCGCTTCACTCTGTGCAAAAGGGATAAGCCGTGTTAAACGCAAGCCGGTTCGGGGATCAGCCTGCCGGTCTTGAACCGCTCAACGCTCATGGCTGATACGTCGATACTGGGTTCCCGGCCCGTGATTATTTCCGCCAGCACCTTACCCACGATGGGACCCAGTTGAAAACCGTGCCCGCTCCAGCCGATATCCATATAGAAACCTTCTAATTCCGGCGTCCCTCCCAGGATCGCCTGGGAATCCGGCGTGATATCATACAACCCCGCCCACTGCCTGACCACCCGGACTTCTTTTAGAACAGGCATGTGGAAGGTGATTTTCCTGGCAACATCCTCCAGGAACTGCCACGTTGACAGCTGGTTGAAATCCTTGACTTCGTGCTGGGGATCACCTACTCCCATTAAGATACTCCCATGGGGGGTTTGCTTGAAATAGGTGCCGTGTTGAAAGGAAATCACCATACAGGGAATAAACATTTCCAGCGGCTCTGTCACCAGTATTTGATGTCTCTCCGGGTACAACGGCACATCCAGGCCCGCCATTTTTGCCACCGACGCTCCGTCGGGTCCCGCGGCGTTGACCACCACCGGGGCCTCGATCACCTCTCCCCGGCTGGTCCTCACTCCAGTCACCTTGGCCTGGGAATACAGGATCTCCACCGCCTCGGTATTGGTCTGTATTTCCACTCCCAGCCTCTTGGCAGCTTCCGCATAGGCCTGGGTTACATGCCAGGGGTTGGCGTGCCCGTCCCGCTTGTTGAATGACCCGCCCAGCACCCCGTCCAGGGATAAATCCGGAACAATTTCCGATATTTCCTCAGGCATGAGGATTTGGGTACCGGCTCCCACCAGGTCCTGCTGCAACCGGGCGTTTTTTGTCAGCTGTTCCAGTTGGGACTCGGAGTACGCCAGCATCAAATACCCGCCCTGGAGCAGCTCAATGTCATAGGGATATGCCAGTTCTTCGGCCAGTCCCTCCAGCATGCGAATACTGGCGGCCGCCAGGCGGATGTTTACCTCCGTCCCGAACTGGTGCCGGAAACCGGCTGCGGAGCGACCGGTCCCGCCGCTGGCCAGAAAGTTTTTCTCCACCAGCACGGTCCGGGAACAACCGTACTTGGCCAGGTGGTAGGCGATGGAACAGCCGTGGATGCCCCCTCCGATGATGACTGCATCTGCTTTCTTGGTGATAAAGATCACCCCCAAACTTTTACTCCTGGACATGTATTATATTAAATTAAAGAGGTAGTGTGGCGCCAATCCCCTTTTCCATCGCCTTCTGGTAGATGCGGCTGGCGGTGGCCATGTCGTTGATGGCGATACCCAGGTTCATGCCGATGATCTTTTCTTGATCGTTTGCACGGCCCGGCACACGCCCGGTGGTCAGCTGGCCCATGTCAGCATTGGCCTTAGGGGCGCCCTGGAAGTAACCGACGGTGCGGTAATACTCGAACTGAGCTTCATCATCCGTGTAGAATTTATCAACCCCCTGCATTGCTTCCGGCTTCCAGTAAGAATCAAAGTCGATGGGCAAACCTAGCACGCCGTCCTTTAGCCATGACAATTCGATCTCGGGGTTGGGGTGTTTCAGGATGGGACCGGCGGTGACCACCACATCGGAATCCGTTACCGCTTCTTTAGCGTTCTTTACTGTTACAAACTCCAAGCCGGGCAGTTTTGACTGCATGTCTCCGATATACAGTTCGACCTGCTCCTGGTTGATGTCATAACACTTTACGGTCTTTAGTTCTAAGGCGACAGCCAGTGCTTCCAGTTGTGTCCTGGCCTGAACCCCGCAACCGATGATGGCGGCTATCGCGCTGTCTTGCCTGGCCAGGCACTTGGCGGTAACCCCGCTTACCGCGCCGGTCCGCTGGGCGGTAATCCAAACGCAGTCCATTACGGCCAGGGGCACTCCCGTGTCAGGGCAGTTCAGTACCAGCAGCCCGGTGATGTAAGGAAGCCCGTACTGGACGTTTTCCGGAAACCCGCTCACCCATTTCAGTCCTGCCGCCTTCATCTCCGGTAGATAAGCCGGCATGGCGTGAATAAAGGCATCACCCCGGGGATGCAGCCCCGGCTTGGGCGGCATCTGGAATCTGCCGTGGCCTTTTTCTATGAAGGCCTTCTCCACGGCTTCCATGGTTTCCTTCATGGTCAGCCCCACCGCTTTGACGTCCGCCAGGGAAAGATAGAGAATTTCTTTGCCTTTCTGCATGCTAAACCCCCCAATTACTTATTCAATTTATCCCCCGCCAAGGGGAGGGACCAGGGTGATCTCCTCCCCTCCGGCAAGTACGTAGTCCCTGCTCCGGTACCGGCCATCCACCAGTACCGCCATCAGCACGTCAGGGTTGATCCCCAGCTTCTCAACCAGTATTTCTTTCACCGTTAACGGGCGGTCCAGCCGGACGGTAATCCTGTCCTGCCCCGGGGGAAAGTAATCCCGGACTATCCCCGTTGCCCTGATGGTGACCTCCACCTTGATCAACCCCCGTTCAAGAAGCAAGAGGCTAGAGGCAGGAGGCACGACTTTACTGTCGTTAACCTTGAGCCATCAATCTTCATCTCCTGCTTCTTCCTTCTTATTCCTGTTCTTGCTTCTTTCCTCCTGCTTCCTGAATGCTTCATGCTTCCGGCGACTGACGACTATAGGTTCTCCCGACTCCCGCCAGCCGACGACTCACGACTGAATTACGCCGGCCTGGCTTCCGGTTCCCCCTGGAGATGCTTCTTGACTAATTCAACCACATCGGGGAAATCGATCTTGAACTTTTTGAGCGTTTCCAGGGTGGGAATACCGTTTTGGGTCCAGCCGCGGCGCTCGTAAACGGCGTCGACCAGCTTCTGGTACTGCTCTTCCCGGTATTTGCGGAGCGCCTTGATCTTCTCCCCGGTGGATTTCCCTTCGGGCTCAAAGCCCACCATCTCTTTAAGCTGCTTGTCATAGCGCTCGGCCCGGGACTCGTATTCTTCCACCGTGACCGGCCCGGCGGAACGGTAGGGAATGGCGTCGTGCTCCCGGGTGCCGAACCCCATCTTGAGGTTGAATACCCGCTGGAAGTTGTAGACGCCTTCGGACATGGCGATGATGTCCTCTTTGGTGATATTCCGGCCGGTCACTCCTGAGAATAGGTCCACGTAGTTCTGCACGTGCTCCGGTACCTTGGCCGGCTCCTCGGTATCCGCGTTGTTTGCCGGTACGACGTCGTTCCAGGGCAGCTTGCACAGGCCGTTCAGTCCGAACCAGGTGCGGAACATGGGGAAGTAGTGCAGGGCCTCGGCCTTGTCTTCAAAGGTGGGGAGCTGGTTCAGCACCATGTCCATGAAGATCAGCCAGGCCTCGTCGTGCTGCGGCCCCTTGTTGGTCAGCCCGTACCCGCCCTGCTGGGCCAGGGACTCTTTGGGCACGTATTCGGAGTACTCCAACCCCTTGGCTTCCATGCCGATGTCTTGTAAAAAGGCGGCATCCGCTCCGTACTGCTCTACGAGGATCCGCTTCATGCGGCGGATTCCCTGGCCGGCGATCCTGCCGAACCCCTCGCCCCGGGCCATCCGGTGCAAAAGCTCCATGGCGGCTTCGGCGTTGCCGAAGGTAAGGCTGAGGCCACCGGTGATTTCCTCGTTGATGACCCCGTTTTCAAAGCACTCCATGACAAATCCGGTGAGGGTGCCGAAGGAGATGGTGTCGATGCCATAGGTGTCGCAATAGAAGTTGCATTCCAGGACGTAGCCGGGATCGAAGATGCCGCAGTTGGACCCCACCCCGGCCAGGGTTTCGTACTCGGGTCCGTCGACGTGCACTTTCTGCCCCTTGTAGGGGCCGGTCTTGAGCACATGGTCCACGGTGACGTGGGCACAGGCCATGGTGCAGCCGTACCAGCAGCCGTCGGCCTTGCCGGGGGAAAACCTCTGTTTCCAGACTTTGTCGTTGATCTTGGGGGCATCCGGGTGCGAACCGAACTTGAAGTTGTGCACCGGAAGGATGTCGTAGTCGTTCATGATCTGGAAGAGGTAGGTGGTGCCGGTCCGGCGCATCCGGCACTGCTGGTCGTCCAGGGCGGCGATCTCTTTATGCAGCCTGATCCCCGCCGCGTTGACTCTTTGCTTGTCGGCGGGTTTGTTGGTATCTCCCTTGATGCCCTCGTATTTGACGACTATGGCCTTGACTTTTTTGTCGCGGAAGACGGTGCCGATCCCTCCCCGGCCGGCCTGTTTGATCCTGATCAGGCCTCTCCTTGTGTCGTAGTAGGAGAAGTTGAGCATGCCGATGAGGGTGTGTTCGGCTCCGGTGCCCGATGATACTATGGAGATGTGGCGTTTGTCTGCTTCTGACGGGGCATAGGTTTCGGTGATCTGTTCCACCAGCAGGTGGCTGTCGCCGGGACCGGGAGGGGCTTCTTCGATGGTGACCCTGCCTGTGTTGCCGTCGATGTAGATGATGACGTCTTTGTCCGCTTTGCCCTGGATCTCGATGGCGTCCCAGCCGGAGAACTTCAGCAGGGGACCGAAGTGCCCGCCCACGTTGCTGTCCACTACTGAACCGGTGGTGGGTGACAGGCTGACCACGAGGGATTTTCCGGACCCCGGGTACTGGGTTACTCCGCCGATGGGACCGCTGGAGATGATGATTTCATTCTCGGGGTCGTTCCACCTGGTATTTCCGGTGACGGCGTTCCAGAGGTACCAGAGGCCGAAACCCCGGCCGCCGATGAAGATCTCCTTCATCTCCTCTGTTACGGGTTTAGCTTTGATGGTGCGATCGGAAAGGTTGATATAGAGAGACCTGTTGGCATAACCCTTCTCCACCGGCCGCGGCTCATAGTCCATGGACGCCAGTAATTGGCGCGAGTTGAGTGCCATATCCGCAATACCTCCTCTTACCTAAAATGTAGGGGGGCGGCTTTTACACGCCGCCTGCATTTTACGAAACGCCCTCCAGGGGAACTTCCTCGAGGGAAACGGCGCCCGAAGGACACGCCTCGGCGCAGGCGCCGCAGGAGGTGCACTTGAACGGTTCCAACAGGTGATGGTGCATGAACATGGCGCCCCTGGGGCAGAACCCCACGCAGGCGTAGCACCCCACGCATTCGTCCTTATTAATCATCACGATACCGCCCTGGTCCCGGTAAATCGCCTCTGCCGGGCAAAGGTCGATGCACTCGCCGCACTGGTCGCAGGTGGTCATGGCCACCATGCCGGTCCCGGGATCAAACTCGCCAATTCTCAGGGCGGCTTTCTCCCTGTCTTCCTCCTTGAACAGGGTGAAGGAGCAGGCGTCTTCGCAGGCGTGGCACTCGGTACACATATCGGGTTTGGTCTGCAGGATTTTCACGCGTTTTCACCTCCGTGAGGTTCCTCGTGATCGCCGGGGACCAGGATCCCCAGTTTGATGGGTTTAGCCGGCGGCCGGAAGGTGGGCATGGGCATATCACGGATGTCCTGCCCGGTCGCCCTGGCCAGTTCGTTCATCAGCAAGGGACGGCAATTCCTGCCCTGGCAGGGGCCCATCCCGCAACGGCTGATCCGCTTGATCTCGTCGATGGTTGTAAACCCCTTGTCGATCAGTTCCCGGATCTCTTCGAGAGTAAGGTCCTCACAGCGGCAAATAATGGTTGTGTCTGTCATCCGCGATCCCCCATTCCGATGTTTCTTACTTCCATCGAAAGCTCCTTGGGAACCACCACTGAAACCACCAGCGTCCGGTCCTGTACCTTGGCGTTCTGTACCCTTTCCACGCGGCCCCGGCCTACCACCCTGCCTTCCCTGTCCAGCAGGTCAACCTCCGCTCCCTTGGCGGGTACGGGCAAAAACTCGTAGGGCAGCTTGACCAGGGCTTCATGATCCGAATAGGTTTCGTCCACCACAAAAATGGCCAACCCTGGGCACTTGCTCACACAAAGGCCGCAGCCGTTGCAGTTTTCATGCTTGATGGTAGGAGTATCGTTGATGTCGGCGAACTCCTGGATGGCATCGAACTTGCAGGCTGTGTAACACGGGTTGCACGGGATCCGCTGAAAACATTCGATCACCGCTACTGGTCCTTGAGCCAGCCTATCCCTTGGGGGGAGCACCCGGGCCAGGTCCTTCGCCGTGGGAACCCCCGTTACTTCAATCATTTCCAGCCCCCCTCTAAGCGCTGTGATAAACTTTAAGTCTTTTAGCTTACCAGTTGCGATAAGCCCTGCCGGATCTTCTCGCCGGCCGGCCCCGAGCGCAGGCTGTTCAACTGCGCGAGAGCGTCCTTCACTTGTACTTCCAAATCTGCTGACCCGTACCCCAGGCTCCGTGCCGCGGAAAGACCGGCCAGGCGACCCTCGACCATGGCGCTGGAGGCTTCTTCCACGCCGGCGACGTCACCCGCCACGTAGAGTCCCTTGACGGCGGTCTCCAGCATCTCGTCCCGAACCGGTACGTGCCCGCCCAGCTCGGGTACGAACTTCATCTCGCAGCCGGCCTGCCATAACAGTTCGGCCAGGGGCGACAGCCCGACAGCGATGCAGATTACGTCCACTTCCAGTTCCTGTTCGGTCCCCGGCACCGGATGCCAGTTCCGGTCCAGTTGCCGGATGGTCGCTCCCCGGACCCAGTCCTCACCATGGGCCGCCTTGATGGTATGGGAGGTCAGGATCGGCACGCCCATCCGCCGTACCTTGGCGGCGTGCACCAGGTACCCGCCAATTCTGGGGGCGGCGTCGATGATCGCTTCCACCTTAACCCCGGCCTGCATAAGCTGGTAGCTGACGATCAGCCCGATGTTCCCCGCGCCGACCATCAACACCCGGTGGCCCGGGATGACACCGTGCACGTTCATCAGGGTTTGCACCGCCCCGGCCCCGTAGATTCCCGGCAAGTCGTTGTTGGGGAAGGCCAGGGTGCGTTCGGAGGCACCGGTGGCCACGATGATGCGGTCAGGCTTGAGTTTCAGGAACCGCTCATCCTTTTCCAGGGCCAGCACTCCGTCGTCGGGGTAGTAACCCAGGGCGGTGGCACCTGTCAGAACCTCCACATTGGCCAGCTTATTCACCTCTGCCGCCAGGATCCCGGCAATATCCAAACCCCGGACAGAAGCATACTGCTTCTCAGATCCGAAAAAGGCATGGGTTTGCTTGATTAACTGCCCCCCGCACCTGTCGTTGCGGTCGATAACCGTAACGCGGGCGCCCAAAGAGCCGGCGCTCACCGCGGCCGATAAACCGGCGGGCCCGGCTCCGACAACGGCGATCTCAGTTCTTTTCATGAAGGTCACCTTTCCCCTTCTGGGTTTCTACCCTCATTCCTTCTTTGAGCCCTTCCACACACACACGGACGTTAGGCAAACCATTGACCACCATCAGGCACGATGAGCAGTTGCCAATAGCACAGTAAAACCCCCGCGGCCGCTTTAGTTTGTGGCTGTGCCCCAAGACCCTGACACCCGCTGCATGGAGAGCGGCGGCAATGGGCTCGCCTTCATATCCTTCCAGTTCTGCACCGTCAAAGTAAAACCTGACTTTCTTGCCCTCCGGAAAAGTTAAAATCGGGTGCTCTTTGATCCTCATTTCACTAACCCTCCCACTCAAATACTTTTGTAATCAGGCCCCGTCTGCCGGTTCCTCTCTTTGGGCCTGGGTGTCCGGGAGTTCCTGAAGTTCTCTTTTTACAGTCCCCAGGTGTTCCCTCACCGCCGCTTCCGCTGCCTCAGGGTCCCGCCGGCAAATGGCATCATATATGCGGAAGTGCTGCTGGTTGTAGCGGTCAACCATCTCCCTGTCGGCCAGCAGTTGAGCGCGGCAGGGGCCGTAGGCTTCCCGCATCAGACCGGACAGCATTGCCATCATGCTGATCAGGAGGGGGTTATGGGTAGCCTCGGAGAGGCCTACGTGAAAGGCGGTATCGGACGAGTCGGCCTTCCCGGAGGGCATGTCTCGCTCTGCTCGAAAGGCGTTTTCCCGGATCCGGTGCAAATCCCTCTCGGTGGCTCGCTGGCAGGCCAGGCGAACGATCTGGCACTCCAGCACCTCCCTGGCCTCCACCAGGTGGAACACGCTTTCCTGGTCCGTGAACATCACCGTGGCCAGGGGCTCCACCAGGCTGTCCAGGTTCACCTCCCGCACATACGCCCCGCCGCCCGGGCGGATCTCGATCAATCCCATGGTAGCCAGGGCCGTCAGCGCTTCTCTTACTGCCGGACGGCTTACTCCCAGGGTCTCAGCCAATTGTCTTTCGGGCAATAACTGGTCCCCGGGCGCCAGTTTTCCCTCCTTGATCAGCTTGCGGATCTGAGCCATCACATTCTTATAGACCGGGGTTCGCTGCTCTCTTCTCAGCTTCATACCTCTCCTCCAACCGTGTTCCTACTTCTCCCCGAGATAGGACTTCCTCACCCGCTCGTCGTTCAAGAGATCCGAGGCCGTACCGGAGAAGGCGATGCTGCCTGTTTCCAGCACCACTCCCCGGTGGGCCAGTTTAAGAGCCACCCGGGCGTTTTGCTCCACCAGTAGGATGGTTACCCCCTGGGTGTTGATTTCTCGGATGGTGTGGAAGATATCCTTGACCAGGAGTGGCGCCAGGCCCAGGGATGGTTCATCCAGCAGCAGGAGTTTCGGTTTGGCCATCAGTGCCCGGCCGATGCTCAGCATCTGTTGCTCTCCGCCGGACAGGGTACCTGCTAGCTGCCTGCGGCGCTCCAGTAAGCGGGGGAACAACCGGAATACCTGGCTTTTGGACTCCTCCAGCCCCTTGGGATCCCGGCTCCGGGTATATCCGCCCAGGTCCAGGTTCTCATCCACCGTCAGTGTACTGAAGACCTTCCTGCCTTCGGGGGCATGGGCTACCCCCAGCCGGACCACATCCTGGGCCATGATCCCGCTGATGTCCTTTCCTCCCAAAGCAATCCTGCCAGTGCGGGGATGCACCAGCCCCGAAACAGCCCTGAGGGTGGTTGACTTGCCCGCCCCGTTGGCGCCCAGGAGGGCCAGGATCTCCCCCTCGTTAACCTCCAGGGAAATCCCTTTCAGGGCGTGGACGTGGCCATAGAAGATATGGAGGTTCTCAATTGCTAAGAGTGCCATTAAAACTCATCCTCTTCCCTTCCAAGATAAGCCTCGACAACTCGCGGGTCGGTCTGAACCTCTTTGGGAGTTCCCTCGGCGATCTTCTCACCGTTGTCCAGTACCACCACGCGGTCGGAGATCTGCATCACCACGTTCATGTCGTGTTCGATCAAGAGCACGGTAATGCCGGAAGCACGGATCTGGCCAATGACTTCCATCAGGTCGTGACTTTCTTTTTCGTTAAGACCTCCTGCCGGTTCGTCCAGGATCAGGAGCCGCGGCCCGGTAGCCAGCGCCCGGGCGATCTCCAGGCGGCGCTGATCTCCGTAGGGAAGGTTTTTGGCCATCTCGTTTCTGACCGCCGACAGGCCCATCATGGCTAAAAACCCACCGGCAGCCTTGAGAATGCTCTCTTCTTCCGACCGCTGGCCCGGTGGCCGGAAGACCGCCCCCCAGATCCCGGCAGACGTCCGGCAGTGCTGGCCGGACATCACATTTTCCAGGCAGGTCATGTTCTTGAAGAGGCGCAGGTTTTGAAACGTCCGCGCGATCCCCAGCTCGGTGATCCTGTGCGGTGAAAGGCCGTTCAGCTTCCGCCCGCTCAGGCTGATTTCACCCTCGTCCGGCAGGTAGATCCCGGTGATGAGGTTGAAGACGGTGGTCTTACCCGCCCCGTTGGGGCCGATGAGGCTGACAATCTCGCCTTCTCCCACGTGAAAGGTCAACGACTTTACCGCCGTTAGCCCGCCGAATTGCTTGGTCAGATTCTTTACATCCAATAGCATCATTTTGACCTCAACCTTTCAAGCTGCCCGGCGCGGTCTTTGCTCCCCGGACAGCCCCTAATTCCTCATCGCTATCCCTGACAGCCTGGCGGTAGCGCTGGCTCGGCCAGAGTCCTTCAGGTCTGAAGACCATCATCAGCATCATGGCCAGGCCGAACACCAGCATCCTGGCACTGGCAAAGCCGCGAAAGATCTCTGGCAGCACGAACATGCCCAGGGTCCCCACCAGGACACCGGGAATGGACCCGGGACCCCCGAGGACGATAATGGAAAACATCACTACGGATTCCCAGAAGCCGAAACTCTCGGGAGCGATCACCGTCACCTTGCTGGCGTAAATGTTCCCAGCCACGCCGGCCAGCGCCGCCCCCATCACGAAGGCCAGGACTTTCATCCGGGTGGTGTCAATCCCCATGGCCTCTGCCGCCAGCTCGTCCTCCCGGATATAGTTCCAGGCGCGCCCGATCCTGGAGTTTTCCAACCGCTTTAAAGCGAAAATGACGACGACCACCA
The DNA here is from genome assembly GCA_000987045.1 of Clostridiales bacterium PH28_bin88. Taxonomy (GTDB): domain Bacteria; phylum Bacillota; class PH28-bin88; order PH28-bin88; family PH28-bin88; genus PH28-bin88. The sequence goes on along the minus strand of LAKY01000029.1, from coordinate 154,840 downwards.
AAAGCCAGATAAAAAAGTAGTAATGTATCGGCAGGTATACCCGGAAACCAAACAACTCCGGCCGGCCGATCCCCATGATGCCGTTAGGCCCGCCGGTAAGGTTAAAGGGATTGTTGTTCAGCGCGATCCGCATGATTTCCCCAAAACCGATGGTGACGATGGCCAGGTAATCGCCCCGCAGGTGCAATATCGGTTTGCTGACCAGATAGCCGGCAAGCGCCGCTAACAAAGCACTGACCGGCAACAGGAGCAGGATCGGGACATGAAATACGGTGTTGAGAATGGCGGTGGAATAGGCGCCAACGGCGTAGAAAGCGGCATGCCCGAGGTTATACAGTCCGGCGTGCCCGACAATGATGTTCAGGCTCAGCCCCAGCAGAGTATAAATCCCGAAGAAGTTCGCCACGTCGACCCAGTAGGTGTTCACCACAAACGGGTAAACCAGAAAAACCGCTCCCAGGGGCAGGTACCACCTCTTACCCAATTTCTCCAGGTATGCCTTCAAGTCAGCCACTCCTTTTTCGCTGTGTCCAAGTCAAAAGATGAATCAGCGTGTCAATACGAAAGCAGAAAGCCAGTCGATTAACTTAGGTACGGTGACAGTGCCCTTAGTCTGGCGAATGCCTTTGGTCTACGAACCAGATGCTCCTCACTTCCAGTGGTGGGGAGGAAGTCACACCTTTTCCGCGACCCGCTCTCCCAGGAGGCCCGTAGGCCGCAAGATCAGGATCAGGATCAGGATAAAGAAGGAGATGGCATCCTTCCAGGCAGCGGAGATATACCCGGCCCCCATGGTTTCAAAAACCCCCAGGAGTAACCCGCCGGCCATGGCCCCGGGAATATTCCCGATTCCACCCAGGATGGCCGCGGTAAACGCCCGGATACCGTAGGCCCATCCCATGGAAAAGTTAATCTGGCGGTAATAAAGCCCGACCATGATGCCGGCGATCGCCCCCAGGGCGGGGCCGATGACAAACACGAAGGCAATAATCCGGTCGACATTGATCCCCATTAGCCTGGCCGTGTCGTGGTCCAGGGCACAGGCCCGCATCGCCTTGCCGACCCGGGTTTTCTGCACCAGCAGGTAGAGGGCGGTCATCAGTGAAAGGGACAGGACCAGGATCAGGATCCGCGTCAGGCCGATCCTGACACCGGCCAGTTCCCAGCCAATGTTGGGAATCAGGTGTTCGGGAAAGACCATATATCCACTGCCGTAAACCAGCATAATGGTGTTCTGCAGGAAGATCGAGGCTCCCAGAGCCGAGACAATCGGCGCCAGCCGGGAAGACCGGCGCAGCGGGCGGTAAGCCGCCCGTTCCAGGAGGACACCGAGCAGGGCCACTGACCCCGCGGCCAGGATAAAGATAATGAGAAGACCAATAAAGAGGTTGGGAATGAAATTCATGAGACCGGCGGAAACAATCATGCTGAAAGCAAGAAAAGAACCGATCATAAAGAGTTCCCCGTGGGCAAAGTTAATCATCTTGAGGATCCCGTAGACCATGGTGTAGCCCAGGGCTACCAGGGCATAGATGGAACCGATGGTGAGACCGTTGACGACCTGCTGGAGGAACTGCTGCATGGACAAGCCTCCCTTACGCTGGGATCTTTTTCAACCATGGGAGCCGGGTGCCGGGAGGGGCCCTGGCAAAGGGCCCCTAGATATCGTCCCGGCGGTCAGGATACAGGCACCCTACTTTTTGTAGAGCACGAACTCTCCCTTTTCATTGATCTGGTAGGCGACGTGAACGGCGCCTTTACGGTCACCCTTTTCGTCAAAGGTGATCGGCCCGGTAATCCCCGGGAAGTCCTTCAACTGGGTGTGGAGGTACTCGGCCAGCTTTGCTGAATCGGTGGACTGGGTTTTTTCGATAGCTTCCACCACAACGCGGAAGGCGTCCGCTTCGGTGAGGGCCCAGATACTCTCGGGATCCTTACCGTACTTGGCCTTATAGTCGGCGACGAACTGTTTGGCCTCGTTGTACGGGAGGTCTTGGGCCATGGGCAGGGTGGTGATAAATACGCCGTTGGCGGCATCCAGGCCGGCGTTCGTCACGAAGTCGGGGTTGTTGTTGGCGTCACCGGCCATGAACACGGCCTTGATGCCCAGTTCCTTGGCCTGGCGTGCCAGGAGACCGCCCTCGGAGAAGTAGCCGGTAAAGTAAATCACTTCGGGGTTAAGCCCCTTGAGCTTGGTCAGGGTCGGAGTAAAGTCCTTTTCCTTAGGGGTGATGGCGTCGTTAAATACTACCGTAGCGCCTCTCTCTTCGAGGAACTTCTGGGTCCAGTCGGCCAGTCCCTTGGCATAGGTGGTATTGTCGTGGATCAGGGCTACCTGCTTCTTGCCCAGGGTGCCGGTGATGAACTCAGCGACGAAAAGTCCCTGCCGGTTGTCCAAAAAGCAGGTGCGGAAAAACATCTTGTACCCCTTTTCCGTCAGCTTGGTAGCCGTGGAAGACGGGGTGATGTGCAGGATCTTGGCTTCGTCGTAGATCTGGGAAGCCGGCTCAGTAGCCGAGGAGTTGTAGGAGCCCAGGACGGCCGTCACCTTACCGGCCACCATTTTCTGGGCTACCAGGGCGGCTTCTTTGGGATCGCCCTTGTCGTCTCCCTCAACGATCTCGATCTGTCTACCCAGTACCCCTCCCTTGGCATTAACCTGGTCAGCCAGAAGTCTAACGGCCTTAACAAAGCCCTGTCCTTCCAGCGCCCATTCGCCGGAAATGGGACCAGTGACGCCGATCTTGATGGTCTCAGGAGCCTTGGCGGTGTCAGGAGCCTTGGCTGTCCCACCACAACCGGCCGCCACCATCACCAGCAGGATTAACAACCCAAAAATCACCATTTTTTTAAGCATGTGTCTCTTTCTCCCTCCCCTTTCTCTCATCCGGTTAACCTTCAATACCGTTGCTACCTACGTATCCCATTACACACAATAAAGCTCCCCTGACAGAGGCGATAACACCCCTCCCTCCTGTGCAAAGATTTCTCCGGACAAGCCCCTTCCCTTGATTTTCATTTAAGTCTGGGCCCAGTAACCGGAGCAGGGAATAAGGTAAGACCTCGGCAAGGACTAGGTTTGACATTGGTCTTACCAATTACCATTCGGCACTTTCACAAAATTTCCTGTTTACATAAGCAGAATTGTAAAAAGATTGTCTATATTTTTTCTGTTAAGAAACGTACAAAAATCCCGTCGCCCTAGCAGCCATCCAGCTGGTTTTAACGGCAGGAGCACGGGGCGCCTTCCCTCGCGGAGCACCGTCAGACAACCGAGGGCTCCATGAAGTACTCGCCGCGGCGGAACCGGTCCAGTCCCAGGCGCTGTACCGGCAGGCTTAAGGGTTCGCCCAGGATCATTTCGGCGATCACCTGTCCAACCATGGGCGCAATCATGAACCCGTGCCCGCTGAAACCCGCCGCTACATATAGGCCTTTCACCGGCGGGCACTCTCCCAGAATGGGGTTGGCATCCGGGCTCATGTCGTACAGGCCCGCCCACTGCCGCACCACCCGGACCTCCTTTAACACCGGTAACACTTGGGTGACCTGGCGGGAGACCTCCTCCAGGAACTGCCAGCCGGAGCGGATGTTGAAACTCTTTGGTTCGTTGGGATCCCCAATGCCCATGATGAAACTACCGTGAGGTGTCTGCTGGCAATAAAGATGGTGGTGGAAAGAGATCACCATGGGGTTCTGGATGGGTTCCACCGGTTCGGTAACCAGGGCCTGGTGCCGTTCGGCGTAAAGGGGTAGATCCAGGCCGGCCATTTTACTGATGACTCCCGCATGAGCACCGGCGGCGTTGACCACCAGAGAGGTCTGAATGTCTCCCTTGCTGGTGATTACCGCGGTAACCCGGTCATGATGGGTCTTGATGCCATGCACTTCGGTATAGGTGTTGATCTCCGCGCCCAACCGCCTGGCTGCTTCAGCATAGGCCTGGGTTACATGGAAGGGGTTGGCATGGCCGTCGGTGGGGCAATACGCCGCTCCCAGCAGCCCCTCGATGTTCAGGGTTGGGACAATCTCCTTGGCTTCTCCGGGGGTAACCAGGCGCACCGGAATCCCCAGGCTGGTTTGCAGCGCCACATTCCTAATAAACTGCTGCATCTGGCGTTCGGTATAGGCCAGCAGGATGTAGCCCTTCTGCTTAAATTCAATGCTGGATGCATAACCCAGTTCCTCTTCCAGATGTTCAAACTTCTTGACGCTTTCCCGGGACAACAGGATGTTGGTTTCTGTGCCCCACTGCTGGCGTACCCCCGCCCCGCAACGGCCGGTGGCGCCGCTGGCCAGGTAGGCGCGTTCCAGCACCACCACATCCTTATAACCTTTTTTGGCCAGGTTGTAGGCAATGGCGCAGCCTACCACCCCGCCGCCGATGATCACTACCTGCGCCGTTGAACGCATGCTGATCCCTCCTGCTTAGTAAGCGAGGACATCGTCGTAAAAATTCTCATGCAGCAAGGGTCCGATCAGTTGAGTCGCCCGGAGGTTTCGTTCCGATAGGACCAGCCCAGCCAGACGATGGAAGTCCATCTCCAGGGGCAGGATCAGTACCGGTAGTCCAAGGTTGTCGGCGCTCCGGCACAAAGCCTCCAGGGGACACACCTTTCCCCCTACGATGTGAACGGCAACACCGGCGGCTCCCGCGGCGTATGCCCGGGTCACCAGCTCTTCTTGTTCCACCGGCCGGCAGACCTGTTCCAGGCGCACCCACAGCAGCATGTGCCGGCAAAGTGGATAATCCACATCCCAAGCCTGGCTGACCGCGCCCACGTTCTCTACCCGGTTATTAAGCCAGGCCTGTCCCGCTACTACCCGTGCTTCTTTAAGATCTCCCGTACTTAATAGTTCCGCCAAGGTCAGGGCCATGCCATGCACCTCCCGATATGGCAGTTTCGTCCAATTAGTTACTGAGCAAATTTCGTGCCATTTCACCGGGAACTCGCGACATCTTTTCGAGCGCTTGTTTCGCAAGTACTGTGTGCCGCTCAAACATAGAAAAAAGCGCTGCGGGGAGCGCTTTAAAAGTCCATAAAGTGTCAAGTTTTTAAACATATCGTCAACTATCCGACGCTCATTGCAGCCAGGGCCCTAGGTTATCTGCAGCGCCTTCATCTTGTAGTACAGGGTGCTGCGGGGAATACCCAGCTGCCGGGCGGCCAGAGCTTTGTTGCCCTTGGCCTTTTCCAACGCTTTCGCAATGATCTCCCGCTCGGTGCGAAAGGTTAACTCCGCCAGGGTGGAAGAAGCATCCGGCTTGATTCGCTGCCTGGCCTGCCTCAGGCTCTCCGGGAGGTATTCCTCCTTGATCGCTTCTCCTTCCGCCAGGATTACCAGCCGCTCCACCATGTTCCTCAGTTCCCGGACATTGCCCGGCCAGGAGTAACTCAACAGGGCGGACATCACCTCCGGTGCCACCTGGGAGATCTGGCGGAGGTGTACCCGGGCAAACTCCTGGATAAACATGTACACCAGTTCCGGAATGTCTTCTTTGCGTTCCCGCAGGGGAGGGACCTCCAGGGAAACCACGTTCAACCGGTAATACAGGTCTTCCCGAAAAAGGCCCTGGGTGATCATTCCCTCCAGGTCCCGGTGGGTAGCCGCGATGACTCGCACATCCACGTTGATGGACTCACTCCCGCCCACCCGGTAGAATACCTTATTCTGCAGCACCCGCAGCAGCTTCACCTGCATATCCGGCTGCAGTTCTCCGATCTCGTCGAGGAAGAGGGTGCCCCCGTTGGCCAACTCGAACTTACCTGGTTTACCCCTGCGGTCAGCGCCGGTAAAGGCCCCCGCCTGGTAGCCGAACAACTCGCTCTCAAACAGGGTAGGTGGAATGGCGCCACAGTTGATCACCACAAAAGGCCGGTCGCGCCGCTGGCTCTCCTGGTGGATGGCCTCGGCAAACAACTCTTTCCCGGTACCGCTCTCGCCCCGGACCAGCACCGCGGCGTTGGTGTTGGCCACCCGGCGGGCCAGGGTGATGGTTTCCGCCAGCCTCCTGCTGTGCCCAATTATCCGGTGAAAGGCGTCCCGCTGGCCGTTAATCTTGTTGATTTCCTTCTCCAGCATTCTCACCTGGGTGCTGGCCCGGGACAGTTCCTCGTGCAGGTAGACCAATTCGGTGATGTCCCGCTCCGCGGAAATGCTTCCCACCACCTGGTCTTCGAGCCTGATGGGGGTAGCGTTGATGAGCACGTGAGTACCCTCGCAGGGCTGGTGGTAGGCGTTGCGTACCTCCCGCCGGTCCTGCATTACCCGGGTCACCACCAGGGAGGTAAAAAAGGATTCGATGGGGCGGCCGATGATCTCCGACGCCGGAATATTGTACAGTTCTTCCGCCCGCCGGTTCCACCCCACCACCACGTCCCGGGGATCGATGATGGTGACAGCCTCGTTCACGGTATCCACCACCGCGCCCAGCCGGCTTTCCACCAATCGCAAGTGCTCCCACAAACAGGAAGCAACATAACCTGCATCCACGATACCTACCGGTTGGCCCTCAACTCCCTTGACAATCAGGACTACAGCAGAGTCCTCCCGGTATATAGAAAGAACCTCTCTCAGCGGAGTCTCCACCCCCACCACCCGGAAACTGCCCGCAGGCAGCAGTTCGCTCAAAGGGGTTTCGGGAGATAGTAACCCATCCAGGCGCCCCAATGTAAGGGCGCCAAGGATGTCTCCCCCCGGTGTGAGCGCTACAAGCCCCACCACACCGGAAGCTGCGGCATGCTGCCTGGCTTCAGCGATGGAAATATGCGACGGTACCACCACCGGTGTAATCATCACCTGCTCCGCCGTCCATTCCCTGACCAAGGGTCCGACCATAGCCAGCGCTCCTTTAAATAGTTGAGATACAAAAAGCGAGGTAATACTAATAAATTCGCCGCAAGAGAACTGTTTCCTCTAATAGCCGCGAAAAAGCGCCTGTCTACCGTTTAGTGGGCTCAAGCAGCCGTTGAGGGGTAATTTTCTACCGTTGGTCGGAAAACAGGGCGGCTTTGATAAAATGGTGGTACAATGAATATTAAGGAATTCCGCAATTATTTTGTATTATTTCAAAGGGGGTCATCCCGTGTACAGGCCGGAAACAAAGCAGAGTAGTGAGCCCAGGTACACCGATTATTTTCTGGTCAACCCCCGTTACCTGCCAGCCCTTCTCACACGCCATGATGAGACCGGAGTAAGCTGCCTTCCACCGACCACAGACCTTTCTGAAGTGGAAGAAAAATTATTGCAGCACCCGGCGGTTGAAGAGGCGGGTGTGCTGGAAGACAAAGCATTTATTTCCCTGAAGGACGAGTATTTCTGGTCGGATCAACTTGAGCAGGAGCTGAAGGACTGGGTAAGGTTCAACCTGTCCGACCGGCTGGTTCCCCGGGAAATTACGGTATGGGACCGGCTGCCGAAGACCCGCAGCGGAAAGGTACTGCGCCACGCGCTGAGAGCCTGGAATGCGGGGAATATATAACCGATATGCGTGTGCACCGGCTCCGGCATTGCCCGGATCCGGTCTTTTTTTACAACAAAAAGGGGCCCCTTAGTGCCCCAGGTTACGCTGTCTTCCGCCTGCCAAAGATCGCCGACAGGAACAAAAGCATGGCCGCCACCAGGAGAGCGCTGCCCAAGGCCCAGGGCCACACCCGGATGAAAACCAGCGCCGTGAAGTAAGCAACCGCTGCTACGATGGCAGCCCGGACCCCCAGCCAGATCCAGGGAGTCTCCCCGATCTCCGAAATACCGCTGGCCACCTCCGCCACCGCAAAAGTGGCGGAAAATAGCATGCCGATGGTAGCCAGGGTGATGCCCGTAAACAACAATTCCACGTCCCCGGCCTTGAACGCCTCGCCAATTGTCTGCATTGCCGTCACCTCGGCTACGTCCGGCAGCTTCCCTGTACCGATATACATCATCCCTATCCCCAGGAACCCCACCAACAGTCTGACAGGCAGCATTTCGAACCAGACCATACGCAGCCCTCCTTAGGGTTTTGGTACATGTCTATTGCGGATGACCATCGCATATGATAGGCCCGCCAAAATATTTAGGACAAAACCCGGAGTGACAACCGGTGTACTTTCGGGACCGGGAAATTCAGTATTTACCGCAAAGCAAAGTATATGATGGGATAGCCCATCAAACAATAACACTGCCCCAAGGCTAAATGGAAGGAGGTGCATCCTGATGAATAGCCGGAATTTGGGGAGGAACAAGGTGTTGTTGGTCGTGGCGATGCTCTTACTTATGGCCTTTGTCGCCGCCTGTGCCGCTCCTAGGAGCACCCAGCAGCCCACGCAACCCGAGGAGAACAAGTCGGCCCAGCAGCAGCAGCCTACTTCAGAACAATTTCAGCCCCGTCGCGGGTGCCTGGCGTGCCACGTGAAGACGGAGAAAAAAGACTACTCCCTGACGGCGGAAGCCATGGAACGGGCTGAGGCTGCAGGGGGTAAGCACCCAACCAAGACCCCGGCGGGCGATACCATGGACGAGAACACGAAAGTAGAGGCCTGCTTGACATGTCACGGTACCGGGCCAAACGGCAGGGCCAAGGCCGCTCCTCTGGACCTTCGGACCATCCTCCACCCCTCCCACATGTTCAGCGAGACTTTTGTGGGCAAGTACCGCGGCAACTGCTGGACCTGCCATGAGGTGGACGGCAGAGGAACCTTCTACCTGCTGGGTGAAAAAGTGGAAACCAATGAGAAAGGTATTCCCAAGACAGTTCCCATCCCCAACATGATCGCCCCCAGCGAGGGCGGCAAGTAAACTTTAAGCGGAGGGTTCACCACGGATCCTCCGCTTTTTTTCTCACATCTCACCTCTCATCCAGCTTCCACCAGGGGCGGCGCTTTACCTCCTCCCCCGCCACCAGGGGAGTCCGCCCCACCTCGCTGCCAGCGACATATAGCACAACTTCGCCCAATACCTGCCCTTTCCGTACAGGTACTGGCGGGTGACGGTCCAGGGTCACTTTTTGCTCAACCTGCCCGAGTTCCTCCAGGGGGACGGTGGTTTGCACGGTACGCTCCACCACCACTTTAAGGTGATTGGTCTCCCCACCCTGCACCGGAACTAACGTAAATAGTTCACCCGCCCCCAACCTCCACCGGTAAAAGTTCTGGAAGCCGTGGTCCAGGAGGCTGGCGGCCTCACCGAAGCGGGAGTGGCTGCGCAGGACTACCGCGATCAGGCGACGGCCCTGCCGGGTGGCCGAGGCCACCAGGCACTCGCCGGCAGCCCTGGTCGTGCCGGTCTTTACCCCGTCCGCCCCGTCGTAGGTCTTCAGCAAGTGGTTGGTATTTTCCAGCTCCGCGTAATGCTCCCGGTTGAGCCAGGTTACGCGGTCCTCTCTGGTACCGACGATTTCCGAAAACCTCTCGTCGAGCAAGGCATAGCGGGTAATCAGGGCCAGGTCGTAAGCGGTGGAATAGTGCTGGCTCTTACTGTACCCGTTGGGGTTGACGAAATTGGTGTTCCTGGCTCCCAAGATCCGGGCTTTCCGGGTCATTAAGTCCGCAAACAGGTCTACGGATCCCCCGGCGTGATCCGCCACCGCCACCGCGGCATCGTTGGCTGAACCGATTAAAGAAGCCTTTAATAGATCCTCCAGGGTGAGGCGGTCCCCAGCCCGGAGTCCCACGTCTGAACCGACCTCCACCGACGCCGCCCGCGGGTCCACCACCACCACATCCGTAAGTTCGGCCATCTCCAGTGCCAGGATTGTTGTCATGATCTTGGTGGTACTGGCGGGCGCTCGCCTTTTGTGGGGGTTTTTCGCATAAAGCACCTGGCCGGTTTCTGCGTCCATTAGAACGGCGGCATCGGCACTCACCCGGGGCGGATCCGCCAGTGCCGGGTGTCCTCCCGCCAGCCACCCAGCTATAAGTGCTACGGCCATTAACTTCCGTCCTGTCAATGCCATCCCTCTCTCCTGCCAATTGAATAAGCTAAATGTGACCCCTGTTATTTTCCCCAGCCAGACCCTTTTCACCCAGGGCACAGAGGCTTACACAAGAAAGAAAGTGCAAAAGAAGTCTTCCGGCGTTCCGGTAACGGGGCGAAAAAAAGAGGAAGGGCGTTCCGCAACAAACGTCCTTCCTCCCGGCGTAAATAGCCTTACTATAAGCTGATCGCTTCGGGCCGCACTGCCCATACTGGGGAGGGTGTGTAAGCACCTTCCCTTTGCTTTTATTATAACCTTTTTCCAGCCGTTTTCAACTCTTTTTAAGCCAACAAGTGGCGAAAAAAAACTTGCTATGGCCATAAAAGATACGAACTTCCTAACCTACCGGGTTTTACGGCCATTCGTTTAATTAGTGCGAACCGCTTTTTTCCGCCGCCACCGGCGCTTCCCCGTGACCAGCCTCAGCCGCGGCCCGGTGTTCTGCCGCTGTGTTGACGATGGTAACAAAGGCTCCCAGCGCCAACCACAGGACAGCCACCACTATCAGGCCTGATTTCTTCAAACCGTTCCCCTCCTCCCAGGCTTCGTGAACCTTTGCGGGCTATAAGTATTTCTGCATCCCCGCCCGGTTTCCTGCCTCGACACTACCGGAAACTTCAGCAACCTGCGGCAATTCCGGCCAGGTGCGTATTTCTACATTAACCCCGGTAATACCTTTTCCGGAAATTAAAATTCAACGTAACTCAGGAGTCAGAAGTCAGGAGTCAGAATGAGAGAACGGTTATGGTCTCGAAGCATTCTGTATTCTGATTACCACCCTGAATTCTGATTACCTGATAAAAATAAGCGGGTGCAACAGGAAGAAGCATACTTTAGACGAATTGTTATCACCGGGAGGGTTTAATTTGGAGAAAACCAAATTTCTTACCGTGCCGGAGCCTGTGAAAGATTACCGGCCTTACCACCTGACAGGCAACGAATACGTGAGCTTGCCGCTCATCATGCCGGAAAACGGAGCGATAGAAAGCGTTAATGTTCTAAGTACGCGCGCTCTGGGGCTGCTGGAATTCGCGGGTGCTCCTTCCCGGCCCCTCCTCCGCCCCTTCCTGGCGGTGAACGGAGCGGCTTTAACCCTGAACGGGATGCTGGAATGGGACTACCGGAACCACTGGGTACCCGCATTTCAGTTCAAAGATGGCAACATTACCCTGATGGGGGAAATCTTCGCCCCACCGGGAGTTAAGGGCTTCGTCTACCGGCTGTCCCTCCTTAATACCGGAACGTATCCACTGGAGTTTTCCCTGGGCTGGGAGGGTGAGTGGGAGGAAACCCGGCTGACTGTCTTCAATTCCCGGCCGGTAACCGGCGCCAGCCGGAGCTATTACAGCGGCTGGACAAAAAGCATGGTGTGGGAGTGCCGGCCGGGACTGCCGGCAGCCGCCCTGGCGCTGGGAAGCGACGACATTGAGGCTTATTTGGATGTGAGTCCTCCCGGTTTCCGTTTTACCCTCCGGCGGGAGCATACCCTTGCGCCGGGTGCGTCCTTTGACCTGTCCCTCCTGGCGGCCGTCAACGCGGAGGGAGACGGGGCGGCCACCACCGTGGTCCACCTGCGCCGGCTGGGTTGGCGGCGCATGCGGGAAGATACCCTCGCATGGCTGAAGTCCCGGTCTTACACCTGCGGCCGCCCGGCTGTGGACAGGCTTTTAAACCGCAATCTCTTTTTCAACTGTTTTTATTCCGTGGGAACCACTGTGGATACCGAGGAATGCGCCCCCGTCACCTCGCGCAGCCCCCGGTACTATGTCAGCGCCGCTTTTTGGGCGCGGGACACTTTCCTGTGGAGTTTTCCCGCCCTGCTGCTGGTGGATCTTGCCAGGGCCAGGGATGTGCTGCTGGCGGGATACCACCGGCACCTGAAGCACCCGGGGGGACACAGCCAGTATATCAACGGCAGCCTCCTGTACCCCGGTTTTGAACTTGATCAACTCGCGGCCTACGTGCTCGCCCTGGGGAGGTACCTGGATGCCGGCGGAGATCCCGGCATCCTGTCAGAAGACCCCGTTCGCCGGGGGCTGGACAGCATCCTGCAGGAACTTGACCGCCACCGGACTCCTTATGGATTATACGAGACATTTCTAGATCCAGCCGACGATCCCGTCACTTACCCCTTCCTGGTGTACGACCAGGTGCTGGTGTGGAAGGCGCTTACCATCCTGGACACTATCAACCAGGAACGCGGGTGGTGGCCCCACCGGGACTTCGCATCGGAGGCGGAAGCCTTGCGGCAAGCGGTGTGGGCTCATGGAGTAGCGGAGGGTCCGTTTGGACCCATGTTTGCCTGGGCCGTGGACGGGATTGGGCACTACGAGCTGTATGACTCTCCCCCTGGGAGCCTGATGCTGTTGCCGTACTACGGTTTCTGCCCGCGGGACGAGCAGGTGTTCCTGAACACCGCCCGGTGGATCCACTCCCCGGCCAACCCCTACCAGGGCAAGGAAGGCCGGTTCACCGGCCCGGGGTGCACCCACGCCCCCGGGCCCTGGGTACTGGGCATGTCCGCCGCCCTGCTGGCAGGTTCCCCGGAGCTGACCACGGATTCGCTGGCCGCAGCCCCCATGGATAACGGTTTTGCCTGTGAAACCCTGGACCCGGATACCGGGTTCGCCCGTACGGGCCTGGCCTTCGCCACCTGCGCCGGTTTCCTGGCGACCGCCGTTCATCATGCCATGGGGTCCCGTATTCATCAAGGAGGCGAAAGTTGATGGAGACCCCTGAAAAGGTCACGGCCGGCTGCCTGGGGCTGGACTTCAGTCGGGTGCAGTCCCCGGGGGATTATGAGCAATGGCTGGAAACGGGGCTGGCAGCGATGGCTGAGCGGGAAGCCCGGCTGGTGCTGCTGCCCGGAGGAACCGGGCTGGCGATGTACCTTTCCTACCACCCGGACATGCAAAACCTGGACTTCCCCGCAGCCGTGCGGGTGTTAGCCGCGGCCGCCGGGCAAGCCCGGCCTGAATTCCACCGTATCCACCGGCGGATGGCCCGCCGTTTCAACATTTACCTGGCAGCAGGCACCACCTGGTACGAGGAAGCGGGAGGCATCCAGCAGGCAGCTCCCTTCTATGGGCCGGATGGAGACCTCGTCGGGGAGCAACCGCAAACCCACCTGTCCCGGGAGGAACGGGAGTGGGGGTGGAGGCGGGGGACCACCCTGGCTGTTTGGCCTACCGGATCCGGACGGGTAGGCCTGGTAGTGGGTTCTGATGCCTGGTACCCGGAAGTCAGCCGCATCCTGGCCCTGCAGGGGGCGGACCTGCTCCTGGCCCCCGCTATGGCGCCCGCCCCGGCTACCCACCACCTGGCCCTGGCGGGGATGTGGCAGGAAGTCCAGCAGAATCAGGTCTTCGCCCTGGAGAACTGGCCGGGGGGACAGTTGGGCCAGCGGCGTTGGACCGGCTGGAGCGCCATCCATGCCCCCTGCGAAATGACACCCGGCCAAACCGGCTTCCTGGCGCCCCAGTTTCCATCTGAAACAGAGGTACCCCCCGGTTTTGGAAATTCCCCGCCGGAACCGCTCACCGCCGTCCTGGACTTCACAGCCCGTAAGAGGGTGATTGATGATTATCCCATCGCCCGCCACTTGAATCCCACCCTGTACCGGCGGTACTTTCCCCATACCTACCATCAGGGGAAGGAGGGTAATGGATGAGTTCCCTGCAGCGCCTGAAGGATGACATGTTCCTGCGCTACCTAATGTGGCGGGTCAGGCCGGGACTGGTACGCAGGTACCTTGGCAAGAAGGCCATTCAGCCCAGCCTGAACCTGCGGCTGGTCGACCCCAGGAGAGTCCGGGTGGCGGCAGTCCAGGTGGAACTGCGGCTGGCCGGGGACCCCCTGGAATATGTGGAGCAAATGTATGGGCACGTTAAAAAGGCGGCAGCAGGGGGCGCCCAACTGGTCGTCTTCCCCGAGGACAACGCCACTCACCTCTTAGGGCTCCTCCCCGGGCTGGACCGCATCCCTTCCGGCGCCAGCCTGGAGGGAGCGCTGGGAGCCTTGGGAGCGGAGGTTAAAGTAAGCGATATTTTCGCCTACCTGACCCCCGCGGCCCGTTCGCTCTACACCACCACCTTCGCGGAACTGGCCCGCGGGTTCCGGGTATACATTATGGCCGGCAGCCTGGTAGCCGCCGGCCATGACAGGAAAGTACGCAATACCGCTCATCTCTTCGGCCCGGATGGACGCGTGATCGGGTCCCAGGCCAAGGCCCACCTGATGCCCCTGGAAGCGGGTTGGGGGCTGGCGCCGGGAGACGACCTCCGCGTGTTCCCCACCCCCCTCGGAAAACTGGCCATGCCGGTGTGCATGGACGCCACCTATTTCGAGACCTTCCGCCTGTTGTCCTTGCTGGGAGCCGAGGTGGTAATGGTCCCTTCAGCGGATATCGAGTACACCTACTGGAAGGCCCTGCGGGGCATTTGGCCGCGGGTGCAGGAAAGCCTGGTTTACGGCATCAAGAGTTCCATGGTGGCGGATGATTTCCTCGGATTGAGTATGGCGGGAAGGTCAGGCATTTTCGCTCCGTTAGAACTTACTCCCGCCCGCGACGGCATCCTCGCCCAGGCCAGTTCCTCCCACCAGGAGGAAGTGGTGCTGGCGGACCTGGACCTGGTAGCCCTGCGCCAGGTCCGCCGCTCCAGCGCCCTGTGGGGGGACTTGAACCCGGAACTGTATAAACGTTACCTGCCCTCGATCTACGACGCCGTGCCGTAAAAGACTTTCTGCCGGGTTGCTTTCCTGAGGGAACGTTTTCAGGGGTGAAGGTTATTCCCCGGCCGCCGCGGTCAACCTGTCCTCCAGATCGCGAATAAATCCTGTCAGGGCATAACGTTGGAGGGAATAGTACGTCCATTTGCCGACCTGGAGTTCGGCAACCAGCCCGGCTTCACGGAGCACCCGCATGTGATAAGAAACCCTGGATTGACCCATGCCTAGTTCCTTGACGAAGTGGCAAACGCACATGCCGCCCGGTTTCCCCGCCCCGGCTTCATCCGCGGCTTGGGTCAGCATCTCCAGCATCCGGACCCTTACGGGATCGCTGAGGGCTTTAGCCACCAGCACCACTCTGTTCATGGTTATCCCCCCCTGTCGCAATATCCTGATCCCTGCGATAGCCTTCGGCCAGTTACCCCTGCTTCCGCTTTGGCTCCGTACTCTTTTTCCACGCGTGGTTTAGCCGCTGCCGTTCACCACCGCTTCCTCCCCCGGGTACCGGCATTCATCCACCAGCGGGCATTCACCGCATCGCGGCCGGGTGGCCAGGCACAGGCGGTGTCCCAGCCCATCGATCAAAGCGTGGTACTCGTTATACAGCGCCACGTCCCGGGGCAGGTGGACCTGAAAATACTCCTGCATCGCCCCGTAGCTGATGTCAGGAGGAAATACCCCCAGGCGGTGGAAAATACGCCGGGTGTACGCGTCTACCACAAAGATCGGCAGGTTACCCGCGTAGAGCAGGATGGCATCGGCCGTCTCGGGGCCGATACCGTAAACGCCGAGCAGCTCCTGGCGCAACTCGCCCAGGGGCCGGCTAAACATCCGGTTGAGATCGCCCCCGTACCTTTCCACCACCAGCGTAACCAGGGCCTTCAGCTTCCTGGCTTTAGTCTTGTAATACCGCGTGGGCACGATCAATCGCTCGATGTGAACCTGATCCGCTTGATACAGGGACATGGGATCCATCAGCCCCGTTCCCTTAAGGCTGGCAATCGCCCTTTCCACGTTCCGCCAGGCCACATTCTGCGTCAATACCGCCCCTACCATCACCTCGAAGGCTGTTTCCGCCGGCCACCAGCGCCGGGGGCCAAAGGCGTCGTACAAACGTTGGTAAATAGCCATCAAGTACTTTGCGGTGTCAGCCAATCCACGCCCTCCCCAACCAGTTGTTGCTCTCACAGAATATTTATTCGCTAAATTGTCATTAAACCCTTTCTGGTAACGCAAAATCACGGGCTTACACGCATGAAGGCAGGCTTAGCGGTACACAATAACAGCAAACATCCGGTGGGAGGTGACCCTTAGTGAAGGTTACAGTGGATCAGGACTTGTGCATTGCCTGCGGGTCCTGCATAGATGCATGCCCCGAAGTATATGACTGGAATGACGAGGGGATGGCCAGCGCCGTCGCGGAGGAGGTTCCCGTCGACCTGGAGGAAAGCGCGAAAGAGGCGCTGGAATCATGCCCTACTGACGCAATCAAAGAGGTTTAAGTCGCCATGAGCCGATTTTCATGGACGGTAAAACAGCCGAGTAGACGACTCGGCTTTTATATTGTACCTTGACTGATCACAGGATAAACTACCCTTGCCAAAGCGCAATTACCCCAATATAATCGGATTTGCACGAGATTAATCCCCGGAGGTGTATTAATGAAGCCCGTCTTTTTTGCCCTGATCGGGATGTTCTTCTGGGGAATGGCCCCCATCCTCGGTAAAATCGGACTGGTCAAGGTTAACCCTACCCTTGCCCTGGCGGTACGCAGCTTTCTAATCAGCGGTGTGATGCTGGTGTGGCTGCTGGCTACCAGGAGTTACGGTGAAATCACTCACACACCACTCCGCTCCTGGATGTTTATCGCCGGGGAAGGGGTTTTGGCGTCGCTGCTGGGGCACCTGGCCTATTACTGGGCTTTGAAGTTTGGTGAGGCGTCCAGGGTCACGCCGGTCATCGCCGCTTATCCCTTACTCACGGTCATAGTAGCTGTCCTGGTACTGGGTGAGCAGTTTACCTGGACCAAGGTGGCGGGTGCCGCCCTGATTCTGGCAGGCATCCTGCTCATCGGGAGATAGATGTGGATGATGCGGCTGTGCTGCCAGTGTGTAGCCGCCCATATCCAAGTAAGTTAAAAATTACCCCGCTGCCTGGAGCTTAAATTCGGTAAAGAAAACTAAGCTTCCGCGACTGCAGGCGTAGGGAGAAGCATACATACTAGGCATTACTAGGCATTAAAAGATTAGGAGACCCAGAAAAAAGGCTAGCCGTTTAGCTAGCCTTAATCATTGGGGA
The DNA here is from genome assembly GCA_000987045.1 of Clostridiales bacterium PH28_bin88. Taxonomy (GTDB): domain Bacteria; phylum Bacillota; class PH28-bin88; order PH28-bin88; family PH28-bin88; genus PH28-bin88. The sequence continues at coordinate 137,859 of LAKY01000029.1, read as the reverse complement.
GACTGGTATTTCTATCGGAATTTCTAGAGGTTACTTCACCAACGATTCGAACTTGTCTAGGTTAGCGTTGGCCTTGCTCAACAGTTCCTCGGCGAAGGGCAGGTTGTGGTAGCCCGCGCCGGGATCCTTGTACAGGATCCAGTTGTTGGCAATGGCCCCGTCCAGGGCTTCCTTGGCGTGGGCATAATGCTCGGCGGCCTTGTCCACGGTGGCGAACTTGGCTTCGGCAGCCTTCACGCGGTCAGCCAAAGCGGCCTTAGCCTTGTCGAAGTCGGCCTTCTTGGCGATGCCGTCGTCGCTGGCCACTACCGTATGAGCAGGCAGCTTCCACGCGTCAGCCTGGCTCTTGGCAACCGGCTTGAACTGGTGGCTGGCCAGGTCGCCGTTCACACCGCTCTTGGCCACCCGAGGCATATGGCAATCCACGCAGGTCTGGGTGGTGGCGCTGGGAATGCTGGTGGCAACCACCTTCTTGCCCTTCTGCAGGGAGGCCACATCACCCTTGAAGATCTGGCCGGACTCCTTGTGGCACTGCACGCAGGTCTCCTCACGGGACTTGCGCAGGTTGGCCGGCTTCATTTCCTTGACCGTCTTGGTGGTGTGGGAGGCGTGGCAGACCACGCAGGTCACACCGGCCCGGTCGTTGGCGTACTTGCCGCCTTCTTTGAAGTCAGCCAGTTTCAGGGTCTCGCCGTTCTCCTTCGCGATGAAAGCGGTAGCGGAGTGACAGGCCAGGCAAGAGTCGCCAAAGTTCGGGAGCTTGATGTTTTCCTCGAAGATAGTGGCGTGTCCTGTCTGCCTCCAGTCGAGGTACTGCTGGTGGTGTTTCTTGGACGGGTTCTTCGGGTCGTTGCCCCAGAAGGCGTCCAGTTCATTCCCACCCTCGCCGGCATGGGTGTACTTGTCCGTTACCTTGGCGGGATCATCCCACGGCATGGCATTGGGGATAAACTCGAATACCTTGGTCTTGTAGTCGTTCCAGCCGCGGGTGTGGCACTGGCCGCAGGCGTTGCCGTTAGCCGACTTGTAGATCTTGGTCTTGTCGGCGGTCTTGGCGTGTTCAGCGCCGGGGCCGTGGCAGGCCTCGCAGCCGATGTTGAACTCGTTGACTTGGACCTTCTTGGTGACGACATCAGCCTTCACACCGGTGAAGTGACAACCCGCGCACTTTTTCCAGTCATTCCAGCTGGTGCTGTTGTAGTCCTGCCACTTGGCGCCCTGGTTGTAAGCCGGGCGGATCCATTCCTGGGGCAGGATCACCAGGTCGTTGACATCGATGACGGCGGCGTCTCCGTCTTTATTGGTATCAAAGACGAAGCGCTGCTTGTGCACGCTCCCGATAGTGAAGACAGGCTTGGCATAGTTGGTCTGCTTCAGGCCGGGCACCTTCAACCCGTTCAGGTCAAATTGCTGGATAGGGATCTCTTTGCCGTCCTTATCTTTGGTGGTTGTTAATTGGGTGCTCCAGTTAATCTCAGGAACAACCACACCATCGGTGATGATCTGGCCCATCTTGGAGTGGGCAGTCTGATTCCAGGACTTGTAAGCATCGGCATGGCACTTGCCGCAGGCCTCGGAGCCGACATAACCCTCAACACCCAGCTTGATGTTCAGGGCAGCGGACTTCTCAACGGGCTTCTGGGCTTTCCTTGCCGCCAGTTTCCACTGGATAGCCTGCACCTGCTTGTCGGTCATCTGGTCCTTGAAACCGAAGGTCTTGCCGTAACCCACGAACAGGCCTTCCTTCACAGCCGCTGCTACGTCGTTCTTCAGGCTGGCGGAAACCTGCTTGGCATCCCTGAACTTGTTCAGGACGGAGGTATCAGCGCCGTCGGTCTTCAAGCCCAGAGCCTTGACAACCAGGGAGGCGGCCATCTCACGGGTAAGAGCGGCGTCGCCGTTCTGCGCGTCCACCTGGTAGCCCAGGTTCTGCAGTACCGCGGCAAAGTCCTTCACCAGCACTCCCTTAACCGGAGCAGCCTTGGCGGGAGCCGGAGCCGGGGCGGCCTTGGCGGGAGCCGGAGCCGGTTTAGCAGGCGCCGGAGCCGGTTTGGCGCCGCCGGTCCTACCATCGGTATGGCAAGGAGTACAGGTCTTGCCATCGGGACTAAGCTTGTCAAAAGCAAAAGCAGTTGTCGACATGAAGGCCAGCGCTAAGAACAGGACTACCAGCATTACCATGAGCTTTTTGGTCATCACATATCCCCTCCTTTCGTTGCTCTGTGATGGACGAATTCGGGTTATCATGATAGGTTCTACACCTCCTTTCCCTCACCCGGACGCCACGAGACGGGCATCCATGTTCATTTTCGCACAATCTTCTCCGCCATGTCGCATGTCAAAACTCCTGATAAAAAAGGACAAATGTCCCGCATCAGCGCGGGCATTTGTCCTTTCGCTTGGTCAACCAGTTTCCATGTGCTATGGTTACTATTCAGGCATTCATTGCCGGTTCTCTCATTCTGACTCCTGACTCCTAGGTAGTTACGTGATATGTTAAGATTGCCGCCGCAGGGCGTAGGCCGCCGCCTGGGTGCGGTTGGTAAACCCAAGCTTGCCCAAGATACTGCTGACATGGTTCCGGACCGTCTTCTCGCTCAGGAACACCTCCTGGGCAATCTCCTTGTTGGTTTTTCCCTCCGCGATCAACGCCAGGATGCGTTTTTCCTGTTCAGTGAGGGTTTCTTCGCGCTGCCGTTCCTCCTGGCGCAGGCGCAGGTAATTCATCAGCTTCCTGCTGATACTCGGATCCAGCAAGGGCTCGCCCCGGGCAACCGTCTCCACCGCCCGCACCAGGGCGTCACTGCCGATCATTTTTAACACATACCCTTCGGCCCCCGCCATCATGGAGGAAAACAGCGCCTCGTCGTCGGCGTAGGACGTCAGCATGACCACCCTGATGTTGGGGTTAAGAGCGCGGATTTCCCGGCAGGCCTCAATGCCGCTGCCGTCGGGGAGGCGGATGTCCATGATCACCACATCAGGCTGGCACTGGGTGGCCTGCGCTATCGCCTCCTGGGTAGTGCCGGCTTCACCTACCACCTGGAAACCTGCCCTTCGCTGGAGCAATGCCGCCATGCCGATGCGCACTACCTCGTGGTCATCTACGATCAGGATCCTGGTCACCTCATTCACCTCCCGCAGTCACCTCACTCAATGGTATGGTGAGTAAAATCTCAGTACCCTGCCCCCGGGTGCTGTGAATCCACAAATTACCCCGGAGCAGCCGGGCGCGATCGGCCATGTTCTTCAAACCCTGGCCGCTACGGGTCGTGTCGCGGGCGATTTCCCCGTGGTCAAAACCCACCCCATTGTCCTTGATTAACAAACTAAGTTCCCGGCCGGCCGCCTTAACCCGTACCAGTACACTACTGGCTCCCGCATGTTTCAGGACGTTGTTGAGGCCCTCCTGGATGATGTGGTAGAGGTGAGCCACCCCGGCCAGGGTCATATCCACCTGCGGGCCTTCCCAGTCCAGCCTGGTCACCAGTAAAGAGTTGGCTTCAAATTCCTTGAGAATGGCCTCCAGTCCTCTGTTGACATTGGTTTCCTGAAAGCTGGCCGGGCTCAGGTTAAGGATGTAGTTACGGATATCCCGAATTGTATGGTTCAGCCTGTCCATGGCCACCTGAAGCTGCCCGCGGGCATGCGGGGGGTTCTCGGATACCAGGTAACCGCAGTTTTCCAGTACCAGACCCACCGCATAGATGTTCTGGATCACCCCGTCGTGCAGGTCGCGGCAGATCCGCTCCCGGTCATCCAGGATCGCCTGCTTGCGTTCCACCGCCTCCACCCGGCGGGTATTTTCAATATTAAAGACCTCCAGGATCCGAAGCATGAAGTAGACCATTGCCATGCCGGACAGGGTTCTGAAGACCGGGACCGGCACCCCGATGAGTCGGAATAAAGCCTCCTGGTTGAGCCAGGTGGACGGGAAAAAGGGGGTACGGGGTACAATTATCCCGGCAAAGAAGGCATACATCCCAAAAGCCAGGCTGGCCCCCAGAATATGGTGGTCAACCCTCAGGTTTTGCAAGGACCGCAGCTCACGCCGCTGCAGGTGCAGGCCATAAGCCGTCAGCAGCGCTCCCGGAAACGCCAGCAGGTAGCGGCACCAGACGTCCGTGGTCGCCAGCCAGGTAACGATATCCAACGCGGGAAAGGCCCAGCGGGAAATGGCCAGGTTCCCCACCCAGAACAGGAAGAAAAGCAGGGGAAGTTGTTCCAGCCATATATACCTGCCCAGTGTATCCACGGTTAACTTGGCACCGAAATAAAAAAGGTAGGCAAAGGAAGCCGCGGTCAACACCCGCTCCAGGGCGTACAGCGCGTATACCCACTGCTGGCCCAAGTGGGCCTGCTGCAACGGAATAAACACTACCGCCCACTCCGACAACCCGTGTAGGACGCCAAAGGCGGCCAGTGCCCAGAGACTTCTGGCCAGCCGGAACTTGCTGAGGCTGCGGTACTGGAGGGCAATGGCCACCCCCAACAGGAAAAAGACCTGGCCGTAAATGAAGTAAACAATGGCCTTGTTCCGCACAAAAAGCTCATTTAGCCATTCCATCAGCTGATCCTCCGGCGCATCACGGATGATTCCATCATTTTCGACACGTGGTCGTCTATTCCCTGCCGGGGAATGATGGTAAACCCGGCCCCTTAGGGCACGCCGGGAATCAGGGATAAGCAAAGGTTAGTTTAACCCGGGTTCTCCCCAGCGCCGGTACAGGTCATTTTCCAATCCCAACTGGTCCAGCACCCTGCCCACGAATTGGTCCGCCAGTTCCGCCAGGTTTTGCGGCCTGGTGTAATACGCGGGTACCGGGGGCATGATGACCACGCCCAGGCGGGCCATTTTCAACATGTTCTCCAGGTGAACGACGCTGAGGGGCGTCTCTCGCACCACCAGGATCAGCTTGCGGTGCTCCTTGAGAGCCACGTCCGCCGCCCGGTGGATCAGGTTACTGGCATAGCCGTTGGCTACCGCGGCCAGGGTTTTCATGCTGCACGGGGCCACAACCATGCCCTGGTGCCGGAAAGACCCGCTGGAGATCGGAGCTGCCTGGTTTCCTTCCTCGTGACAATGGGAGGCTAAACCCTTGACCCGCTCAACAGAGTAAGGGGTTTCCAGTTCAATGGTCCGCTGGCCCCACGCGCTGATCACCAGATGAGTTTCCACCTGCGCTTCCCGCAAAACCTCCAACAGCCGGATGCCGTAAATAGCCCCGGTGGCGCCGGTGATGGCCACTACTACCCGCATGGTGCGGTCCCCCTTTCAGCCCGTTAGCCAATCCGTAAACCGCCGCTCTTTGTCTTGAACCCGCGGATCAGCACATAGCTGCGGACGCTGGTGATACCTTCCAGGGCATAAATGGTTTCCGCCAGGAACTTCTCCAGGTGCCCCCGGTCCCGCAGGGCGCCATGCACGTGTAATGTGCTGGGGCCGCTCATCTGGTTGACACTAAGCACATCATCATTTTGGGCCAGCCGTTCGGCCACTTCTTGCAGCCTCCGCGGCTCAACGTCAATCTCAAAAAATACCGCCATCTCGCGGCCGATACGGTAAGGGTTGATGCTGATGGTAAACTTCTCGATAATACCCCGCTCTACCAGTGAGTTCACCCTTTCCCGAACCGCCGTCCGGGAAAGGTTCACCTTCCTGCCCAGGTCCGCAAAAGACATGCGCCCGTTCTCGGTAAGAAGTTCAATGATCGCCCTGTCGATCTCGTCGATGTTTTCAAACTGGACCACTTCCATCCTCCTCCGGTCTTTCATCCTACCATCAGAAAGTATAACTTTCTGTGGCATAAATGCAACTACGGCTTCCGCCTGCGCCTAAAGGCTTGCACCATAGGCATAAGTGCGACTAAGCCCATAAATTGGCAAGTCTTCTTTAGCGCAAGCCAAGTTTTCTTTAAAAGCTGTAACCCTCCATGTTCTTGATTCCTACTTCTTTTTTTCTTGCTTCATGGTAATTCGACAACCGCCGATTGTTCTCCTGCAGCACCTTAAACTGTTATAATCATGCAATTCCTCTTTACTATCGCCAACATTGCACCAGAATTTAAACCGTTTGTATCGTTGCCCAGCAGCCTGGCTTACTGAATCAAAACCCCGGATTTTGACGTCCGGGGGATCAACTGACGCTTTTTTAGATCGGCAACCCGCCTTGGGGCTGTTCCGCGGCTACCTCCCCCGCGGGACTCCGGCGGAGAGTGAATGCCCCCTCCGCCGCTTCAGGGAGCGCATACATCTTACGGTAATACTCATCCAGCATCCGCCAGGTACAAAACTGGTGGTGGGACATGTCGATGCACGCTCGCATCATCCGGATCCACTTCGGCCTGTCCTGGTAATAAGTCGGGATTACTTCAGAGTAAAGCACCTGGAAAAGCGCCTTCAGGTCATGGGCGTCCTGGTCCGCCTCGCTCACCGGCTGTTCCAACACCTTGTCCAGCAGCCAACCGCTGATGCAGTGTTCAGGGCCTTCCGCCACCCATCCGTCCACCACACTCACGTTGAGAACCCCGTTCACCGCCGCTTTCATACCGGAAGTGCCGCTGGCCTCCAGGGGGCGCCTGGGATTATTTAACCAGACATCAGAACCCCGCACCAGTAGACTGGCAATCTCCATGTCATAGTTTTCCAGAAAAACCACACTGTCCCCATACTTACGGTCCATTTTAACCAGGTCGTGGATGATGTCTTTACCCATGGTGTCGTTGGGATGGGCCTTGCCAGAGAAGATTAGCTGCAGTTTATCTTCTTTAAGCAGCGGCTCGACCATTTCCGCGTTACGGAAAATCAGTTCACTGCGCTTGTAAGGGGCTGCCCGGCGGGCAAAACCGATGGTGAGGACTTCGGGATTCATACCGGCGCCGGTTCGCTGGTTAATAAAGTCAATCAGTTCCCTCTTTGCCGCCATGTGGGACTCCCATAAGTCCACTCCCTGCTCGTACGCCTGCCTGATCCGGGGGTCCTGCCAGGTACGGACATGAACACCATTGGTAATGGAGATGATGGGCGCCGCCCGGTGCACGGCGTGCCACATCTTGCGGGCGGTTTCCCCGTGCAGCTTGGAAACGGCATTGGCTGTTCTGGACAGGCGGAGGGCAGCAACCGTCATATTGAAAGGGTCTCCACCCAGTTGCCGCATTTGGTCGAAGGTGAGGCCGTTATAGGCTTCCATCCGCTGCAGCAGGTCGTGGTTGTGTGCCTCGTTACCGGCTGAGACCGGGGTGTGGGTGGTAAAGACCACCTCTTTCCTGGTGGCGTCCCAGGCCTCCTCAAAAGCCATTCCAAGGGTCTGCATTTTTTCCCGGATCAGTTCGATCCCCGCAAAAACGGCGTGCCCCTCATTGAAGTGATACACATCCACCTCAATGCCCATCGCCCTTAAAGCCCGCACACCGCCTATGCCGAGGATAATCTCCTGGGCTACCCGGTCCATCCCTCCCCCGCCGTAGAGCTTCTCGGTCATCCAACCGTGCCGGCTGCCGGGGAAATTGGTATCCAACAGGTACAGGGGAGCATTGCCGTACTGGTCAACCATCCTCACCTTGCAGGTGACCTCTGCTCCCTGCACCCGTACCTGGACAGTAGCCCCGGTATCCTTGACAAAGTCATAGTCATAGTTAGGATAAACGTCATAAGGTCGCCCGTCCTCGCCAATCAGCTGTTTGGTATAGTCCTGCCGCCAGAGGATCCCGATACCTACCATGGGTACGCGCAAGTCAGCCGCGGCTTTCAGGTAATCTCCCGCCAGGATCCCCAGCCCGCCGGCATAAATAGGCAGTTCCTTATGGAGGCCGTATTCCATGCAGAAGTATGCTACCCGTGCCGGCCTCGACTGCTCTGCCCGCAAGTCCAATTAGGTTACCTCCTTTGCCCGCGCTGCGGCCAATCCTTTGGATTTCCATCGATTCTACCGTTAGTCTTGATTTTCGCTGAAGCAATTATTCCAAATATCATCCGCCCAGAGTAATATCCTGGTTTTCATACCATCTCAACGCCTCAAACAACTGTTCCGGTTCAAAATCGGGCCATAGGGTATCCAGTATGTAAAAGTCGGCATAAACCGATTGAGCCGGCAGGAATCCGCTCAGCCTCCTCCTGCCCCCCCAACGGATGATCAGGTCAATCCGGGACACATCGGCGGATGCCAGGGATTTGATGAGAGTTGCGGGGCTGTTGATGGTATGCGCGGGGCTGTTGAGCAGTGCCCGGCTGAGGTCCCAGTTCCACCCGTAATTTACCAGGAAATTTACCCTGATCCCTCCGCTGCCGAACTTCACCCGTTTGGTAAAGGGCTTGAGTTCCGCCGGAAACATGGGGGAATCGGCGTTGCCGACGACAAGGAGAGACGCATCCCGGCTGGCAATCATCCTGACCGAGTCAACGCAGGCTTTTTGAAACGCTTTTCTCTGAATTGCCGGGCGTTTTGTATTGTCCTGGGTGAACCCGTAAAGGGTCAGTTCTTCGATTCCCAGCTCAAGGCACAGTTCGTATAACCGGAAACCCGGTTCGATGCCTTTTTCGTACCCGGCTTCTTTGGGAAGCTCCCTTTGTTGTGCCCATCTCCGGTTGCCGTCCGGGATCACTCCGATATGTTTTGGCAGCCTCTTGAACTTCGGTAGCTCCACACTTTCTCTCCTTAACGGCCCGCGGGGTTTTCCTGCTATTACAACTACCGCGTGAATTACCGGGATGTATTGTTCCCAGTAATTGCCGTCTTATACCGTGAACACTATTTCCGTGCCCTAAGGTTTGGCTCGCCCCGGCAAGAGTAATAAGGTCAGCCCAGAACGTTATCCATGAACATCATGATTACGAACCCCAGTAAGAGGGCGTGTGTGGCCAGTTTGGACGCCACGCCTTTTTGCGTCTCCGGGATAATTTCGTGGCTGATTACGAACAGCATCGCCCCGGCGGCAAAGGACAGTCCCAGGGGCAAGACAGGTTCAGCCAACTGCACCAGCCCCACACCCAGGAGACCACCGATAGGCTCCACCAAACCGCTGCCTAGGGCCACCAGAAATGCCTTCCACTTCGGGAAACCTTCTCGCAGCATGGGCAGGGCGACGGCCAGGCCCTCGGGCATATTCTGCAAGCCGATGGCCAGGGCCAGGCTTAACCCGTTGGCAATGTCTCCGCTCCCGAAACCGACCCCAACCGATAATCCTTCAGGAAAATTGTGGATGGTTATGGCCATCACAAATAACCAGGCCCGCCGCAGGTTGTCGTGGTTACGTCCAGGACCTCCTAACAGGTTGGTGTCCGGAAAGGTCTTGTCAATCATGTCCAGAAAAATACCACCTACCAGGATGCCCCCCAGTGCCAGGCCGGCCCCGCGGATACCGCCACCGCCTGCTTCGATGGCCGGTATGATCAGGCTGAAAGAAGTGGCCGCGAGCATTACACCCGCCGCAAACCCCAGCATTACGTCCAACAGTTTCCTCGATATGTTATTGGTAAAGAAAATCGGGAGTGAACCCGCTCCGGTGGCCAGACCCGCGGCCAGGCTGGCCAGGACCCCAAGTAAAATATAATGATCAGACAGGCTCATCAATAATTGTGTCACTTTGTCTCCCACCTCACCCACATGATTTGCCTTCCTTAAATTATTTCAGCCAGGGCCGGTTAGTGCTTGCCCAACCGGGCGAGAGGTGGGTTTTTCGATACAAACAAAAAAACCCCGCTCCGATTTTGTTAAAAACCGCCGGGGTTACTTTCTGAATAAAACTAAGCCATTTTCTTGGTCCGTTATTGCCGCGGGCCATGGCATGATGGCCTGTGAATCTTACCTGGTGCTCGGCTCGCCTATCATCAGGTAGACCTGTGCCGGTTCCATGTCCCGGCTATCACCGCCGCTCCCAGGGCTAACAGGGCTAAAAGCATCCCAGCGAAATAACCCTTGATGGTAAGTGAACCATGTTGCCCTGCCGATAATCTACCTGTAGCATACCGCACCAGCCCCAATCGGGCAATACCCGGACAAGAAGGGTGTAAGCAATCATAACCGGTTTTCTCTCAATATAAGCCCAAGAAGCACTAAAAAGCCAATACTTGTCAGGTGGTTTACCAGAGCCATGTAATACCGGCGTTCCTCCTCGGAAATTTCCCCACCGGATATGATCATGTTCAGCAAGTCTTCAACCGGGCCAACCACGATGATTGCCAGTGCAACATACAAGCCGATCTTCGAGTCACTGGTAAGATACTGGCGAAGACCACCCAGCACGACGGCGGCGCCCAACAGGTAGGATATCAGGGCCATCAGGCGGATTGTGTTCCAGGGCATCACCAACACCTCAGTTATACAATATGTTGGCGCTGGTACCCGGGTGTTTGTCTTTCCCACCCCCTGGAAGTTATTGCCGCCACGGCCGAGTTTTGGTTAGGCGGTCATGGGGGCGCTTTTTCGGGTTCAGTTCTCTCCCCTCATTACCAGGCTTCCCGGTGAATACGGCCCTCGTCGTAGCGATCCTGGGCTTGTTTTTGTTCGGCGGGATGGCCAATAGAGATGATACTGAACGGCACCATCTCTTCGGGGATACCGAAGACCTCCCGTACCCCTAGTACCCGGGGAGGGTCAGGGTATACCGCCAGCCAGACGGCGCCCAATCCGAGGGCATGGGCAGTCAGGAGGATGTTTTGGGTGGCGGCGGAACAGTCCTGGATCCACAGTTCGCGCATTTCACCGCCATAGAGAACCTTGGCCGGATCCGCCACCACCAGGATGGCCAGGGCTGCTCCAGGCAGCATTTTTGAGTACGGGTGAAATTCCGGGACTCGTTTTAACTTCTCCCGGTCAGTGATCACGATAAACTCCCACGGTTGCTCGTTACCGGCCGAAGGCGCGTTCATGGCGGACCGCAGCAGTAGTTGAGCCTGCTCTTCCGTCACCGCCTGCCCGGTGTACTTGCGGATGCTTCTCCGCGTCAAAATTGTGTGCAGTGTCTCGTTCATCTTTCATCTCTCCTTCTCAATGGTATTTGCCTTACAGTACCAAGGCAGTATTCTCGGAACGCTTTTTACAAGTGATGTTTCCCAAAAGCTCGCATAATACTCCTTCAAGACTGTGCCCGTCACTGCTCATTGAGGTGCATCCCCTAAACAAAATTTGCAAACGGCAAAGAAAAACGTTACACTTGTAGGGAACCATACCCAACTGAAAGTCGACTAAAGTACGGAGACATACCCCCGACTTCAGTCGGGGGTAGTTGAAAGGTTCTACCTCTTTCCAAAACCCCCGTTTTTAAACGTGGGTAAAATCTGATGCTAAAGCTATCCGGCTGAAAGCCGGAGGTTTTAGACCTGGTGCATTGAAATAAAACCACTCTGGCCTGAAGGGTTATAAAACCGGTGAAATTGGTAAACATCATTATAGAGAAAAAAAGGAGCATATGCAAACATGAAATCTTTTGATGAACTGCACCTGAGCCAGCCTCTCATCCGTTCAATAAGCAACATGGGTTTTGAAGAAGCGACGCCCATCCAGGAACTGGCCATTCCCCTCGCCATGGAGGGCAGGGACCTGATCGGGCAGGCTCAGACCGGCACCGGCAAGACGGCGGCTTTCGGCATACCCCTGGTGGAAAGGTTCACCGCGGATTCCGAGCAAATACAGGGAATAGTAATAACTCCAACCCGGGAACTGGCTGTTCAGGTTGCCGAGGAATTAAACAAGCTCGGGCAGTTTAAAGGTATCCGCACATTACCGATTTACGGCGGGCAGGATATCAACCGGCAGTTGAAAGCCCTCCAGAAAAGACCTCAAATAATCGTGGGAACGCCGGGGCGCCTGATGGACCACATGAGACGAAAGACCATCCGCCTCCACCAGATAAAGATGGTTGTACTGGACGAGGCCGACGAGATGCTTAACATGGGCTTCATTGAGGATATTGAAGCCATCCTCCAGGAAATCCCCGAAGAGCGCCAAACCCTGCTTTTCTCGGCCACCATGCCGAAACCGATCCAGGCCTTGGCCCAGCGCTTCATGAAAAACCCGGAGATGATCAATATCAGGGCCAAGGAACTTACTGTAGCCGCTATCGAGCAAACCTATATGGAAGTCCAGGAGAAACAAAAATTTGATGTTCTCTGCCGCCTGCTGGATATCCAGTCGCCGGATCTGGCTATTGTCTTTTGCCGGACCAAGCGCCGGGTGGATGAGTTGTCCGAAGCGCTGAACAAGCGTGGATATTCAGCGGAAGGTATTCACGGAGACCTCACCCAGTCCAGGCGTGACAGCGTTTTGCGACAGTTTAAAGAAGGTACTATCGAAGTACTGGTGGCTACCGATGTGGCTGCCAGGGGATTGGATATCAGCGGGGTGACCCACGTCTATAACTTTGACATCCCCCAGGACCCGGAAGGTTACGTCCACCGGACAGGCCGCACCGGACGTGCCGGCAAAACGGGCCTCGCCATAACCTTCGTCACACCGAGGGAAATGGATCACCTGAAGTTTATCGAGTATGTCACCAAGAGGCGAATGGTGCGAAAGCCCGTTCCGACTATAACGGAAGCGATTGAAGGGCAACAGCGCCTGGCGATGGAAAGGCTGCTGCGGGTGGTAGAAGAAGAAGATCTTCTGCAATACAGGGGATTGGCCGAAGACCTGCTGGAGGAAACCGATTCTGTTACTCTTCTGGCGGCAGCCTTAAAGATGCTTACCAAAGAACCCGATACCACTCCCGTGGAATTAACAGAGGAAGCACCCTTGAGGGGTAAAAGGGCAAAAAACTTTAAATTTCAGCAGCGGGGACACCGGAGAGAAACCAGTCATAAGGGGGCTACCCGGGGCGGGCGAAACAGCCGGTGGTAGCCGTCCGGGGATGTAAGCCACGAAACCCCGGCGTTTATTTTTTCCTGTAAACCATTCCCTCCGCCACCGCAACCAATTCTTCCTTGCTGTCTTTAACCTCCATCCGGTAGAGACCCGTTTTGGTGGTGAGGTTCTCTTCCCGGGCGACGGCTGTCAGGGTCTCTCCCGCGGTAGTCGCCTTTAAAAAACTGATATGTACATTAAGTGCCAGGGCCACCGGCCCATGGGAATTGCTGGCGGCGGCAAAAACCACGTCCGCCAAACTGAAGATTGTGCCGCCGTGGGTCACCCCTACACCGTTTAAATGCTCAGGTTTTACCTCCAGGAAGGCCCTGGCGTATCCAGGTTTCACCTCCGTCAACCGGATCCCCAGGTGACGCGCCAGGGCATCGTTCTGCATGCGCCTCTTCCCTGCTTCAAGTTCCGCGTTCATTTTTATTTCAACTCCTTATTCCGTTCGCATGAGAACCTGTTCCAGGCTAATCTCGAAGCGCCGGTCATCCTCCGGCGTTCTCTTCTTCGGCCCTTTCGTTCTTCCCCCGCCCCGGCGCAATTTAGCCTTGACCTCTCGCTCCTCCAACATGAACTGTATCTTTTCAGGACGAAATTCCCAACCAGCCGGGCTTAAACATTTCGCTTTTTTCCCCAGCAGAATGGCCGCCAATCCCCAATCCTGGGTTACTGCGATGTCTCCGGCTTCCGTCAGGTTTACAACCTTTACATCGGCTTCCTGAGATGCGTCTCCCACGATAATATGGTGGTCCGACTCAATGTTGTGATTAAAGCTGGCTACCGTCCACACCGGGATGGCGTATTTTCTTCCGACTTTCATGCAGATCTGCAAGACGGATTTCGGGCAGGCGTCTGCATCTACCAAAATCTTCACGGAATCCTCCTTTGGATTTCCGGGTTTCCCGCCACGGCAGTGGCGGTAAGTTTAATACCTCCGCGAGGTTTTTGCATGACGGTTACCTTGCACCAAAACGGCTCACACGCAGAATGGACATCTTGAGCGATCTGGCTTGCCAGTGCTTCGCAGAACACTCCTTCGTTGCGGTAACTCCACAAGTACAGTTTAAGGCTCTTGCTTTCTATGCAGTGTTTATCCGGTGCATACTCGATCACAACCGTTTCCCAGTCGGGTTGTCCGGTCACAGGGCACAGACTGGTGACTTCGTCACTGTCCATGACCACCTTTTCCACGCCGGCTGGTTTAGGAAAGACTTCAAGCTTGCGCCGAGGTTCCCGGACATCCTTGCCCAGGATTTCGAATTCATACTGGCTCATCTCTATACCTCCAAGCTAAACGGGTTGTACCTCACACCATGGTCGAACACGTCGAGGCCCTCTTTGCGCTTAACCCATCTCACAAGGGCATAGGTCAGCGGGGTTGCGGCTATTTCATAGCCAACCTTCCAAATGTACTGGGCCACCACCATGGACACCAGCGCGGCAACGGGCAATAACCCGTAAAACGCAACACTGATAAACAGCAAAGTGTCGATGCCCTCACCGACGACCGTTGAGCCGATGGTCCTCACCCAAAGCATGCGGCCCCCGGTAATCAGCTTGATTTTTGACAATAAAACCGAGTTGGAAAACTCACCGGCGCAATAGGCAATTAAGGAGGCCACCACAATCCTGGGTGTAAAACCCAGCACGGCGGCATACGCCTCCTGGTTGCTCCAAAACGCGGGATATGGTAAAGACACCGTGATCAAAAAGATCAAGGCCATGAAGACATTGGCCGCGAACCCGACCCAGATTATCAGGCGGGACCGCTTGAAGCCGTACACCTCTGTCAGCACATCCCCAAAGATGTACGTCACCGGGAAGAGAATGACAGCCGCCGGGAGCACCACGCCGGACACCTGCACCAGCTTACCGGCGATGATGTTGGAAATGAGCAGGAACGTCACAAAGAAACAGGCCAGCACGACAAACAACACGGAAACTTTTGAAGAGTCCTCTTTGAACACACTTTTCCCTCCTTGTTTTGTTGAGGCGGGTTACTGCGACCGCCAAACACCTTTTTAATTAAGCCTACCAGATGGAATGCAAAAAGTAAATGGGATCACTTATGCATCCACTTCATCCAACAAGTATAATTCGTACCGTTTAATAATATCAATGAGCTTCAGCGGGTACTGGGAATCCGTCGCATAGCCGGCCCGCTTCAACGCCCAGGCGCCCTGAGTGCTGTCATGCATCACCTCTCGAAAAGGCTGGTACCTGCTTGAGGTGAGGAGAAGGCGTTTGTGATCATCCCAGCCCTCCGCCGGGTTGTTGTAGGCGC
Organism: Clostridiales bacterium PH28_bin88; assembly: GCA_000987045.1. Taxonomy (GTDB): domain Bacteria; phylum Bacillota; class PH28-bin88; order PH28-bin88; family PH28-bin88; genus PH28-bin88. The sequence continues at coordinate 122,731 of LAKY01000029.1, read as the reverse complement.
GAAAAGGCGCGTCAACGCGAAACGTGATGCCGTTATACTCTTCCCAAGTATTTGAGATTACCGAACCGGCGGGACCTTCACCCTTGATCCCGAATAAATTGTAGGAAGGTTGGCCGGTATACTTGTCCACCGGCATAGACTGGCCCCACCCCGTCTCCAGGACCGCCTGGGCAACCTGGAGGGCGGCGGACATGCCGGTACGGGCTCGCGAACGTTGGGCCAGCCCGGTAGCAAAGTTCAGGAACTGGCTTTTTTCGATTACCGGCGCCGGCCCGTACAAAGGCCCGCTGTGCACCCGCACAGGAATAGCCTTGCTTTCCACCTTCTCACCGCTTTGGGCAACACCCACAACCCGTAACTGCCAGGAACCGGCGTCGCTCTGCCCGGGCGTCCAGGTATAGCTCGCCTGGGGATCGGTACCGCCGGCAATGGTCCGCTCAGTGCCCGTCTTTGGTTCGATCAGTCGATACTCAATGCGCGCCAGCGGAACGTTGGTTGATGACCTAAATTGAACGTTACCGGCCAGCACCTGGTTGGGTCCCACAGATTCAAGGAATATCCCGCGACTGCCCCCCACCCGCAAGGAGACCGGATCGCTGCGGTGGGTATTTCCCTGGTCGTCCGTAACCAGTGCCAGCAGTTCGCGTCCTCCTGCCTGACCGGGTGCGGGCAGCCAGCGATGTTTTGTGGAGCCGCTCAACCGCGCGATCACTTCCTCGCCGCCCGTACCCGGGTCTCTCAACACGTACCGCACCTCGCGGACAGGAAAGTTTACGGAAAGGCCCAGCGTCACGGGCCCGTCCACAGTGGAACCGGCAGAGACCCCGGTCATTGCGACCCGGTGCTTAACTGCTATTGTGACGGGAACCGCGGGGCTTAAGTGGGCTTGTCCGGTACGGTCGTAAGCCGCTGCCCGCACGATCCGCTCGCCGTTGTCACCTGGCTGCGGTGACCATTTGAATTGCCCCTCGGGATCCGCCTTGGTAATCTTTGTCACCTCTCCCGTTGCGGGGTTGACGATCTCATATTCCACATGAGTGGCAAGGAAGTTGGACTGCACGGCCAGGGGGACTGTCCCTTCCACCTGTTGTCCAGGCAATAACCCGGTTAAGGATACCTGGGGGACGATGGCCACCTCTACGGGTATTACATCACCCGTCAGGAAGCGCCCTCCTTCATCATAAACCACGGAAGCCAGCAAACGGGTACCAGCATAAAGAGGGTCAGGAAGCAGGCGGTATGTACCGGTTAGGCTGCTGCCCCGGGCCACCACCGGTCCTCGCCCCGTCTGGGGGTTGAGAAGCAGGAACCGGACTTCGGCCGCCGTGCTTGGCAAGTCACCGGTAACCGCCACCTGCAGGTCAGTGGTACCGGTGATCACCTGTCCCGGCTGGACTGAGATGAGGTTTATGGAAGATGGGAGCGCACCGGATACGGGCACACTTGAATCAACTATTACCGTCCGGGTGGCCCCATCCCACTGTACAGATACACCCAGAGCCGTGGCTACCAAACGGAGAGGGATGAAGGTTCGACCGTCAAGAATTACCGGAGGGACGTCGGTAAGGATGGCACTCGCATCTCCACCCACAAGATCGACCAGGCGGTTGCCTATGCGTAACCGCAGCCACCTGGAACCACGGGTTACAGTGACGGTCTTGCTCTGCTCATGCCATTCAACCGTAGCCCCCAGTGTTTCCGAGATCACGCGCACGGGTGCCAGGGTACGGCCGTCCATAATGACCAGCGCTGGCGATGCCTCGATTTTCTGCCCGTCAATCACCAGGTTCAACCCCGCCGCTGACGCACCGGCAGGCGCTAACCCTACCAGGAAAGCCGAGACCAGCATCACCGCTACTTTTAACCGCCAAGCCTTTAAAGTCAACACCCGCAAGTACATAAAGACACCTCAACCTTTCTGCATACGGTTTTTAAATAACCCGCGGCACCTTTTTATTAGACGTATAGAGCCCGCCTGTTGTTCCCTCCGGCAAAGCGGTAATTAATAACAGTCAGCCGGCAAGTCCGGCATCAAACAAGAAAAAGAGCCCTAAAATTGGGCTCTGCAGGAATGTTGATCTGATTTGTTCCCCTATCCCCTATCCACACACATGATCTCGTCAAAGCCTTCCTCTGGAGACACCTCTTCATAACTCTCCGCCAGTTTTTCGATAACCGGTACGAAACCTGCCTATTCCCACACTCTTGTCACGGACAGGTTACCGGTATAGTCACATAATCCGCTCTTCGCATTAGCCAAAAAGAAACCGTGAAGTATTACGCTTCACGGTTTCTGCTTCATTCCAGCTTTGTTTAACCTTCCTTGGCAGTTGCCGCTTCCTCGTAGGCGGGATCATTCCGGATCAGATCGGCGAGTTGAAGACTGGCTGAAGTATCGGGAATCTTCCCCGTCTTGATGTACTCGATCATCATCGGCGTGACATACGGCACAATTTGGGGCAGGATATTGGGCATCAGTGATTCCATGGTCTTGGGCAGCAGGTCGGGCATCAACTCTTCCATATCCTTCGGCAGGGGTCCTACCCGGCGGGCCACTTCCTGGAGCATATCCGGCATCACCTTGGGCATGACACCGGGCACCAGCATCGGCATCATCACCGGCATCATCTTGGACATCAGGGTCAAGCCACCGGGGATGTACTTCATTACTTTCATCATCGGCACCATACCGGGCGGCATGTTGGCAAACATCCGCGGGAATAGAGACGCCATAATTTTGGCCAGGTTTTCGGGGTACATCAGGATAATGAATTTTTCGAAGATGCCCCAGGCCGCCATTGAAGCATTAGAACTGTCCTCAACGTGGTAACCCAGTCCCTGTACCACAAAACGGGCCAGGTCATTAATGGGAATACTCATGTTGTTGTGCTTGGCCGAGTTCCTCAGCTGCACCTGGCAGCAGGGACAGAGCGCCAGCAGGGCGTCGGCTTCAACGTCGATCGCCTCCTGGATCCGCATACCGCCCACTTTGGGCGCCACCGGCATCTCACCGATGAGGGTCAATACCGAGCCGCAGCAATAACCGTTTTCCCGGTTGTGCTCCATTTCCACCAGTTCGACGCCGGGGATGGCCTGGATTAACTTGCGCGGTGGTTCATAAATGCCCTGTGCCCTGCCCGCGTGGCAGGAGTCATGGAAGGCCACCCTGGCTTTAACTTCGTGCTCAAAGGTAAGCTTGCCGGCTTCCAGCGCTTCAGCGGCAATCTCGGTATAATGCTTCATCTCAAATTCAAAGGGCACGCCCTTTTCGGCAGCAAGATTGGGATACAGTTCCTTCCAGACCAGGGCACAGGCCGGGCAGGAGGTTACCACGGTTTTGACGCCGCGCTTGCGCGCCTCTGTTACATTGTGCTCAAAAATCTCTTCAAAGACATCCCACTTGCCGGAGATTTTCATGGGAATGCCGCAGCAGGCCTCATCAGCGCCCAGATAAGTGAACTCTATTCCCGCCGCGTCCAGCAGGCGGACCGTGGCCTTGGCGACGTCAGAACTGCAGTAGGAAGCTGTACACCCGGCAAAGTACATGACCTCGGCCTTGTCTTTGATCTTGGGCTTGATATCTTCAGGCAACCAGTCGGCGCGATGTTCTTTTTTGCCGGCCCAGATGTTGCGTTCTCCCCGCAGGGAAGCAGCCATCATTTCGAAAGGCGGGAAGGTCATCCGCTTTTGCTCTTGGACCAGCTTACCCCGCATCTCCATCCAGTTGTGCTCAACAGGCAGGTTCAGCTGGCAGCGGGAGTTGCACATTTCACAGGTTGTGCACATCAGGAATTTATCGACCATTTCCTGGGTGAACTTTTCGCGGCCGGCCAGAACCTCCCGGATAAAGGCGTACTTACCGCGCGGCGAGTGAGATTCCCACCCGCGTCCCATAAACTGTGTACAGGTGGGCACGCAGTAACCGCAGCGGGCGCAAGCCGTGGCAAAAAAAGCCACACTGCCCGGGATGCCGTTTTTCTCTTTTGTCCTCCCGGCCATGTCACCAAAAGCCACTTTGGCCGCGTTGCCAAATGCCCTGACCACAGGTTCGAAAGATGAAGCCAAGCCCATCAGCGCATCAACGGCTCCGGAACCCAGGACTTTATTGGGATTCATAATTCCTTTCGGGTCAATTTCACGCTTAAAATCAGTCAAGGCCTGGTAATGCCGCTGTCCAAGAACGTTCTGGGCTTCACGCCTGAAGAATAAGCCGGTGGCGTAAGCAGAACCGCCGTACTTTTTGGCAATCATTATCACGGATAAAGCCAGCCCAAAGGCAAGGTTAAAGGCAAAAGTACGCTCATCGTGAGGGATAAAGCCCAGCAGGACTACCTGATCACCCTTGGCGGCCATTCCTTCCAGCACGAAGGGGTGCTTGATCTTTTGATCAATTTCTTCCAGAACCTGGGCCAGGTTGGCCAGGGGCGTCACAACCTCCGTCGGGATTATCGAGGGTCCGATGCGCTTCAAGCGCATGGGTGAAAACCGCAGTTCCCACTCGTGTTCCGCTGCTTCAGCAGGAAGCTCCTCACCTTTATGGGTTACGACGATCTCACTCAAGGCTTTATCGATATCTCCCCTGCGGGACGCGGGATAGGCCACCATTACAATATAAGCCTCGGGAAGTTCCGGTTGAACATGCGGGTTGGCTTCTTCATACGGGTGACCATGTTTATGGGGCAGCTGTTTCTTCAGCCTGATGGACTCGGGATTGAGAAAGGTGATGGACCAAAGAGGCAATTTTTGGATTGCTATGGCCTGCAAAGCCGTACCCATGGACCTGGCATTCTTAAAAGCCACCGCCCGGTGCACTTCAGGTTCAAGGTCCCGCAGGAGGACGGTAACCTCGGTAATGATCCCGGTAATCCCCTCGGCATCGGCAATCAAATCGGCCAGTTCCCGGCCGCTGAAGTTGCGCACCTCACCCGTAGGCAAGACCACCCGGGCTGAAGTAATATTGTCCTTAATTGGTCCGAATTCATACGAACCGAACCCGGAACCCCCTTGGGCCAGCCAGCCCCCAACCGTTGAGGAAGGCAGGGAGGTCGGATAAAGGCGGAGATCCAGGTTTTGTTTATTGATTTCTCGTTGAAGCACTTCCCAGATGATGCCGGGCTGCACCCGTACTGACTTGTTCCGAACATCAATATCTAAGATTTTATTCATTCCGGTGAGGTCTACCACCACCGCTCCTTTGGCGGGTAACACTCCACCGAAACCGGAAGTGGCCGCACCTCTCGGCACAAGCTGTATGCCCTCCTGGTTGGCTAGCGCGGTCAGTTCTACCACCTGGGCCTCATCCCTGGGTCGTACAACCGCTCCGGCAAGACCGGTGGGAAGAAAGGGTTTGACCAACGACGGGATGGCTCCAACATCATAGGAATACAATTTCCGTTCGACGCGATCAAACCTCACACCGTCTTCCCCAAAAATTCGCTTTAGTTCCCGCTCAACTTTAAAAAGTCCTCCGGCCACGTTCCTGCTCCTTTCTTCTTTTAAAATTAGGGCTTGTGAGAGTGATAAGTATCACTTTTCCCAAACAATTGCATCCAGCTTATTTGCTAAGTATAATAATAGCATGAGTTTGCTCTAGCGTAAACTAAAATTTAAGTCTTGTTAGATATATTTTTCTCTTAAACTAGAGCCCAGAGAAATTAATTGTTGTTTTTGTCCATATTAGCGAGTATAATTAAGTAACAATACCCCTTCAAGGTATATTTGGGAAGGATAGATATGAGAAAAACCAAAAAGAAAGCCTTTATCACGAGAGATCGCTGCGATCATTCACCTTCTTGCCCAGCAAGAAAAGCCTGCCCGCTGGGAGCTATCGCGCAAAGGAAGAAGGGGTTTTTTAAGGCCGAAATACCTGAGATCAGCCCTCACCTGTGCGCCGGCTGCGGGGAATGCGTTAAGTTTTGCCCCCGTGGAGCTATTCAATTAGCATAACTGGGTTGTTCATTTTTACGCGGGGTTTGTTTACTCAGAGAAGAACCGCATAGGGGAGGGAATAAATGGATAGGAAGTGCCGGATCTGCTTAATTAACAAGCTCAGCACCAAAGCGGAATTGGAACGAGAGGTATGTGAAGAATGCAATTCTGTGACAAATGCAGCCAAGCAATCTAAGCCTCAGAAAAAGATTTCTTGGACGTCAGGCTGCCACAATTTAAGGGGAAGAAAATACGCATAGTCGCAGCCTTAATTGCGAAGACGTATAAAGGTTGTGAATTAAGAAAGAAATGGCCTTCACTACGGTGGGGGCTTTCTCCTTGATTCTGGTGAACCTCCTCTGCCGGAAAGTATCCAAAAAAAGAATTGGGCGCCGCTCAGCAAAAAGCTCCCGGGTCCTCTACTTGCCTCTCCAACAAGGGCAGAGAATGTTGGTTATTTATTATTACTAGTTTCAAAAACTTCTGCCCGGACCAGGAATCCAATTATCAACCCGTCGGCGTGTAAATCCCCGTGGCAGGCTTTTTCATTCAGATCCCGATCCAAATGTTCGCTTCCCTCCTTCCTGTTATATAAAGACGACGTGTTGAGGGCAAACCCTGCATGAGTCAAGAAAGTTTTTGGCAGCTCGCCATTGTCAACGAATTCTATGGTCTTCTAGCTTTATAAAGTCACTTATCTAACCCATTGAAGTCTAAGGTTGAAAAATAATTGGAGCTTCTCCAATTCACTACAGTAACGAATGGTAATAATACCCAGGCAGCGTGTTGGGTAGAAATGGTCCTGCCCAGGGCGTGTTAGCAGATTGAAGTCAGCTTCGAACGCGAACAGGAGCCGCCACCGGGGGCGTTAGCCCCCCGGCTTGGCCTTGATACGGAGAGGGGCGGCGTGTTAGGCTCGAAAGCCGAGGCAGGCCAAGCCGAATGGCGGGACTGCCCTTTAGCCTGCACAGACACGCCGCCCAGAGGCTCCGTGTCAAGGCTGGCGGCGGTGCAAAATGCTAGAAGTTAGCCTGAAGACGGTCAACTAGATTAGTCCTGCGGAATCCTCAGCTAGCTGGTTCATGCGGAGACTTGGTGGATTTTTAGGATGAAATACTCGGTATCCCGAAAACCCTTAGCACGTCTTCGTAAAAGCGCTATGTTCGCGTTATTGGCCTCTAAGCGGGCCGTATTGATCGGGTATAAGCAATAGGTCCAAAGCCCCGAACGGTGGCGTTCCAGGCTGTCGGCGAATTTGGCTAACTGAGGTATACCCGACTCCCGCGCCAGCTGGCACCACTGGTCCATTGCATTGTTAAACTGGGGTACTGTGGGGCTATCCCATAGGGTCTGAAGCTGTTCTTTTAGGGCATACGAGATATTCAGGTTTTCGTTGGCTGCCAAAATGTCCAAAAGCCTCTCTTCCTTTGCCTCGCTTAGTTTAGAGCGGTTTTTGAGTAATAGGTAGCGGCTACCTTTGATCAGTTCTTTCTCTTGGCTCTCGGCTCTTCTGAACTCAGTGCGCCGGATTTGGTCCACGACCTTGTGGTAATTGGCAATGACATGAAACTTATCAAAGACAATCTTGGCTTGGGGGCAGTATTTACGGGCTGCATTGAGAAAAGGTCCCCACATGTCCATGACAATGGCCTGGATCTTCTGGCAGCGTTCAGGCCCTAACTCCCGATAGAATTTAGCGACTGATGACTCTTTGCGCCCTTGCAGTACCCGAATTAAGCGATTGTTCCTCAAGTCAAAAACACAAGTCAGGTAATCATGTCCCTTGGCCCTGGCTACTTCGTCGAAACCGATGAGAGTAAGGCCGTCTAAGCTGATTTCTTCAAATGTCCGTAGTAAATACTCTTTGTCGATCCGTTTGACCGTCTTCCAGTCCAGGTTAAAGTATGCCGCCACCTCGGACAATGTCATGTAACGGCAGAGGTAGGCGACTTGTTCTTCAAATCGTTTTGTGGCCCGGGCTCCAGGGCTGATAAAGTCCAGCTTTTCGATCCGGATACCACAGTTTGGGCAATTAACCTCTCGTTGTTCGAAACGTAGATATACTATATGGCCAAAGGCTCCACTGTCCCGGGCTTCACGGAAGCCGTTACGGTTGATAGGAGCAGGTCTGCCGCAATTTGAGCACCGTGGTTTGTACCGCTTATCCGCGTCCACATTGATCCGGACGAACTGAGTTCTTTGGGTATCGTTTACATACTCCATGTCCTTGAATTTCGCCCTAGGAAGGTTTAAAATGGAGGTGGCTATTGATGACGGCATAAGAATCATCCTTTCGAAGGGTTTGGTAATGCGATGAGGCTCGCAATTACCTAGGATTCTTAGCCGTCATCTTTCTATTTTCCTACCAAGGTCTACTGTAATGTTTTGGAGAATAATTATCTAATGTCTCCGCTCTGCGAATGAGTTTCACTTCTCCGTTTGGCCTTAACAATAGCTCCGCAGATCTTAACTTACCGTTATAATTAAATCCCATAGCATGTCCATGGGCGCCGGTATCATGAATCACTAAAATATCTCCTTGCTTAATTTCCGGCAGCTTGCGGTCGATAGCGAACTTATCATTGTTCTCACACAAGGAACCGGTTACATCGTAAACATGATCATGAGGCCAGTTTTCTTTCCCCAATACGGTGATGTGATGATATGCCCCATATAAACCAGGACGCATTAGGTCGGCCATACAGGCGTTCAAACCAACATAATTCTTATAGATTTCCTTTATGAAGAACCGTACTGACTAAATAGCCAAAGGGTCCGGTAATCATGTCTCGGTGAGTTAGGCTGGGAGCATCCAGCGCAACTGCACTTTGTTCCTGTGGATTTCACTAAGGAAAATCTAGCATCGGCACTCAAGCGCTCAGGGACACCCCTGGGTGGAAACGAACTGTCCATTTCGCCTGGCCTTAACCCTTCGTTCAATCAGAAAACACATGTAATTGCGGATACATGCGGTTCCAGTTATTCTACAATATAAAGATACCTGCTAGCAAGCCCTTTGTCGTACATCTGCTTGTATTCCCGCACACACTTGCTTTTCTCTCAAAATTAGGCTATATTAAATGTACATATTTTGAGAGTCAGGAGGAGCTTGTCATGCCGAACATCCGGCCAATTTCAGATTTGAGAAACAAAGCCAACGAGATTTCTGAGTTTTGTCACAGGGAACGCGAGCCAGTGTTCATTACCAGGAACGGTGTGGGGGACATGGTTGTCATGAGCATAGAAGCCTACGAGCGGCAGCAGGCGCTCATCGAACTTTATGGCAAGTTGTTGGAAGCTGAGGCAGAGATTGCCAACGGAGTGGTTGGTGAGGACTTTTTCGAGTTTGCAAAGAAGCTGAGGGCGAATGTCCATGGAAAAGTATAAGCTTCTGATTTTCCCCTCAGCCCAACAAGACTTACAGGATATTGTGGATTACATCAATGAACTCTCACCGGATGCAGCGCTCGAACTGTATGATGAAATCGTGGACGGTATCGGCTCGCTCGCGCAGATGCCCTTGCGTTGCCCTTTGCTAAAAAGTCCCGTGCTACGGGCGAAGGGTTACCGCGTGATGGTGGTACACAACTATCTGGTTTTTTATGTCGTGAACAACCAGACGGTAGAAATACGCCGCATCCTTTACGGACGAAGGCAGTATGAATTTTTACTGTGACGATCGGGTCAATTCTTCATTAAAAAGAGCGGTGTACCATGCCGAAGACAAATTATCATGTCTGCCTTTCACAAGATGAACGAAACTTTGTCCCCGTTACCTGAAGTGTTCGCTTCAAAGCCCATTGAGGATTGGTGCAGTAGCTTTGCTATAAATAACCCCCCTCACGGTTACACCATGAAGGGGTATCAAAACCCAGACAATCCAGTAAGGTCAAGGCTTCTTTTTAGCCTAACTGGATCATGCCTTAAAACGGAGTAAAAAATGCGGCCTAACAAGTCGAGAATATAACTTAACCCATAATTTTACCGCGCTTAGAAGCATATCTTTGCCGAAAGTCAAAATTAGAACCATAAGCTTGCCGCGAGTACATACCGGGCACACTGAGTTGTTGTACGGGGTTTTAGTCCACTTTGGAAGGGCGATGTTGGAAATTGCTAAATGCTACAAGCTCGTTATTTATCATCCTTAGTATGATCACTGGCAAAGGGATCACTGGTAGCTTTTTTAAACTCTTTAATAGTCTTCCCAAAAGATTTCCCCACGTCGGGTAATTTCCCCGGCCCAAAGATTATTAAAGCCAACGCTAAAATTAAGACTAGCTCGGTGGGACCTATAGAAGGAATTAAACCAAGTGTCATGTTTACTTCACCTCCCCGTTTCTTACTCCACCCTGACAGGCAGCGTTTTCTTCCTTGTGAAAATCTTATTCAGATTTCTCTTTAGAGCAATGGGCAGTTCAATCACAACTTTTACGGGACAAGCGTATCGACACCAGAAGCGGTAGACAAGTAAACCCATCAATAACACTACCCCCAACAGAGCCCATTGGGCACCCTTCCCCTGTAAGCTAAAAGCAGTCCCAAATGGTTCGTAGCTACCAGTTGTGGGTACCCTGGAAGTTAAGGCTACCATCAGCCCCAGCCACACCACCATATACTTAATACGACAGGCCACTTTTTCCATTGAACCGCTGCTCAACACCTTACCCGACCCCGCCAATGCCAGTAATTCCTGGATTCCTCCGAAAGGGCACAACCAAAAGCAATAAAGATTTCTCCCCAGAAGGATAGTCGACCCCAACACCCCTGCCATCATCATGTACCAAACAAGGTTTTCCCGAACAGAAGGAAAATACCCAAGGCTAAGCCCGACGAGACCAGATAAAGTGACGGGTGATTTTAACCAGTATCCTATGACAAATACTCCGGCAATCATGGTAAGCCAGCGAAGCCTATATTTTTTTAAGTGCTTTGCGAGAATAACAACGGCCCACAACAGGAACACCGATATTTCCGGCACACCAAGTTTCAATTCCGACTGCTCCTTATCTTCCTGGATCTCCACCCCAAACTTGATTGCCGCCAGGGCATGGCTGGCTTTGCGGATCGCTTCCGCCACTCCGCGGGAAGAATAGGTAGCTCCGGTTATCGCCTCTACATCCCGGCCCAGCCGCAAGGGGTCTGTTATCTTTTGGTCAACGAATTGGTCGTAAAACCGTTCCTTCGTCAACATGTCAAACCATGTGGGCCACTCTCGATGCTCCACTACCCTAGTAGCGACGATTTCTCCTTCCGGGTTACTAGCCACCATGACCTTGATGGGGCCGGAAAAGCCTTGGCCGCTATCTACTACAACGTACCCAAGGATTCTGTCCCGTGAAGCTTCACGGAAGACACTGTAAACCTTTGGATTAGACGCGATAATTTCAAACCCCGCCGCTTCTGGAAATATGGAAGATATTTGTGGCGTCATGTCGACAACGGGTTTTACTAACAGATTGTAACCCCAGGCTGCTGCTACGATCATGACTAGGAGCGCATTGATGGTCTGTTTAATCCGACTGGTAGTCTTATAAGACGGAAGTTTGAACGGGAGGAGTTGTGTTACCACTGAATCACTTCTTTCTTCTCAGTTAGGCTGAATACCCTGAACAGGCAGCAACCCGGTATAGGCCTTCTTTATCTAATACTCTAACTCTCCCGCGCCGGGTTGTGATCAGCCCACTGGCTTGAAAACGAGACAGGATTTTCGTAACTGTAACACGACAGACTCCCACCAGTTCCGCAATTTCCTCATGAGTCAAAGGTACAGTTTCAGTCTCAACACACGCTTTAGTTTCTTTAACCATGGAGTACAAGACGCCGGCAACTTTCACGTCATTCCCCTTAAAACTCATGTCCTCAATATGTTTGGTTAAAATTCTCGTTTGCGTTAAAACCGAACACGCTATGTCCAAGGCCAGCTCAGGGTATTCTGAGATCAGTTTGCACACCTGCGCTCTGGTGAACTTGTAAACAATCGATGGCTCAGATATGATCACACTCCATTGGGACGGTTGATGGTCTAATGACATTTCACCAAATAACGCACCTTTACCAAGAAAAAACAAGGTATGTTCGCTGCCGTCAAACCAACTGATAAAACAACGCGCGGCACCTTCCTTCATATAAAAGAGGTGGCCAACCGGTTCTCCAGGATAAACAACGTATTGCCCTGGTACCATTCGTTCGCATTTTCCCGCATGGTAGACATCCTTCCACCTGACTTCGCAGCTGTCTAATACCGGAGCCACTGTTAAAGGCAAAACCGCCTGCAAACCATGCATGTATTTGACCTCCTTTTCACAAGACATTCACTGATCACTGACGCAAATCCGGTGCCAACTGTTAAGAAAAAAGGAGACCGGGGCAACACCCCGGTTTTCAATAGTATCTACATTATTAACTGCCACAAGTTTTGAACTAACTATGACTTATCCGGCACAATTCTTTGACCAAAATGTCACAGGCCAAAAACGTGTATCTTTCGGTAAAGATGCCTGAGACTGATGCCCAGTAAGTTAGCCGCCTTGGCTTTATCCCCATTGACCGCCGCCAGGGTAGCCGCAACATGCCTTTTTTCCATCTCTTTCAGGCTGACCCCCACCGGCTGCCATCCCTTTTCGCAGCCGAAAAGGTCTTCCACTTCAACAAGAGGTCCTTCAGCCAACAGGATGCCCCTTTCAATAATATTGGCCAGTTCTCTCACATTGCCCGGGAAATGGTAACCCAGGAGGGCCTTCATCGCTGTTTCGCTTAATTCTTTCCTCTCTCCACGTGCAAACTTGTGCAGAAAGAATGATACCAGCAGAGGAATATCCTCTCTCCGTTCCCGTAAGGGAGGTAAAACAATTTTAATTACGTTTAGCCGGTAGTAAAGGTCTTCCCGGAACCTGCCCTCTGCAACCTCTTGTTCCAATACCCGGTTGGTGGCCGCTATTACCCTGACGTGCACGCGCTGCAGCCGATTACCCCCCACCCGCCGGAATTCACCCGTTTCCAAGAAGCGCAGAAGCTTTACCTGCAGGACAGGATCCATTTCACCGATTTCATCAAGAAACAAGGTACCGCCGGCAGCAAGTTCTACAAGTCCCGTTTTAGCCGCAATCGCACCGGTAAATGCCCCTTTTTCATGACCAAAAAGTTCGCTCTCCAGCAACTGAGCTGGTAATGCGCCGGCATTGACAACAATAAATGGCTGGTCGCTTCTACAACTCCAAAGGTGTAATGCCTGGGCTACCAGTTCTTTCCCGGTACCGCTTTCCCCTTCCACCAGGACAGGCGTTTCACTATCGGCTACCTTTTCGACCAGCTTGATTAGCCGTTTCATTAGGGGACTGTCCCCCACGATTACCTCGGCACCCACCTGCCGTTTCAGGGCAGCGGATAACCCCTGGTTTCGCCTGACCAAGAGGCTTTTCTCCACGGCTTTTTGCAGGACCAATTCCAGTTTTGCCATGTTACAGGGTTTAGACAGGTAATCGTAGGCCCCAAGTTTCATCGCCGCAATAGCCGTGTCTACGGCAGCGTGCCCGGTAAGCATGACCACCTCTAGCGAGGGCTGCACCTCTTTGACCCTTTTGAGCAATTGTACTCCATCCAAACCAGGCATCTTAATATCAAGGACAGCGGCATCGTACTCATTTTCCTGAATAGCAGCCAGTGCTTCCGTCCCGCTGGCCACCCCGGTTACCCAATAGCCCTTATCCTCAAGCCACTTTCTCACCAAATAACGGAAGTCTTCTTCGTCATCCGCCACAAGAATACTTGCCTTAGGGTTCATTGTGTCCCTCCTCCCCATGACCTTCCCCGGCGGTGGTCTCAGCCGGCAACCTGACTGTTACCGTACTCCCTTGCCCCTCCAGACTTGCTACCTGAATCTGCCCCTGCAACTTAGTAATAATTCCGTAACTGATAGAAAGACCAAGACCTGTCCCTTGACCGACCGGTTTGGTGGTAAAAAACGGTTCAAAAATTCGGCTAAGATGTTCCTCAGATATGCCGTGTCCATTATCGTTGATAACTACCTCCACCATGCCGTCTCTACCGGAAGTTGACAGCGCCAGTGTTCCGCTTTCAGAGAGGGCATCCACCGCATTGGTGAGGAGGTTTAAGAAAGCCTGCTGCATGTTCGTATAGTCCCCCTTGACCAGGGGTAGATTTTCAGTATAAATCTTCCTGACCTGAATTTCCTTTCTATCCAGTTGGTATTTTAATAGGAGCAAGGCATCTTCCAGTAAGTTATTAATGTTGATGTTTTCGATACGATCCGTAGTCTGGCGGGAAAAATTAAGCAAGTTACGGGTAATTGTCGCGCAACGACCAATCTGCTTCTGGATGATTTGCAGGTACTGGTCAAACTCTCCTGACTCGCACAGTTGGCATAGGCTATTGGAACGCCTTTTCTCCTGGAGGTACTCGGTATAAGCAGTAACTGTCCCCAGCGGGTTATTTATTTCATGGGCCACACCCGAAGCTAATAGCCCCACCGCGGCAAGCTTATCAGTCTGTAACATAGCCTCTTCCATTTCCTTTTCCTCGGTGATGTCCTCCATAATCTCTAAAAATCTTGGTTCCTCCGGGCCGGCTTGCGCCAAATAGTATACCCGGTGACGGAAATACCGTTTTTTACCCTCAACCATCACCCATGTTAGGATTTCCTCCCCGAAGCTATCGCTAGATCCTCCGGTTACTGGGCAACCGGGACAGGGGTGACCCTGGTGGTTAACGGCAAGATAGCACTGCTGCCCCATGCCTAAGTTTACTTGCCATTTGTCTGCATGCGGGTTTGCCCAGTGCACCCGGCACACCTGGTCCACCAGGATCAGACCTACTCCGATCCCGCTTACGATCGTATCCAGGCGTTCCTTTTCAAAGTTTAGCTTGTCAGTCTTGCTCTTCAGTTCTTTTGTCATTTGGTTAAAAGTAGTAACCAACCGGCCAATTTCATCTTCTATTTCGACTGGAATAACGTAGTTCAAGTCACCCCTGCCTACCCGTTTCACTCCCTGTTCCAGCACCTCGATAGGTTTCGTAAACCGGAGCCCAAAATAAATACTAATAGCGGTTACTACAACAATTACCATCGCCGTGGCCAGCAAGAATTTCATCACTAAAAGACTGATGGGACGGAACGCCTGGTCCAAAGGCTGTTCAATGACTACACCCCAGTCTACGCCCTGGACGGGAGCAAAAACTCCCAGCACTTCCTGCCCGGTATAGGATTGATACCGGTTGGGTACAGGCAAGCTATCACCATCTACCCCCATGAGAAAAGCCCTTACAGCGGCGCTGGCTGTAACTTGCCGATGCTTCAAGACTTGGCTGAAATCTTCATGCCCGATCAGCCTGCCTTCACCATCCACCATAAAGATGTAAGCACCTTGGCCGATGTGCAGGGAGGTAATTTTCTCCATTACACTTCGGAGACTTACCTGTGCCCTGAGACCCCCTAATAATAGGTTCCCAGCCGGGTTTTCGAAGGCTACCGCCATGTCCACTACCGGACTACCATCGGCAGTCAGGTAGACAGGGCCAATATAAATACCTTCCTTGGTCAGATTGTTCAAATCAACTTCTACGCGGGGTTTTAAGTCTTCACGAGCAACTACCTCCCGCCTGGAGACTCTGGCCATTTCCCGACCGTCTTGAGAAAAAATACTTACTTCTTCGAAGTAAGGCGACATCTTGAGGACCGAGAACAACAGCGATTTATTCTCTTCCCAGGTACCTTCCAGAGCCTGTGGTTCCTCCAATCGTGCCACCGTCTTCAAGATCCCGGTCATGTTCTCTGTCAGGCGAGCCACTTCCTCGGAAGTCCTGTGAGCCACCAACATATTGTGTTTTTGGATGGCTTTTTGCAAATCTGTTTTGCTGGCCCTGATCTGAAAATAACCGAGCAGTAAGAACGGCAAGATTGACATGGTTACTCCAAAGGCCAGCAAGCGGAACCTAATCTTTCTCCATCTCTTACCGTGATTCTCCATGGGCAGGCTCCTCATGACGAATAATTACATCAGCCAACCGCAAAGCTTCGGGGTTAACCTGCAAACCTAGTTTGCTGGCCACCCTCAGGTTGACTACCAGTTCTAATTGATAAGCGGTTTCAACAGGCATTTGAGCCGGGTCCTGGCCTTGCAGGACCTTGGCTACGAGCCTGGCGGCCTGGAATCCCTGGGTATAATAGGAAGAGCCGTAAGAGACAAAAAATCCCCTATCTGCCTCAGCCTCGTAAAGACCTACTACCGGGACTTCGTGCTCTAGAGACAAAGAATGGATAAAAGGAGAAATTTCCCACACAAAACTGGGTAGTAATAGTACGGCATCCAATAGGTTTGCTTCTTGTTTTTTTCGGTTTTCCTGGACGCATTCCAAAACGTTGTCTATTTCTTGCCGGGTCATCACGGAAATTACCGACACTTCGAATCCAACTTTTTCAGCAGCCGTTAGTAGATAGGCCAAGCTTGGTGTCCCAGAAGGTACCCGGGGGTCATACAAGATCAACACCCGGCTAATTGAAGGGACAAGCATTTTTAGAAATTCCAGTTTTTTCCCGACTAATTCTGCCTGGAAATTATCCACCCCTGTGAGGTTGTTGCCTGGAAACATGTAACTACTAACCAACCCCCGTTCAACAGGCAAGGCCACACCAGCAAAAATGACAGGGATTTTGGATTCGCGGGTAACGTCCTTGAGTACATCCGCTTCCACACCTCCCATGGCTACTATAGCCGTAGGCCTTCTATATACCAGTTCTTTGGCCTGAGGGACCAGTTTTTCTCTTTCGTTGCCCGCATTCCGGATAATAAACTCAACGTTTTCTCCTTCCTTAAATCCGTATTTCCTAAGACCGTCCTTAAGGCCCTCAAGTTTTGCCAGGCGAATGTCATTGGCTGCCAAAACACCAATGACCATCTCCTTGTCGTTTCCTTGCTGTTTCTGAACGCTAAACGTAATAATCCCGGCCACCAACAAGGCAGCCACCAAGGTTAGCCAAACCACCCTCTTATCCACTCGCATCACCTTTAGAACATTGAATTGCATATTGTATTCATTCGTCTTATCTAACAAAGTTCCTGCGTCGTGATGTATGCCTAAATTTGAGTGCAGTACCATTCCGCGGTCACTTAATCTACCTAGCGGGTTATCCCGTCCAGTTGATAGGGGTCCTCAATTTGCATCCCCTCTGAAAAGGTCCGTATTACAACCTGGTTGGGTATACATACCCGGAATTCTCCCGCCCGGCTAATCCAGCCTTGATGCCAATGCGGGTCCGGACATGGGGACGAAACAATCCGCGCTTTACCCGCCTTTATTTCCACCACTGTTACCCCTAAAGGGCCCCTTACAGGAATTAACCGGTCTTCCACTGCCGAAACCCTTTGTTCCTCCTGGTATTGCCCCTTGATCAGAAAGGTTCCCGCCCTGGCAGTATTGGCGTGTTTGGGAACCCCTGGCTTTTGAACCAGATTGGTCATGAAAAACCCTAACAATGCAAACAGCAACAGCACTACTATCAATTTCAGATCCTGTATGGTCACCGTTTTCTCCCCCCGGGAACCCTTACTGGTACCATTCAAAAGAATGCGCTAGCCCCCCGGTAGTATAGATTTGCTCCGTACTATCAACAAGGATCGCCTCAACATCCGGGGTACTTTCCAGCAAAGACAAACCCGCCCGTGGCCCCAGGATGAAAACAGCTGTCGCCCAGGCGTCGGCCTGCATGGCCGTGGGTGCGACTACGGTGACACTGGCCAGTTCTGTGGCGGGATAACCCGTGCGGGGGTCAATGAGGTGGTGAATACGTCTGTCTTTCAACATGTAGTACCGCTGGTAATCTCCCGATGTGGCTACCGCTCCTCCGGTTAATTGGAGAACCCCCAGCAGCTGCTCCGGTTGACGGGGATGCTGAATGCCTATTTTCCAGGATCTGTCCCCTGGCCCGGCCCCGATGAACGCCAAGTCACCCCCCGCGTCTATTACAGCCCTCTGAACGCCGTAACGGCGGAGCACTTCTATACCTGCATCGATGATATAACCCTTGGCAACTCCGCCCAGATCGACGCTCATGCCCTCCTGGGTCAAAAAGGCAGTCCCATCGGCCAGTCGTATCCGTGAAGAATCCACCAGCGTCATTGCCTGTTGGATACTTTGTTCCGAAGGTAAATCGTTGGCAACTTTCTCTGGGAATCCCTTACCAAAGCCCCAAACCAGCAGCAAGGGACCCACCGTGACGTCGAAAGCGCCCCCTGTCAGTCGGGTCATTTCCTTAGACAACTGTAAGACCTGCCATGTTTCCGGATTTACGAAGACCGGGCGCCGTCCTGCCTCTTGATTTACCCGGTCGACGTCGCTACCGGGCCCCGCCCCCAGTTGCACCGCCAAACCCCGCATGTAACGCAGGGCTTCCCGGGCAGCCTCGGGGGCTTTTTCCCCTTGGGCCTTGACAGTAACATAAGTATCCATAAAGTATTCGGTGTAGTTGACTGTCCACTCCTTACTTTCAACCAGGCTGTTTTCTAAGAATCCTCTTGTCAATGGACTGCTTCTTAAGCCGGTAATAAGGAGAACGGTTGTAATTACTGAAATGATACCAAGCGTCCTAGGTGATAATAAAGTTCTCCGGATACCCATGTCCCGCTCCCCTCGTACGCCTTTTCCTGAAAGGATGATAAGGGCGGCATTAGGCCACCCCTTGTAGTTTCTTAATATCTTAATGACTGTCCCTTAAGCTAGGTTCTCCGCCGTTTGAAGTTATTTGGCCATTTCACCGCTTTTCCGGTTGATAACGAAGCGCCACAGTATTCCCCCGGCGATTACCGTCAAGGGTATTAAAGACATGCTGCCCGTTAAGACCGCTTTTGCTTCCCTCTCGCCCAGGTTAGTGGTAATGAACGCCAGTGAACTTCCGCAAAGCAATACCCAGAGTATAATTAAAACCCACTTCCACCACGTTAAGATAATACCCCGCTCTCGGGACCACTGGATTAATCCCTGAATCGCCAGTACAGCAGACGCGCCAATGACTAGCCAAAGTAAGCTCATAGCAATCACCTCTCTTATTTTGTCTAGACCACTTACTCGATAAAGTCTTCAGCCCGGAGGAACCATGGAGCCTCCCGGTAAGTACCCCAATTTGGATCAATGAAATGACTTTTGTCGGGTATTTCATAGAAGGTTTTTTGTGCCCAGGTCAAACCCTTGGCAATCATTCCCGTACGGTCGCGCGGTATGATTTGTTTTGCGCCTTGATGAATCCAATTGTTTTTTCTACTCCACGGGCAAACAGCCATACATAGTTTGCATCTCTTAGAAGAAGGGACTGACTGCCTAAAAGCAAAACACTTCTCGGCATCGATGAACCAGCCTTCGATTCCTCTTCCGCGCATTTCCCCCGGGTAATCATCCAAAGGAATAGCACCAGCCGGGCAAATTTCAGCACAAAGTTTACAGTGCTTGCAAAACTCCCGTACGCCAATGTCTATTGGTTTATCCGGTTCCAGCGGCAAGTTGGTGGTTATAACCGTTGGGCGTATGTTGCCCCCAAATTCCGGCGTAACTATAAAGGAAAATCGGCCTTGCTCACCCAAACCGGCGTCAACCATGATGGGAGGGATTACCACTTCATATCTTGGGGTGTCAGGGGCATGCACCCTGGCTGCATATCCCAGCGCTTTAATATAGGCCTGAAGTCGACCTGCTGCGATACTCCCCCTGATGCTGGCCTCCCTCTCTGCACCATACGTGGGGAAAGACGCCATGCTGTCCCACTCGTGAGGGACCCCAACAACAATGGCAAACTCCCACCATTCAGGCACCTTGATGGGTTCACCGACTTCCCAACCCCGGTGCCCCGCTGCCGTCGCATATACCCAGGCGGGGTTCAATCTGGCGATGCCAACCAGGGAGGCTCCAAAAGTATAGGCGACCTTTTTAATTAATGCCGACATGCGTGTGGGATCCTTTATTTTATAGGCAGGTTTACGTACCCCCTCCCAGTCGCTCACTTCAGGACGCCCAGGCATGGGCGGTTGAATAACCGTCCAGGCATCATTCCATGCTTCCGAGAGGGCATAACGGTTCCCCATGCGTTTTTCAACCTCTTTACGTTGGGGATTAATCTTTTCGTATATCAATTTATCTGCCTCAAATTTCTTCGGGTTTCTCTCGTAATACTCTTTTAGAAGCCCTGATACCCCGTCAAAACCCTTTTTGTCGTATCCCAATTGTTTAATCAACCTGTCCCTATCACTAAGGGCATCCAAACCCTCTATCCTTTTTATTTCTGAGCGGAGAATTTTATATGGCGGCTTATCAACGTGGAAAGGAGTACGATCAAAGTATTGGACCCCCTCGTTGCCCTCCCATCCTGAATAAGTATTGATGGATTTTCCGTTCAGATAGCCCGCTCTGGCCACGCTCACCATTCCTGCGCCAAGACCCACCAGGCCTCCAAGCTTCAACGCATCCCGCCTGCTAAATAGAAATTTTTGTTTTTCTTTCTCCTCGTTTGCAGACATAAAGTGTCCTCCTCCCTTACTTCCCATAGTTAACTAACTCATCTTTTTTCTTATCCCCTCAACCATGCATGCCGGCTCTCCCCTCCTATCGCAGATTTGTCTCCCGTGGAATTTATTTTTATCCCGGAAAAGTCTCAATCTTTGTAATAACCCTTCTGGCAAGATTTCCGGTGGCAAGGCCCGCCAGTAAACCTGAAATTATCAGTACAGGTAGGTAAACCACCAACCCAGGCGTAGAAGTGATTATTACAACCGCACTTAGTTGGGCCAAATTGTGGATTACTCCACCTGCCACACTAACCCCGATAATGCTCAAACCACGCCCACACCGCCATAAAACCATCATTACCGATACGCTGGCAACCGCTCCAACCAAGCTAAGCAAACTACTGAGGCCCGAAAAGGATCCAGCAAGAATTGAACCCAATAGAGAGCGGAGCAAGCTTACAACTACCGCCTCTCCTGGACTCAGCCGGTAAAGAGCTACTAATGTGGCCAGGTTTGCAATACCCAACTTCACTCCTGGAGCAGCTTGAAGAGGTACTTGGCCCTCTACCCAGTGCAGCCCCGCGCCTAGTGCCGCCAACAAAGCAATCTGTGTTAAACGTTGCGCACGCATTTACAACCACCCAAGGTTTTGCGCCATCACCATAAGAACCAAAACCATAACCACTAAATAACTTAATCCGAACAGAATTTCTTTCGTTCTAAATTGCCGGCTCATATGCGCACCACCAAAAATATGTGTGTATTAATTAAAAGATAGCTGATAAACACGGAATCGTTCTGTAAAACCGACTACACAAAACTTAATTACAACAAAAAACCTTCCGCGGAGGTGGAAGGCAAAAGGCAAGATAGTATTTCTGGAAATATCTATGCTAATTAGGCGCCGGTTACAAGGTTTTTTAGGTGTAGAAAGCGTTCGTGACCAAGACGGAATAGGCAAGGTATTCTGTTTGCATGGCTTTTTCATTAAGAACCAATCACGGAAAACGTTGAAATATCAAGGGTTTGCTGGCTATTTTACCTGTGGAGCATTTTCTGTGTTGTGTGCAGATTTATCTTGCTATGTCTCTTGGACAGCAACGCGGGTGTTGGGAGGCTATTCCCCCCTAAGTCAGCAGCTCAACGTTTATTATTATGATATATAATGGGAGCCCGTTGGATACACTTTAAAAAAGGTCTATCGAACCCATGTTCATCTGTTGACGTTGTACCCCATTATTGTAACTTTCCGCAATGCCCATTATAATTATAATTAAGTTCAAAGAGGGGTGCGTTCCATGTTGATCGACACTACTATTAACACCGATTTTCGCGCAACATTATCATATAACAAAAACTACTGGTTGCCGGTGAAGAAAACCTTGGAATATCAAGGTTTTCGTGGGTTAAACCCCATTGTTTTTCATATTGCAGGCGTCTTTTTCTTAGCGATTATGACGGTTATAAAGTAACGCTGTATAAACATAAAACATGATAATGGGGTAGCCCAAGTCATCTACTATTAAACTAAGGCCCGAATTTAAAGGCATAACCCATCTCGACCTCCCAAAGGCAATAATTTACGTCATGATTTAACACTTTACATTGACATGTATAAACGACATATTATATAATAAGGACATGAGAGATGCCACTTTCTTCACTCGCCCCACCGCCGGCTGGCAGCGCCGCTACGAGGCACTGCGTGCTTCCTTCGTCGAGCGCTTGCCCGACCGGATCGTGGCCGAACGCTTCGGCTACAGCCCCGGGTATATCAGCCTTCTGCGCCATCAGTTCCGTCACGGTAAGATCGACTTCTCCGAGCCTATCGCCGAGGGTAAAGCCACTCGTTGGAAAATCAGCGCCGGGGCGCGTCAGAAGATCATCGACTGGCGGCAAAGACAGCTTTCCGCCGGTGAAATCGCCGAACTTCTGGCGCAAGAGGATATTGATGTTTCCGTCCGGACCGTCGAACGGGTCCTGGCCGAGGAGGGTTTTCCCAAGCTACCACGCCGGACCCAGCTCAAGATCGGCCGCACGGTAAAAGGCGCTGATGTCCCCGCGCGGGCGGAATCGATCTTGCCGGCGCGGGTCGAAGGCAAGCGGATGGAATCAGCCGGGGCCGGGGTGTTTTTGTTTGCGCCCTTTCTGGCCCAACTCGGGCTCAATGAAGTGCTGCGGAAAGCAAAACTGCCGGAAAGCAAGTATATCTCCGCCCAGAGCTATGTTCTATCATTTCTGGCACTCAAACTGCTCGGTACCGAGCGTTACGCTCACGTGGGCGACCATGCTTTCGACCCCGGGTTGGGTCTGTTTGCGGGCTTAAACGTTCTGCCGAAATGCACGGCTCTTTCTACCTATTCCTACTCACTTGACCAGGCTCACATCACGCGTTTGCAGGAGGCGTTCGTCAGCCGCGTCTCACGCTTAGGTCTCTATGATGGTAGTGTCGTCAACCTCGATTTTCACACCGTGCCCCACTTCGGTGATGAATCGGTGCTCGATGAGCACTGGGCCGGGGCCCGCAGCAAAAGGATGAAGGGAGCGCTTACCCTGTTTGCTCAAGATGCGCAAAGCAAGCTGATCTTATATACAGCCGCCGATATCCAGTGCCGGGAGGCCGACGACCAAGTCCTGGCCTTTCTTCCTTTCTGGCAGCGGCTCTGCCGGGGTGTGCCCTCAACCTTCATCTTCGACAGCAAGTTCACCACCTACTCAAACCTGGCGGAGCTCGATCGCCAGGGCATCAAGTTCATTACGCTGCGCCGCCGTGGTCAAAAGCTGCTTGATCATGCGGCAAAGCTTGAACCGTGGACGCGGATCAAGATCCCCCACGAAAAACGTAAATATCCTAATCCTTTAGTTCACGAGTCAAAGGTCGAGCTTCGCGGCTACGAAGGGGAACTGCGCCAGATCATTGTCCGCGGCAACGGCCACGAAAAGCCGGCCTTCCTGATCACCAACGACTTTGATGCCCCGGTGGAGCTTTTGGTAGGCAACTACGCCCGCCGCTGGCGGGTTGAAAACGGTATCGCCGAGGCGGTAAAGTTTTTCCACCTCAACGCCCTGTCGTCGCCAATCCTGATCAAGGTGCATTTCGACCTGGTGATGACCATGATTGCGGATACTCTTTATTGGCGGTTGGCCCAAAACCTGCGCGGTTTCGAAAGCTGCGACGCGCCCAAGATCTTTCGCCACTTTGTGCGCGGCCAGGGAATTGTCGAGGTGAAAGACGGGCAGGTTATCGTCACTTACCCTAAGCGCGCTCATAATCCTATCTTGCGGGCCGTTCCCTGGCAGCACCTGCCCACAAGCCTTCCCTGGCTAGGCGGCGCCGAGCTGACCTTGCAGTTCAAGTAGCGCCGGTCGGCCGGGGGGAATCTTATATTCTGTGACGGTTAACCCAGCGCGAAAATCGGTGATTAACGCCCAAACTAAAAACCATTTGAAGGCGGAGGAACTCGCTAAAATAATCGGAGCAATGAGGCTGCCCCCAGAACGGACAGGACAGATCTTTAATTTCTTTACTGATGTTCCTGTGCAAGATATTGACAGGTTTGCCGCCGTCTTGGGGATAGCGGACATCGTGTTAAAAAGATATTATGAGGAATTTATTAAAGATGTTAACCCCAACCAGGAGTTAGAGGAGATGCTTCGCTATGCCCAATGAATTCTGGTGCCAACTTTTCACGGAAGCGGTCCAGATGCTGGAGGACGCAGGTATAGAGCGAGATGAATGGACTTTCGGCGGTGGGACGGCATTGGCGATTTCCCTGCATCACCGCGAAAGCGTGGATATCGATTTTTTTTGCGCAATGTTCAATTGTTAACTTTGCTCACCCCTCGTCTGAACAAAAAAATAAGGGAGGACATTTCCGGTTACACTGAAGCCTCCAGTTTCCTGAAACTAAAATACCCCGCAGGAGAAATAGACTT
This sequence comes from Clostridiales bacterium PH28_bin88, assembly GCA_000987045.1. Lineage (GTDB taxonomy): Bacteria > Bacillota > PH28-bin88 > PH28-bin88 > PH28-bin88 > PH28-bin88. The sequence continues at coordinate 98,363 of LAKY01000029.1, read as the reverse complement.
TATCCTGGCTCCTTTTCTTACGAGCAATCCATGGACCCTCATGGATTTGGGTAGTAAGACGGTACGGGTCGAAACGCCGGAAGAGATAATTGTGAAAAAATTCTTCTACCGGGCGGAAACTTTACGAGGCAGGGATGTGGTTATCTTTTCTGGTTGCATAAACAGCCGCGGTATCACCAAGCAACCGTATTTTACAAAAAGGTCGTGCTAGTTCTACAAACAGCACGACCTTTTGATATCCCTATAACATGTTATATGACGGTAATGGTATCTCGGGAGAAAGGCATAAAAATAAGGAAAAAAGCATCTGGAAAACTGGGTGGGTGTTATGTGGCCGGTGCGAAAAGGCCCAAGAGAAAAATAGTTGAACTTTTTAGGCTTAACTAGTAAAACAATATAGTAATTTGTGGTAAAATATGATCATGTAAGCGTATTAATGATCATTTTTAATAGCTGGATGATCATATTTGTGAGGTGATTCATAGTGCAATCTATCAAAAGGCTGGATAAGATACAGATACCCATGGCCCTAATTAAGTCCATTGCAAAAATTAACGAATATAAGGGGAAGCAGGAGCTTTACCAGGACCGGTCACCCGAGGTATTAAACACCCTACAGGAAATGGCCGTCGTACAAAGCACAGAATCGTCAAACCGTATTGAAGGCATCAAGATTTCAAACCAAAAATTGAAGGAACTGATGACACGAAAAGCTATCCCGCTAACCAGAAGCGAAGCAGAAATATCTGGATACCGGGACGTGCTGGCCACTATTCATACGTCTGCTCATGATATTCCCGTAAAACCGCCAACCATCCTGCAGCTCCACCGCGATCTTTACAAATATCTACCCCAGGAAGGTGGAAAATGGAAGGCTACCGACAACATTATTGAGGAAAGATTGCCGGATGGATCGAAACGAGTGAGATATGTTCCTGTAAAAGCGTTCGTAGTTCCACAGTATATGGATGAACTATGTTCTGGCTTACGAACTTCTCGTGAAAAAGGGGAAATGGAAGAGCTGTTATTACTTTTTAGCTTCGTCCTGGATTTCCTCTGCATTCATCCATTTGCCGACGGCAACGGCCGCATGTCCAGGCTGTTGACGTTGCTGCTTCTTTACCAGGCCGGCTTTGAGGTTGGTAGATACATCTCGTTAGAACGTATTATCGAAGACAGCAAAGAGTCTTACTACGACACTCTTTACAAGTCGTCTCAGGGCTGGCATGAAGAGGAACATGATCCAGTCCCTTGGCTGGAGTATTCCCTCGGTACGTTAGTCGCCGCCTATAAAGAACTGGAGGACCGCGTCAATCTTGTCGAAAACCAAAGAGGCTCCAAAACAGCTATGGTCCGGGATACGATACTACACTTCCTCAGTGATTTTACAGTGCAGGATATAGAACGCGCCTGCCCTAACGTGAGCAGGCCGACAATAAACAGGGTTTTGGCATCGCTTAAAAACGAGGGGCTGGTAGAATGCATAGTACCTGGAAGGAACGCCAGGTGGAGAAGTACTGATATTAAGTGAACTACCCCTCCCTTCGCTTCGCTGAGGAAGGGGCTTCCTGGCCGAACGAATCGTTGGTTCCTGCTTCATCTAGCCCTATCAGGTTAGCTCTCTTCTAGCCAACACTGCTTGCTATGTGCCTCCAGCCAAGCGGCTATTCCCTCAACGGTTCGCTTTCCTTCCGCGACGCTCAAGGCAAAGGAAACCATTTCCTGGCGCTCCACCTCAAGTTGATAACCATTCATCGCGAGCAAGGTGCCGGCAATAACAACACCTATGCGCTTGTTCCCGTCAAGAAATGCGTGATTCAGGATCAGGCTATGCATTAGACATGCGGCTTTCGAGAACAAGGTTGGGTACAGATCTCGGCCATCAAAGGTGCCTTGTGGCCGAGCTAGAGCCGATTCCAGCAGGGCCATGTCCCGGAGTCCGGACACGCCACCCGTCCGGGCTATTATTTCCTCGTGGAGGGCTAGTACCACCTCTAGGCTGGGATACTTCACTTGGCCAGATCCTCCAATGCCTCCTTGTTTTTCTCAATGAAGCGCCTGCCGACAGTCAACCAGTCGGGGACTTCAATGTCAAACTTGTTTTTAATGTGCGCAAGTAACTCCGTCACCTCTTCCTTCGACAGGGATTCCACTTCAGCCTTCAACCGTTCTATATTGCTGTTCACACCCATTTGTTAAATTCCTCCTTTTTTTATCCCAATTTCGCTCCACACCATTCTCTAATCACATTATAACACATCCCTGAATCGCTTTCTCTCCACTTTGCAAAGTTACTGCAGTGGGTTTTGCCATTGGCGCCGAAACACCCTTGACAACGAACCTCGCTCGTGTAGTTGAAGCAGGAGACCGAGCCAGGGATAATGCATAACCCTCGTGCTCCATAACTCTGGTTGATTACTTAATGCCTCAAAATGTAAAACCTCCACCGGAAAAGGCCTATAACTAGCATCTGGTGGAGGTTGTAGTGATGGTGGAGATATTTTAGCTCAGGGAAACCCATTAACTTTTTTAGCCAAAGGGGGATTTGTAATTGTGCCGTTACTTCACCTTGTTTTTAAGCTTTTCTTTAAACATTACATTGGGCGAGTATCTGGTCAGTTGGCTAAATCATTATGCAAAGCCGAATTTAACTCCCCAGACTTACAACAGCTACGAAGTTATAGTAACTAAACATCTAATTCCCAAGCTCGGCAACATCCGCTTGACAAAGCTGCAGCCCATTCACATCCAAAGCTACTGTACCACGGCACTTAAAAACGGAAGATGTGATGGCAAAGGTGGCCTGTCGCCGCGGACCGTTCGTTTCGCAGCCAGTAGGCTCAACGATGTTCTGTTCAATAAAAAGCAGGCTCCATAAGGCTTTAAGAGGCCTGATTTACGATATTGTTTGCTGGCTGTAAGCTGAACATCGTCGTAAAAGGAAGAGCACTTTCCCTCCACAATATTCGCTGAAGGAAAGTGCTCGTATTTCTCGATTTATTTGGCGGGAGTGTGTGGGAATCGAACCCACCACGCCCGGGATCGCCGCGCGCCAACTGGATTTGAAGTCCAGGCAGGCCACCAGGCCCAATCCACCCCCGCGTATGCTTATTGATTATAACATCACGAAGTCGATAATTCAAGCAATCCACGGCGAACTCTTTTTCCCTTAACAGGCTCCAGTTTCCTTGCCTCTTTCTGTACACTTTGATTATCCCGTTTTGGTGCAACGGGGTGGCCGTCTCACCGTTCTCACCTACGTATACCGCAATATCATGATGCATTGATAACCGTCCTACCTTCCCTCCATGAGACCGTATTTGAGGCCACGGCGAATTTATATTGCCTCTTGGTGTTCCCGGCCTCAAGCTGGTTTGCGTTGCCTTTCTCGTTTACCGTTCTACATGGATGCCCGGTAGTGCCTGTACTTGTTTTCCAGCAGCATGAAAGCAGGCCGGGCGTCACCAGCGAGGTGCTCACGCCGGTCTCCGCCCTGCAAAAATTCCATCTAGTGAACCCGGTCCAGGAACATGGTTGTCCCCACATATCCCACGGATAACAACCGCTGGCCGCCGACCCGGTCGTGGATGGGAAAGCCCATTCTCACCAGGGGGATACCCTCTTTTTCCGTCAGGTACTTGCCGCCCGAGGGGCCAATGGCGATGTTGGCCCGCATTTTTCTGCTCGTGGCCCGGATGCCGGAAAAGTCGGCCTCCTTTCTTGCGGGCCAGCGTGGCGATTACTCGCTGGGGTCGGCCAGGCAGGTGGTAAACACACCGATCAGCCCGGGATTGTAGACCTTCATCATATTTAACAAGGGTGAATATGATGCCTTTGTTTCGTGGGAGTTGGAGGAAATTTCTTTCACAATAGGAATGGCACCGAATGAGAGTAATCGACTGTAAACCTGACATCCTGCACATAAGAATAAAGCCCCTTTCCCGGTTCACTTCTTTGTAAAATCAATGTAACTACTCAGCCACCCCACTGGATTGGAAAATAATGCTGGACTCTGCACTGCTTTTCATGTAGAATGAAGACATGAAAACAGAAGCAGAATTCCGGGTAACACAAATAACCGAAAATCATGTGCAGGCTGTTAAACAGCTAATCGCCGACAACCCTTCATGGAGCCGCAGAAGACTGTCAAGGGAACTCTGCCGGCTCTGGAACTGGTACTCTCCCGTCGGGCAAATGAAGGATATGGCCTGCCGCGACCTGCTGCTCAAGTTAGAGCAGCAAGGGCAGATCGTGCTGCCCCGTAAATTTGCCGGCGTTAAGCAGGGCGGGAACAGAACATCCATCACCCAGGTACCTCACTCTACCACCGCCATTACAGGCAAATTGAAGGACCTGCTGCCCTTACGGGTAGAAGTAGTCGAGAGCAGACACTCATCCTGGAAACTGTTCAAGCACCTGCTGTTTCGATACCACTACCTGGGCTTTAACGGCACGGTGGGCGAGAACATGAAGTATCTGGTGTATGACCGATACGACCGACCCCTTGCCTGCCTGCTGTTTGGTTCCGCCGCTTGGAGCTGTGCAGCGCGGGATGATTTCATCGGCTGGGACAAAAAGACCCGCATGGATCATCTGCCCTATCTCACCAACAACACCCGGTTTTTGATCCTGCCCTGGGTGAGGGTTCCCCACCTGGCCAGCCATCTCCTGGGGCTTATCTCCCGGCGCATCCTGGGAGACTGGCAGGAGAAGTACGGCCATGGCCTGCTCCTTCTGGAGACCTTCGTAGATCAAAAGCAGTTTCGGGGCACCTGCTACAAGGCGGCCAACTGGCGCTACGTCGGCCTGACCAAGGGCCGCAGCCGCAACGACCGCTGCCACAGCTTAAAGGTTCCTGTCAAGGCCGTTTACCTGTATCCCCTGGCAAAACTCCTGCCCGGGGGTGATCTTAAGTGAAACGGGAAGAGATCCTGGCTGTTTACAATCAGGGACCTGAAGCGGTGGTCACTTTGGTGGAGGGCCTAATCGCAAGCTTCCAGCTACAAGTCGCCGTCCTTGAGGCAAGGGTCAAGCAACTGGAAAACCAGCTAAACCAAAACAGTAGGAACTCTAGCAAGCCCCCATCCAGCGACGGCTTCAAGAAGAAAACCAAAAGCCTCAGGGAAAAGAGCGGCAAGAAAAGCGGCGGGCAAAAGGGACATCCCGGCCATACCCTGAAGATGGTAGACTGCCCCGACCAGGTGCAGATACACACGGTAGATTGCTGCCGGGAATGCGGCACGCTCCTTGCCGGTCAAGCCGTGGACAACTATGAAAGACGCCAGGTATTTGACATCCCGCCGCTGAAGCTTTTGGTCACCGAACACCGGGCGGAAATGAAGACTTGCCAGGTCTGTGGTACTTGCAATAAGGCTTCCTTTCCCGAGAAAGTGACCCAGCCGGTGCAATATGGCCCAGAAGTCCAGGCCTTAGCCGTCTATCTCAATCAGTACCAACTCCTTCCCTACGACCGGATCAGGGAACTGTTTGCGGACCTTTTCGGGCAACCGATCAGCGAGGGCACCCTGCTGGCCACAAATCAGGCCTGTAGCGAGGCCCTGGCCAACACCGAGCAGGAGATCAAGCAAGGACTTTTAAACTCTCCGGTCATTCACTGCGACGAGACCGGCTCCCGCGTGGGAGGGAAAACATACTGGTTACACACGGCCAGTACGTCAGACCTGACCTATTACAGCATCCAACCCAAGCGTGGCTCTGACGCCATGGACGAGATGGGGATCTTGCCCGTTTACAAGGGAATCGCCAAACACGACTTTTGGAAAGCCTACTTGAAATACTCCTGTGACCATTCCCTCTGCAATGCCCATCACCTGCGGGAACTGACCGCTATCGTTGAAAACGAGAACCAGGCCTGGGCGCAGCAGATGAAAGATCTGCTCCTGGATATCAAGGCGGCGGTGGATGAACAAAAGGAGAATTCCAAGACGCATCTGGAACTGGAGCAGCTTATGGATTTCGAGTCACGCTTTCAATGCATCATCGCCCTCGGGTACGAGGAAAACCCCTCAGTAATCGAGGAAAAACCCAAGGGCAAGCGGGGCAGACCTAAAAAGACCAAAGCCAGGAACCTGGTGGAAAGACTGGATCAGCACCGCCAGGAGACGCTAAACTTCATGTACGATTTTCGCGTCCCCTTCGATAACAACCAGGCGGAACGCGATATTCGCATGACCAAGGTCCAGCAGAAGATCTCCGGTGGTTTTCGCACCTTGCAGGGCGCCCAGATCTTCTGCCGGATCAGGGGCTATATCTCTACTGTTAAGAAGAATTCTGTCCCGGTATTGGGGGCAATTCGTGATGCCCTCCTTGGCATGCCTTTTGCTCCTGAAGATATCTAATCTCTAACGTTTATTACGTTGGTGACCTGAGTAGTTACAAATCAATATGTCCATCCGCACATCAACCTGCACCCGATCGAGGGTACCTTCGGGCGGGTTGGGAACAGCCTTGACGTCTAATACTTCCCAGCGGGGGTGTGACACCCAAGCTGGCTTCGCGGCCGTGTAATCGTAAATAAATCCATCCACCGGGGAGTATCCAGAGAGATTTCTTTGCCGTTGATCACCAGCTTAATGGTATTACCCGTGTAGACCGTAGCCGCCCAATAAATTACTACCCCGAGTACGATAACGACAAACCCCGGTTTAACCAGCAGAGCTTATCGTACGTCCTATAATTAGCACACTTACCTTATGATGTAAATATTTTTTCTCAGGCTAGTAAAATAAGGGAATCGATGCCTCTTTATATATACGAGATATATACGAGCACGATGGAAGGTGGTGATGGCTGGTTGGTGGTCGCGGTGGCCGAAACCATCACCCTTCTGGCAGCACTGTCTAACGGCCTATTACAGTGGGATAATCTGCTGCTTTACTTCCTTAACGGCTTTCTGGTGGCTTCCACCGCCATGTCCGGCTGGCACCTCGCCAGGGACAAGACCAATGGACGAGCAAGTAACGCTGAAAAGGCAGGTGAAAAGTGATGTCCGTCTCCGATGCCCAAATTTAGACTCGGTAAACTTCCGGCTCCCAGGTACTCATTGCCCCATGTTGCTTATCTTACGCCTTTCTTTTTCTTTCCTCCGCGGTTTTCATAGTCCTCGTTGATACGCTTTTTCCAGTCGGCACTCATGGGGGCGGAGTTGGCACGAAAACCGCTCACCGCATCGCTGACAACCTTATAATTAAGCTGTGTACCCTCTGAGTCGGCGTGGTAATTGGCGGCACGGTCTGCGGAGATTCCAAAGCGTGCGGCAGTTTCCACAGCGTCGATGTTAGCACCCAAGAAGATGAACTCCCAACCGTATTTGTCTTTCTGACGTTCTATCATCTGACGCACTTTGTCGTATCCGTACTCGCGGCTGGAATTCTCCATGCCGTCCGTCGTGATGACGAACATAACTTTTTCTGCCCGCTCCTCTTCGGCTGTATGCTTCTGAGCATTACCGATTTTATCGATTGTACGGCCGACTGCATCCAAGAGCGCCGTGGAACCACGCACAAAATACTCTCGCTCGGTTATGGGCACGATACCCTTGAGGTTGATACGGTCATGAAGCAGCTCGTATTTGTCATCGAATAACACTGTAGAGATGACGCACTCGCCATCTTCCTTTTTCTGCTTTTCCAAGAGCGAGTTATATCCGCCGATGGTGTCGCTTTCTAATCCGCTCATGGAGCCGCTGCGGTCGAGTATAAATACCAGTTCTGTAAGCCCTTTTTTCATGGTGTTATCCTCCTTGATTGATTTTATATTTAGAGGATAACACGTTGGTATGTAATAAAGGTCGCCTGCCGGGCGACAGTTTCAGATATCCAATATCGAAAAGTGTTTATTCCAATTGCGAGTAATCCCGTATTGTCCCTCGGACGAACTTTAATCCCATCCATTTAGCGCCGGAGAGTTCATGCTTGCCTGGTTTCAGAACTTCTGAGTAAAAGCGTGCGCCGGGGATGAGGTTTGCATGTTCAAGTGCGGCGACGCTTCTTTTGCCAGAAACAACGACTCGAAGTGATTCCAACAATTCATCGTCGCATCCCTTAAATGTCTTGTCATTCAAATAGCCGGTATGTTTACCGTCTTCCTTACCGTGTTCTTCTGGCTTATATGTAAGATACCAGTTGATGCCAATCTTCAAGCCAGTGTTTGCTATTTTACGTAGCATACCGAGCTTTCCAAAATCACCTACGTCACCGGCATATCTGTCCTGCATAATATCACGCCCCTAACAGGCTCTCGTCAAAAGCGAACAGCGCCTCGTTTATCTCAAATATATTGTAATTTCCTTCGCTGATGAAATACTCCACGATCAGGTCAAAGCGGCTGCTGGGCGACAGGGCGAATCCCGCCCGGCGCAATAAATCGGCAGTTTGGTCAAGGTTCAATTCCAATGCGACCGCCAGAGCCAATGCGGTGTTTTTGCTTGGCTTGTACTTTAAATTATTGCGTATCTTGGAAAACAGCTTGCGGTCAAGGTTGGCGCGTTTGTAGACCTCCGGATCTGTTTTGCCGCTTTCGTCAATGAGTCGCAACAGCATTTCCGTAAAGCTCTCGCCAACATGATTAATCACATCGTCCAGACTCCGGGGCTCTGAGGGAGCCTCCATTGGTTCGGCGAAAAGCTCGTCCGCTTCATACGCCTTCATTTCACGGAGCTGGAAAGATACATCGGCGTCGCGCTGACGGCGGCGGGACATGTGTTTGTCCACATAGTTGTCGTCTATGTATGCCTTGATGGACTTGAACAGTTTGTCACTTAGCGTATACGCCACTTTGTCGAATACGACAAGATACACCATCATTTCGTGCTTAAGCAGGAAGCTGCCTATGGCTGATATAGCCACCCGTAAGGCTTCATCCTTTGGATATCCAAAGATACCGGAGGATATGAGAGGGAAGGCAATTGAGCTAAGTCCATGCCCTAAAGCAATGTTCAGGGAATTTGTATAACAGGAAGAAAGCAGATCTTCTTCGTTATGCGTTCCGCCTTGCCACACCGGACCAACAGCGTGGATGATATTCTTTGCGGGGAGAGCATATCCGCCTGTAATAACTGCACTTCCAACAGCACAATGACCAATACGGTCGCATTCAGCCTGCAGCTTGTCCGCTCCGGCAGCGGCGAAAATTGCGCCGCAGACCCCGCCGCCTTGTTGGAGGCGACTGTTGGCAGCGTTGACGATGGCATCAACACGCATTTTAGTTATATCGTTGCGGACAATCTCCAGTGGCATCGAATGCGCTCCTTTCGTAAATCTTCATAGGCAATTCATTTCAAGCGCGGGCGGGTGGTTATAAATTAGTTCCGCGGCAGTTTGTCCGTGAACGGCAAAATGCATTTTATTTTGCACCTTGGCGAAGAACTCACGAGTTGTCTTTGCGTTCTTGTCATAGTCGAGAGCGGTTGCGTAAATATCCGTGACTTTTTGATAAAACCTGCGCTCAGAAAGACGTATCTCGCGGATTTTCTCAAGCAGCTTTTCATAATACTTCTCGGTCAGTACCGAACCGCCGTTTTTCAGACGCTCATCGTCCATAACCCAACCCTGAATCGTATAGTCCTTCGCAATTTTATTGACCCATTTGCGGAACTGCACGGCGCGGTCAGAATTGATTTTGAATCCGACAGCGATAATCATTTGCAGGTTGTAATGCTTAACTTCGCGGGTGACTTGGCGTGAGCCTTCAGTCTGAACTATTCGGAAATTCCTAATAGTTGCTTCCGGCTCGAGTTCATGGTCGGAAAATATTTTTGCAATATGCTCATTGATTGTCGGTATTTCCACGTCATAAAGCACCGCAAGCATCTTCTGCGTAAGCCAGATGTTCTCGTCTTCGTAGCGCATTTCGATGCTTTGTGGATTGTCGCCTGTCGCGGCAATGTATGTCAGGTATTCGGCGGCGGAGGAGCGTATGTTTTTCTCCTCGGGCGGTTTCTTTTTACTCATCACCATCACCGCCTTTCGGTTCGTCCGGAATTATTTCCATGATATCGCCGATATCGCATTTTAACGCTACCCGCCGTAATCGCCGAAATTGAGGCAGGGTCAGAGGAAACGTCACAAATTGTTCTCTCTGCCGATACTCATGCTCCCGAATTGGTGGCTGTCGCATCCGACCCCGAGCCGGGAACGATAGCTGTTATCGACGGTGTAAAATGCATGTGGATTCCAGGATTCGGATGGGTCAAGGATGAAGGCGGAGGAAGCATCGCGATCCCCGTCGACGGCGAAGGAGATATCAATAAGCAGGTTGGCGTTATGGGAGGAGGCTCTACAGTCGGAAACCCCGGCGATGAGTTCACCGGATACAAAGTAGGTATTATGGGCGGGGACAATACGCCGTCATCTGAAAAACATAATCCAGCACCTGGGTCGAAGGCGGTCATCAACGGCAAGCCGAGCATATGGATTCCCGGCTTCGGATGGATAGAGGACAACAATGCCCGCAATGTCGGCACTGTCGCCGAGAAAATTCCGTATCGGTTTGCCAAAAAGAAGGAGGTATTTATGAAACAGGCGAACCAAAAATACACAATTTTATACGGCAGACTGAGCCAAGAGGATGAGCGTGACGGCGAGTCCAACAGCATTCAGACAGGCCTACTAATCAATACGATGTCACGGGTATTTCTGCTGTAGCCCCGGACCTCAGATATTTTCCAAGTATAGTCTTTGCTGATCTCGCTTGAATAAAATTGCCTGTAATCGACAGTAAACCTGACATCCTGCACATCGGTATTAAGCCCCTTCCCCGGTTCACGTCTTGTAAAATTAATATGTCCATCCGTACATCAACCTGTACCCGCACATAAGACTTGTCCCCTACCATTCCCTTTTCTCCGCCTTTACGAATCTCTGGAGCCAGCAGATCGCCAGTTTCTAAGATACCGAATATTTTCCCTTCGTCATCCGATACTCTACTCAAGAATTTATTCACCACAGCTATGGCCTGGGACATTGCCAAAAGCCTCCCTTGAAAGATTTGCTCCACAAAATATAGACGGAGAAGCAGTCTACTTTGTTCCGCTCCTCCGCAGAAAAATCTTCTACCACCCTGCCAGTCCAGTAAGATTAACCCTGCTCTTCTACAGGCAGGTGGGAGAATCCGCTAATAGAAAAGCTGCCCTCCGGAACCACAGGGGCATTCCTGGGATAAGGGAAGCAAGGGATAGTTCCTGTTCAGTACAGCACTCTTTTGTCCCCGACCCGCTTGGTAAACTTAATCTGGTCGAAATACTCCAAAAGAGGAAGTACATATTTCCGGGAACTGTCCAGGAGGTCCCGCGCCTCACCCAGCAGGATCCCCCCGTGCTGGCGCACGTGGGCGGCAATCAGGTCCTTGGCCTTCTCAACCGCTTCGCGGTGGAAGTACAGGTCGTCAGTCACCTTCACAAGTACATCGCCCCGGATCAGGAAGTGGAGCAATTCTTCGGATTCCTCAAGGGGGATCCTCAATCGCGGCACCATCTCAGACCATGCCGGAGGTTGGAACCCTCCCTGCCGTAGCGTGTTCTCTACCTGGTCCAACATCTCCCGTTGGGCGGTGGTTGGTTCCGCGTCAAATTCCGGCAGGGCAGCCGCCATACCCTGAACCTTGATCTTCCCCTCCCGCTGCCAGGCATCCAGCAAGGCCTGGAAGGCCTTGGCGCTCAGCCGGGCAAACTTGCGGGTGCGCAACTCTTCTTTGGGGATCCCGGGCCGCAAGGGGTACTGGCGGTGAAAGGCGCTCAAGAGGCCCCGGACTTCCTCCAGCCACCGCTGCCAGCGGCCAGTATCCAGGACGTACTCTATTCCTCCCTCCCCTGGAACCAGTACTGCTTCCCCCCGCTTGGCCAACTCCCCGACCGCTCCGGCAACCTCCGGCTGCTCTAGACCAATCTGTTTGCCCAGTTCAGCAATGGAGCTTACCTGCTCCCGCTGCTCCGCCAGGGCGTGGGCCACCAGTTCCTCGGGTGACCCCTGCATCTTGGCGGCCAGTGCCGCCAACACCTCGGGCCGGAAACGCTTGTGTTTAGGGGCATCGGGGTCGATGATGGTGCCGCCCCCGATGGTTTCCATGGGAGAATACGAACGGATTACAAAGCGGTCATGCCGAGCGCCGACCACCGGTTCCTCCATGGCAAACTGGACGAAAGCCGTCTCTCCGGGAGCCATCTCTTCCCGGTCCAGCAGCACTACCCGGCCAAAGGCTTCGCTGGTTCCCAGGTAAACCCGCACCCGGTCGTGGTGGCTGAGGGGCCTTTCCGCCCTGTCCAGCAGGTGTACCTCGGCGTCCAGGCGGTAGGCCGGGCGAAAGGTGCCCGGCTGTGCCAGTACAAAACCCCGCTCTACCTCTTCCAGGTCGACCCCAGCCAGGTTCACCGCCACCCGCTGGCCCGCCACCGCCTCTTCCACCTGATCCCCGTGAACCTGCAGGGTGCGGATACGGGCATTCCGGCCCTGGGGCAGCAGTTCAACTGTATCTCCTACCCGTACTGTCCCCGACCACAGGGTACCGGTGACAACGGTGCCAAATCCCGTGATGGAGAATACCCGGTCCACCGGCAGCCGCGTCCGCCCGGCGGCGGCCTTTGGCGGCGTGGCCCCCGCCATCTTATCCAGCTCTTCAACCAGGCGGGCCATCCCCTCGCCGGTCATCGCGGACACCGTCACCATGGGGGCGTCTGCCATTACGCTCCCCCGGACCGCCTCCCGCACCTCTTCCTGGACCAGCTCCAACCAGTCCTGGTCCACCAGGTCTACCTTGCTGATGACGATGATCCCCCGCTTGACTTGCAGCAGGGTGATGATGTCCAGGTGTTCCCGGGTTTGGGGCATCACGCCCTCGTCGGCCGCAATCACCAGGAGCACCAGGTCCATCCCGCCAACCCCCGCCAGCATCTGCCGGATGAACCGCTCGTGCCCGGGTACGTCCACCAGACCCAGGCGGCGGCCGCTGGGCAGTACCAGCGGCGCGAAGCCCAACTCGATGGAGATGCCGCGTTCCTTCTCTTCTTTAAGCCGGTCGGTGTCCACGCCGGTGAGGGCCTTCACCAGCACCGTCTTCCCATGGTCCACGTGGCCGGCGGTACCGACAACAATGTATTCCATATCCGGTCTCCTTCTTGATATGAGACTATGTAAGGCAGGCCGTCACTGCCCCGGCCAGCAAAGGAATTTCTTCCGGCAGCACCGTCCGCACGTCCAGCACTACCCGGTCATCCTGGATGCGCGCCATCACGGCCGGCTCCTGTTCCCGCAGGCGGGCGACCAGGGCGTCGGCGGTGACGCCCCGCGGGAAGATTGTCACCAGCATGGTGGGGATCCTGGTAGTGGGCAGCGAGCCCCCTCCCGCCTCCGAGTAGCCGGCGGTCAATTCCAGGGCGCCTCGGCCTGTTAATTGCTGCTCCAGGAGGGCCAGCAACTCCTCCGCCCTGGGCTGCAGTTCCTCCACCTGCGCCGTCAGCATCCGCAGGGTTGGAATCCGCTCCCGGGCCCCCGGCAGGTCCAGGTAATCCCTCAGTGTGGCCTCCAGAGCCGCCAGGGTCAGCTTGTCAACCCGCAGCGCCCGGGTCAGGGGGTGGGCCTTCATCTTCCGGATCAAGTCCGCCCGGCCCAGGATGATGCCGGCCTGGGGACCTCCCAGCAACTTATCGCCACTAAAGGTGACCACGTCTGCTCCCTTGGCCACGCTGTCCCGCACCGTAGGCTCGCCGGTAATCCCCCAGGGGGTCAGGTCCACCAGGAAACCGCTGCCCAGATCCTCCATCACCGGTATCTCCCGGGCTCGCCCCAGGGCTACCAGTTCTTCCAGGGAGGTCTCGCGGGTGAAACCCACCACCCGGTAGTTGCTGGTGTGCACCTTTAACAACAGGGCTGTTTCCGGGGTGATGGCTGCCTGGTAATCCCGCAGGTAGGTCTTGTTGGTTGTCCCTACTTCCACCAGGTGAGCGCCGCCCTGGGCCATCACCTCCGGCACCCGGAAAGACCCTCCAATTTCTACCAACTGACCGCGGGAAACAATCACTTCCCTGCCCCGGGCCAGGGTGGAAAGGGCCAGGAGCACCGCTGCCGCGTTATTGTTGACAACCAGGGCATCTTCCGCCCCGGACAACCGGGTCAACAGCCTGTTCACGTGGTGGTAGCGGGAGCCCCTTTCCCCGGTAGCCAGGTCCAGTTCCAGGTTGGTATAGCCGGCTGCCGCCACCTGCACCGCTTCCCTTGCCTTCCGGCTCAATACTGCCCTGCCCAGGTTGGTGTGCAATACCACCCCGGTAGCGTTGATCACCCGGCGCAGGTGGGGCCGCAGGAAGGCCCGTACCCGTTTGGCCGCGGAAACGGCCACCTCTTCCCGGGTAACGGGATCGGGGTACCGGTCTTGACGTATGCTTGCCCGGTACTCTTCCAGCACCTCCCGGACGGCTTCCACCACTAATCCTCGAGGGGCTTCCGCCAGCAGTCCCTTGACCGGCTCCGCCTGCAGCACTTCGTCCACCGCCGGCAGGCTTCGCAGCAGGCGTTGTTGTTCACTGTCCATGGTCGTTGCACTCGCCCCTCCTCATAAAAGGCTTTGATCTCTTCGTCAGGGAAAATGTCTTTCTCTAATTATCCCCAAAATAGGGCAGTAACACCACACCGAAATTCCCGGGTAAATTAATAACGGTATGGATATTCTCCGTGATGATGGCATCTCCTTCCGGTTGGATCAAACCGGAAAAAAGATTGGAGAAAGTTGCAGGCGGGTGCATCATGGAACCCGCCCGCCTCGNNCCAGTCGGCGCCGGACCCGTTCCCCCGGGAAAAAGAGGACTCGGTCTGACTCCTGCTTTACCTTTACCCTGGCCAATCCGTTATTCTGACTGCTCCAGGACGATCAGCCAAAGACCCCTGGACAGATTACCGTCCCTCACTGCCCGTCCCTCCTGTCATCCGGTTTTTCCTCGTCTTTACCGGCGGGTTGCCGCGGTTGCTGGTTGACAGTTCCCCGGGCACCGTGATCATTACCCCGCTGCCCCCCTCTCACCATCATCGCGACCCCCGCGGCAATCAAGATTACCGGCCAGAAACGGCCCCAATCCCAGAAGGGAAAGATTTGATGCACCAGGAACAGGCCTCCCAGTACCACCAGGATGATCCCCGCCACCTGAGCGCCGTTGGACTTTTCCCCGTGAGTTCTTTCCGGCACGGGGCTAGCCGCGAGATCCGGGCCGGTACCGGCCACGCCCACACCGGACGGTTCTTCCGGGATGATGATCCAGGCAATGATATAGGCCAGGCCGCCCGTACCTCCCATGATCAGCGCCAGCACCCATAAGAGCCGTACCAGGACAGGGTCAATGTCAAAATAGGCCGCCAGGCCCCCACACACCCCTCCCAGCATTTTATCAGTACGGGACCGGTAAAGTTTTTTCATCCTGCCTCTCCTCCCTTTTCCCGTTGTTCGCTTCCCCTTTCAGTTTCTATCCATTACTACGCGGGGCAGCCGGGAAAAGTTTCATAAACTGCCGTGGAAACTTGTAGTTCCTACAGCGCAATAACCTCTTCAGGGCATTTGGTTAATTTTTCCAGTCCCAAGGAAGTCATCAGGAAGGTATTCTCAATACCTACCACCCCTTCACCGGGAAAGACAAATTTTGGTTCCAGGGCCAGCACCATGCCAGGTTCCATCTCCACGTCAAATCCTCTGGCCAGCACCGGCAGTTCATTTAACTCCAACCCCAGGCCGTGACCCACAAAGGACACGTGGCTGCCGTATCCCATGTAGTATTCAGACAGCCCCGCCCGGTTGACTATGTCCACGCTCCGCTGGTACAGGTAGGCTCCGTTCACCCCGGGCCTTGCCTCCCGGATGATCTCTGCTTGAATATCCAGAGCTACGCGGTGCGCCCGGTTTAGCTTTTCCGGCAACCTACCAAGTACATAGATCCGGGTCTCATCCACCATGTAACTGTTGTACCTGCCCACGTAGTCCACCAGCACGGGGGTGTCCCGCCGGATTGGCTGCAGGCTGGCGCTCTGGGGGAAGGAGGGGGCGATACCCAGCCCGCCGGTAGGACTCTCCGAGCAACTGGATACGGCGGCATGAGGCCCTGACATCAGGTGGCCATAAAAGAGCTGCATGTTAAAACCACGGAAGCTGGCGTAACCCTGGTGGCCCTGACGGCGGGAAAAAGCCTCCGCCTCCGCGGCCAGTTCCACCTCCGTCATTCCCTCCCTAAGGACCGATTCCACATGGCTGAACATGCGATCGTGCAGCACCGCCGATTGCCTGATCCGTTCTATTTCGTAGGCCGTTTTAATCATGCGTACCTGCCGGATGATACCGCTGGCATCGTCTATCCGGGTTTGGGGAAAGATCTGCTGGTAACGCCAAAACTCCTTGACAGGCAGTACGTCTAGTTCCATTCCCATTGTCTCGGGAATAGGTAACCGGTTAGTTTTTAAAAGAACGGGAATCTCCCGGTAACCACCCACCGGAAGTAATGGTCTGAGAGGGCATTCTTGTTCCGCGCGGGCCACGTCCCGCCTCACCAGTAATAACGGGCTGCCTTCAGCCGGGACGAACAGCCATCCGGCTTGGGCGGTTCCGGTGAAGTAAAAGAGGTCGGTGTTCTCCATCACCAATACCATTTCGAGCCTCTTGGCGTTCATGGCTTGCTGCAGCCGCTGGATACGAAATTCCAATTCCTGCAATGGTGTAAAGTGCATGGGCAAGTCCCCCCTAATCTGTGTTCATGGTACCATTTTCCTTCCGTCATGTAAACTCTCTTTCCAGCGGATGATGACATGGTATAGTGCAGCCAGCAAACTACATACTAGTAAGAGAAAATGTGTAGGAGGTGAAGTTGATTGACTCTCGTCAGGCGGGACCCTTTCCGGGAATTAAGTCATCTACGTCACGAGATGGACCGCTTGTTTGATTACGTGCGCCACCCGGCCAAGGCCGTGGAGGGCATTGGAATGGAGGTTCTCGGACCGCGGGTGGACGTCTACCAGACCGAACGCGAAGTGGTGGTTACGGCGGAAATCCCGGGAATCGAAGCCAAAGACGACGTGGAGATCACCGTCTCGGAGGACAACCTCCTGTTAAAAGGGGAAGTTAAACGCGGGGGAGAGATCAGGCAAGAAAACTTTTACCGTACTGAGCGGTACTATGGCAGCTTTTCCCGCGCCATTGCCCTCCCGGCGGAAATAGAAGCGGATCAGGCCACCGCCAGTTACAAAAACGGCATCCTGGAAGTCAGGATGCCCAAAGCCGCCCACCAGAAACGAAAAACCGTCAAAGTGGATATACAGAACAAAAACATTTAATGCCATTCAGCATTTATCGGAAATGTTTTTGTTCTTTCCCAGGGAACCCATGGTTCCCCAGAAGGGATTAATTCCTATACGTCTAGCAAGCCGGCCCGGCAGGCCGGTACCTTTTTGCTGGAAAACCCGCGGATACCGGAATGTTTACCGGCTGTCAATGAAATTGAGCCTGTCAGGACGACGGATTGGTTTGGCTACCTCCGTCCCCTCCGGCAAGTGGTCCAATTTCTGGCCCTCGATCAACAACTGTACCTCGCTGATCCCGGGGATGTCCGTGAGAGTGTAAACCAGCGAACTTAACAACACGGACTCCGCCGTAGCTCCCCCTCCATACCCGATGGCCTGCTTGCTGAGATTCACAATCGCCTTTCCTTCTGCCACCGTCAAGTCCCGCAAGCGAGTTCCAGCCCAGATGGTGCGGGAAAGACCTTCGCGGGTGGGAGGTCCGGTTAACAATACTTCCACCGCTTTGCGGGCACGTTCCTGGATGGTGGCGTCCGCCTTAAATCCCAAACTTAAGGGTACCAGGTACAAAGCGTTTTCATCGCTAAAATATACCTGAATACGGGAACGTGCTTCACTTTGCGGGCCCGGATTAATCACCTCCGGCCGGGGCATTTGCTGGTTCAGTTCCAGTCCGGCCAGACTGGTCTCTGCCTGGCCATCTACCAGCAGGGCTACTTGATCCACGCCGGGGAACTCCGTAACTGTCAACAAGAGAGATCGTATGCCCCGTTCCGCCGCCTCCTTGTCGGCCAGTTTTCGCACCTCTCCCGTCAGGTCGACGAAAGCGGTATTCCCCACCAGGTACATCCCGCGAATCTTGGTGCCCTCGGGAAGGGTGCGAGCCAGGGACTTGTCCGGCGGGCCGGCCAACAGCTTTTCCACCGCCACCTCCACCGCCCGTTGTGTCGGGTTGATAGGCAGGGTCACCGGAACCAGGTACTTGCCGTTTGGCGTAGTAAAGTAAACCACTACCGCGTCCCTGGCCCTGTCCAATACCAAGGGACGGGTATCTTGTTTGGATTGTACCGCCGGCGGTGAAGCCCCGGGCGTCGGAGTAACCGGTTCGCCGCCTTTGCACCCCGTTAAAAACAATGACACCGTAAGCAGGAGCATGGCCGCCCTCGTCACTTTAACCCGCGTTAGAATGAATGCGCTCATGCCAAGCCTCCCTTTCGGGACTGGTAGAGAGATATTTTCATCAGCTGAGGTGTAGTTCGACATGGGAGTCTAAATTTCCTGCCGATGAAACTCTGTAGCTTTTACCTCGCCTTTTTGTTCCACACTCTTTGCCATGCTTGAAATCCCAGGCCGGCAAGAATCACCATTCCTATATAGCCAAAAAGGGGGTAGATGCTGCCTACCATCCGGGCAAAACCGTAACGGCTAAGGGGCAGACTGCTTACTATCACCATCACCACTACCGCGGGGTAAGGCAAGTGCCGGGAAGCAAGACGGGAAGCCAGGCCGTACCCATCCGCTACAGCGGTAGTTGCCATGGCAAACCATAGCACAAGAGCGTACGCAACCCGCAACCCGGGATAACGGACACCGGCAACATACAGCATGGGAACCTCGTACTGGCTGGCTGCGGGATAATGCAGCGCGAGCGCTATTGCCATCGCCATTAACACAACCCCCAGGCCAAGACCTCCCAGTACTCCCCCGGCTACCGTACCCTTGTCCCCCAACGAGACCAGCAACACAGTACCGATGGCCAGGTTATACGAGACGTAAAGAACGCTGGCGATCCACCATGTTTTTCCTAAAAGCATAGGTGGAACCGCCTCGGGCAAAGGAGCGCTTATTCCAGAGCAGGTCAGGCCCGTCGCGCTGACCATCAGGGTCACCCCTACCAGGACAGGCACCAGAGCAGTGTTCAGCCAGACCACCCGGTTAACCCCTCCCAGGAGAACCACGGCCACCATCAACGCCGTCACCGTCGTCCCCAGGTACGGGGATACCGCCAGGTGCTCCGCAAATACAGAACCACTGCCTGCCAGCATAATGGACAGTCCGATCCACAGAAATACCGCCAGGCAAAGATCGGTCCACTTCCCTACGCGTTTCCCCAACACAATGTTAATAAAGTCCCGGTAATTGTTAATTCCCGTTGCCCTGGTAAGATAAAGAGTCAACGCCCCGAAAAAGGCCAGGAGTACGGTTGCCAGGATGATGCCCCATAGACCGCGGTACCCGAAAACCAGGAAGAACTGAATGGCTTCCTGCCCGGAGGCAAATCCCGCCCCGATGACCGCTCCCATGTAAGTAAAGGCAATTTGTAGTGTACGGCCCCACCCTTGTTTCATCTTTCTGCTCCCACCCTCCCCTTACCCTATCCTTATGCCGGGTAGGCCAAGGGACAACCCTGGGCGGGTCAAGTATATTCGCCGTGCTGGTTGCGTATACTATTGGTACAAGAGCGCGTAAGGGGAGGGGCCCCATGTCCGGTTTCTCTTTTTTTGCTCGCCCGGCATCCCGGGAAGCAAGGCCACCAGCCAAAATCAAGTTTCATTACCAGGATCCTCTGGTGGTGGACAAACTCAGCAGCACTTTCAGCCAACACTTGCAGGAACTTAACCCTACCGGCAGCCGGCCTGTGGTCGTTGTGGCCATAGGGACCGACCGGTCTACCGGTGACAGTCTTGGCCCCCTGGTTGGAACCAAACTGGCCATGCACCGGCCGGAAGGCCTGTATGTATACGGGACGCTGGATGATCCGGTTCACGCCAGCAACCTGGCGGAAAAGTTGGACCTGATTAACAGAAGCCATGTCCACCCGCTAATTGTCGCTATTGATGCCTGCCTGGGCCAGACCGACAGTGTCGGGTCGATTACCCTGGCCTCGGGGGCGGTGAAGCCCGGTGCCGGCGTGAACAAGAGCCTTCCTCCTGTCGGAGAGGTGCACTTTACCGGCATTGTTAACGTGGGCGGCTACATGGAGTACTTTGTCTTGCAAAATACCCGCTTAAGTATAGTAATGAAGATGGCGGACGGGATCGCCACCGCGGTCAGGGAAGGGATACAGCTTGCCCGGCAGGAATACCTGCCACGGCGGGAACTGGTCCCCCAAACCGTCCAATAACTGAACGACCACCTGCTAAGGCAGATGGATTCGACCTCGATTGAAAGTCGACTAAAGTACGGAGACATACCCCCGACTTCAGTCGGGGGTAGTTGAAAGGTTCTACCTCTTTCCAAAACCCCCGTTTTTAAACGGGGGTAAAATTTAGACCTGGCGCCTTGTAATAAGGCGCGCCAGAGGCAGGCCCCTTTTCACGACCTATTTCTCCTCATTCTCAGGGGTTGGGCATGTAATGGCCGCAGCCGGAAGTTTTCCGTACCGAACCAGCAGCCGCTTGACTTCCTCATCGGAGGTCTGCTCGAACTCCCGGTAGAACTGCCCGACACCGTAAAATGGCTCAGGTGTCGCCAGACACACCACGATGTCCACTTCTCCGGCCAAGTCTGTCACCGTTTCCCTGGGTGCCACCGGTACGGCCAACACGGTCCGGCAGGGGGATTGGCGGGTAATGGATCGCAGAGCGGCCTTCACCGTGAAGCCGGTGGCAATTCCATCATCCACCAGCATTACCACCCGGTCCCGAAGGGTAGACGGAGGAACATCCCCGCGGTAGTACCTTAGTCGCCTTGTGATTTCCCCCATCGTTCTTTCCACTTGAGACCTCATGTCTTCTTCAGATATCCCCAACCGCTGCATGAAAGGCAGGTTCCAGAGGACATACCCGTCAGGTGTAACCGCGCCTATTGCCAGTTCAGGGTCAATTGGAGAACCGATTTTTTTTGGGATGATCACATCCATCGGCGCTCTCAACGCATGGGCAACCTGCGCGCCAACCACTACCCCGCCCCGGGGAATGGCCAAAATCAATACTTCGTCACCCCGGTATTCAGATAACTGTTCCCCCAACTTCTCCCCTGCGTGGATACGGTTTTCAAACAGGAACACGTGTTTTACCCTCCCTTGTGACGTAATCCAGGCTTACAATACGCCGATACCCGAAGTTTTATTCAGCAGCAAAACAGCGAGGACACTCGCCTCGCTGTCTTTTGATTATTTAGCTTGACCTTCCATCTGCCGGCGCCGGCCTTCCGGCATTTCCCTTTTCGCGGGAACCGGTCATAGTGCATGCACCCAGGAATACAGCCCCGTCTTCTACAACCAGGATCCCTACCTGCAGGTCTCCCTCCACCTTCGCGGTCGAAGCCATTTCCACCCGGCCGGCAGCTTTCACGTTTCCCTTGATTTCCCCGGCAATTAAAAGGTTTCTGGCCTGAACTTGCGCTACCACCCGGGCGCCCTCCCCGATCACTACATCACCTTGAGAGGCAATCTCTCCCTCAAGCCGGCCGTCAACCCGCAACGTCCCGTTCGCAACAATTTTACCTTGAAAGTTGGTCTCTTTGCCAATAATGGTATCCACCTTGTCCAATGATGGCGGCCTCTTGTTCCCCAGCATAGCCATTCTCCTTTCTGGGACAGTTACTGAAGCACTTTTTCCGGGTTGATCGTATTCCCGTTATAGAATACTGTGAAATGCAGGTGAGGACCGGTACTGCGTCCTGTGGAGCCAACCCGGGAGACAACGTCGCCCTTCTTTACCGTTTGACCAACCTTTACCACTACGGAAGAGTTATGGCCGTACAGAGTGCGGTACCCGTAACCGTGGTCAATAATTACGCTAAGCCCGTATCCCGATTTCCAACCGGTAAAGGTCACTTTGCCAGCTCCCGCCGCCACCACCGGAGAACCCTTGCGAGCGGCAATATCCAACCCGTCATGAAACTCCTGCTCCCTACCAAAGGGAGAACGGCGATACCCGTATCTGGAAGTGATCCGGCCTGACATCGGCCACCTTGAGGGTATAGCAGCCAGGTACTGCTGCCTGGCGACAACTTCTTTTTGCAGCTGCTCAAGGCCGGCCAGCTGTTCTTCGATCTGTGACCCAACGCCTTGTAGGTCCCGGCCGATCGCCTGCAGTACAAATAGCCCGTCACTGGTTAAGGAAGGCTCTGTCTGATAGAAGTCCAGCGGTGCTTCCGGGGAAACGTCTTCTTTCCATTCGTCCACCGGGCCAACACTCAACGCCCTTTCTCCGCCGCCCCCCATCGGCCCTTCTCCCCTGGAGGACAAAGTAGTCCCGGCCGGAGGCTTGGGGTTAAGACCTACCAACTCCCGCACCTGCTTTTCCAATTCTACCACTGCCTGCATCCGCTGCTGCATTTCCGTAGTTTGCTGGCGTAATTCCTGGATTTGTTCTCCCTGCTGCTGGTTAACAACCTTGAGATGTTCCAGGTATTTCACTTCCCGCTGGAGTTTGCCGTATGTAACGGTAAAGTATGTTCCAGCCAATACCCCGGCAATGGCGGCAACAGCGGTACCCCGTAACATCCACCGGGGAACCTTCCAGTTGGTCACCCGCTCCTGATTGTCAGGGATTACCACTAATGTCCAATGCCCTTTTCTCCTGGTTCGTACTTTCCTCACCTGGTCACCACCTTCACCCGTTCCGTCCAGTTCAGTCCCTTACCGTCCGGCTGCGATGCCCTCACCACTTGTAGCCAGGGTGATGGCACGTTCTTCCTCCGGGGTCAACCTGTAAGACGACTTTCCGCCTTGAATGGGTTTGGCAAAAGTCCGGGATTCCTCCCGTCCGTATATGCTGCTGATTACCACGCCGTCTGACAGGTCATTCAGCAGGGCAACAGCAAAACTGAGGTCGCTGCCAACCTCTGGAAAGGCGTTAAACCTTACCACGCCTACCCGCCTGATAAAACTGGGTAGTCGTTGTTCCAACTCCGAGGTTCGAGCCTGCAGCACTCCCACTTGAGCTAAGGCCTGTTCAGTCAGCCTGCGGTATTCAACCAGTCTTTCTTCAAGGCTTTGGGGCTGAGCCTCTCCCAGCAATAGGTGATACCGCCTGCGCCATCTCCTGGCTTGCAAGGCGATCACGAAAAGCCAAAGGATGATTAGTAGATTAAGTGCCCCCATGGCCGTTAAAATAGTGGTTGCATACTGCTGTACATACAAAAGAAAGGGTTCTGGAAGTAGATACATGATATGCTCCTCCGGGGTTTCCAATCCCTGGTACAAAGAGAGAAAGATTGCTAAAAAAGTATTCAACATAAAGGCATAATTTCCTTTCAGCGCGGCCAGAGAATAGTAGAAAAAATTGCCGAACCGGGAGGGTTTCCATGTTTTGTTGACAAGTTTTGGGTGGTATACTACAATGAATCGCGCAACCGTGGTATCACTGGGCGCCAAGACGTCACTGTTCCTTCAACCAAACACATGTTTGGTCATTGGCTTTCAGCAAATAACCATTACCGGGGTTTAAGGAGGTTTCAAAGGATGAACGCCATATATTTTGACTGTTGCTCGGGGATCAGCGGGGACATGTGCTTGGGCGCCTTGTTAGATGCCGGCTTGCCGCTGGAGACCCTCCAGCAGGAATTGTCCCGCCTTAACTTGTCAGGGTTTGAACTTGATGTCCGGCAGGTGCGGGTACAGGGTATCAGCGCTACCGATGTGTCTGTAAAGGTGAATTCACCCCAGCCTAGCCGGCACCTGCACGATATCATCCTCTTGCTGGAAAGCAGCTCACTGGCACCGGATGTCGTTCAACGAAGCAAAGCGGTTTTCCGGAGGCTAGCGGAAGCTGAAGGGGCGGTCCACGGAATCCCGGCGGAGCAAGTCCATTTCCATGAAGTCGGGGCGGTGGACGCAATTGTTGATGTGGTAGGAACTGTAGCCGGGCTCGCTTCGTTAGGCGTCGAGCAAGTATGGGTATCACCGCTGCCGCTGGCCTCCGGATGGGTCCAATCAGCCCACGGGCTGCTTCCCTTGCCCGCCCCTGCTACCGCTCATCTGCTCCAGGGTGTCCCGGTCTACGGGACTGCGCTGCGGGCCGAACTGGTAACTCCGACAGGCGCCGCCATTGTTTCCACCCTGGCCGATGGCTTTGGTCCCCTCCCGGCCATGACCCTGGGACAGGTAGGATACGGAGCCGGGAAGAGATCCCTCGCCCACCCTAACCTGCTCCGGGTATTTACCGGGGAAATTATCCCGCCCGCCGGCGGTATGGAGACAGATACGGTTTCCGTTGTCGAAACGCAAATCGACGATATGAACCCGGAATTGTTCGGATCCCTTTGGGAGGCGTTGTTCAACAGCGGCGCCCTGGATGTGATGATGAATTCCGTTCAAATGAAGAAAGGCCGCCCGGGTACGAAAGTCACGGTCTTGTGTCATCCTGAAAAAACGTTGGCGGTATCCCAGTGCCTGCTGCGGGAAACGACTTCTACGGGGGTCAGGTGGCGGGAAGAAAGGCGATACAAGGCTTCGCGGCAGGTCTTGCCGGTGGATACCCCCTGGGGGGCCGTCAGAGTAAAATTCAGTTCCTTTAAAGACGCTGCAGGACGGAACTATCACAAGGCTGCCCCCGAATTCGAGGATTGCCGGCAGGTTGCCCGGGCATCTGCCGTACCGGTTAAAACCGTCTATGATACCGCTCAATCTGCAGCCATCCAACGCCTGCAATCCTTTCCAGAAAGCTAAACCTGGATTGGATTTCACCAGGCAATACCCGCCGCCGCCAGGGTTACAGTCAACAGGACCGCCACTACCACCGCCGGCAGCAGGTTGCCGACCCGGACCTGTTTAAGCCCTAACAAGGTGATGCCGATTCCAATAATCAACACACCACCGGTAGCCTTCATTTCCGCGATGACTGGTTCAGTCAGGTATCCCTCGAGCCAGCCGGCCGCCAAGGTTATTCCCCCCTGGTAAAGAAACACCGGGATGGCCGAAAACGCAACCCCCGCCCCCATGCTGGAGGTGAGCATCACCGAACTGACCCCGTCCAATAGCGACTTGGCATACAGGATGCTGTACTTGCCCTCCAGCCCGCTCTGCAGCGCACCCATGATGGCCATTGCTCCTACACAGTAGATCAGGGTTGCTGTGACAAACCCCCGGGCTATTTGCCCGCCGTTACCGCCGGCTCCTGCCATGGCCTCCAGCCGTTTCCCTATCCATTCCAACCTTTTTTCTATCCCAAAAAGCTCCCCGGCAATCCCGCCTATCACCAGGCTTACTAAAACCACCAGTACATTTCGGGTGGCAAAGGCCATCTGAAACCCGATGACCAGCACCCCCAGGGCAACGCCCTGGAATACCGTTTCCTTTACACCCTCAGGCAGACCGCGTCTTAACAGCAACCCCACTAATGACCCTGCCAGGATGGCCAGGGCGTTAACCACTGTACCCCACACTGTTATGTGCCTCCTCGTTCTATCCGTGTGACATAAAGAAAACTTGCTTTGCGCTATAGAAGACTTGACCATTTATGGGCTTAGCCGCACTTATGCCTGCGGTGCAAGCCATTGACGCAAGTAAAAAACTTAACATGTGTCGAGCGTAACCAAGCGGTACCTGCCTACCCCAAGAACTCCCGGCCGATGGCTCTTAAGGCCTTGACAGCTTCACTTACTTCCTCATGGGTATTGAAAAAGGAAAAACTGAACCGCACAGTCCCCTGTCGGACGGTGCCGAGAGTTTGGTGCGCAAGGGGCGAGCAGTGCAGTCCGGTCCTGACAGCAATGTCATATACTCTGTCAAGCATAAAGCCCACCTCCGACGAACCGATGTCTCCCAGGTTGAGCGATACCACCCCCACTCGTTGAGCAGTGTCCCTAGGGCCATAGACTTTGACCCCCGGGATATTTTTAAGTTCCTCAAGGAAATGGGCGGTCAGGTCCGCTTCATGCCGCCTGATCTCGTCCGCTCCCACCTGGCGGATAAAGTCAATACCAGCAGCCAGACCCGCCAAACCTACCGTATTGGGAGTCCCGCTCTCATAGCGGTCCGGCAGGACATCGGGCTGATACTCCAATTCAGAGTGACTGCCGGTACCACCCTCCAATAAGGGTTCAAGTACTAAACCCGGCCGGATGTAGAGACCACCGGTACCCTGCGGCCCTAAAAGCCCTTTATGTCCGGGGAATGCGATCATATCCGCTTGCAGTTCATGTAAAGAAAAGGGAAGTAAGCCCGCGGTTTGAGCAACGTCCAGTAGAAGAATTGCTTCGCCTTGCCTGGCTATGTCCACTGCTTCTCCGGCCGGCATTAAAGTACCTGTGACATTCGATGCGTGAGTAAGGGCTATCATCCTGGTATTCGGCCTGACTGCCTTCTTCAAGTCCTCAGGGCGGATAAACCCTTCACCGTCACATTGAACCACCGTTACTTCCACACCCCTCCGGGCCATGCTCCTGAGAGGCCTGATCACGGAGTTGTGCTCCATACTGGTGGTAACAACATGGTCACCCGGGTGCAGGTAACCCTTGATGGCCTGGTTCAGAGCCGCGGTAGCGTTGTGGGTGAAAACCACCCCGGTAGGATCCGGCGCTCCAAAAAACTCAGCCACTTTTTCACGGGCCTGGTACAGGGCCCTACCAGCCTCAAGCGCCAGGCGGTGAGCCCCCCTGGAGGGATTAGCCCCCACATTGCGAATATTCTTTTCCATGGCCAGCCAGACCCCTTCCGGCTTTGGCCAGGAACTCGCAGCGTTATCCATGTATATCAATGAGAAATCTCCCCTTTCTCCACCCCACGTAATGAATTGTAACATAAAACACCCTTGCCCGGTCATTATTTTCTTGATTCCCCCGCTAATGTTTCACGTGAAACGTTACCATTCAGGTAGTCAGAATGCTTTAGATGATAAACCGTTCTCTTATTCTGACTCCTGATTTCTTACTTGTGACTCCTGCTGTTTTGGGCTCCTGCACCGAAGGGCCGCTAAAAATGTTTCACGTGAAACATTTTTTAAAAAAATAGAGCAGGTCATGCCTGCTTTATTGTTGGAAGGTTTCCGTCTCGTCGTCAGCGGTTGAAAACTGGCCTTCATAGATGGTTATTAGCCCGTGGTCGCAAAGTTCCTTGGCGATCTCGTACATAGAGGAGCGTTTTTCATCCGGCAGTTCCCTTACAAACCGGTTGATTTCTCCAGGAGGTACGTTATTGATAAAACGGACACCTCCATACTTAAGGTACATCTCGCCCGGCACAGGCATTCCTCCCAGAAAAGGCTTTACAGATAATTTCCCAGTTTCACTATAAAATATTCGTAAGGGAAAAACTATCGTATCAATAAGTCTATAATCCGGGTAAGGTCTTCTTCTCCGTAAAACTCTATTTCAATGCGGCCTCCTTGCCCCTGGGGCCGGAGGCGCACCTTGGTTCCCAAATAGTCTTGCAGGCTCTCTTCAAGGGCAACCAACTCAGTGCTTGTCCTTGTAATCTTTCCTGTTTTCGCTCTTTTGCTCTTTTCTCCCTTCCCGATGGAGATCTTGCGAACCATCTCCTCGGTCTCTCTAACATTCAACCCCTTTTCTTTAACTGCCTCGCTCACTCTAAGAATATCTTCCGCATGGGGTAATCCCAGCAGAGCCCTTCCGTGTCCTGCTGTTAGATACCCCTGTCCAACCAGTTCCTTGACTTTTTCGGGTAACTGTAACAAACGGACAGTGTTGGCGATATAGGGCCGGCTCTTTCCGACTCTCCTGGCTAATTCCTCCTGAGTTAATTCGAATTCTTCCAGGAGGGTCCGGTAAGCCCACGCCTCCTCGAGGGGATTCAAGTCTTCCCTTTGTATATTCTCTATCAAAGCAACTTCTGTTGTTTGCATGTCTGTCATGTCTTTGATGACCGCCGGGATTGTTTCCATCTCCAGCCTCCGGCAAGCCCTCCACCGCCGTTCTCCGGCTACAAGTTCATACATCCCCTTATCCGACCGCCGGACTACAATGGGTTGTACCACGCCGTGCTCCTTGATAGACAAGGCCAGTTCTTCCAGTTTTTCCTCATCAAACAAACGGCGAGGTTGGTAGGAACTTGGTTCAATCTGGTTTACGGGGATCTGAAACACTCGTTCCCCTTCATCCGTCAGCATTGAACTAGGGGGAATAAGGGCTTGCAGTCCTTTACCTAGACCTCTCTTGGACACGCTCTATCACTTCCTTTGCCAACTCCTCGTATACCTCGGCTCCCCTTGATCTGGGGTCGTACAGGGCGACCGGTTTTCCGTGGCTCGGCGCTTCACTCAGGCGTACGTTTCGCGGGATGATGGTGCTGTATACCTTTTCCCTGAAGTATTGCTTTACTTCGTCCACCACCTGAATAGCCAGGTTTGTCCTGGCGTCGAACATGGTCAAGACTACACCCTCGACCTCCAGAAATCGATTCAGGTGGCGTTGCACCAGTTGAATGGTGTTCATCAGCTGGCCTAGTCCCTCCAGGGCGTAATACTCGCACTGAATAGGTATGAGAACGCTGTCAGCGGCCGTAAGGGCATTCAGGGTCAGCAACCCCAGTGAAGGGGGACAATCCAAAAAGATGTAATCATATCTTCCCTTTACCGGTTCCAACGCCTTTTTTAACCTGCTCTCCCTGGAAACCACCGGTACCAGTTCAATTTCCGCACCGGCTAACTGCATCGTGGCGGGAGCCAATTCCAGGGCGGGAATTTCTGTTTTCCTCACTATGCTGCTTATGGGGACACCATTTATGATCACATCATAGATGCAGTGGGGCGTTTCAAAACGGTTAACTCCTAAGCCGCTACTGGCATTCCCCTGGGGGTCGACGTCCACCAGCAGCACCATTTTCCCGGCTGCAGCAATACTAGCCCCAAGATTAACGGCCGTGGTGGTTTTTGCTACTCCCCCTTTCTGGTTTGCAATAGCTATCACTCTGCCCAACGCCCTCACCCCGTTTCGTGTTACTATTTGACAGTGGTTGATCTATTCCACACCCCGGTTAACAGTTCCTCCCTCCCAAGAACAAAAACATTTCATGCCATTCGGCATCTATCGGAAATGTTTTTGTTCTTTCCCAGGGAACCCAAGGTGCTTCGCACCCGGCCGCCTCACCGACTCGGCGGCGCTCGTAGCTCGGCGCCACTTATTCGTGGCGCCACTCGCCCTAGGACGCTCCGCTGTAACCCTCCTTATTTAAGTTAAGGGGGTTCCCCCCTAAACAACCCCCATGTTTAGGAAATTATCCACAACGCATAATTTCCTAAACGTCAAAAAAGGCGACTTTGATCGCCTTTGGTACTTTATTAATTGGTTACTTATGCAGGTATTCAGAATTCAGGAGTCAGAATTCAGAATACTTCGAGGCGACAAACCGGTCTCTTATGCTGACTCCTGACTTCTGACTCCTGAGTACTTACATTTAATTTTTCCCTAACGGTCTTTTTTCGGGCAAACCCGGTTTTCTTGGGTATTTTTCAGGTGTACTGGTTACCTTGCGGATTACCACTGTCCGGCGGGAATCCCCGCTGATTGGGAGCCTGTGCCGGTAGACCCCCTCCAGTTCCCCTCCCAGCATATGAAAGACGCCATTTTCCCCTTCCACTTCCAGGTCTACCTCAGGTCCTTTCAGCGCGATCATCATCCCGCCGGTTCGCACCAGCGGGAGGCAGTATTCCGCCAGGACGGCCATGGGACCTACCGCCCTGGAAAGTACCCTGTCAAACCCCTCGCGCCACCCGGGTTCCCGCCCCCATTCTTCCGCTCGCCCGTGCACGGCCTCGGCGCCTGTAAGCCCGATAATCTCCACCAGGTGCCGTAAAAATTCCACTCGTTTTTTTGTCGCATCCAACATGCAAAGATGCAAACCGGGCAACCAGATCTTCAGGGGCACTCCTGGGAAACCCGCGCCGGATCCCACATCGCAAATGCGCATTCCCGGTTGGAAATCCACTTTGGCGGAACATAAAAGGGAGTCCGTAAAATGTTTTAACATCACCTGTTCCTCACCGGTGATAGCGGTAAGGTTAAAGCGATTATTCCACTCCAACAACTCCTGGTAGTATCGCCAAAACTGTTCTTCCTGCACAGGGTTCAGGGCTATCCCTGCCGCAGCCAGTCCCCTGCGTAAGACCGCCAAGGCCTGTTCACGCGCCACCGGCGCCATCACCCCGTTCCTGCCCTGTCCTCCGGGCCTGTTCCAAGTAGATTAAGAGAACGTTAATATCCGCCGGTGATACTCCTGAAATGCGGGACGCCTGCCCGATGGACCGGGGTTGCACCTTTTGCAGTTTCTGCTGTGCTTCTCTTGACAAACCCTTAAGATGCTCGTAATTGATCCCTGCTGGAATGATCCTGTTTTCCATCCGCTCAAATTTTTCCACTTGAGCTTTTTGCCGCTCGATGTATCCATCGTATTTCAGTTTGATCTCCACCTGCTCCGCGACTTCTGGGTTGACCTGGGATCCTTCGGGAGAGATAACCCGGATATCCGCGTAGTTAATTTCAGGCCGCCTTAATAGGTCTGACAGACTCAGCGGATGCCTGAGAGGAGCGCTTCCCTTCTCCGCCAATACCATTTCAGCCCCTTCATGGCCGGGTTTAATACTGGTGCTTTCCAGTCTCATGACCTCATCTTCAACCTGCTGCCGCTTCATGACCATGCGTTGGTAGCGTTCTTCGGTAGCCAGTCCTATGCGGTATCCAAGTTCTGTCAGCCGGAGGTCGGCATTGTCCTGCCTTAACAACAGGCGGTACTCGGCCCGTGATGTCAGCATCCTGTATGGTTCATTGGTCCCTTTGGTCACCAGTTCATCTATTAGAACCCCGATGTAAGCATCCGACCTTTTTAAAACTACCGGCTCTTTTCCCTTTACCAGCAAAGCGGCGTTAATACCCGCGATGATCCCCTGGGCAGCCGCCTCCTCGTATCCTGACGTTCCGTTTATTTGCCCCGCCGTGAACAGTCCCTTGATAGTTTTCGTCTCCAGGGTCAGCTTTAGCTGGGTAGGCACTACATAATCGTACTCGATGGCATACCCGGCCCGCATGATCTGCACCTTTTCGAGTCCGGGAATGGTACGTAACATGGCTACCTGCACGTCTTCCGGTAAACTTGTGGACATGCCCTGAACGTACATTTCGTAGGTATCCATTCCTTCCGGCTCAAGAAAGATCTGGTGGCTGGTCTTATCAGCGAATCGTACCACCTTGTCCTCGATGGACGGGCAGTAACGCGGGCCAACCCCCTCGATGATGCCGCTAAACAGTGGGGAACGGTGAAGGTTGTCCCTGATCACCTGGTGGGTATGCTGGTTGGTGTAGGTCAACCAGCAGGGCACGTTAGGACGGACTGGTTGATCAGTCATGAAGGAAAACCTCCACGGCATCTCGTCCCCGGGCTGGATTGTCATTCTGGAAAAATCAATCGAGCGGCGGTCTACCCTGGCGGGTGTGCCGGTCTTAAACCGCCCCAGTTCCAAACCTAATTCCCGTAGACTGTGGGAAAGTTCGACAGCCGGAAACTGCCCGTTCGGCCCTCCCTCGTAATGCACATCGCCAATGATGATGCGTCCCCGCAGGTAAGTTCCCGTCGTGACCACCACTGCCCGGCAGGAGAAGACGGCGCCTGTACGGGTCACCACCCCCTTAACCATTTCTCCCTCGACTAGAATCCTTTGCACCAAAGCCTGTTTTACATCCAGGTTACCAGTAGACTCCAATGTCCGGGTCATTTCCCTCTGGTAAAACTTCTTGTCCGACTGGGCACGCAGGGCGTGAACCGCGGGCCCCTTCCCCGTATTAAGCATGCGTATTTGAATAAAGGTCCTGTCTGTATTGAGACCCATCTCTCCGCCCAGAGCGTCTACTTCTCTGACCAGGTGTCCCTTGGCCGGTCCGCCAACAGCCGGGTTGCAAGGCATCAGCGCCACATTGTCCAGGTTCAGGGTAAGAATCAAGGTACGGCACCCCATCCGGGCTGAAGCCAGTGCAGCCTCGCACCCCGCGTGGCCGGCGCCAATCACAATCACGTCATATTCCCCTGCCTGGTAGGTCATTTATACCACCTACTTCCCTATGCAGAATTCGGCAAAAATCCGGTCTAAGACATCCTCTCCTAAAGTGTCCCCGGTGATCTCTCCCAGTGCTTCCCAAGCAGCCTTCAGGTCTATGGAGAGCAGGTCCTGGGCAAAACCCAGTAAGACCCCTTCTTCTACTTGTTCCAAGTGCCGGGCAGCCCTTTGCAGCGACTCCTGGTGCCTAACCCTCGTTACCAGTCCCTGGTCGGCGGCTACCACTTTCCCTTCCAGCACCATCCCCACTACTGTATCAGCCAGTTCTTCCAACCCTATCTCTTCCCTTGCTGATATTTCGAGGCAAACTCTGTCCCCGGCCCATTCCATTACTTCCTCCTTGTCGATCCGAGGCTTTTCTACGTCAATTTTATTGACAAGGATTATCACCCTCTGCTCCCCTATTAGATCCAGGATCTCCTTGTCCTCCCTGGTTATACCTGTTAACGCATCTATCACCAGCAGCACCAGGTCGGCCTGGGCTAACCACTCCCTGGTTTTTTCCACCCCAAGTCGTTCCACTATATCGGTGGTATCCCTGATGCCCGCGGTATCAATGATCCTGACCGGTATACCCCTCAGGTTAATTACTTCCTCAATCACATCCCTGGTAGTACCCGGGATATCGGTAACAATTGCCCTCCGCTCTCGCAACAGGGCATTCAACAGGCTGGATTTCCCTACATTTGGCTTGCCCGCGATAACCATGCGAATGCCTTCCCGGTAAATTCTCCCGGCATCAGCCCCGCTTAATAGCCTTTTGACCTGCTGATTCACTTCAATTACCCGGTCACCGATTTCCTTTAAAGAAACCTGCTGCACGTCCTCTTCCGGAAAGTCGACACCAGCCTCAATGAAAGCCAGTAAACCCAACAACTCTTCCCGCAGGTTTTTCACCTTTGCCGATAACGCCCCTGCCAGTTGATTTACTGCCACCTTGAGCCCTTGATCGGTCCTAGCCCTGATAATATCGATGACGGCCTCAGCCTGGCTCAAGTCTATTCGACCGTTAAGAAACGCCCTCTTGGTATATTCTCCCGGTTCAGCCAGCCTTGCTCCCGCTTGCAGTACCAGTTCCAGTATCTTTTGTAGAGGGACAATGCCGCCGTGGCAGTTGATCTCCACCACGTCC
The DNA here is from genome assembly GCA_000987045.1 of Clostridiales bacterium PH28_bin88. Taxonomy (GTDB): domain Bacteria; phylum Bacillota; class PH28-bin88; order PH28-bin88; family PH28-bin88; genus PH28-bin88. The sequence goes on along the minus strand of LAKY01000029.1, from coordinate 65,001 downwards.
TCCGCGGTAAACGTCCTTGGACCTCGCATCACCGAAACAAGTACTTCATCCACCACTTCGCCGCTTTTTTGTTCCACTACATGCCCGTAATGGATCGTATGAGATTGAACTGTACGCCAGTTTTTCGGCCGGCTCGCTCGAAACACCTTTTCCAAAATCTCCAACGATTTCTCTCCACTGATCCGTACGATGCCAATTCCCCCCTCACCCAGGGGTGTTGAAATAGCCGCAATGGTATCAAACATCAATCTACTTCACCTCTTGTCCCTCCGGCGTTAACTATTATTTCACTGCGCGAGGTCTAAAACCCCTGGCTTTCAGCCGGATAGCTTTAGCATCCGATTTTACCCCCGTTTAAAAACGGGGGTTTTGGAAAAAGGTATAACCTTTCAACTACCCCCTACTGAAGCCGGGGGTATGTCTCCGTACTTTAGTCTACTTTCAGTCGAGGTCGAACTCACCTACTTTAGCAGGTAGCCGTTCAGTCATTCAACAAAACCCAGTAATGTATTATTACTGGGTTTAATCGAAACATATTTTGATCAGTTCATGGGTTATCTTATTTCTTCAGGGAGATAACCACCTTGCGAAAAGGCTCGGTTCCTTCGCTGTATGTGTAGACCTGTTTATCATTTTGCAGGGCTGTGTGGATCACCCGTCTTTCATGGGGGTTCATGGGTTCCAGTACCACATTGTGCCCCCCGCGTTTCACCTTTTCGGACAGCCTTTGGGCCAGTTTAACCAGTGTTTGTTCCCTACGCCGCCGGTAATCCTCCACGTCCAGGATAAACTTCACCCTTTGTTGGGTCTTTTTGTTTACTGACAGGTTAACCAGATACTGTAAGGCATCCAGGGTTTCACCCCTTCTACCGATAAGAATTCCCAGGTCCTGTCCATGAAAGCTCAGTTGGATATACTCATCCGTACGGTGTACCTCAGTCTTCGCGCTCACGCCCATCGCGTTAAAAACTTCGTTCATGAAAGACTTGGCCAGCTTCACGGGGTCTTCTTCCAGGGTAACCTTCACTTTGGCCATCCTGGAACGAAGTCCAAACAACCCCTTGGAAGGCTCTTCTAATACCTCCCACTTAATTTCCTCCCGGTTAGCTTTTAATTCTTTCAAGGCTTGCTGAATAGCTTCCTCTACTGTCCTGCCTACCGTTTCGATAGTCTTACTCATCAACCCATCGCTTCCTCCTTAACCACTCTGGGTTTCCGCTTCAGGACCATTTGTTCCAACGCACTTACAACACTGTAGATTACCCAGTATAGAGCCAATCCTGCCGGGAAGCTCCTGCTGATCCAACCCATGAAGACTGGCATCACATAGAGCATTGTTTTTTGTGTCTGATCCTGCCCCGCTCCCACGGGCATACTAACCTTTTGCTGCAAGAAGGTGAATAAAGCCGCTAACAGAGGTAATACATAGGGGTCTGGAGCACCAAGGTTACTAATCCAAAAGAAATTGGCATGATCCAAGTTGACATAGGCAGGATGCTTCACCGGGTCAAAAAATGTTCTTAGCGCAGTGAACAGGGCAAATAGAATTGGCATTTGAATTAACAATGGAAGACACCCGGAAAAAGGGTTTACTTTCTCCTTCTGGTAAAGTTCCATTACCATCTGTTGCGATTTCTGCGGGTTGTCCTTGAACTTCTTTTGGATCTCCTTAACTTTTGGCTGCAGTTCCTGCATCTTTTTCATCGAACGCACCTGCTGAGCCGTTAGGGGAAACATGGCCAATTTCACCACCACGGTGAAAATGATGATGGCCAGACCGTAATTTGGAATACCAAGACTGCTGGAAACATTATACAGCCATTGCAGTAACAGAGAAATTGAATTTACTAAACCACTCAATACCTTCCTGCACCACCGACCACAAAACACTATCACCGAAGTTGATTTTTCAGCGAACACATCGTGGGGTAGAGGCAGGATTCACCTCCTATTGCATAGTTTTTTCCAGTTTTAAACCGGGTCATACCCTCCCGGGTTAAATGGGTGACACCGGATTATTCGCCTGATCGCTTTATAAAACCCCCTCCAAAGTCCATACTTTTCTAACGCGCCCACCGCATATTCGGAACATGTGGGGTAGAATCTACAATGCCTGGGTAGCCACCTTGATATACAACGCTGGTAGCACCGGATAACCGCGATGATCACCGCTTTTACACTTTCCATACATTAAAGCACCCTATCTTTCAGTAATCCCGCTTGGCGGCAAAGGTTCACTAATTGTTTTTCGACCAACTGGTACCCAATTCCTTTTATTTTACCTCTCGCAATAAAAATTAAATCATAACCCTCAAGAATCTCTGTTCCGTGTCTCCGGTACGCCTCCCGCATCAACCTTTTTGTCCTGTTTCTAACTGTTGCCTTTCCAATCTTCTTTGAGACGGAAAAACCTACCCTACTAGTAGGCCTGTCACTTTTGACGTAATACAAGACCATATACTTCCCGGCCAATGCCTTTCCCAGCCTATATGTCCTTTTAAAATCTTCCGACTTCCGTAAGCGAAACGACTTTGGTAGCACTATTTCACCCCCGAGCCGGTCTTTCATCTTACCCTCTGATACATTAAAAGGCCACTTGCGCGGCCTTATGCTGATATCCTTTTTCTACCTTTACTCCTTCTACGCTTGATAACGTTTCTTCCTTCCTTGGTGCTCATTCTTTTCAGGAAACCATGTACCCTCACGTGCTTTCTCTTCTTAGGTTGCCAAGTCTGTTTCATTATAATACATCCTCCCAGTTTTCTGTTCGTTTTAACATCAGCACTTCACTTAATACGAGAGTGCACAAAGCAATTATAGAACGCAGATGTAATGATGTCAAGGGTTTCAGCACTTATCCTCTTTATTCTCCATAAATTATCCACATCGTTAGTATGGAAATTTTTTTATTGATGTTGTGGATAATTTCTGGTATCATCTGAGATGCAAAATTTTCTAGTACAATCCTCTTTTTCTTTTCCGTTTATACTTTAGAATACACATTAGCCATTCCGTTTGGTAGGGTAGTGTTTTTTTTTGTCTACTGAATAAAAGTTATTTTTGTGGACAAATTGTGGATTAATTTTAATCATACCTATTTTTTCCCTTATATCCAATCTCATTATCCTTGACCTACCAAACTTCTTAAACAAGTATCCACACCTTATCTTTTTGCACAAACCTTTATTCAATCCTGTGAATAATTTTTTTCCTTTAGGAGGAAAGCTCATGGTCTCATCTAATCGACTGTCTGAACTCTGGCAGCGTACCCTGGATATTTTGGAGAATGAGCTTAGTTCAAACAGTTTCGATACCTGGATGCGTTACACTCAGTTAGTAGATTATCGGGGGAACGTGATGGTGATCCTGGTACCCAATGAATTTGCTAAAGATTGGCTGGAAAGCCGTTATTATAATTTGATCAAGAATACCCTTCAACTACTAGTTAATGCAGACGTTCAACTGGAATTCGTTCTGAATACCCCTCATCCCAAGAATTCCAAAAAAGATGCCGCACAGTGGCAAGTTAGGGCCCCTCAACTTGATGAAACTTTATCCACCCCCTTAAACCCAAAATACACATTTGATACCTTTATTATCGGCAACAGCAACCGGTTTGCCCATGCGGCTGCGCTGGCGGTAGCTGAAACCCCTGCCAAGGCTTATAACCCTCTCTTTATTTACGGTGGAGTTGGTTTAGGCAAGACTCACCTGATGCAGGCTATTGGCCACCACGTTTTAGCGCGGCTTTCTCGTCTCAAGGTAATGTATGTGTCCTCTGAGAAGTTCACCAACGACTTAATTAATTCTATCCGTGACGATAAAACCGAGGAATTCCGCACGAAATACCGTAACATAGATGTTTTACTGGTTGACGATATTCAGTTTTTAGCTGGTAAAGAGCGCACTCAGGAAGAATTTTTCCACACATTCAACGCCCTGCACGAAGCCAACAAGCAAATCATTATTTCCAGTGACCGTCCGCCAAAGGAGATTCCCACTTTGGAGGATCGCCTTCGCTCCAGGTTCGAATGGGGTTTGATTACAGATATTCAACCCCCTGACCTGGAAACCAGGATTGCTATTCTACGCAAAAAATCAACCCTCGAAAACCTTAATCTTCCAAATGACGTGCTTGTTTTCATCGCTAACAAGGTTCAATCCAATATTCGCGAACTGGAAGGTGCTTTAATCAGGGTAGCTGCTTTAACCTCATTGACAAATCAGCGGATCACTCCTGAACTTGCGGCTGATGCCTTAAAAGATTTGGCCGGATTTTCTAAACCTCAACCTATTAACATCACCTTTATTCAAGAAAGAGTTTCCAGTTATTTTAGTCTTCGCTTAGAAGATTTCAAATCCAAACGCCGCACCAGGTCAGTTGCTTTTCCACGACAAGTTGCTATGTACCTATGCCGTGAGTTGACGGATGCTTCGTTACCGCAAATAGGACACGAATTTGGTGGTCGAGACCATACTACGGTCATTCACGCTTGCGAAAAAATCTCGTCTCAAATCGGTAAAGATGCAGTTTTGGACAAAACCATCAAGGAGATCATCAACCTTTTGCAGACAAATTGATAAACGTTTAAAAGATTCAGTGTGTGGACAAACTATAGATTTGGATTAATGATTTTCACAGGCTTTTGTACAACCATTTTTTATTCTATGCCTCATTTTTTTATGGTTATCCACAACTTCCACACCACTACTATTATTACGACTCGTTTTTAAAACACTATATAAAAGACTTTGTCTCAAAAGGAGGCTCACCATGAATATTTCTTGTGACAAGGACGAGCTTACCAGAGGTGTGGGTATTGTCATCCGTGCAGTGTCGAACAAAAACACGCTTCCTATTTTATCCGGCATTTTGCTCGAAACAGGTGATGACCAGCTTCATTTAAGCGCAACAGACCTAGAAATTGGTATCCGTTGCAGTATTCCTGCTAGAATAGAAGAACAAGGCAAATTAGTCCTACCTGCAAGATACTTTGGGGAAATGGTCAAGCGATTTCCTTCAGGACCTGTTCAACTCAAAAAAGAAGCGGATTCCTGGAGCGTGAGAATTAATTACGCCCAAGCCGAACTGCATTTAAACGGGATGGAACCTGATCAATTTCCCCTAATTCCTCTCCCTTCAGAGCAGGGGTTTTTAACTGTTGAGTCTACCCTTTTCCGTCAAATGATCAAGCAGGTGGCCATTGCTCTTTCCCATGATGTAGTAAGGCAGATATTTACCGGAATAATGCTGGAGATGCAAAATGATGGGAGTTTTATACTGGTAGCCACGGACACCCACCGGCTGGCCGTCAGGCGAGGGAACCTTGACTTGCACGGAGAACTTCCAAAAACAAGTATAATCGTCCCGGGAAGAACTCTGGTAGAGGTTTCCCGCTTGATTGAAGAAGAGGAAGATGTTCGTTTCTCCCTGGCGGGAAACCAGATAGTATTTGAAGGAAAAGAAACAGTATTGATCTCTCGGCTAATCGACGGGCAGTTTCCTACATACCAGCAGGTGTTGCCGGCAGGGTGGCGAACAAGGGTATTGGCGGACACAAGAGAATTACAAGGTGCGGTAGAAAGGGCTTCTTTACTGGTTAGAGAGGATCCCAAAATACGCGCGAACATTATTAATATGAAATTGGATGGAAATACTCTAATGGTAGACTCTAATTCTCCGGAAGTAGGAAGGATCCATGAAGAGATTCCGGTGGATTTCGAGGGTGAGGAGATGGAAATTACTTTTAATGCCCGTTACCTGTTGGATGTATTGAAGGTAATTGATAGCGATCAAATAGCCATGGAATGGACAGGCCCGCTGAGTGCCGCGATCTTTCGTCCCGTTGATGAAGTGCCTTACTTTTGCCTGATACTTCCTATGCGAGTGCAGTGATGAATTCCGGGAGGAATGGTTTTGAGGATAAATTCTATCGTAATCCGGACGGAAAGTATTCGCTTGGATCAGTTTCTGAAGTGGGCGGAGGTAGTAGTGACTGGCGGTGAGGCGAAAAGCCTGATTACCAGAGGGCATGTTAAAGTGAACGGAGTACCGGAGAACAGGAGAGGTCGTTCCCTGGTACCAGGAGATCAGGTAGCAGTACAGGTCCCCGGTAAAACAGGTCTTTTTTTGAATGTCCTTCGCGAGGGGTAATCAAGTTGCACTTAAACCATCTCCATTTACAACACTTTCGAAACTACAGGGACGATCAGTTATTTCCAGGCAAAGGACTAAACATAGTACTTGGTGATAATGCCCAGGGTAAGAGTAATTTATTAGAAGCCATTGCCTACCTTAGCTTTGGACGCTCCCCCAGAGGGGTTAACGATATCCATGTGCTGGCCTGGGAAGCTCCTTTTTTTATCATAGAGGCTGAAATACAGGAAAACAGTGGAAACTTGTCATTCCACCTTATTTACGAGAGGGAAAAGGGAAAAAAGCTGTTAGTGAACGGAGTACCTCAATCCCGCTTGCATGATGGTGTGGGAATCATGCAGGCGGTATGGTTTGCTCCCGAGCACCTAGCGCTGGTCAAGGGACCCCCGTTGGGAAGAAGAAATTTTTTAGACCTGCACATCTCCCAACTCAACCCGCGGTTTCGTTCGCTGGTTCAACAGTACCGGCAACTTCTAATGCAACGCAATCATCTTCTAAGGCAGGCCAGGTCTTCAGTAGCTGTTTCCTATCAATTAGATGTCTGGGATGAACAATTGGTCGAGGTGGGGTCCAGGTTGTTGTCATCACGTCTGGAAACAGTTCAGGTCATGAAAGTAGTGGCGGCGGAGGCCCACCGGAAATACAGCGGTGGAGAGGAACAGTTAGAGGTTTCTTACGTTTCCACCATTGGCGCCGATGAAAAGGAAAAAGATGTTAAATTTATTAAAAGCCTTTTCGCGTCACGCCTGGCGGAAAGCAGGCGGCAAGACATCAACCAGGGAGTCACTCTGGTAGGCCCGCACCGGGATGATCTTCATCTTAAAATTAATGGAAGGGAATCCAGGCTGTACAGCTCCCAGGGGCAACAACGAACGATAGCCCTTTCCCTTAAGGTGGCAGAGATGGAGTTGATCCGGAGGAAAACCGGTGAATACCCTCTGTTACTGCTTGATGATGTCCTGTCTGAATTGGATCTGCATCGCAGGGAACAATTATTGAAGGATATCACGGATACAGTTCAGTGTTTTGTTTCAGCCAGCACCAGGGAAGGAATACCTTTAGCTGCATTAAAGCAAGCTGAAATCATCAATGTCAGGCAAGGCAAACTCTCGTAAAAAATAGATGGATAATGAATAGCAGTACGGAGGTTGACTATGTATTTACACATTGGGAGGGACATGATTGTCCCGCAAGAAGAGATCGTTGCCATTATAGATATTGACCTTTCCCGAAAAAGCGATCTCACTAGAGAATTCTTACAGGTGGCGGAAGTTGAAGGTGCATTGCAGGCAGTAGCTAAAGACGAGGAACCCAAGTCCTGCATCATAACCACCAGCAAGGTGTACCTGTCGTCCATTTCCTCAGCGACTCTCCTTAAGAGAGCAGAGTCGGGGAAATTGAATCTATTTTGAATCTTACCTCACCTGGAGGCCGTGGCAAATAGCTGCGGCTTTCCCTTGCGCCCTTGCGCCATCAGAGTGGTAATGACAAACAGGTAGTGATATAATATTCTATTAGGTCGGAGTACTGCAGGAGGTAAACACCATGGGCGAGCACACCGAAAGGGTAGAAACTGTTTACGACGCCAGTCAGATTGAAGTTCTTGAGGGTTTGGAGGCGGTGCGTAAACGCCCTGGCATGTATATTGGAACCACAAGCAGTAAGGGTCTTCATCACCTGGTGTATGAAATTGTGGACAACAGTATTGATGAAGCACTGGCTGGGTACTGTACTCAAATACACATTACCATTCACCACGATAACAGCATCACTGTGATCGATGACGGCCGGGGCATCCCTGTGGATATTCACCAGAAAACCGGCCGGCCGGCGGTAGAGGTGGCAATGACAATGCTCCACGCCGGGGGGAAGTTTGGAGGTAATGGATACAAGGTCACCGGCGGTTTGCACGGGGTAGGTATGTCAGTGGTTAATGCCCTTTCCGAGTGGTTGGAGGTCAAAGTAAGCCGGGACGGGTTCACTTACTTTCAAAGATACGAAAAAGGGAAACCGGTTACTGAATTAAAGGTGATCGGAAAGGCCGATGGTACGGGTACAGAAACAACTTTTAAGCCGGACCAGGATATTTTTGAGGACTTGATTTACAGTACTGAAACCCTTATGCACAGGTTTCAGGAACTGGCATTTCTGAACAAAGGAATCCGTATTACCTTGTTTGATGAGCGTGAAGGAAAAGAAGAAGTATTCCAGCACGACGGCGGTATCATAGATTTTGTCAAATACCTGAATAAGACAAAGGACGTTCTGCATCACCGTCCCATCTTTTTCTCCGCTCAAAAGGATGACGTTGTGGTAGAGGTAGCCATGCAGTACCATGATGGCTATGTAGAAAACGTATTCTCTTATGCCAATAACATCCACACCCACGAAGGGGGCACCCATGAGGCGGGATTCAAGACTGCCCTTACCAGAGTGGTTAACGATTATGCCCGCAAGCATAACGTATTAAAAGACAGCGAACAAAACCTTTCCGGAGAAGATATCCGGGAAGGTCTTACCGCCGTCATCAGCGTTAAGGTGCGTGAACCTCAATTCGAAGGGCAAACCAAGACAAAACTTGGCAACAGTGAAGTGCGCGGTGTTGTGGATACGGTGGTAGGAGAGGGTTTGAGCAGTTTTTTAGAGGAAAACCCACCATTGGCCAGGAAAATAATTGAGAAATCGATTACCGCCGCCAGGGCCAGGGAGGCTGCGAGAAAAGCCAGGGAATTAACCAGAAGGAAAAACGCCCTGGAGGTAAGTTCCCTTCCCGGAAAACTGGCAGACTGCTCTTACCGTGACCCGGCCAAAAGCGAGCTGTACCTGGTGGAGGGTGATTCTGCGGGTGGTTCAGCAAAACAGGGACGGGACCGGCGTTTCCAGGCTATTCTTCCTCTCAGGGGAAAGATCCTGAACGTTGAAAAGGCCCGGTTGGACAAGATACTGGCCAATGAAGAAATTCGTGCCTTGATCACCGCCCTGGGAACCGGCATCGGTGAGGACTTTGATATCAAGAAGTCCAGATATCACAAGCTGGTCATTATGACCGATGCGGATGTAGACGGCAGCCACATCCGGACCCTTCTTCTTACCTTCTTTTACCGGTACATGAGGCCTTTGATTGAGACGGGTTACGTATTCATTGCCCAACCCCCTCTGTTTAAAGTGAAAAAGGGCAAAGAAGAGCACTATCTATACAGCGAGGCCGAACTGGAAAGGCTGTTGGCCCAGATCAAAAAGGATAACGTCAGCATTCAGCGGTATAAAGGCCTTGGTGAGATGAACCCTGAACAACTTTGGGAAACAACCATGAACCCCGAAGTTCGCACCATCCTGCAGGTTTCCCTGGAAGACGCCATCGAGGCGGATTACATCTTCAGCACCCTGATGGGGGATAAGGTAGAACCCAGGAGGGACTTCATCGAAACCCACGCCAAGGAAGTCCGAAACCTGGATATCTAACTGTCGTATATCACTCGTCAAGGAAGTCATGACGGGTGATTTATTTTCAATGCACCAGGTCTAAAACCTCCGGCTTTCAGCCGGAAAGCTTCAGTGTGTGTTTATTATCCCATCAGGCGTTCGACAAACCACTCCGTGATGGCCTCCAACAGGTGCACGCGGTGCCAGGGATGACCGGCACGGCTCAACTCGTGGTCCTCTTTGGGGTAGCGAAGCAGGACAACCTCTCGCCCAAGGATTTTAAGGGCCGTGTAAAACTGTTCCGCCTCGGACATAGGCGTGCGCAAGTCGTTTTCAGCGTGGATCATCAAGAGCGGAGTGTTCACCCGGTCCACGAAGCTGATGGGCGAGTGGGACAGATAAACATCGGGTAGGCGCCAAGGAGGGCCGCCAAAGTCCGCCAGGTCAGTAAACCCGAAATCTCCTGTGCTAGTAAAGGGCGCGCCCGTCGGGTGTCCAGACCGGAGGTTAGGGTTTTCCGGAGCTGATCAGGTCGCCGATGGACCTGTCCCCGAACGGGCGGTCAAACCCGGCTATGGATGGCAGCTATTGGATGCTACAACTAGTTTTAAACGCGCACTGATCTCTGGGTGAAATGATTCCTCTTGGCAAATGGATTAGTAAACCCATCCCAGGGTAATAATATTTGCATCTTCACTAGGAGGCTATTTATGACCTATTTGTTGGTCCTTTACAGAGTAGTAACTATACTGGTCGTTTTCCTACTTGTCGCCCTAGTACTAAGTAAAAGGCATCTGGGACGGTTTACGATTTTCGACTTTATAGCTGCGGTAACTTTAGGGGCGGTTGCCGGGGCAGATATATCCGACGTGGATAAACCGCACGGGCCGAGAATTTTTGCCCTAATAGCAATCGGAGCCATACATATCCTGTTTACTAAAATGCTTCTCAAAAACCGGAAACTAGGAAAGCTGCTCACTTTTGACCCCACGATGATCATTCAAAATGGTAAGATCGTCGTTAAAAACATGGAGAAGGTCAGATATACCCTTGATGACCTCCTGTCTCACCTTAGGGAGCAAGGTGCTTTTGATATCAGCGAAGTTGAATTCGCTATCTTGGAGCCGAACGGACAACTTAGTGTTTTAAAAAAGAGCCAACACCTTCCAGCTACTCCAGGCGATTTGAAAATTCCTACGCAATATAAAGGTTTGAGTATTCCTCTCGTCCTGGAAGGAAAGGCCAAACATGAAGGCTTGAGGGCTATCAATCTTACAGAGGAATGGTTAGTTAACCAACTTGCCGGGCAGGGGGTTACAGATGTCCAAGAGGTCTTTCTTGCCCTGCTAAACACACAAGGTCAACTTTATGTTGCCAAGTATCAGGATCCTTCCAATATACAGAAACTAGACCACTAGCTCCTTACAGGTGGTTGGTCTCGGGGAGTCGTGCTAAACTACTAATTTGATAAGATTACTTGAGAAAATCGATGGTTAAAGTTTCAACTTGGCTTCCCAAAATTTTTGCTAGCCTGACCTCCAGGATACCCCGCTGGTAGGTAGCCCGGGCGCTTTTACTGTGTACCGCTACCGGAAGGTTGATGGTGCGGTTAAATTTACCCTGGCGTCTCTCTTGCTGGTGTACTTTGATTACCGCAGAACCTTGCGTTTCGGGCACAATTTCCCCGTCCAGCGTTAATAGAGTTCCTCTTAACTCCAATCTTACATCGCTTGCCCGTTCCAAGCCTGGAATTGCTGCCCTGACAATCAGTTCATTAGCTGTCTCCACCAAGTCAAGGGGCGGCCATTTACCTTGGCCCAGCCGGCTTAAAAGACCCGCGGGATCCTGCCAGTCCATTCCGGTAATTTCCCGGAGGAAATCTTCATCCAGGTAAGGGATATTTTTTAAGGCATCAAAAGGATTACGTTGCCTGGTCATTAACCTCACCCTCTTTAGGACCGGCATGAAAATTGATTCGTGGCTGCCCCCCGGCCGGAGGGCAGGGCTTTTTGGCCAGAGGAGTCTTAGGCTGCTCGCCTCCCGTCGCTGGGGACGGTATCATGCGGATTACCTTACCGCCGTAGTTGATGCCTATGCTCAGAGAACCGCTTAATTCTCTCACCCCGATGCCGTCAATATTAAAAACCAGTTGGTCCAGGTGGACTTTATCAATGCACACTTTATCGATATGAATATCAAAGGCCTGCCCTGCCAGGTCCTGCGAGATAGCGTCAAGGCTGGCGGTGATACTGCTGACAACAGATTGCAACTCCTCTACCTGTTGTTCCAGCTTACCCTGTTCAGGTCTCTCCCGGGGCCTTGAGCCCAATTTAAGATAACGGCGTAATAACCCGAGCATTTGCTATTAACCCTCTTCCTTTAGGCTCATAACATTTTATGCGGCCTCCAAAGCTTTTGCCCAATCATTCGGTGCAATTACTCTTTTAAACGGTTTTGAGGATTGAGGGCGCGGTACTAACTTCAATGTCCTGATCATTGATGGGAGCATCGATGATATCTGGATCTTTAAGTATATTTATGGGATTAGTTATAAAAATGACCTTACCGGCAATCGGGCCGACGGCTTGGTTGTTTTTCGCGTGGGAATCCCACCCCAACTGCACGTTTTCGCCGAAGAAAACCCCGGAATTGTTTTCCATGGAGTCTACAGAGATAGCCCCGAATTTAATAAAAACTGCCATGGTACATCGCTCCCACTTGCCTCATAGTAATATACTACGCCTTGGGCTTCCAAAGGTGAAGCCGTTTAAGAAGCGCGAACCCCAACGAGAACCCCGGCAACTTGCTCGAAAAGGGGTGGTGTAGCCATGGCGCACCCTCACCCTCTTTAGGGCGGATTAAAAATTTATCCCGGGTTGTGCCAATTCCTTTAGACGCTAGACAACTTCAACGATGGAGGGTCCAAGGACGGGGTTGGTCGTGGGACTGAAAATGGGGTTATCAACTACACTGGGGTCGTTAAGGATGTTGGCGCCTGCAGGGAACAAATTAAAGTTGCCGGCTATTTGTCCTATTACTATATTTGTTTTACCGTTTAACGTCCAGTTATCGATGACATTCTTGCCCTGGCTCATGTTGGCATTGGTACGAAACTGGTTGATTCGGATGATGCCGTTAAAAATGGCTACTGCCATGGGGCAGCCCCTCCTTACCTTACATTTTATGACGGTTGAATAACTTTTGCTCAAACATTCCCGGCAATCACTATTTGGGTGAGCAGGTCATAACCTTTAGTAAGGGGAAAGGGTGGGTAAACCATGGTAAAGGTTATGGTGCATATTAACAACTTCCGCATTAACGACGTCGATACCGGCTCGGTAGTAGCCATCGGGACCAACTATTTTTATCACTGGAATACCTGGAGCAAAGTCAACGGCGGTTTTGGCCGTCTTACCGGTGATCAGAATTCCCTGGCGGATTTTGTTACTGGCGTTGATGATCCCGACTGGCAAGACATGCTCAGTAATGAGTGGTTGACCGAACCCGCGTTGCGGAAGCTGGTGGAATGAGGAAGGAGCCAAGGATTATGAAAACCGAAATTTACCTGGGTAAAGTTGTCCTCTCGAGTGTCAACAATAATGCCGGCCTCCTTTACGGAGAAAATACGCTGCGGGGGTGGCAGATCAGAACCAAGGGTAACGCCGCCCTGGGCCGGGTCAATGGTGACGGTAACCTGATTGCCAGTCGCCTCAATTTCCTAAACGATCCCGATATTTTTGACACCGTCATCAAAACGCAAAATTGTAACCAGGCGGGATCTGACTCGGCAGGAAACTACTGAACGACCAGGAGACATACCCCCGACTTCAGTCGGGGGTAGTTGAAAGGTTCTGCCTCTTTCCAAAACCCCCGTTTTTGAACGGGGTAAAATTTTTGGCGAATAATCCATACATTACTACAATTTTGGGTGATTGATGACGGAACTATTTAAGCCCAAATTTCGTCGAATCATTGGAGAAAAGGGGGATAGAAATAATGCCCATCCCGACTTGATTCCCTGGCGGGGGGCGGATGAATGATGTTCTTAACGCCTATTAGGCATAGGGAGTCCTGGCCCTGTTTATTGAAGGGAGAATGACGTTTGTGATTGCTTTGCCGGCAGGTTAAAATGAACAGGTGATTATACTGTTTGAAAAGTGGGGGTTATCAATCCAGGAGGAAATCTTTAACAATATTTATCAAAGAGGGAGCGTAATATGAATAAACCACTGCTTACTGTTTTTGTGCTCTTTTTTGTTTTACTACTGCTTACTGCATGCTCGGCTCCCAACCCCCCTGCTGGAAACATATCCCCACCGGATTTGGCGGAGGACAAGCCTGCTCCGGGCTCACTCCCGGAACCGGCGGAACCTGAACCCGAGGACCCCCCGGAAGACCCAAGGCCGGTATTTACATATCCCGATGCTGTCAGGGGGATTTACGTGACCGGGCACTCCGCTGGAGGAGCAAGGTTTGAAAAACTTTTAAAGTTGATTGATGAAACCGAACTGAACGCAATGGTGATAGATATTAAAGACGACTGGGGCAACATCACTTTTAAGCTGAATGGTACTCCCTTTGATGAATACAGCAAACCTTATATTAAAGACCCTCAAGAGTTGATCCAAACACTGGCTGAACACGAAATCTACCCGATTGCCCGGATAGTGGTCTTTAAAGATTCTACCCTGGCGGGAAAACACCCGGAGTATTCTTTTACACAAAACGGAACTATCTGGAGAAATGGCCGCGGCGAAGCTTTTGTAAACCCCTTTATCCCCGAGGTATGGAGGCATAACGTTGAGATAGCCAAAGAAGCCGCCAAATTGGGATTCCAGGAAATCCAGTTCGATTATGTGCGGTTCCCGGAGGGCTTCGAAAAAAGGGACAAGGCATTGTCCTTCTCCATGGGGGATTACAGCAGAGAAAAGTTGACCACCCGCTGGCAAGAAGAGTGGGAAACGATGCCCGAAGAGCAAAGGGCGGAGTCGCCACCAGGCTATGATCCTGTACAGGCTCGCGTGACCGCTGTCACCGATTTTGTTAAGTATGCTGCTCAAGAATTACGCCCGCTCGGGGTTAAGGTCTCGGTGGACATATTCGGATACAGTGCTACGCTGCCTGAAGCTCCGGGCATCGGGCAAAACTTCTTAAAGATAAGTGAACAGGTTGACGTCATCTCTTCGATGATCTACCCTAGTCATTGGACCCAGGGCTATTTTAATATTCCCAAACCGGACAAAGAACCCTACAGGTTAGTTAAAGAATATGTTGCCGCCGAAAAGGAGAAATTCTCCCAGTTAGCTGAACCCCCCGTTTCAAGACCGTGGATCCAGGACTTCACCGCTCCCTGGCTTGGGCAAGGCAACTACATCGTATACGGTAAGGATGAGGTTGAAGCGCAGATACGAGCGCTTAACGAGGGCGGCATTAAAGAGTTCCTGTTATGGAATCCCAACAACAATTATACGGCCGGCGTTGACTATACTCTATTGGATTAACTATGCAAAGCGGCAGCACCCGCCCACAAAAGGGCGGGTGCTGAATCTTGTATTATCTTCCCCCGGCTAAATAACAGCCTTCTCTTTTAATACAGATATTTCCACCGTTAAGACGGCTACCGTGAGAGGCGGATACCCGGAAGGAAGGTTTTTTATTGGAAGGGCCTGCAGGCCCCTTGTTTCACTATCAGAAAGTATAAGTTGTACCTTTCTGATAGCATAAGTGCAACTAAGGCTTCCGCCTGCGCCTAAAGGCTTGCACCACAGGCATCAGGGCGACTAAGCCCATAAATGGGCAAGTCTTCTTTAGCGCAAGCCAAGTTTTCTTTAAACGCCAGGAAATTACGGCTTGTGCCTAATCCCCTTGCCGTGGGGGTTGTTAGGGGGAAACTCCCTTATTTTCTGTTTTCCCCATGGCGGACCGGTAGCCAAGTAGGCCTTCCGCAGGAGCAATACATGCTCCGCCGCGGGTGGTACCGACCTGATCACGAAACCTTTTCCCGGGTTATCCCCAGCGAAGTGACGGCTTCCCTGGGCCAAGGGCAGGCATTGGTGCCGGGCGTCTACTGCCTGACACGCAGAGGAATGGTAGGCACGGGCACGCGTGAAGTATATCCAAACCGCCAGCAAGATAATAAGCAAAGTTTTCAACCTGTTCACCTCCGAAAAAAGCTGCTGTTGTTGTGGCTGATTGTATCATCCAATAATTACCAGTGTCAAGTCTTTTTTTACACTGCCAATGCCTGTGAACAATTGCTGCACCTGGGGGCTTGAGGGGTAGCCCCTTATTCCCAGGGTGATTACCCTGAAAACCCAGGTACCCCAGGCGGGTTAGATCACGAATACATGTGCATTGATGGAGATGTTTTGGTATAATATAACTGTTTGGTATAATATAGTTGTGGAAATCAGGAATACGGCGGCCACCATCAGCGGTTGTAAAGTGAGGTGTGAAAGCGGTGGAAGAGTACAATCCCGGTAAAATAGTACCTGTAAATATTGTGGACGAGATGAAGCGCTCCTACATCGACTATGCCATGAGCGTGATCTGGGGAAGGGCGCTGCCGGACGTCAGAGACGGGCTGAAACCGGTACACCGGCGCATTTTATATGCGATGTATGACATGGGGATGACACCGGACAAGCCCCATAAAAAGTCGGCCTGGGTGGTGGGCCAGGTCCTGGCCCGGTACCACCCCCACGGGGACGCGGCGGTATATGATGCCATGGTGCGCCTCGCCCAGCCATTTTCTTCCCGCTACCCGCTCATCGACGGGCATGGCAACTTTGGCTCCATCGACGGTGACGCGGCGGCGGCCATGCGATACACCGAGGCGCGCATGTCCAAAATCGCCATGGAGCTGGTGGCGGACATCGACAAGGAAACGGTCGATTTTATCCCCAACTACGACGAATCCCTGCAGGAACCTACCGTGCTGCCCGCCCGCTTCCCCAACCTGCTGGTAAACGGGGCGGCCGGGATTGCCGTAGGCATGGCCACCAACATCCCTCCCCACAACCTGGGTGAGGTGATCGACGGGCTGGTGCAGATGATCGACAACCCGGACATCAGCATCCGGGAGTTGATGCTCTCGATCAAGGGCCCCGATTTCCCTACCGGAGGACTGATCATGGGCCGCCAGGGCATCAAGGATGCTTACCACCGGGGCAGGGGCAGCATCACCGTCCGGGCGAGGGCGGAGATTGAGCCCATGAGCGGGGGCAAGTCCCGCATCGTGGTGACGGAGCTCCCCTTCCAGGTCAATAAGGCTAAATTGGTGGAACGCATCGCCGCCCTGGTCAGGGACAAAAAAATCGACGGCATCACCGACCTGCGGGACGAATCCGACCGGACCGGCTTGCGGGTGGTGGTGGAACTGCGCAGGGATGCCAACCCGACGGTGGTATTGAACCAGTTATACAAGCATACCCAGATGCAGGATAGCTTCGGGGTGATCATGCTGGCGCTGGTGGACGGCAGGCCCCAGGTCCTCAACCTGAAGAGCCTGTTGACCCATTATCTGGACCACCAAAAAGAGGTGGTCACCAGGAGGACCCGTTTTGAGCTGGATAAGGCGGAAGCGCGGGCACACATTGTTGAAGGCCTGCGCATCGCCCTGGATAAACTGGACGAGGTAATCAACACCATCAGGGCTTCCCGGACGGTGGACATCGCCAGGCAGGCGCTGATGGACAGGTTTGCCCTGTCGGAGAAACAGGCCCAGGCGATCCTGGACATGAGACTGCAGCGGCTGACCGGCCTCGAGCGGGAGAAGCTGGAGGAGGAATACCGCGACCTGATCAAAACCATCGCCCGCCTGCGGGAGATCCTGGCCAACGAACGCATGGTCCTGGCCATCATTAAAGAGGAATTGCTGGAGATCAAGAAAAAGTACGGGGACCCGAGGCGGACCGAGATCGCGTCCGCCGTGGAGAAACTGGAGGTAGAGGACCTGATCGCCGAAGAGGACGCGGTGATCACCATCACCCACCGGTCGTATATCAAGCGAACTCCGGTGGATACCTACCGCAGCCAAAAGCGCGGGGGACGGGGTGTGACCGGGGTAGCCACCAGGGAGGAAGACTTTGTGGAGCACCTCTTTGTGGCCACCACTCACCACTTCCTCCTGTTCTTCACCAACCGGGGGAAGGTATACCGGCTCAAGGTCCACGAAATTCCTGAAGCGGGGCGTCAGGCCAAAGGTACCGCCATTGTCAACCTGCTTTACCTGGGCGGAGATGAGAAGATCACCGCCGTGATACCTGTCAGGACTTTCGGTGAGGAAAAATACCTGTTCATGGCTACCCGCCACGGGACAGTCAAGAAGACCGCTCTGGGAGAGTTTGATTCGTCCCGGCGGGACGGCATTATTGCCATCAACCTGGACGAGGAAGACGAGTTGATCGGCGTCCACCTGACCGAGGGGCAGCAGGACATCATCCTGGGTACCCGCTTTGGCGTGGCCATCCGGTTCCCGGAAGAGGAAGTCCGGGCTACAGGAAGGAACACCCGCGGGGTGAAGGGGATTACCCTGTCGCCTGAAGACCGGGTGGTCAGCATGGATAGCGTTCGTCCCGGGGCGGACCTGCTGGCGGTGACGGAGAACGGCTTCGGCAAGCGCACCCCCCTGGAGGAATACCGGCCCCAGGGCAGGGGCGGCCGGGGGATCATCGCCATCCGTACCAGTGAACGCAATGGCTCGCTGGTGGCCATCATGGTGGTCGAGGAAGGAGACGAACTGATGATGGTGAGCAGCGAGGGGATCATTATCCGGATAGATGTGGCGGATGTATCACGGATGGGGCGTGCCGCCCAGGGAGTCACCCTGATGCGGTTGGGTGAAAACGACCGGGTGGTGGCGGTGGCCAGGGTACCTGCCCGGGCCGAGGAAGAAGGGGAGTAACCGGAAGAAGGTGCATCTTGTACTGCTCCCGGGAATGTAGTAAAATTACCAATAACCCGGTAGGAAAACTTGGCGCTAAGCCTTAGGGAGGTATAATAAAAATGACAACAACGGGAACCTTGACTGTGAAGAAAGGCCTGGCGGAGATGCTGAAAGGCGGGGTGATCATGGACGTTACCACCCCGGAACAGGCCAAGATCGCGGAAGAGGCCGGGGCCTGCGCGGTAATGGCTCTGGAGAGGGTGCCTGCCGATATCCGCGCGGCGGGGGGCGTTGCCCGGATGGCCGATCCCACGGTGATCTTGCGCATTATGGAAGCGGTCACTATTCCGGTAATGGCCAAGGCCCGCATCGGGCATTTTGTGGAGGCGCAGATCCTGGAGGCGCTGGGGGTAGACTATATTGACGAGAGCGAGGTGCTGACCCCCGCTGACGAGGACTATCACATCAACAAGCACGCCTTCAAGGTTCCTTTTGTTTGCGGGGCGCGCAACCTGGGAGAGGCCCTGCGGCGCATCGGCGAGGGAGCGGCGATGATCCGCACCAAGGGTGAACCGGGCACCGGCAACGTGGTGGAGGCGGTCCGGCACATGCGGGTTGTCATGGGTGAAATCCGGAAGATCTCCAACATGCCCAAAGATGAACTGATGACGGCCGCCAAAAACATGGGCGCCCCTTACGAACTGGTGCTGCAGGTGGCGGAGACCGGCCGGCTGCCGGTGGTGAACTTTGCCGCCGGCGGCATCGCTACCCCGGCGGATGCAGCCCTGATGATGCAGCTTGGCTCCGACGGCGTATTCGTGGGTTCGGGCATCTTCAAGTCCAAAGACCCCAAAGCCCGGGCCAAGGCTATCGTGGCCGCTACTACCCACTATAACGACCCACAGGTGCTGGCAGAGGTATCCCGCGACCTGGGAGAAGCCATGCCGGGTATTGAGATTTCCTCCCTGAGCGCTGCCGACCGGATGCAGGATCGGGGCTGGTAATAGAAGGGATAGGCAGGGAGGACTTAAAATGAAGGTGGGTGTACTGGCTCTGCAGGGGGCTTTCCGGGAGCACCGGAAAATGCTGTCCCGGTGTGGCGCCGATGCGGTTGAGATTCGCAAACCCGAACACTTGGAGGGGCTCGCAGGAGTGATCATTCCGGGTGGGGAAAGCACCACCATCGGTAAACTACTGATAGACTGGAGTCTCATGGAACCCATACGTGAGATGGGGCGCCGGGGAGTCCCGGTTTTCGGCACCTGTGCCGGGCTGATACTGTTGGCCAAAGATATCGTCGGCAGCACCCAACCCCGTTTGGGGCTGATGGATGTCAGGGCGGTACGCAACGCTTACGGGCGCCAGGTGGACAGCTTTGAGGCGGATTTGCAGATCCAAGAGTTCGGTGAAGAGCCGTTCAGGGCGGTGTTTATCCGAGCCCCTTACATCGAGTCTGTTGCTCCAGGGGTAACGGTAATGGCAGAAACGGACGGTAAGATTGTGATGGCGCGCCAGGGGAACCTCCTGGCCAGTGCCTTCCACCCGGAACTTACTGAAGACCCGCGTGTACATCGCTACTTCCTGGAGATGGTTTCAGGCGCTTAAAAAAAATTTACGATTCTACCGTTGCATTCCACCGCAGTGTATAGTATAATTCCAATTAAAATTCATAGGCCTGTGAAAGACGGAAAAACACGATGCAGGGGAAAAGTAGGAGGAATGCCCGTCGTTAGAGAGCCGGTGGTTGGTGCAAACCGGCGGCGGCGTTCGTTCGAAAGGCACCCCGAAGTGGGCGGCGAGAACTCTTCCGGCCGGGGAAAGAAGCCGTTACGGTCATGTCCGTTACGCATGAGAGTGGGTCTGGCTGCTGATCTTGCAGCCCGGCCAACAAGGGTGGCACCGCGGGAAAGAACCTCTCGTCCCTGATGAGTTGAATCATCGGGCGGGGGTTTTTTGTTTTCCTTGCGCCGGCTGTGTTGCGCTATTTACACATAATTAACGTGAAAAGGAGAAATTCAACCATGTGGGAAAAACAAGTACTGCTGATACCGGGCCCGACACCTGTACCCTCACAAGTCTTAAGAGCTATGGGCGCTCCCGCCATCAACCACCGGGGGCCGGAGTTCAAAGCCCTGATCCAGGAGGTGACAGTGGGCCTCAAGGAGGTATACCAGACCAAATCCGACGTGGTGGTGCTGTCTTCCTCCGGCACCGGCGCCATGGAAGCCGCTGTGGCCAATTTCCTTTCGCCGGGGGACAAGGCGCTGGTGGTCTCCATCGGTAACTTTGGCGAGCGCTTCAAGAAGCTGTGCAAGATTTATGGCGTGGACCTGGAAGCCATGGACTTCCCCTGGGGGACCGCCGCCGACCCGCAGGCGGTAGCCCGGCGGCTGGCCGAGGATACCGGGCATCAGATCAAGGCGGTGCTGGTGCAGTATAACGAGACTTCCACCGGGGTGCTGAACGATATCAAGGCCATCAGCGAGGCCCGGGGCAATCACCCGGCCCTCCTCATCGTGGATGCCATCAGCGCCCTCGCGGCGGCGGAACTGAAGACGGACGAGTGGAACCTGGACGTGGTGATCAGCGGTTCCCAGAAGGCCTTCATGATCCCGCCGGGGCTGGCCATGGTTAGCGTGAACGCCCGGGCATGGGAGGTCGCGGCCGAGAACACCAACCGCAAGTTCTACTTTGACCTGCAGGCGGCCCGGGACTCCCTGAAGAGCGGGCAGACCCCGTATACCCCTGCCGTGTCCCTGTTCGTGGGGCTCAGGGAAGCCCTCCGCATGATGCTGGAGGAAGGGCTGCCGGCCATGCTGGCACGCCATGCCCTGTACAGGGATATGGTGAGGGCGGGGGTCAAGTCGCTGGGCCTGGAACTCCTGGCCGGTGACGCGGTGGCCTCGCCAGCGGTAACGGCTATCAAGGTTCCGGCGGGTTTCAAGCCTGCCGATATCAATAAGCGGATGCGGGAAAAATACGGTGTGGTGCTGGCCGGCGGCCAGGGCAAACTGAAGGAAGACATTTTCAGGATCGGGCACCTGGGCTACGTCCAACCCGTTGACCTGTTCGCGGCGTTTGCCGCCCTGGAACTGGTCCTGAAGGAACTGGGTATTCCGGTCACCCTGGGGGCCGGGGTGGCTGCGGTCCAGCAGGTATTAGCAGAGAGGAGCGAGTAGAGATGAGAGTATTGGTTGCCGACCCGATTTCAGAAAAAGGAATAGAGGTGCTGCAAAAGGGCGGTGACCTCCAGGTGGACGTCCGTACCAAGCTGACGGAAGACCAGTTGGTGGACATTATTGGCGAATACCACGCCCTGATGGTGCGCAGCGAAACCAAGGTCACCAGGCGGATTATCGAGTATGCCGGCCAGATGAAGATTATCGGCCGGGCCGGGGTGGGCGTTGACAACATCGACGTGGAGGCAGCCACCGAGCGGGGTATCGTGGTGGTCAATTCGCCGGAAGGAAATACAATAGCCGCCACCGAACACACCATTGCCCTGATGCTGGCATTGGCCCGCAGCGTTCCCCAGGCCAACGGCCTTTTGAAGGCGGGGAAATGGGAACGCAAGAAGTTCATGGGCGTGGAGCTGCGGGACAAGGTGCTGGGCGTCCTTGGCCTGGGTAAGATTGGAGGGGAGGTGGCCAAAAGGGCACGGGCGTTCGAGATGCGCGTGCTGGCCTATGACCCCTTTGTCTCCAAGGAGCGTGCCCAGCAGATGGGCGTGGAACTGGCGGAGTTCAGCGAGGTGATCCAGGAGGCTGACTTCATCACCGCGCACCTGCCACTCACCAAGGAGACCTACCACCTCATCGGCCGCGACGCCTTTAGGGTAATGAAGCCTGGAGTGCGCATCCTCAACGTCGCCCGCGGGGGCATCGTGGACGAGGAAGCGCTCTACGAAGCCCTCCAATCAGGCCGTGTGGCGGGGGCGGCCGTAGACGTTTTCGAGCATGAACCCACTACCGAGAGCCCGCTGTTTGACCTGGACAATGTGATCGTCACCCCGCACCTGGGGGCTTCCACAGCGGAAGCGCAGGTTAACGTGGCCATCGACGTGGCTGAAGAGATCGTACTTGCTTTGCACGGAGAGCTGGTGCGCAACGCGGTGAACATTCCCGCCATCAAGCCGGAACTGCGCCAGACCCTGGAGCCGTTTTTGGGCCTGGTGGAAAAGCTGGGCAAGTTCGCGGCCCAGGTGGTCTCCGGCCACATCCAGCAGGTAGAAATCAAGTACAACGGGGATTTTGCCAAGCATGACCTGACATCTCTGACCAACACCTTCCTGAAGGGTTTGCTCAAGCCCTTCCTGCAGGAGGCGGTCAACTATGTAAACGCCCCGCTGGTGGCTAGAAGCCGGGGCATCCGGGTCTACGAGAGCAAGTCCGTGGAAATGGAGGACTACGCGAACCTCATCTCGGTCACCGTCAAAACCGAGCGCTGCGAAAAATCCCTGGCCGGGACACTCTTCCGCAACCAGCAACCGAGGATTGTCCGGATTGACGGGTACACCATCGACGCGGTGCCGGAGGGTCACATGCTGGTGATCCCGCATATTGACAAACCGCGCATCATCGGCCCGGTAGGCATTCTCATGGGTGATCACAACATCAACATCGCCGGGATGCAGGTAGGCCGCAAGGAAGTAGGCGGCAAGGCGGTGATGTTCCTTAACATGGACGGCCCGGTGCCGGAGACCGCCCTCAGAGAACTCACCAAGATAGACGGGGTGCTGGACGTAAAATACGTCCACCTGTAATTCAGTCGTCGGAAATCGGAAGTCGGAGGTCGGTAAATAGCCATAAATTGCTGGGTCTTTACTACTAATCAAGGCCTCCGATTTTCGATTTTAGGGGTGTTGCGTTTTATCTGGGACCTCCCAGCTGCAATTCGCCCACTGACCCGACGACAAGGGGACTGAAATGGGGAAAACTTTAGTTGGGAGGTAGGTGTATGTCATGTTAGACCTGAAGTTTGTTCGCAACAACCCTGAAGTGGTAGCCGAGGGCCTGCGGAAACGGGGGGCCAACATCAGCCTGGACCAGTTCCTGGAACTGGATCAAAAGTGGCGGGCGACGCTGGCGCAAACAGAACAATTGAAAAGCCAGCGGAATAACGTATCGGAGGAAATTGCCCGCAAAAAAGCGGCAGGCCAGGATGCCTCTGGTTTGATCATGTCCATGAAGGACGTCTCCCAGCAGATCAAGGAACTGGACGAAGGCTTAAAGGCTATTGAAGGCGAAATGGAACAGGTGCTTTTGACCATCCCCAACATCCCGCATGAAACGGTCCCGGTGGGTACCAGCGACGCGGATAACAAGGTGGTCCGGACTTGGGGAGAACCCACCCGTTTTGACTTTGACCCCAAGCCCCACTGGGAACTTGGCGAAGCCCTGGATATCCTCGACTTTGAAAGGGGTTCCAAGGTAACCGGAGCGCGGTTCACCTTTTACAAGGGCTGGGGCGCCCGGTTGGAACGGGCACTGATCAACTTTATGCTGGACCTGCACACCACCCAGCACGGCTATATCGAGGTTTTTCCGCCCTTCATGGTGAACAGGGACAGCATGGTGGGGACCGGCCAGCTGCCCAAGTTCGCTGAAGACATGTTCAAGGTGGACAAGACCGACTATTACCTGATCCCCACCGCCGAGGTGCCGGTGACCAACCTGTACCGCGAGGAGGTGCTGGATGGAGAGCAGCTACCCATATACCACACGGCCTACAGCGCCTGTTTCCGGGCCGAGGCGGGAGCCGCCGGGAGGGATACCAGGGGTCTGATCCGTCAACACCAGTTCAACAAAGTAGAACTGGTCAAGTTCACCCGCCCGGAGGAATCCTACGTTGAACTGGAAAAACTCACCGCCGATGCCGAAAAGGTGCTGCAGTTGCTTCGCCTTCCGTACCGGGTGGTAGCGCTGTGCACCGGCGACCTGGGCTTTTCCTCTGCCAAGACCTATGACCTGGAGGTCTGGCTCCCGGCCTTCAACGCCTACCGGGAAATCTCGTCCTGCAGCAACTTTGAAGACTTTCAAGCCAGGAGGGCAGGAATCAAATACCGCCCCGCGCCTAAAGCCAAACCCCAGTTTGTGCACACCTTAAACGGCTCCGGGGTGGCGGTCGGCCGCACCGTGGCGGCTATTTTAGAGAACTACCAGGAAGACGATGGTTCTGTGCGCATTCCGGATAACCTGCGACCATACATGGGAGGGATCGAACGGATCAAACCACCGGCGCGGGCATGATTGACAAGGATAACTACCCGTGCTATACTCGTTATCGCCAGTGAAATACGGCATACTTGCGGAGGGGTGTCCGAGCGGTTTATGGAGCTGGTCTTGAAAACCAGTGATGCCTTACCGGCACCGTGGGTTCGAATCCCACCCCCTCCGCCATAATGAAATGATTGTTGGTAATATTTTGTGGTGTGTGACTGGAAGCATATTTTTGCCGCAACGGCAAGGATATGCTTCCTTTTTTGCTCGGCAAAGATATACTTCCAATTTAGGTTTTCTGTGTTCGGAATCCTGACTCTCGGCAAAGATATGCTTCAAATTTACGACTCTCGGCAAACTTATGGTTCCAAAAAAATAAAGACATGCTCATGAATTACCAAAATATGTACTAAATTTTTACGACTTTCGGCAAAGATATACTTCAACAAGAGAACACCCATTGAAAAATCTACACTTTTTTGGCCTGAAACTCTCGGCAATAATATGCTTCAAATTGCGAACGGCAAAGACATGCTTCCAATTGTTAGGTCTTCCCATTTGCTCAGTGGCTGGTTACACACCCAAACATTTCCTTGTAATAATATGGGGGCTGGTGTAAAATGAAAGAAAATAAAAATAGGAGGTGCTGTTTAATGAATAATCAGTATAATCTTTTCATTAGCCATTCCTGGAGTTATAGTGGCGCTTATGATGGTTTAATTGGCCTGTTAAACAAAGACTCAAATTTTAGCTACAAAAACTATTCCGTTCCTAAGGACGATCCTGTTCATAATGCAAAAAATGACAAGGAACTTTATGAAGCCATTAAAAAGCAAATTCAGCCATGCCATGTAATTCTTATTCTGGCTGGGGTCTATTCTACATACAGTAAGTGGATTAACAAGGAAATAGATATTGCAAAAAATGGTTTTGCGACTGTTAAGCCTATCATAGCTATAGAACCTTGGGGTTCAGAGCGGACTTCAACGGTGGTTAAGGACAATGCTGACAAGATTGTCAAATGGCAATCTAGCTCGATAATAAGTGCTATTAAAGAGCTTGCCAAGTAAGAGGTGAAAGTTATGAGAAAAGCTTTAATAGTAGGTGTGAACGATTACCCTTTTGCCCCATTATACGGGTGTGTAAATGATGCAATTGAAGTGGCTAGCGTTTTTGAAGTAAATGGAGATGGTTCCCCAAATTTTTCTGTGAAACTTTTGACAGATCCACCGCATAAAATTACTAGAGCATCTCTTCGGGAATTAATTGAAAGTCTCTTTGAAGGCGATGCTGAAGTAGCTCTTTTTTACTTTTCCGGGCATGGGCTCATAAAACCAACTGGTGGCTATATTGTCACTGCGGATTCTAAAAGATACGATGAAGGGCTTTCAATGGATGAAATTCTTACTGTTGCTAACAACTCAAAGGCCAGGGATAAAATTATTATCCTTGACTGTTGCCACTCAGGTGCCTTTGCAAGTCCTGCTCTTACAGGTTCCTCTGCCGCATTTCTTGGGGATGGGTTAACTGTTTTAACAGCAAGTCGAGCTTCAGAATATGCTCTAGAAAAAGGTGGTTCTGGCGTTTTCACTGCTTTATTAGTTGATGCATTACGCGGTGGTGCTGCTGACCTCAGAGGTTTTATTACTCCTGGCAATTTATATTCGTATGTTGACTCTGCTCTGGGTGCCTGGGAGCAAAGGCCAATTTTTAAAACAAATGTATCCCGGTTCACCCCCTTGAGAAAAATTAATCCGCCCGTGGCCCTGGAAACACTGCGAAAAATCAAGGATTATTTTTCTAGCCCTGAAGAGCAATTTAAGCTAGACCCCTCATTTGAGTTCACGTCTGATAGCCCAAATGAAGATAATGTACGTATTTTTAAAGACCTTCAGAAATTTGAGTCTGTCGGTTTGGTTAAGCCTGTTGATGAAGAGCATATGTATTTTGCAGCAATGAATTCTAAGTCATGTCGTCTTACTGCTTTAGGATATCATTATTGGCGATTGGTTGATGAAAAGAAAATTTAAACTTTCCAGTACGGCCTACCATATGCCTCTTTTTGTGACGCCACATCGAATAACATCCGGCTATCCGGTCCCGCTATGCTCCGCCTTGGCTTACCAACTCTTCGGGGTCAACTGTTCATGTTTTACTGCCTAGAAGCTTAATATTGAAATCGTCTGGTTCTTTCCGCGTTGAATTCTCCAGTCATTGTCAGCACTTCCTTGACGAGGAGTTCCTGGTCAGTCACATGAGAAACATCTAGGTTTAAATACCGGTTGACAAGAGGAGCGATACATGAAAAAGATTCTCCAATTACTTCTTTGCGTTTCATGAAGGAAATTTATACTTTGTGTGGAAAAATTAAGGCATATAATTTATCTATGATTCCGGTGCAAGAACCCAAAATTAAATGACCTATTCTAAGTACCCAAGAGCTCTTTGACAGCAAAAATGGTATTTTATGGACGATGTGGTCTCCTTAAAACTACAGGCGGGAGCATTATTACCTCCTTTTTCCTGGTTTTTCCATCAAACAGGGACACTAACCCCTTGCAAAGTAGGTGTTTTGGGTTTGACAGATATTCCCTTCGCATCCCTCGCTTGATTAAGAAACCACCTTTTAAGTTGCTGGAAATTCTGGGCGATACACTTCAGGCCCATTACCAGGGCGCATTTGAGCCCACCACGTACAGCCAGTTTGGAAGCGCCGCGACCGCGTTTCACCGCCGAGATAGTACCTTCGATGGCTGCCCGTTTGCTGATATTTTGACGCCGGCATTCAGCATTGGCCAGATCTTTGCGGGTCTCGGCGGCCAGCAATGCGCTTTGATTAAATTGCAGCAGGGCTTTTTTCTTCTGGATTTTAACCGGGCATTGTTCCCGGCAAGGGCACTCCCGGCAAATTTGGGGGTCAAACCAGGCAGTAATTTTTCTGTTGGGTTCGTCAAAAAAGGTGTGGGTGGGAACCTGCCCTTGCGGGCAGGCTAATACCTTCTTATGATTTTC
Source organism: Clostridiales bacterium PH28_bin88 (assembly GCA_000987045.1). GTDB lineage: Bacteria > Bacillota > PH28-bin88 > PH28-bin88 > PH28-bin88 > PH28-bin88. The sequence continues at coordinate 37,304 of LAKY01000029.1, read as the reverse complement.
AATGCTAAAGTCAGCCAGGGGTATTTTGTCCGCCGCCGGCTTCCGTCCGGTTAAATCGGTATAGTGCATCTTCACGCCCAGTTCTTCTTCGGCCTTCCGGTGGGTATCTTCGCCGTAAAAGCCGCCATCGGCATAGAGGTCTGTTAAACCTGTCCTTTCTTTAATTTCAGGTAGGCGCTCTGTGGCCATTTCGACATCGGCTTTGATGTTCTTTTCCATGGTGTAGTCAGTGAGCAACTGGACGGGATTGTCTTCACTGCAGGTTTCGGTGAGGTTGCATACGTAACCTACCTGTTCTTTGTTACCTTTCTTGCGGTAGGTGGCATCCGGGTCATAGGCTGACTGTAAGGAGTCCGGGCTAATGTCTTTGTTTTCTTTGACTACCCGCTTCTTTTGTTCCGGATCATAGGTGGTCTGCTCTTCAATAAACCGCTGAACAAGTTTTATTTGGGGCAAGCCAGCGATCCCCGGCATGGAATGGGTAATGACCACCAGTTGCTCTTGCAGCTCCAGGATTTTTTCAAGCCTGGCTTTGACGTCCTGGCTGCGGGAGTGATAAAGAACCTCGGTTTTAAAAGCAGGTTCTAAGGCCTTCTTGAGGGTTTCTGGTAATAGCTCCTGAGGGCAGGCTGCCACCCCTTGTTTTAAAACGTCAAAGGCCAGCGCTAACCTTCCGGCTCGTTTGATATTGGGCATGATGGCTGTGGAATCCATGCGCTGTTCATCGGTTTTGATTTTGGTTATGGCAATGAAGTGGCCAAGGAGTTCTTGAAATTGCTGGAATATCAGGTCCTCTTCTTCTGGATGCTTAAGGGTATACTCGTAAACCCGGCGGCGGAAGTCATAAAGGGTCCTTTCACAAATGTATAGTTCGCCCAGGTTACGTTGCCCCAGAGCATAGGCTATCTGGTAGTTGAAGTAATACTGCTCCAATAGTTGCTCGTCGGTATAGTCATACAGGTGTTTAATAAATTCCAGGGAAAGGAGGATGTTGACCGGCTTGTTGGGACTACCATTATCCGGGCAATAAAGGGGCGCAAACTTCTTTTCGTCTATCTTGCAAAACACGTGCTCGTAGTAGATAGGCGCCCAGCTTTTCTTTAGCTGAGCCGTTGTTCTGGGGTGCATCAAGGTGGTGGTATTAAATAATGCTGTTTGTAAATGCGTTCTATTCTCCCTGAACACGCTCTATACCCCCTGGAAGCAGATTTGGTTACTGCTGCTCTGTATCTCTTCCTGAATCTTTATGATTCGCTATGATGGAAAATATTCCTTCAGAATTATGTCGATTTATAGGTATTTTGAGGGGGTTTTTGCACCGGAATCATCTATCTAATACTATGATACCACTCAAAAACCTCTTTGCGCACCTGTTGGAGGAAAACCTTTACTCTGGGCCAAAAAGTCGAGTAATAGCCGGCCAAACAGTGCTCCTTTTATGGCCAAAGTGGGGACAGACACAATCAGGCTCATACTATTGATTTATTTACGGAATATTATCAGCCACCATGTGAGGCGAATCCAAACTGACCTTACCAATATTAGAGAGAACCAATACGGTATGGACATATGTCCTTCAGAAATGGATTACGCAAGGTTAAACAACGGGAAAGCCGCATAGGTCGTTTCCTTTTAATAATTGTCTTTCAAAATTTATCAAACGACCAGACAGGTAAGGAGTCGTTGGATATGACGGATATCTGCGTAATTTTTGCTTCAGAAAATGAAACAATTGCTGAAAAATTAGTATTGCTCCTCCGTAGGAGCTGGAATGTGTGGTGGGCAGGGGATATTGCCCAAGGTGATTGGGAGAAAGAGGTTCGCTCCCAGATTAGCAGTACAAAGGCCGTGGTACCGGTTTTTTCTTACCATACTGCAGATAAAAAGATATTTAGGGATGAGCTAAGGTTTGCAGAAAAACAAGAAAGACTCATTTATCCATTTTTTATTGATGAAGTAGAACCACCATTAGGTTTTGGTCATCTAAATAGGACAGACGCTTTTGGTTGGAATGGTGACGAAAACCATCCTGGTTATAAGCAGTTGAAACAGAAGATTGTTGCCAAATTAGGAGAAAAACAGAAAGACGATAATAATTTAGAACGGACATTAACGCTTAAATTGGAAAATAAGAGTTTTAAACTACCATGCTTTATATTCTCTCTTTCTTCTCATGAGACTCAGGTTTCACCGAAGGATGGTGTGAAGCTGTTCCAATTACTCAAACCTGCTGCTACTCTCATTTCTGCCTATGATGCTTGGAAATACATGGTAGACAAAGATATAGGTAAAGACTTTTTCAATAGCGTTTATGAGTTGCGCCAGTCATCTTGCACAATAGTTCTTGACTCGGGGAATTATGAGGCCTTCAGAAAAGATGACCGGTACTCAGAAGAAAATAAGAAAGGCTGGCAAAAAAATTATTTTAGAGAAATAGCAGGTGTGCTCTCTCCAGATATTGCATTTAGCTTTGATGAGGTAAATCCACAAGGAGACATCGACGAAGTTGCTGATCGTATCATTCGGAATTTTCGTCAAGATGAAAAGGCCATTAGCCCACTAGATTTTCCTCTTTGCCCGATTATCCATTTACCAGATAAATATGAAGGAACACTTGCTGGATGTGCTTCACAACTTGTTGCCAAAGTTACTTCGGAGCTTAAGCCTGTTATGGTTGCAATTCCTGAACGGGAGTTGGGTGATGGTCTTGTTGAACGGGTTAGGACAGTCCGTGATATTAGGAAAGCATTAAACAATCTCGGTAAATATTACCCCTTCCATCTGTTAGGCACCGGAAATCCCATTTCCATGATAGCTTTTGCAGCAGCTGGTGCTGATTCTTTTGATGGTCTAGAATGGTGCCGAACAGTAGCCGATTATAATAACGGCTATTTGTTCCACTTCCAGCATTTCGATTTTTTTAGCGATCATTGCCTTTCGCGGTTGCAATCTCACGAAATTCGTAGAATAATTGAAAACCCTAACGCATCTTATGTGGCACGAGTATTAAGTTACAATATTGATTTTTTTAGCGATTGGACAAAAACTATGCAAGATATGATTGCAGCAGGTCAGGTAGAGCATTTGTTAAAATACATACCAATAATTGGGACTAAATTATTTAAGGAATTGATGCTGAAATGAGAATAAACCTATGCAATTTAGCACAATTGGAAGACACTGTTCGTGTACTTTGCCCTATCATCGAACAAAATATTTATTTAGACAATCATTTGAATGAGTACTTATTACGAAGAGAATTAGTGGCATGTATACTCGGGAGCCAAGTAAGGTATGAAATGGCTTACACTGCATTGGAGCGAATAGAAAGGGCAGGATTACTTAATGATGAATGGTGGTGTAATGTAGAGGATAATTTTGAAACCAAGATATTTGAGGTGCTTTCGGGCAAAACCCATCAAAACCATGATAACTGGTGCTATCGGTTTCCAAAAACTAGGGCTCATCAGTTGGCAACAGCTCGTAACGCTATCGCTAAGTGGCCCCTTTCTGAACGGCTTTTTAAAAATACAGATCCAAAGAACATAAGACAGCGATTGGTTATGGATATCGCTGGAATTGGGCCCAAACAAGCCAGTATGTTCCTTCGTAACATTGGCATAAGTTACGATCTTGCTATTCTAGATACCCATGTGCTTCGCTTTATGAAAATGCAAAATATTGTGTGCCAGGAGCATATGAATATAGCAACCCTTCCAGCTTACGAACGGACAGAACGTGTTGTCAAAAATTATGCTAATTCATTAGGTTACCCCGTCGGATATTTGGACTGGGCAATTTGGGCAACAATGCGGGCTGCTAGGGAGTTGGGTTTATGAGTATAGTTACTCTTGTATCAGGTGGTTTGGATTCAACCATAATGGCCATATTGGCACATGAAGAAAAAATTGTTCAATTCCCCTTATTCATTGATTACGGACAACTTAACCGAGATAAGGAGTTAAATGCCTGTTTAAATAACTTCCAACGTTACGGGCTTCCCACTCCTAAAATTATGCGACTTGGCGGTTACGGGGCACTACTGTCTTCGGGCTTAACAGATCCGAATAAGAGAGTTTTCGAAGATGCCTTTCTACCTTGTAGAAACCTATTGTTTTTAACAATAGGAGCAGCCTACGCATACCAGTGTAATGCTAATGCAGTAGCAATAGGTCTTCTTGATGAGGCATTTAGCTTATTTCCGGATCAAACTGTAGATTTCATCAGGGATACAGAAGATTTAATCTCCAAAGGTCTTGGTCATTCGATACGCATCATAACGCCTCTAATGTCTTTTTCTAAAGCAGAGATTGTACGAATTGCCAAATTAAAAGGAATAGATGGGACCTATTCATGTCATCTAGGCACCGAGGAGCCTTGTGGTGTCTGTGTAGCTTGTCGGGAGTATATCGATTTGGAGGTGTAACAATGGGCGGTGGTGGAGGCAGCTTGCATGGTATCGGCGATCTGGAGACCCTTGTAGAACGAGCAAAAGAGGAATTAAGAGAAGGCGAAAAGCAAGGAAAAAAGAATGTTTTTATAAGCTTTGCGTATGAGGATATTGATTATGTAAACCTCTTACGGGCACAGGCAAAGAATGAAAAATCTCCAATTGAATTCAACGATTGGTCAGTATCTGAGCCCTTTAATAGTGAACGGTCACCTTATATTAAGCAAAAAATTGGAGAACGCATTGCTCAATCCTCGCTAACTGTAGTCTATCTCTCAGATAAAACACCGTCTAGCCATTGGGTTGAGTGGGAAATTGAAGAAAGTCTCAGAAGAGGAAAGCAAGTGATTGGGGTTTTTGCGGGAGAAACACGACCCGCTAAGCTACCAAAAGCAATTGAACATAATACAATCAAGTGCGTCCCTTGGGCAAAGCTTTCCGAGACCATCAGCGGTTTGGAGTGATTTGATATGCGACCCCTCTGCTTTATACTTATGCCTTTTGGCAAGAAACCCGCTGGTGATGGCCGGGTGGTGAACTTTGATGTAGTTTATGAAAAACTTATCAAACCTGCAGTGATAGATGCGGGACTAGAGCCCCTACGGGCAGATGAAGACATAACAGGTGGGGTAATTCACAAGGCTATGTTCGAACGCCTAGTTCTTTGCGAGTACGCTGTAGCCGATTTAACCACTGCAAATGCAAATGTATTTTATGAGTTAGGAATACGGCATTCGGTAAGGCCTTGGGCAACTCAATTACTCTTTGCTGAGGGTTGGGGGCAACTGCCTTTTGATGTAGGACTATTACGTGCTATACCTTACCAACTTGGGCCAGACGGTAAGCCTACGAACACGAAGCGAAATGTTGTAATTCTAACAGAACGACTAAAAGAGGCTATGGGGGCAACTACTGACAGTCCTTTGTTTCAAATGCTAGAGGGTTTTCCTGTTCCTGACATTGCACGACTTAAAACTGATGTTTTTCGTGACCGTATCCGATATTCTGAGGACATTAAGGCCAAGCTTACCAAGGCACGGCAAGAAGGTGAGATTGCTGTAGTGGCTGTGGAAACTGAACTAGGAGACATCAGCCGTGCCGATGCTGCAGTGGTAGTAGATCTCTTTCTTTCCTATCGTGCAGTAAAATCGTGGGGGCGTATGATCTCTCTAGTCGAACGTATGGCGCCACCACTGTCAGTAACGGTATTGGTTCGTGAACAATTAGGTTTAGCTTTAAACCGCATTGGGCGGAGTGATGAGGCCGAACGGGTATTGAAAGATTTAATCGCAGAGCGGGGTGGTAGCAGTGAGACCTATGGAATACTAGGACGGGTCTACAAAGACCGCTGGGAAAAAGCGATAAATTCCGGCAATATATATCTAGCACAAGGCCTGCTTGATCAGGCCATTTCAGCTTATCTTAAGGGATTCGAAGCCGATTGGCGGGACGCTTATCCAGGGATTAATGCTGTAACGCTCATGGAGGTTAAGACTCCACCAGACCCGCGCCAATCTGTACTATTACCTGTTGTGCGCTACTCAAACGAAATGCGCATCGCCCAAGGCGAACCCGACTACTGGGACTATGCTACGCAACTAGAGTTAGCAATACTAGGGCGTGATCAAAAGGTCGGCGAAATTGCGTTAGCAAATGCTTTAGCTCTTGCACGCGAGTCATGGGAACCAGAAACCACGGCACGTAATCTTGCCTTAATCAGGCAAGCACGAATGGCTCGGGGCGAAACAGTGACTTGGGCTAACGAGGCCGAAGTGGCACTTCTTAAATTGTGTCAAGAAAAAAATAATGTTTGTTGATCTTCGAATTGAATATATGACAACAACCATATTAAAATCTTAATGACCAAAGAAAAATAAACAAATCACATCATTAGCGTTGCATAAAACCTGACTACCAAATTCTAGTATAAGGCCATACTTGTACATAAGTGTAGCAGCTGTATGGCATTATGGGGAGCTCCCCATAACCGGCAAAGATATGCTTCAAACTTACGACTCTCGGCAAACTTATGGTTCCAAAAAAATAAGACATGCTTCCAATTGTCAATCGATATAACATCCGGCTATCCGATCCCTCTATGCTTCGCATTGGCTTACCTGACTCTTCGGGGTGAGCCTTTAATTTTATTGGAGGTTTGCATCAAACGATAATAATCTGGCTTGTTTTGAAGGAAATGGGCAAAAATACTAAATAAAGATTTTAAGCCATTACCGCAAAAAACAATTATTAGCGCCGCAGAGTTTATTGACCAAGAACTTCCTTAAAAACTTCAAAAGAGAGCCACAGTTCTTTCGTTACATGCACTCTTCATTCCTGTACCCTTAACGAAGAAGAGGGTGCCAAGGCAGGATATTCCATAATAGCGTAGAATTATTTCCAGCAGAGCAAAAAACGACCGACCGCCCTGAACGGGAGCGTTCTCCATCGATGGCTCTGACCCAGAGCTTAAAACATATAAAGGTAAACCCAGGATCAAGGCGGCAGGCGTTAGCCATGTTGTCCTGGCTTCTGATTTGGTTTTGCTAGTAGCTGTAATGGCGGCCGAACGCAAGTGAATTTAGAGGTAATATGACGGATTTTCCCCGCGGCACATAAATTGGCTATCCAGGGAGTGCAAATATGAAACGAAGTGACCATATTTTCCTTGCTAGATTAAGACTGATTGTAGGGTATCTTGGCGAGCAAGGCCAGTTTGGCTGGTGGTCTTGTTCCTTCTTCTCACCAAGCAGTAGAACCTTTTTAGTTCCTGTGTTCGGGAAAACCATGACTCTTGCCCAGTATTACGGAGTCAAAGAGTCAGCAACGAAAGTACATGACAATTACATTGGTGTTGGACGTGGAGTATTTCATCTATTTAGACTTCCTGAAACGATTGAGCAGGAGTTGCATGATCTTTTATCTGACTCTGAAATCGTTAAACAAGTAATACGAGATATAGCCAGTAGAACCGATGCCCTTGATGTCTTGGAATTATTTGGTGGACCAAATATGGACTCTATTGTCGGTCCTGTCCGTATTGGTGGCCTGAAGGACATCGTAAGGAAAGATGTTTGGCAAGTTGCAGCACGGTACTACAGGCAGGCATTCGAATCAAATAATCAGGTATTTCCATTCTTTTCAGAGGGATAATGGATAATGAAGGAACTGAAAAAAGAGATATTATACACAACACAACTTCAGGCTGGCTTAGGTGCAATCGAGGAAACCCGAAAACTTTTGGAACTCTGGGAACCAGATATGAGTGCTTCTCAGCTCTTTCAATACGCTCTAGATTCCGGGAACTTTCCTAGTATGTCAGCCCGTCGTCTCCAGAATCTCATTTCTGAATGCTTCGCACCGAGATATTTGGTTGTAAACGACTATCCGGCTATCATCTTGAAAAAACTAGAGCCAATTTTAACACGAATTGAATTTACTCAACTCTTGTTTCTATTTACCTGCCGGGCCAATTTGATTTTGACCGACTTTGTGCGCGAAATCTATTGGCATCGTTACTCAAGCGGGTACGAAATAATTAGTAATGAAGATGCCAGGGATTTCGTCACTAAGGCAATTCAGCATGGGAAAACCGTCAAGCCCTGGTCTGATAACGTGATTGAACGTGTCGCTGGTTATTTAACAAGGTGTTGTGCCGATTTTGGAATGTTGGAGCCCGGTATAAAAAGAGTCCGTAAAATCATTCCTTATCGGATCGAGCCTACAGTCTCCGTTTTTCTGGCTTATGATCTACATTTTTCGGGTGCAGGAGATAATGCCATGGCTGTCCATGCTGACTGGGAGCTATTTGGAATGGAAAGAGAAGATGTGGTTAACGAATTAAAACGGTTGTCGTTCAAGAAGTTTTTTATTGTTCAGACTGCAGGCGATGTCATTCGCGTAGGTTGGAACTACAAAAACTGGGAGGAGTTAACCGATGCCATCGCTCAAGGATGATTTTAATGAACTGATTAGGCGGATTCGCTATGGGCGGGAACTAGGCCATGCTAGTTTTGAACCTATCTACTATTTAATTTTTGACCCCAAACAGATCTTAGAAGTCAAAAGACAATTACCTGCCTGGATTGCAAAATTGCGCAATGATGGATGGGACGTTACTATATTCTCAATAGCCGAGAATATTATATCAATCCTTCAAAATGCCCCGCTCCGCAAACTCTGGATGACGGCGGATAAACAGGCACCTTTGGCCTGGGCAAGGACAAACCAGTCACTAGCTAATGCGGTCACGAACGGTTCTTTAGAATCACGGCTTATTGCCCAGTTGGAGCAACTGGAGGGACGTAACAATGCTATTCTCCTAGTGACAGATCTGGAAGCGCTTCATCCATACATGCGAATTGGATCCATAGAAACTAAGCTCCAAGGTAAATTCAATGTACCAACCGTATTCCTTTACCCCGGAGAACGGACCGGAAAAACACGTTTGAAATTTCTAGGTTTTTACCCCGAAGACGGGAACTACCGTTCAGTGCATGTGGGCGGGTAAAGCGTATTTTAGAGGTGGGTAAATCATGGAAAGAATTAAAAGTTTATTCGATCAAAACAAGGATATTTACCGCTCGATTGAAAAAGTCATTACTTACAATGCCTCGCAAGAGCACCGTCTGAAGGCGGAGATTTCGGAATATATCGTTACGGAAAGCATCGAAGAGCAGTTAGAAAAACTGCTCACGAAGATGCAGGCTGCAATGGAAATGGGCGGCGAAAATGAAATTGGCGTATGGGTTTCCGGCTTCTACGGTTCCGGTAAAAGTTCTTTTACCAAGTATCTAGGTCTTGCTTTGGATTCACGGGCTCAGATTGATGGCATCCCCTTTCTCCAGTATTTGCAGGACCGCCTGCATAAACCACAGACGAAGGCGCTGTTAGTTGCGGTCGCCAAACGATTCCCTGCGGCAGTGGTGCTTCTTGACTTGGCCAGTGAGATGCTGACAGGAGCGACAATGGAGGATGTCTCCACTGTTCTTTATTATAAAGTACTGCAATGGGCTGGCTACTCCCGTAACCTCAAGGTGGCCGCTTTGGAGCGTAAATTACAAAAAGATGGCCGGTATGAAGAGTTTAAGCAGAGAATCTTTAATGACTTGGGTGTGGAGTGGTCCGATATCCAAAATGACCCTTTGGTAGTTGACAGTATAATGCCGGAAATTGCTCATCAAATTTACCCGCAACTGTTCAAAACCCCTACAGCCTTTACAACCGAAACAAGTGATTTCGTGCGGTTTGAAAATGAGCGTGTACAAGAAATGATTGACATTGTCCGGGAGACCTCAGGCAAGCAATGCATCATTTTTATTATTGATGAGGTTGGGCAGTATGTCGGGTCCCGCCAAAATCTCATTCTGAACCTGGATGGCTTAGCCAAGAATCTGAAGAACAACGGTGGCGGAAAGGTCTGGATTATGGGCACCGCACAACAAACACTCACCGAGGACGACCCCAGAGCGGCGTTAAACTCACCGGAGCTGTATAAGCTTAAGGACCGGTTTCCCATCCAGGTTGACTTGGAATCCAGTGATATCAGGGAGATCTGTTATCGTCGCCTTTTAGGCAAATCCCCGCAAGGCGAGATACGGCTCGGTAACTTGTTTGACCAGTACGGGCAGAGCCTCCGTCACCACACAAAATTACAGGATGCAAAATACTACGATTCGGATTTTAACAAGGAGACTTTCGTTAATCTTTACCCGTTTCTACCGGCCCACTTTGACATTCTCCTTCATTTATTGGGGGCACTGGCCAAATCCACGGGCGGAATCGGCCTGCGTTCAGCCATAAAGGTCATTCAGGACATCCTGATTGAAGGAGCCGACGGACGGTCCCCTGTCGCGGAACAGCCAATAGGCTGGTTGGCCACCACTGTGACATTGTACGATGCCCTTGAAAAAGATATCCGCCGGGCATTTCCGTCGATCCACCGTGCTGTTGAAAAAGTGCGGATACGTTTTACGGAGTCCATACTGCACCAAGAGATTGCCAAAACTGTAGCAGTGTTGCAGATTCTAGGCAATCTGCCGGTAACTGTTCAAAACGTGGCTAGCCTCATGCATCCAAACATCAATGCCTCTTCACGTAAAGATGACATCGAAAAGTCAGTCAGCGAGCTGATTAATGACTCCTTCGTTCCTTTTGGCGAGCAGGACGGCAACCTGCGTTTTTTCAGCGAGAAACTCAACGAGATAGAGCAGGAACGCGCCCAGATTCCGATACGGTCCGCTGAGACCCGCCGCATCTTCAATGAAACCTTGCGGGAAGCTTTTAGCCCGCTTCCATCCACACGTTTAAACGGAGCTCTAGCAGTCACTTCCGGGTTAAAAATTCAGAACGGCTCCTTTGCCGCCAGTTTGGCTGGCGAGCGGGAAATCATCCAGACCGTGGTGGAATTCGTTGAACCTAGTGACTACGAGACGGCCCGTACCCGGCTCGTGGATGAATCCCGGCATAAAAGCTCCCATAATATCATTTACCTGGTAGGGCGCACCGTGCCCGAAATTGAAGAAAAAGTTGCTGATATTTATCGTTGCCGGGAAATCTGCCAGCGCTACCGGAATGAGCCTGACCAGGAAATCAAGGAGTATTGCGTTGCCCAAGCTGACCGCGCAGCAAAACTAGCCAGTGAACTAAAGCATATTCTCAAGCGTTGCCTGGCCCGGGGGTCGTTTATTTTCCGTGGACAGACCACAGCCGTGGATAGTCTTGACCAGGATGTGCTCGAATCTAGCAAGAAATACCTGGCCGAGGTGGCTGTATTGGTTTTTGACCGATTTGCCGAGGCTCCTGTCCGGGTTGAGACCACAGTTGCAGAACAGTTTCTCCGTGCGGGTAATCTTACAGCAGTCACCTCGAAAATCGATCCCCTGGGCCTGGTGCAGATTATTGGTGGAAAACCGTCCATTAAAACAGATCACAAAGCCTTGGTTAGCGTTCGTGACTATCTAGACCGTAACGGTACGGTAGAAGGGAAACGCCTGATTGACTATTTTACAGGAGCGCCGTTCGGCTGGTCCCCGGACACCCTCCGTTACTTGGTAGCGTCGCTCCTGGTTGCCGGGGAGATTAAACTGAAAGTTTCCGGGCGTGAAGTGACGGTAAATGGCCAACAAGCCATCGATGCCCTCAAGACAAATAATACGTTCAAGACCGTCGGCGTGGCGCCACGTGAGGAACGCCCTTCTATGGAAGTTCTAGCCCGGGCTGCAGAGCGTTTGACAGAACTGGTAGGCGACTTGGTCGTGCCCCTGGAAGACGAGATTAGCAAAACCGCGGCCAAAAATTTACCCCAGTTCCAGTCTCGTTTTGCACCCCTGGAAGGAAAGCTTTCCTCTTTGGGGCTTCCGGGTGTAGAACGTATTCGCTCGTTGAACCAGGAGATCGCCGACATATTGTTTACCAATGCTTCAGACGCTCCTCAGCGGCTCGGAGGCGAGGAATCGTCTCTCTATAATGCTTTGAAATGGGCTGGAGAGGTAGACCTTGCCCTGAAACAGGGGCTAGAAGAGACTATCCGTAGTCTTCAACTGCATAGCCGCGAAATCCGGTCGCTGCCCGGTACTGATGTCCCCGGCCGGTTACGCGAGGAACTGGCTGAAGAACTTGATCATCTAGCCCAACGACTGGGCAAGGATGACTTTTACCAGCACGCAGCCGACTTAAACACTATGCTAACTAATATCAAGGCCCGTACCCGTGATGCCGCTGTCAACATGGCTGAAGCTCAAAAGGATACCATCCGGGCGGGGGAACAGGAACTCCGCCAGCTGCCGGAATGGGGTGAACTGACCCGGGAAGAGCAGACGGATGTTCTGGCCCGGCTCGAAGACTTGATTATTAGTGCTTCCGCAAATCTGCAGGGCCTCAAGCAACTGATCAGCCAGGAGTTTGTCATCCATTCACGGCTGAGGGAGTTAAAAGAGGGGATTGTTCGCCAGGGCTACCAGCGGCGATTGCGCCGGATCGAAGAGGAAAAAGAAAAAGCGAAACAAGAAGGCAAAACCAAAATTACACGGTCCGTTAGGCTACCGTCAACTGTTACAAAAGCAGATCAGTTGGATGACCTGATCCGGCAGCTCCAGGAACTGAAGAACGAATTGGCCCTCTACAAAGAAATTGAAGTATCAATCAAGATCGAGGACTGATAGAATATGGCGTTTGATCAAACTACCCGTAACCGGTTGCAAAAGTTTGTCAGTGATGCCCGGGACCTGTTGACAAAGGAATTTACCAGGCAGATACAGGCTGAATACGGCATGGACCCTGCCACCGGAGGGGTCAGCTGCCTGGACAGCCTAACACACCTGGAGGACAACCGCCGCGAGACGGCCCGCCTGCTCCGGGATACCCTGGAGCATTACCTGGCAGGAAGCCCTTCCCGCAACGTTAAAGAGTGCATTGACCGAATTGTGCGGGAACAGGCCTTTACTGTGCTTAATCGCCTTTGTGCCCTGCGTATGGCTGAGGCTCGTGGAATTATTATAGAATCCATTGCTAATGGGTACAAATCCAAGGGATTCCAGCTTTATGCCCGCCTGGCTGGAGCCGCTCTGGGCGAAACCGGTGACGCCTATCGTTGTTACTTGTTCAGCGTTTTTGACGAGTGTGCCTTAGACCTTGCTGTACTGTTTGACCGGTTCAGCCCGCAAGGTCGCCTTTTCCCCAGGGAGTCGGTGCTGTTGGAACTGCTGGACTTAATTAACCACCCCGACATTGCACCGTTGTGGATCGAGGATGAAACAATCGGCTGGATTTACCAATATTTTAACTCTCCGGAAGAACGCCGGCAGATGCGGGCCGAATCCCAGGCCCCTCGTAACAGCCGGGAATTGGCCGTGCGCAACCAGTTTTTCACCCCGCGCTATGTGGTGGAGTTTCTCACTGATAATACCCTGGGCAGGATCTGGTACGAGATGACCCGGGGGAATACTGTACTAAAAGACCAGTGCCGTTACCTGGTGCGCCGCCCTAACGAAATTTTCCTGGATGAAGGAGAACAAGCCCCCGAACAAGTTGAACCGGTGGAAGACTTTAGCCAAGAGGAATTGCTCAAACAGCCGGTATACATACCGTACCGCCGGCTTAAAGACCCGCGGGAGATCTGCATGCTAGACCCCGCGTGTGGGTCCATGCATTTCGGCCTTTACGCCTTTGACCTTTTTGAGAGGATTTACGAAGAAGCCTGGGATCTGGAAGGCCAGGCTGACGGCGGAATTTTTGCTCGCAGCGAAAAACTCAAGCCTCTGCGGGAAACCTACGAGAGCAAAGAAGCACTGATGCGGGACGTACCGCGCCTGATTATCGAGCACAACATTCACGGCATCGACATCGACCCCCGGGCGGTGCAGATTGCGGGTTTATCGCTGTGGCTTCGGGCACAGCGAAGCTGGCAGGCCCAGGGTATTAGACCCCAGGACCGGCCTCAAATACTCAAATCCAATGTGGTCTGCGCGGAACCTATGCCTGGTGAGAAAGAAATGCTCCGGGAGTTCACAGAAGGTCTCGAGCCCCGCGTGCTGGGCCAGTTGGTGGAAGTTATATTTGATAAGATGCAGCTAGCTGGAGAAGCGGGGTCGCTACTCAAGATCGAGGAGGAGATCGAGGAAACCGTTGCGAAAGCAAGAGAAGAGTTCAACAAAGAACTCCTTCGTCGTCAGGATGCAGCAAACAGCCTTTTTCCTGAATTTCTTCCGCCTCGTCAGCAAACCATATATGACTTCACCGACTTGCCGGATAAGACCGAATTCTGGAACGAGGCTGAGCAGAAAATCCTTAATGCCCTGCAGGAATATGCTGAACAGGCAGAGACCACGCAGGCCAACCGGAAACGTCTTTTTGCCAGAGATACTACCAGGGGGTTTGCTTTCATTGACATTTGCTGGAAGCAATATGATGTGGTGCTGATGAATCCGCCGTTTGGGGATCCGGTAAATTCTATACGCGTGTTGATAAAGACGGGGTACGGTTTAGGTACTGACGATCTTGGGATGTTAATCGTAGCAAGAGTGGCGGGGCTCCTACAAAAAGATGGCTTTATAGGAGCGCTAACCAGTCGAACCTATTTTGCTATCCCTACAGGAAAAGAATGGCGCAATATGTATTTGCTTAAAAAACCACATATTACTGTTACTGCGGACCTAGGATACGGAGTATTGGATACTGCCATGGTAGAAGCCGCTGCTTATGTTTTACAATCGCAAACTCAATATCTAAAGAGCACCTTCATTTCACTTCTGCAAGACCAAATTAAAGAACCTTTTTTACAAGATGCTACCAGGGACATTTATAAAGGTACAACTAATTCTCGAATTTATGTTCATTCAACCGACACCTTTCTTAAGGTGCCGGGACAAGTATTAGCATATTGGTGGCCGTCAAATTTACTAAAAAAAATTGGTACCTTATCAAGTTTAAAACACGAGATTGGAGAAGTAAAAAAGGGACTAGTTACTGGAGACGATTTTAGGTTCCTTCGGCTAGCTTGGGAAATGCCCCCTTCATTAATAGGTTCTCCAAATACTTGGGAATATTGTTCAAAAGGAGGGGAATATGCTTCATTTTATGATGATATTCATATGCTTATGAATTGGAAAGCTGTAAAAAGCGAGATGAAAGTCTTAAGTTCATCACGTATATACAATACTAATTTATGTTTTAAAAAGGGAGCCGTTTATCCCAAAAGAACAACTAGTGATTTAAGTCCACGGCCACTTTCAACGAATTGCTGTTTTAACGATGGTGCTCAATTTGTCGCATTGTCCAATACTGAAAATGCATTTGTCTTCATTGGATTTGCCTATACTCGTGTTTTTAAAGTTCTGGTTGAACTGCTTTACGGTGGGGGTGATGTGAGTGTCTCAGGAAGTGCTGCACGTAATTACACAGGTGGAGTACTAGAAGAGTTGCCATGTCCTAATTTACAGGATTCAGCCTTTGAGTATTTATTAGAAAAAAGTCGAGACGCCATATGTCTCGCTATGAAGAGATGCTGTTCAGATGAAAATTCGCGCCTATTTACTTCCATACCCATTGTACCCCGAAAGACCTTAAAGGAAACAATACGAAATATCTTAAACGAATCACATAAACGGGAACTTCAGATAGGTGACCTTTCATATGAGATTGATAAGGAATTTACTAGGATATTTGGTCTTGGTGACGACGGGGTCTCTTTTTTAGAAAGGGCTTGGGGGCCACATCCATATCAATATGCTCATAGTGAAGAAAGATTTTTGCTGACATGGCAACAAATTAGCACTTTTCTGTCAAACACAGGAATTGCTGATTTCTCTAATACCAATGTATCCCGAAGGGTATTAACAAAAAAAGGATATTTTAGTGACCGTGTGTTGGAGATTGGTGCTCACATGACTCAATCTCACCCAAAACATATATCAGAACTACTATTAAGAGATTCGAACTATATTGCAGAGCAACTATCAATAATGACGAAACATCTAGTATCATACATTGTGGGCTTAGTAGTAGGCCGTTGGGACATCCGCTACGCTACAGGTGAAATGGATCATCCGAAATTACCTGATCCGTTTGATCCACTTCCTATCAGTCCACCGGGAATGCTACAGAACGCCGATTGTCTGCCGGCCGAGCCAAACGACATATTAGAAAATTATCCGCTGCAGATTTCTTGGAGTGGAATCCTGGTAGATGATGAAGGCCATCGGGAAGACATTGTGGGGCGTGTTCGTGAGGCAATTGAGGTCATATGGAAAGAAAAGGCTGGGAATATCGAACAGGAAATTTGCGAAATACTGGGTGTCAGTTCACTGCGAGAATATTTCGCCAAACCGGGTAATTTTTTCGAAGAGCACCTAAAACGGTACTCTAAGAGCCGCCGTCAGGCCCCGATCTACTGGCCTATTTCCACGGCTTCGGGCTCTTACACCCTTTGGCTCTACTACCACCGCCTTACCGACCAGACGATTTACACCTGTGTCAATGACTTCATCGAGCCAAAATTGAAAGAGGTGGCCGAATCCGCCAGCAGGCTTCGGCAGAAATCACATCGCAGCAATGCAGAAGAAAAGGAACTGGAGCGCCTATCAGACCTGGAATTGGAGTTGAGGGACTTCCGGGACGAACTCTTGCGCATTGCAGCGTTATGGAAGCCAAACCTGAATGACGGGGTGCAGATTACGGCCGCACCACTGTGGAAGCTGTTTCGCCATACACCATGGCAGAAGACGATGAAAGAAACCTGGCAGAAGCTAGAGAAAGGCGAATATGATTGGGCGCATCTGGCTTATAGTATTTGGCCTGAACGCGTCAGGGAAAAATGTAAATACGATAAATCCCTGGCCATCGCCCATAATTTGGAAGGACTATACGAAGAAAAGCCTGCCGGGACTAAAAAGAAAGGCGGCAGCCGCGGGAAGAAACAATTAAGCGGGGAGCAGTAATGGTTACCATCAAAGATTTTATTCAAAACAGGTTGAGAAATCGCATGCAGCAAAACGGCGTGTTGGTGGTTTACGACCCGGAGGGCCGGTACCGCAATTTGTGTCTTGAGTTGGCAAATGACGAAATCCGGGTCATCGATGCCAGCGAAAGCAGTATTGAAAGCCGTGAAGCTGCTTTGCACGCGCTTAGGGAACTTGGTCAACCAAACCCACAACTCAAAGGGATGCTCGTTTATGTCCCTGCCAAGGTCCCGCTGATTGATGAGGAGAAACAGCGTGATCCGTTTGCTCTCTACATGGTTTGCGGCAGCATGTTCCCGGATAGCGACAGCGACGAGTATATAAACCTTTGTCTGACGGCGAAACCGGATCATGCTACCCAAATTAGGCGTATTTTCAGCGAAAATCCCAACCCTCCCTTTTCCGTGATCGATGCGGTTGGCGGCGGTACTGGATGGCCGAACCTGCAAGCATTCTTAGGGGTGGAATCGGCCCGGGACATTCTCTTCGCTTTAATGTCGCCCTCTGAAGTTCAAGAGAAAGCTCTAAAGGATCAGGACACATGGGTTTCTGAAGCTAGAGATTTGTTCCAGGCTACTCTGGGCCTCAAATTGATTAGCCGGAGCAAGACATGGGCATCAATCGCCGACGAACTGTGGCGTTTCTTGCTTTTCAGCGAATTTGTTTTCGACCTCTCGGAAGCACTGCCTGATTCACTCGCCAATGTTCCCCGGGCGCATCCGGAGGCCAGACCGCTGGTTGAAGACCTCTGCGACAGGCTCCGTAACGACCGCCGGACACAAGTAACTTATATCGAGCGAGCGGAAGCCATCGAAAAGGAACTTGACCTGCCGGCTCATTGCAAGGGAATGAAGGATTTGGGCGTAAACGATACCTTCCCATTCGAGGAGCGCTGTTCTCTGGAACAAGCTATGGGTGCCCTCAATAGGGGAGATACGGACGCCGTTCGCGTTATCCTGGGCCGTCGCGAACATTCGGTATGGACTGGAAAAGGAGAAAGCCAGGCCCAATGGGCGGTGATACGGGCGGCACTCAACGTGGTTGAGGTCTGTGAAGACGGAGAGCGACAGCTTCCGGACCACGCACAGAGTCAGGAAACGCTCATCGACTTCTACATCGGCTGCCTATGCGAGGTGGACCGCCTACACCGAGAATTTGAACAAGCAGTCGGCGATTACATTGATATCCAGGAGACAATGGGAGATTTAGTTGGGCAGGTCCGAAGTCGCTATCAGCGATTGACCAGTAAAGTTCACGACCTTTTTATACGTTATCTGGAGAAATCCGGGTGGCCTCCGGTAGGGCGGCTTGCCAATGCGGATTTGTTTGACGTGGTGATTGCACCGAGGCTTCAGGAGAGTGGCCGTCGCGTAGCCCTTTTCCTGGTTGACGCATTGCGTTATGAACTTGGGGTGGTACTGGAAAAACAATTGTCGGAGGAGGGGCAGGTCGAACTGAGGGTCTCCTTTGCCCAGTTGCCGAGCATTACCCAGGTGGGAATGGCGAGCCTTCTTCCAGAAGCAGGCCAAAAGCTTATGTTGAAACGCAGCGAAAAAGGCGACATTCTTCCCATGCTGGGAGATATCCCCGTCGCAAATGTGAACCAGCGGATGGATGTCCTCCGTAAACGTTACGGTCAACGTTTTGCGGAAATCTCCTTAAAAAACTTCATTCGCTCCAAAAGTCCTCTGCCAAGCACAGTGGACCTGCTTGTACTTCGGAGTGAACAAATTGATGCACAGCTTGAAACGGACCCTGAAACAGCCCTTGGTCTAATTCATGATTCGCTGAAACGCATTCGTGTTGCTGTTCATAAACTGGAGGGAATGGGCTTCCATGAGGTGGTGGTTGCCACGGATCACGGTTTCGTTCTTAACACTCCTGCGAAAGCCGGGGATGTTTGTACCAAACCGCAAGGGGACTGGATTAATATTCACGAACGCAGCCTTTTAGGCAGGGGTACAGCAGACGCAGCAAATTTCGCGATTACAACTGAACGAGCAGGTATTCGTGCTGATTTTGAACAGTTGGCCGGCCCACGGGGGCTGGTTCCATATCGCGCCGGATTGCTCTATTTCCACGGTGGAGCTTCTCTGCAGGAAGCCGTTTTACCAGTAATAACACTGCGGCTTAGAACAAAAGAGCCTGACTACCGAAAGCCCACGGTAAAGATCTCTTACAAGAACGGGGCTAAGCGCATCACCACGAGGCGACCAGTCTTAGAAGTTACTCTGGAATGTCATGACCTTTTTGCACAGGACACTGATTTCGAAATTCTTTTAGAAGCCCATGATAAAAAAGGTAACGTTGTAGGCGAAGCGAAAGCTGGTAGTCCGGTTAACCCAGCAACGGGAACCATACATTTAAAACCAGGAGAGCGGGTGCGGGTGACAATGAAAATGAATCCGGAGTTCGAAGGCAACTTCATGGTAAAGGCAATGAACCCAACCACTCTAGCGACGTATTGCAAGCTAGATTTAGAAACTGATTATGTGGTGTGATCGATATGGACGTATTAGACAAAAAACTTACAACAGTCTTTGAGGGTCGCGTGGTACGCAAGGACCTTTTGCATCGCATCAAAAAGGGAACCAACGTCCCGACGTTTGTTTTGGAGTTTCTGCTGGCCCGCTATTGCGCTAGCGACGACCCCGCCGAAATCCAGGCGGGTATGGAAGCCGTCCTGGCTACATTACAGGATAATTACGTTCGCCCGGATGAGGCAAACGCAGCCCAATCCAAGGTTGCTACAAAAGGCAGACATCGCTTCATTGACAAAGTACACGTGCGATATGTGGAAAAGGAAAAGCGCCATTGGGCTGCATTGGAGAACTTTAACTCCCAACGCATTGCTATCGGAGAGAAGTTCTACCGGGATAATGAGCGTCTCCTGGAGGGCGGCATCTGGGCGGAAGTGACCATTGCCTATAATGATATTGACCAGGATAATTATGCGTTTTTCATAGAAGATCTTCGGCCAATCCAGCTCAGCCGGTTCGATTTTGTAACATACGGGAACGGTCGACGTGAGTTTACCCGGGATGAGTGGATGGACGTTGTGCTTCGTTCAGTGGGATTGGAACCTGCAAAGCTGTCGAAACGTTTAAAATTCCACTTCATTGCCCGGTTGGCTCCTCTGGTGGAAGCTAATTATAATTTCATAGAGTTAGGCCCCCGGGGAACCGGTAAATCATACTTCTTCAGCGAGTTTACACCGTATGCGACGCTAATTAGTGGAGGTCAGGCTACTAAAGCAACCCTTTTTTATAACAATGCCCGGAATAAGATAGGCCTGGTGGGTTTCTGGGACACGGTCGCATTTGACGAAGTTGCAGGGATTAAAATCAAGGACGCGGATACCATTCAGATTATGAAGGACTACATGGCCAATGGCCGGTTTTCCCGAGGCGTCGAAGTGATTGCCGATGCTAGCATGGCTTTTGTTGGAAACATCGACCACTCCATCGAACAGATTGTCAACTCTACGGATTACGATTTGTTTATGCCTCTGCCCAAGGAATTTGACCTGGCAGTCATGGACCGGTTCGCTAGTTATCTACCCGGATGGGAAATGCCCAAGAACAGTAGCGACTACCTGACCAATAACTACGGTTTCATCACCGATTACTTGGCTGAAGCCTTCCACTATCAGTTCAGCCACACTAATCGGTACGAGGAGGTCAGTAAACGCATCCGGCTTGGTAAATCCGTTGAGGGCCGGGATGAAAAGAGCATTAAAAAAACTGTCTGCGCATTTTTGAAAATACTACACCCTGATGGGGAACCGAACGACGAGGAATTTGCGGAATACGTAGCATATGCTGTGGAATGCCGGCGCCGTGTAAAGGAGCAGATGAACAAGCGGAAACCGGATGATGAATTCGCAAATATCAATCTCTCTTATATCAACGCGGACGGGTGTGAGGTAGTGGTCTATTGTCCCGAATCTAAGAACGCCCAGGCCACCCAAAAACCTGTCCGAAAAGAACTTGGGCAATCTTCCGTGACTGACTTTCTGCAGCAGGAAGAACCATCTGAGGACAAACAACCTTTGCCTTTGACTGGGACTGATGAAAAAACCGGTGGTAAGCCGTCCTCACTACCAGAAGTGAGCGAATATAGACCCGGTACCCCCAACGAAGACGAACCCAAGGAGCAGCACTTTACGATTTTCTACGGGGAGACGGGTTACAGTTATGAGTCCATCATCGGACCGTACTTGAAAGGAGCAAAGGAAGTCACCGTAGAAGACCCGTATATCCGCTTGCCTCATCAGATACAAAACTTTGTCCGATTCTGTGAGACTATAGTAAAGCTGTCCCCGATTCGGCACATCAGCTTGATTACAGGTTATGATGAGAGCACCAAAATCTCAGAGATGCACGATAGACTTAGTGAGCTTAAGCAAAGCTTGCTTGAAATGGACATTGTCCTGGATATCAAAGTAAATACCAACTTGCACGACCGTGAAATCCGCTTGGACAACGGATGGGTAATCAAGATTGGGCGCGGCCTTGATTTCTACCAGAAACCCAATAGTTGGTTCGAAATTGGCGCCAGTGACTTGTCTCTACGAAAATGCCTCGAGACCAAGGTGGATATTTTTAAAGTAGCTTTGCCGTAGTAATGGAGAAGACACCGGACATGAACCGGTGTCTTGAGGTATTTAATTAACCCACACGGGTTATAGACTTCTGCTTTGGCGGGTACCAGCTACTGCTTGTACCAAGCCTTCTGTTGAGATAGTCGGGTGACTTTGCCTTGCAAGGCGCCTTCTGAGCTCCATCTAAGCCCCCCTTTTTTGATTGGTCAACTCGCGGTAGTTATCCGTTTTACCTCATCAATCACATCCTTGGCGCGTTTCATCAGGGTTTTGAATTCCGACCCGACGGGGCGGTCCAGTATTGCCTCCACCGCCTTATAGTAACTTTCTCCCTCATCTACGGACAGCTTGTCCTCCGACACACACCATACTAGGTACTCCCAGTGGGACATCACATGGATGCCTGTGTTATGTTCAATTATCCTCCGGGCACCCTTATCGTTACTCAGCAGGATTCGGATGCCAAGTTCGTTGGCCAGGGCCGCGGCATGGCGCTCCCCATCGTCGAGGGCGTCTCGGTAGGAAGTATTAAAGATCTCTATTGCCGCTTTCTGTACCGGAGATAAATCCTTGAAGGAAACGACCCTGATCCAGCCGGCCTGGATTGCACGGTTAAAGTCCTGCCCCTTCGTCTTTTGTGAGACTTCTTCACGGATCTTCTCCGGGATTACCACTTCCTCGAACATCAGGCGAAGGATTTCGATGCACTCGGCCTTGATCAGGTTTATCAATACGTCTGCGTCACTGATGCAAACCCTATATGCCATAGTCATACTCAATCCCGTAGTCTGCGGGTTTTTTGCCCCACTCGGCCAGGATGGCGGCCACTTTGTTATACGAGACTTTTTCCTCGGAATAGTTCTTTTGGAGGGCGTGGAGGAGCCTGCTGGGCACAACCGGCCCGCTAGGCTTCATTAGCACTGGCTCAAAGCCGAGCCCTATCGTCAACTTTTCCAGTTCCCCTGCCTGATCGGGATGCGAAAGCTTTCGCAGGTTTCCGTAAGTCCGGCCGTCAATTATTTTGCAGTTATAAAGCGCGTAGAGCATTGCCCCGTAACTTACGTTGAATACGTGCTGCATGCGGATGACTATATAAGGGTCGACCTTTTTCGTAAAACGGAACATTTCATAAAAAACCCTCCGTACCCCTTCGGGGGGCAGGAGAAAGGCTCCCGCGAAGGAATCCGCGAATATCTCCTCACGGTCCTCCGGCTGGATATTGCCGGGGTCGCAGATCCATAGATCCTTGTCCTTCAGGTGGTATTTGTAATGGGCAAATTCGTGCGCAGCGGAGAAAACCTGTCGTCCTAAGGGCATATTGGTGTTTATGTAGATAAGGGGCAAACCGTCTTCGTCCTGGGCCAGCAGGGCAGATAGGTTGTTGCTTTTGCTCGGGTACCGGAGAAGGAGTATATTTTGCCGTTCTATCATGGAAAAGATATCCGAAATCGGCTCGGAACCCAGGCTTAACTCACCGCGGCACCGGTTGGCCTCGTAACTAGCCTTCTCTCTGATCTCCTCTTTCTCGGCCTTACTGATTTTTCCCACTAGATAAATCCCCCCAGCCGCAATTGGCCTTTAATAGTGCGGAACAGGCGCTCAATTTTGTCCACGTCGGCAAGGAATACCTCGTCCACCTCTCCCCTGGCGCGGTACCGGGCAATCAGGCTCTTTTCCTCAACCCCCTGCACCAGGTCGTCCACACTCACTCCCAGGACTTGGGCGATGCTCATAAGCTCGGTGCTCTTTACCGGCCGTTGTCCCAGCTCTATTTTGGTGACCACCACCCTGCTTAACCCGACCGCCCTTGCAAGTTCATCTTGCGTCCAATTTTTCTTTTCCCGGTAATTCCGGATCCGCTCACCTGTCTCACTGAGCGTGGGCGCTCTCATCTCTTTAGCAGCTCCTCCTCATAGTAGTAATAGTACATCAAAATTATACCACATAGAACAAAAAATAATCAATATCTGATAATATTGTTCTGTAATAGAACACGACCCATGTGCATTTAAGTTTTGGAAGCAAGCGGGATACGGAAGATGAAGCCGTTTTGAACGGCAAAAACTAAGGGAACTGCAGAAGCATATGGCTTCAAGCGTCAGCAGTTAATGTGAATTGTGCCGTTCCGAGCAAATAAAGCACGTGCGACTGGGGAAAACCTTTATGATACCAGCGTCTGCATCGAGGAATGGGTAGGGATGAAGGCTGAGCAGACAACGAAGTGGCGGGAGGTATAATACATCGGCATTCAAGCTAGGTCTGCAGTGCCGAATACTCGTGGAAAAACTTGAAAGCCTTAGGTTACACAGCATGAACGGTATGGGAGTTTATGCAAATACTTGGACACGAGTCCTCAGGGCGGAAACTTGTCGTAGCGAATTATCCTATCTGACATTACTTTTTTGGGCCGAAGTACTATCGGAGCGGGGGCTTACTTCGCAGCACTAAGGGGTTTCTAAGCAATAAGTGCCAATAAATGGTAATATATAGTAGCTACTGGACAAACACAAACCAATATGTTATGATACATTGAGAAACTGCAATCAAAGGAGATTTTGCCGATGCTCAATGTACCTAACGAGGAGTATATTCATCTGAAAGCCCTATGGAATTCACTGCAGGGATTTGTTGACGAGAAAACAAAACGTCTTTTTGCCGGAGCAATAGCCAAGGCGTATGGGCATGGAGGAACAAAATTAAGTCATAGTATAACCGGACTGCGAGCTGCCTCCATTAAATCAGGAGTCGATATGATCAATGGAAAAGAAGAAGTCATGCCTGAAAGGCAACGAAAAGTGGGTGGCGGGAGAAAAAAGATAACAGAAATCTATCCAGAAATAAAAGATGAACTTGAAAAGCTGATTGCGCCTGCTACAAAAGGTGATCCCGAGTCCCCCTTGCTATGGACAAACAAAAGCACCACGAAGCTATCAGAAGAATTAACACAGATGGGGTATCCTGTGAGTAGTACCACTGTAGGCTATTTACTGAGTGAAATGGGTTATAGTTTACAGATCAACAAAAAAACAATAGAGGGAGGGAACCACCCGGATCGAAATGAGCAATTTGAATATATTAATGCAAGAGTAAAAAGTTTTCAAGACCATGGATTACCTGTCATATCCGTTGATACCAAGAAAAAAGAATTGGTTGGAAACTATAAGAATAATGGCAGTGAGTACGTCCCCAAGGGTAAGCCTATTCAAGTCAATGTTTATGATTTTGAAGATAAGAAGGTTGGTAAGGCCGTACCCTATGGCGTTTATGATCTAACGAACAATACTGGGTTTGTAAATATTGGGACAAATTATGATACTGCGGAATTCGCCGTAAGCAGCATTCGTGGTTGGTGGAATAACATGGGAAAAGTATTGTACCCGCAGGCCAGGCAACTCCTCATCAATGCAGACGGTGGCGGGAGCAATGGCTCAAGGGTGAGATTATGGAAAGCAGAAATTCAAAAGTTCTGTAATGAAACGGGATTGGAAGTCACTGTGTGTCATTTCCCACCTGGAACAAGCAAGTGGAATAAGATTGAGCATCAGTTATTCTCTCAAATAAGTATTAACTGGCGTGGGAGACCTTTAACAAGCCATGAAACCATTGTGAATCTGATTGGCTCAACACGAACAAGAAAAGGTCTTGTGGTTAAAAGCGCACTGGATACAAATGTTTATGAAAAAGGCAAAAAAGTAAGCAAAGAAGAATTTGAAAAACTGAATATAAGAAGGCACGAATTTCACGGGGAATGGAATTATACAATAGCTCCAAATATGGGATTTGGAGTTAAACAGTAGCTTTTAATATTTTGTGACCCCTAAGGCATGGTGCCCGCTTTGCTACGATGAATGGCGCTCCAGGGGGAGGGTAATCTACGGTCTTCTCTTGTGGGATCTATGGGTGATAACGATTTGCCCCGAATACCGTTTTCCTCTGCGGTTCACGTGTCCCTAGCCAAAGAAGGGTGACCGGATGTCAAACAAAATTTGTGGAGAAGAAGGTTAGGGAAGCATTTTATAAAGCCGGGTGTGAGTTGGGGTACTATAAAAAAGATACTGCCTTTCAGGTTGATAATGTGAGCTAATAACCATGCATTAAATTAAAGCTTCCGGTCATCAATCAACACTGCCTATGTTTCCAATTATCCTGAGGTCGATTAAGGTATGCGGCCTGCCACAGGAAGAGATATTGAATTTCATCGCAAATTCAGAGGATAATCCCTCATACTTTTTTTAGTAAAACATTCTTCCTAACCAGGATACCAAAGACGAGAACGCCTTAGATAAATTGCTCCCGTGGCCGGATTCGAAACCGCTTGTCTGCCGAATTATTAAATAAGCCTACCTGAATCCCCGCCGCATTTGCATGGTGGGGATTATTTTACGCTTACTTTGTTACTCAAAAGACATGGAAGGAAATGAATTAATAAAAGCAGAATAGCTTACTTAAGATCATAAAGGGGAGGTCTGTATATGAAACTGGATCCAGCTATTGCTCAAACCGTTATTGATCACTTAGATACAGTAGCTATCACTGATCCAGAAGGGCGGTATATATACGTAAACCAGGGTTGGGTTGACTGGATAGGAATGCAGCCGGAAGAGGTTCTTGGTCGATATGTAAGAGAGGTTGTCCCGGAATCAAAAATAGATATCGTTTTAAAGACAAAAAAACCATTGATTGGCGAGGTGCTTTTCCCAAGTAAGTCAGGGGATAAAACTAGGGCTAGAGTTATTGTAACATATATTCCTCTTATGAAGGATAATGAGGTTATAGCAGGCCTTGTATTCAGCATCTTTAGAGATTTCGAAGTTGCTCTTAGTTTTACGCAAAAGATTGATCATCTGACTAATGAATTGAACTACTATAAAGACGAACTTCGTAAACTGAGGGGATCACGTTACACTGTAGAAAATATCATTGGTAACAGTCAAGCTATAAGCAAACTTAAAGAGCAAATCTTTCAGGCAGCCCGCTCAAACTCTACAGTTCTAATCCGAGGTGAAACAGGTACAGGTAAGGAACTTGTGGCCCATGCCATTCATAATTCCAGCTCACGCAGCGCCTTTAATTTTATCAAGATAAATTGTGCAGCCATTCCCACTGACCTTCTCGAAGCAGAGCTTTTCGGATATGAGGAGGGAGCCTTTACTGGAGCAGTAAAAGGGGGGCGAACGGGGAAATTCGAAATGGCTCATATGGGCAGCCTTTTTTTGGATGAGATTAACCAGATGCCTTTAGCATTACAGCCAAAACTATTAAGGGTTCTTCAGGAAAGAGAGGTTGACAGGCTTGGAGGGAAGGCCAGTATCCCTGTCAATGTTCGTGTGATTGCCGCTTCAAATGTTAGTCTGAAAAAGTTAGTCCAAGATAATAAGTTCAGGGAAGACCTTTTTTATCGCCTGAATGTCATGGAGATTAAAGTTCCGCCGTTACGGGAAAGGAAAGAGGATATTCCTTTGTTAGCTGCGGAGTTATTGAAGAGATTGAATCAGCAGATGGGGGTTAAAATAAAAACTATAAAGCCACAGGTTATGCGGATGTTGTTGAAATACGATTGGCCGGGTAATGTCCGGGAACTACAGAACGCATTGGAAAGGGCTATGAATATTGCCTGGGGGGAGGTGCTTGAAGAGAAACACTTTGA
The DNA here is from genome assembly GCA_000987045.1 of Clostridiales bacterium PH28_bin88. GTDB lineage: Bacteria > Bacillota > PH28-bin88 > PH28-bin88 > PH28-bin88 > PH28-bin88. The sequence continues at coordinate 10,152 of LAKY01000029.1, read as the reverse complement.
ATGGTTTATTGAGAATAAAAGGAAAAAAATACCCTATCTAATCTCTTCAACCGACAGTATAAATACTCTGCAAGAAATGAAAAGCATGACTGAAAAAAAGGCTATTCTCGACGCTCTTGAGAAGTACAACGGAGTCAAAGCACATGTTGCTCAGCACTTAGGAATATCTAGAGCAATGCTATATAGAAAGATGAGAAAGTACGGAATATAGTGTATCTTTGAGTATACAGTAAATAAAAGTATGCACTTTCATAAGTCCTTACAAGATTAGGGTAACCAGGGGAAAAAATGCAAGTGTATACTAGATGCGACAGATCAATTAATTGCAATTGATTTTTGCCTGCATGCCTGATGCTTATTAGTCTTAGGCTGTAGGCATTTTTGCTTTAAATAAACCCCAATAGATATTGGCATAGATTTTGCTTTGTAAATCAGATAAAAAGAAGAATAAAGGAGCTAGCATATGACGCGAAAGGTGATCATAACCGCGGCAATAACAGGTGGAATTCACACCCCTACTATGTCCCCCTATTTGCCTATAACTCCACAACAGATAATTGATGATGCCGTGGGTGCTTACGAGGCTGGAGCTGCCGTAGTCCACATCCACAGCCGGACTTATGAGGATGGAAAGCCTTCAGCGGATTTAGAAATAATGAGAAAGATTATCAGCGGAATTAAAAAGCGCTGCAGCGTAATTATTTGTATAACCACCGGTGGAAGCCTCGGAATGACTATTGAACAGAGAATTGCTGCTGTTCCAGCATTTAAACCGGAACTAGCTTCCTGTAATGCCGGGTCAGTAAACTTTGTTCTCACGCCCGCTGCTGAAACGGTTAAAAAGCTCGGCCCAAAATATGACTGGGAAGTTCCCTATCTCGAAGGAACTTACGATCTAATTTTTACAAATACGTTTAAGGGTATGGAACACTATATCACCACCATGAACAAAAACGGTGTTCGTCCGGAATTCGAAGTATATGATGTAGGAATGATTAATAACGTTGCTTTTTTCCTCAGAAAAGGCTTAATCAAAAGGCCAATATACATTCAGTTTGTAATGGGTATCTTGGGGGGGATTCCAGCTACTGTAGATAACCTGGTCTACCTGTATAAGACAGCCCGCGAACAACTGGGTGAGTTTAATTGGTCTGTAGCCGCAGCCGGGAGACACCAGTTCCCTCTGACTGCTGCCGGTCTGGCTATGGGTGGCAACGTTCGTGTTGGGCTGGAAGATAATCTCTACCTGAGGCCGGGCGTTTTGGCCAAATCCAGTGGTGAGCAGGTTACCCAGATTAAGGAGATTGCCGAACGATTGGGGCTGGAGTCGGCTACCTCTGATGAAGCCAGGATGATCCTTGGCCTGAAAGGATTGGAACAGGTTGAATTTTGAAAATAAAAGCTGAGCGGTGAATAGGAGGTTTTCATTTTGAAGTTACTTGATCTTAGTGTAACCATTGAAGGTGGGTTGCCAAGTGATCCGGCCTTTATGATCCCGGAAATCGAGTATTGGGATCACCAGAAGGGGGCCGAGAACATGATCACCTTTTTCTCGGGTTCCAACAAGGATGATTTGCCAAAAGGTTTGGGATGGGCTATTGAGTTTATCAAACTAACCACCCACAGCGGCACCCATCTGGATGCTCCCTGGCACTATCACCCCACAATGAATAAAGGTGAACCGGCCAGAAGCATTGATCAGGCCCCTCTGGAGTGGTGCTTTTCGGACGGAGTGGTTATTGACTTCAGGGACAAAACGGATGGTTATTTGGTAACAGCTCAGGATTTTGGCGATGCCTTCACGAAGATTGACTACACTTTAAAACCCCTGGACATTGTCCTGGTATGTACGGGAGCGGACAAGTACTGGGGGAAACAGGAATACCTTGTTAAGGGGTGCGGTATGAGCAGGGAAGCGACCCTCTGGTTGTTAGACCAAGGTGTGAAAGTTGTAGGAATCGATGCCTGGAGCTGGGATCGCCCGCTTCCTTTCATTGCCAAGGATTTTGCAGTCACAAAGGACTCCAGTCTGATTTGGGAAGGCCATTTCGCGGGGATTGAGAAAGAATACTATCACATGGAAAAAATGACCAATCTGGACAAACTACCGTCTCATGGATTTAAGGTTGCCTGTTTCCCAATAAAAATCAAGGGAGCGAGCGCTGGGTGGGTTAGGCCTGTAGCATTTCTGCCTTAAGCGTTTAGCTCTACATATGCAAGAGAGGAGGAATTGAAATAACTAAATTAATTAGCCAAAGCCATTAATTAAAAAAAGGAGGTTGAAAAAATGGGTTCTAATACCGTATTTCTGTTTTTCTTCGTGGGCTTTGCGGTGATCCTCACATATGCTGGGTACTATACCCGCCGCTGGATTGCGGATTCTTCGGACTTTATCCTGGCAGGACGGGAAGTGAGCCTGCTCATTAACATCTTCGGCGTTGCCGCAATTGGTTATGCCGGTACAAGTATAGCACTTGCTCCCGGATTTGCCGTAAGTTTCGGATTTTGGGGATCTATGGCCTGGTCGGGGATTTATTCCTTGGGTGGGCTCGCTATGTACGGAATTATTTTCGCCAACTTTATCAGAAAATGTGGCGCCCAGACCCTTCCCGAATGGCTGGAGATGCGTTATTCTCCCAATGTAAGGCTCCTGGTTACTATCACTACAATCTTTGGTCTGACAGGGATAATGGCCAACAACGTGGTTTCCCTGGCAGCCACAGTTGCCGGATATGCGGGCTGGCCTTTGTGGGTAGCCATCACACTATGTTTTATGATTATTCTACTGTTCTCGTTTTTCAGCGGACTTTGGGCTGTGACTATGACAGACTTTATTCAAATGATCTTGGGTCTTATTGCTATTCCACTCTTCGTGCTTGCTCTCGTGTCAAAGTATGGAGGGGGCGAGTTCCTTAGTGCTTCCTGGCCTGGTTCTGATATTTGGACGGCGGGTTTCGCCGGAGCAAAACTACCTATCTTTACTTTTAAGTACCCCAGCGTTTTGACTTTTATCATTCTCTTTGCCGCTTTCTTGGTCTGGGGTAACAATTACTACTGGCTGAGGGTAGCTTCCTGTCGTAGTGAAAGAACAGCAAAGATGTCCTTTGTCTGGGCGGGATTAATTCTGGTATTCATTATTTACGTGCCCCTTGCTTTAATTGGGCTTTATGCTGCAGCTGCTAATCCCCAGCTCTTTGCTCCTGTAGGCAAACTGGCTAATGTGGCAGCCTATGGCTATATGATGAAGTCATTCGGGGTTATGCTGGCGTCCTTCCTTCTCATTGGCGCCTTAGCCGCTTCTATTTCCACCGCGGCTACAGCTCATATTGGGGCCACCTCTACAGCTGTGCGGGATATATACCAACGAGTATATAAGCCCAATGCCACAGCCAAAGAACTTCTAATGCCTTCCAAGGTAATACTCCTGCTCCTGGGTGGTCTCACTTGGCTGCTCTCTTATTACCCAGGTGGGCCCGTCTACCTCTTTGCCTTCGCTAACGCCTGGTTGGGGCCACCGGCTGTGCTGGTTATGCTGGGTATCGTGTGGAGAAGGTTTACTGCGATGGGCGCCTGGTGGGGAATACTTATCGGCATGGGTACTATGGCAGTGTTGACCTTGTTGGAGCTAATGAAAATCTATTCTATCAGTACAATTATGCACGTTGGGGTAGCAGGTCTCTTTGCTACATTAATCCCGGCAGTACTGGTCTCACTCGTTACCAAACCCAAATACTATGGTGAAACTACCTGGAATGCGGACCCGGCAGCAGGGGAACGTGAAAGGGTTGAAATTACTGATTTTGACCATAAGGTTCTCGAACTGCTCCGTTTTGGTCACGAGTCCATGGCTGAGATAACAGACGCCCTGCAGGTCGACTCCAGGGTAAGCAATGCCTGTATTGAAAGACTGGACCGCGGTGGCTACATCAAGCGCCGCGCATTATGGGGCGCAAACTTCTACGCCATTGATATCACCGAAAAAGGCATAGCGCTGCTACCTAAGCTTTCTGATAAGGAAGCAGAAATGGCCAAAGATGGGCTTAAGCCACTATATCTGAAAGTTCTCAGGCTTTCCGGAAAATCGCCAGAGGAATTGCCCCAGTTAGCCAAGGAAGAAGGGCTGCCCTCTCTGGTTGTGGCCAGCATCATATCCCACCTGGTCCGAAAGGGTTATCTGGTCGAAAAAGGAATCTGGCGCCGTCTTATTGTGGTTACAGAAAAGGGGAGAACTATTCTAAATAAATATGCTTGAGAAACTGCAGGCTAAATTTCAAAAGGATAGGTTTTTAGAGTAGAGTTAGAGCCTGGTCTCGGGCACCACTTGCGAGAGTAAGGTTTATGCGGTTTGGTTAGGCTATCTGGTAGTTGAAGTAATACTGCTCTAAGAGCTCTTCGTCGGTGTAGTCGTAATAAGATATGCTTCCAATCGCGGCAAAGTTATGGGTTAAGTTTCAGTTTGATACTGGAAGCATATTTTTGCCGCAACGGCAAGGATATGCTTCCTTTTTTGCCCGGCAAAGATATGCTTCCCATTTACGACTACGGCAAGGTTATGGTTCCAAACCAACAAATGAAGCTTCATGGATAACCAAAATATGGTCTAAATCTTCAGTGAATTGCTTTTTTCCGGAAACCTCCGCCAAGTACTTCGTGAACATCTTCTATTGCCACAAAGGCACTGTCATCTATCTCCTGAATAATTGATTTTAATTTGGCCAACTCCAGACGAGTGACTATACAGTAAAGAATCTCCTTATCTTCTTTGGAATACCCGCCTTTCCCGTAAACATGGGTCAACCCGCGCCCCAACCTGGCCAAAATGGCTTCGGAAATTTCATTGGGTTTATTTGATATAATGGTTACCGACTTTGATTCATCCAAACCATCGATCACCACATCAATCGTCCTGAATGCAATAAAGTAAGCAATCAAAGAGTACATTGCCCGATCCCACCCGAAGACCAAACCGGCGCTACCAAGGATAAACACATTGAAAAACATCACTACTTCCCCGATAGAAAACCCCTTAGTCCGGTGGGCCAAGATAGCAAGGATTTCGGTTCCATCCAGAGAGCCGCCGTTCTTAATGATCATGCCGACACCCGTACCCACAAGCACTCCCCCGAATATGGCAGCAAGCAACAAATCGCCGGTCAATCTGGGTACTGGGTGTAGCAAAGTGACAAATAGGGCGAGGGTTGTTACCCCTGTGAAGGTGGAGATAACGAAAGTCTTCCCGATATACTTATACCCTAAGAACAGAAATGGTACGTTCAAAGCAACTAAAAACAAACCTAATGGTAGCTTCGTTAAGTGGCTGATAATAATTGAAATGCCGACCACGCCACCATCAATGATAGAGTTCGGTACCAAAAATATCTCCAGTCCGGTTGCCACGATGGCTGAGCCTATAACAAGCCAGAACAACCTAAAGGCCATTTTTAGCTCATGGTTTAGCTTATTTTTGCTTGCGATCTTAATCATCCTTTCCGGGCTTAGTGGACGTTTGCTTATTGAAAGGTTTTTGATTTTTCAGTTTTAGTTGCTTCTACTAGCTTTTGTTACGAAATCTATCAAAATATGCACGACGGCGATGAAAAACTCACCCCTGGTATAAATATAGCCTAATTTAAACCCAGGAGGCAAGGTTATCCCTCATATTCCCTAATTTTTCATTCGACACAGGAAGTCAAAGTCAATTCCCTGATGAAGAGAGACCCCGGCGTCACGTCTCCGGGGTCTCCTGAGCTTAAGCCGATTTTTCTATAGTGCCATTCGGCCAGTGCTGATCCAAAAAACTAGTGGACACTTCTCCCCGGCAAAAAAGGGGATGATTTAGAGCCCACCTGTGGAAGGGAAGAGTCGTCTTGATCCCTTCTATAACGATTTCGTCCAGTGCCCGGCGCATCCGTTGAATGGCCTCACCCCGGTTGCGCCCCCAGCTAATCAGTTTACCAAACATGGAGTCGTAGTGTGGTGAGATTGCACACCCGGCGTAGGCGGCGCAGTCGATACGAACTCCCGGACCACCTGGCTGGTGGTACTCGGTGATGGTTCCCGGAGCGGGCAAGAAATTGCGATACGGGTCTTCCGCGTTTAAGCGGCATTCTATTGCCCAACCATTCAGGCTTATATCACTCTGGTCATATCCCAGGGGCTCTCCGCTGGCAACGCGTAATTGTTCTTTAACAATGTCCAGGCCGGTAATCATTTCTGTCACCGGGTGTTCTACTTGAATACGGGCGTTCATTTCCATAAAGTAATAGGTTCCGTCCGGGTTCATTAGACATTCAACGGTACCGGCCCCCACGTAACCTACTGCTCTGGCCACCCGAACCGCCGTGGCTCCCATTGCTTCCCTAACGCTGTCGGTTACCACAGGGCAAGGGGCCTCTTCAATGAGTTTTTGGTGGCGCCGTTGAATAGAGCAGTCACGCTCCCCCAGGTGAACCACGTTACCGTACTGGTCCGCCAGAATTTGAACCTCTACATGCCGGGGGGATAAGAGGTACTTCTCTAGAAAAACTGTAGCATCGTCAAAGGAAACCGCGGCTTCCCTGCTGGCAACTACCAAGCTTTCTGTCAATTCTTCGGCATCTCTGGCCAGGCGCATTCCGCGCCCGCCGCCACCCCCGGCAGCCTTCACGATTACCGGGTAGCCTAATTCTTCGGCTAAACGCAGCATTTCGTCCCTGGTAAGGCTTGTTGCTCCAGAGGAACCAGGCACTACCGGCACTCCAGCGGCTACCGCTGCCCGGCGTGCATTTATCTTGTTTCCTACCATCTCAACTGTACGAGAGCTGGGGCCAATGAATACCAGACCATTAGCCTCACACGCACGAACAAAATCAGGGTCTTCAGACAGGAACCCATATCCGGGGTGGACGGCTTCAGCCTGGGCACGCTTAGCTACGGTAATAATCTCCTCGATGTCTAGATAGCTGCGAATACCGGACAAGGTGTAGCTCTCATCGGCCAACTCCACATGCAGGGCATTTGCATCGGCCGGTGAGTATACCGCGACCGTCCTTACGCCCAGTTCTTTACAGGTGCGAATAACGCGGACCGCTATTTCGCCCCGGTTTGCAATCAGTATTTTACGAAACATGTCTATGACTCCTTTCTGGCTCTAAGATAGGCCTTATAACCTTACTTAAGAGTCAGACATACCTGGACTGGTTATGCTCAGGAAACAGCCACCACCAGTTTCTATGATCAAAGAGTGTGTAGACTGTACTAAATTTTCGCGGCGACCGTAGTATTTTGATTTCCACAGGACAAGCCTTGGAAACGGCGGGCCCATTAATGAGATGACGATTGAGTAGTTTTTCCCCGTGCTCCCACAGAGAGGCATCAGGTAATAACTCTGCGTGGGGCAACAGGTATTGCGTTTCTTCACTGTCTGTGTTGGACCTCGTGGAATTGCCATTTTCGACATTCGGCCATAGCCCGAAGAAGATCATTAGCGTAACAACGAGGGCTATAAACTCCCGATGCAGGCGAAAATTTCTCAAAGGGAATCACTCCCGACCCGTTTCCAAGTGTATAATAATGCTTATTATAAGCTATCATTAGCTCTTTATTAAGGTCTGAACCCCAAGTATTATGTATTACCGGCAAGTATACTGTGTAACGAAAGCTTTTATTCTAAGCAAAACAAAAAGGGGCCGGAAAAGGCACGGTTTAATAGGGAAACTTACTGAACCATACCCCAAACCGATACGGAAAAGCAAGAGAGAGGCATTATCCCGCAAGGGATAGCGCCTCTCTCTTGCTCATTATGAATGTCCAATTGGTACATCAATATGGCCGATTGCTACACAGACGCCATTTTTAATAATATAGCATTCAACATAATGTGGTCCAAAAAAGTTGGTGGTCTCTTTTCTCTCGGGTTGGTTGGTTTTCAACAGATCGCCTCTAATACAATTCCTTCTTTCAGCTTCAGCGCCAACATTTCTAACTTTCCACCATATGTCATACGGCTTCGGGACATTGCATTCTTTTATATAAAATCTCAGGCTTAAATTATGGGGCAAAAACTTTTTTAGAACTTTATCGATATAAACACTGATAGGGCCTGTTCTAAAACCATTCCCAGAAGCCTCACAGTCAATTTCAACTTCATAAATTTCATTGACATTAACTTCATTTTCAATAAACTCTTCAGTATTTGAAAAAGTAACGGCACTTCTATCAAACGCACCTTTGCTTAATGAAGCAGATTCAGTGACCAAATCTGGATTCCAAAAGTCATGATTGAACACCTCATGCCATGAAGCGTATGCATCAGATTTACTGCAATTACTATCAAACAAAACATCAAGTTTCCCTAAATAAGTATCAAGCCTACTCCTTAAATTCTCCATTTTATCACGATCGCTTTGTTTCAAAAGGAGTGATACAGCACTTTCTGTCGGATTATAAACTTCAATGTAAACATTAAGCCTGTCCCGAATGCTTTTCATCAAATAGTAAAATGTCTCATCTAAACGGTCATATCCTGTATTTATTTGCTCATCGCAAAGCACTGTCTGTATTAGACCACCAGGCATAACCCATGAAGAACGTGATTTACTAAACGTTTTGAGTAAACGAACAGCTTTGCGCAGCTTAACTCCTTTTGATCTTATTTGGTCACTGAACCAATTTGATATGGCTTTGGGGTCTCGGCTTCGCCAAGCACTCCCGCCATGTTCATAGCTGTATGTACCGTCGCTATTTTGTGTTCTTCTGTAAACTGCAAAATCGACATGATATCCATTGCTATATTTTATTCTGACGCAGTTTGTTTTTACTTCAGGTTCTGTCCCGAGATTTCCCTTTTTGCGATTGATGGCATCTGCGACTATGTTTCTGACGGATAATGGACCCAAATTGTTGATATTGCCTGAGTTAAAAACAATAGCAACATCAATATCATAGTCATTAGAATCATTTTGAATTACAGTATGCATAGCCATACTTCCCTGGGTTAAAGTCTCGGCAATACTATAGGAAGTCCCATGCTCATCATTGTATTCTTTAAGTCCACTTTTAAGTCTTCTAACATTTGTATTCCGTTTGGCGCGAAGGTCATTTTGTGCTTCTTGTGGCAAAACCACTTCATCGCAATAAAACTTTTCAAATTCTGCGGATAAATCGAACAACATTACACATCCTTTCAAACAAAACCGGCCAAATCATCAGTAAATTTGATATTAGCAGATTAATACCCTGCATCCTTTTAATTGTTAATTACCAAATTGCCTTTATTCTCGCCAGTAACTACTATGCCGTACTTATATTTCGGCGTTGCTGTTGATACATAATGATGCACCACAATCTCGGGGAATCTATTATCTAAATGGCCCAGCTTGCAGCCAAGATCAAATGCATAACAACTTGGTACAGCACTGACTAAATGAATCCGCTTTAAGCTTGGATAAATACTTTTGAGCTTAATTATCAATTCATTAGTCTTATCAACATAATCTCTTAACTGCATGATACTGGTTATGATATTATCTTTTGGATTATTGATTCCAAGCCTTATTATAGGGTAGTTAAATTGCGTCAAATCAGAATCTTGCACTGTCTGTGTTATAGATACCGCAATAACTACCTCGGAGGAATCGTCGCCTGTCAATACTGTCTCTGTCAGAGTAGGTATTTTATTATTTTTTATCCATTTCATCAGGCTGGAAATATGTTTATGTATTAACTCATAATAGGTATCCGTGCTTCGCTTATACTCGAAGAATCGTTTTATCGTATGCCCTGTCATACATGTTCCAGCATATACTTCGAAGGGGATTGGAGCCATACCGGTAAAGCAAACTGTAGATGCATCAGAGCGAGCAGAAAACTCACTAACATATTCTTCGATCTGTGCTTTTGCTTTTTCCCATGTCTGTTGGTTAACATCGTTTGCTGCCCAACGCAAATCAAGCACGGTTTCTTTTAATTGGTAATCCTTAAGTTTCAAAGAATTTATAGTTTCGACGTCGCTGATTTCGTGTTTGACTTTTCCTTCTATAACTCCACTCTACCCTTTCCCTGGCAAGAAGTAGTGAGTCTGGGTACCGTGTGAATGTTGTTCCTTCCACCTCGGCTGGAGCGGCGGCAGCCGGTTGGTGGGGGGTGAAAGTGAACTTTTAAGCCGCCCCTCCA
>LAKY01000069.1 GCA_000987045.1 Clostridiales bacterium PH28_bin88 | reverse complement strand
AAGGGAAACGCATACTCTTTCTTTCAGAAGAACACGAGCACAGGCACAACGCAAAAAGCTCATAGAGAGTTGTATTTGAAAATAACCTTATAATGTGCTATAATTTTTTACTATGAGATGAGAGCAAATTGGGGATAGTCCTTATCTCGGATGAGAGGAGGGTACGGTTTGAACCGTGTCTTTAGAAACCTGGCGATTTATATGTTAATTGTACTCATGGCGGTTTCGGTCATCCGCATGACCACTCCTCCTCAACAACAAGTCCAGGAGTTGAGTTCCAGCGAATTTTTCCAGGCGGTGGAACAGGGTAAGGTCAAGTCTGCGGACATTACGACTAAAGAGAACAGCCAAAACTATCAGATATCCGGCAAGCTGGCCGACGATAAGCCTTACAAGACCAAGGTGCTGGCTGACCCCAACCTGGGTGAGGGCCTACAGAGAAAAGGGGTCACGGTTAAGATTCTCGAAGCCGCAGGCCCCCCCTGGTGGACCAACCTTCTCGGCACCATTCTCCCCATCCTGCTCCTGGTGGGCCTGGTGTTCTTCATGATGCAGCAGACCCAGGGCGGGGGGAGCCGGGTGATGCAGTTCGGCAAGAGCCGGGCACGCCTCCACACCGATGAGAAAAAGAAGGTCACCTTTGACGACGTGGCGGGTGCGGATGAGGTCAAGGAGGAACTGGAGGAAGTTGTCGAGTTCCTGAAGAATCCCAAGAAATTCAATGAACTGGGGGCGCGCATTCCGAAGGGCGTGCTGCTCTTCGGGCCTCCCGGCACCGGCAAGACCCTGCTGGCCCGCGCGGTGGCCGGCGAGGCCGGTGTACCGTTTTTCAGCATCAGCGGTTCGGACTTTGTGGAGATGTTTGTGGGTGTAGGCGCCTCCCGGGTGCGCGACCTGTTTGAACAGGCCAAGAAGAACGCTCCCTGTATCGTGTTTATTGACGAAATCGACGCGGTGGGCCGCCAGCGGGGCGCCGGCCTGGGCGGCGGCCACGACGAACGGGAACAGACTCTAAACCAGCTGCTGGTCGAGATGGACGGGTTTGCCGCCAACGAGGGGATCATCATTATCGCGGCCACCAACCGGCCCGACATCCTGGACCCGGCGCTCTTGCGTCCCGGCCGCTTCGACCGCCAGATCGTTGTGGATGTGCCGGACGTGAACGGGCGCCAGGAGATCCTTAAAGTTCATGTCAAGGGCAAACCCCTGGACCCGCAAGTGGACCTGGACGTGCTGGCGCGGCGAACCCCCGGGTTTACCGGCGCCGACCTGGCCAACCTGGTTAACGAGGCGGCGTTGTTATCCGCCCGCCGCGGCAGGAGTAAGATCGGCATGGACGAGATGGAGGATTCCGTCGAGCGGGTGATTGCCGGTCCCGAAAAGAAGTCACGGGTTATCAGTGACTTTGAGAAAAAGCTGGTGGCGTATCACGAGGCCGGTCACGCCCTGTTGGGGCATTACCTTCCCCATACCGATCCCCTGCACAAGGTTTCCATTATCCCCCGGGGCAGGGCGGGCGGTTACACGCTGCTGCTGCCCAAGGAAGACCGCCGCTATATGACCAAGTCCCAGATCCTGGACCAGGTGATCATGCTGATGGGCGGCCGCGTGGCCGAGGCGCTGGTGCTTAAAGAAATCAGCACCGGCGCTCAGAACGACCTGGAGCGGGCCACCGAGCTGGTGCGGAAGATGATCACCGAGTTCGGCATGTCCGACGAGTTGGGTCCGCTGACCTTCGGGCGGCGCCAGGACCAGGTGTTCCTGGGGAGGGATATTGCCCGTGACCGCAACTACAGCGAGGCGGTGGCCTTCTCCATTGACAAGGAGGCGCGCCGCACCATCGACGAGTGTTATAACAAGGCGCGGCAGATCCTGCAGCAGAACATGGAACGCCTGCACCTGGTAGCCAAGTCTTTGATGGAAAAAGAAACCCTGGAGGCGGAGGAGTTCGAGGCATTGCTGGAGGGGTTTGACCGCGAGCACCAGCCGCCGGTGATTACCTCTGTTGCCGCCCAGCACCCGGTGATGGCGGATGCCAACCCGCCGGGGAAAAAGGAGCCCACCATCCGGTTCAGCTTCCTGGATGGTTTGCTCGGGATCAGGGATTAGGTGAAGTATAAAGGGAGGATGGAATGTTGGAACGCACCTATGTGATGGTCAAGCCGGACGGTGTCCAGCGCAACCTGGTAGGGGAGATCATTACCCGTTTTGAGCGGAAGGGTTACCGCATCGCCGGGCTCAAAATGCTCCGCATTACCCCGGAGATGGCCGAAAAACACTACGCCGAGCACGTGGGAAAATCCTTCTACCCGGGCCTGGTGGAGTACATTACCTCGGGCCCGGTCGTGGCCATGGTACTGGAGGGCAAGGACGTGGTGGCCGGTGCCAGGAAGATGATGGGTGCCACCAACCCGGCAGAAGCGGGTCCGGGAACCATCCGCGGTGACTTTGGCCTTGATATTGGCCGTAACGTCATCCACGGAGCGGACTCTGTGGCCAGCGCGCAGCGGGAAATGGCCATCTACTTCACCGAGGCTGAATTACTGCAGTACGAAAAGGCGGTCGAGGCCTGGCTGTACGAGTAAAAACAGGGGTTCCCGTTTCCGCGGGGAGACGGGAACCCCTTGCATTTACATTTAATACATCTAAGAGGTGAAAAGAACATGGAATTGCGTGTTGGTTTGAAGGGTGAGGCGAGGGACCGGGTGACTGAAGAAAATACCGCTATCAGGTACGGCAGCGGCAGCGTGGCGGTCTACGCTACCCCGGCCATGATCGGGCTGATGGAGAAGGCATCCCTGTCCAGCGTGGACCCGCTCCTCCCCGAGGGGCAGGCCACGGTGGGTACCCGCCTGGATGTGCGGCACCTGGCCGCTACACCGCTGGGTTTTGAAGTGGTGGCCAGGGCGGAACTGGTAGAGGTGGACGGCCGGCGGCTGGTCTTCCGGGTGGAGGCCTTTGACGACCGGGAAAAGATCGGCGAGGGCCTCCATGAGCGTTATGTCATCACCCTGGAAAAGTTTTTACGGAAAGCGGAAGACAAAAAGCAGAGCTAGGAAAGACCGGGGAACATTTTACCGGGGTTGAAAAGGCCTTTAGGGTCAAAGGCCTTTTTCAGTTTTTGCATGAAATCAAGGTCATCAGAACTGAACGCCAGGGGCATGAAGTCCATTTTTTCCAGGCCGATCCCGTGTTCGCCGGTGAGGGTGCCCTCCAGTTCCAGGGCGGCGGTGAAGATGGCTTTTGAGGCTTCGTCCACCAGGGCCAACTCCCCCGGCTGCCGGGGGTCGTACAGCAGGTGGGGGTGAAGGTTGCCATCCCCGGCGTGGGCCAGCTGGGCGATGGTGACACCGAAATTTTCTCCAATGGCCGTTACCCGGCGGAGCATCTCCGGTAGTTTATCCCGCGGAACTGTGACGTCCTGCACCATATACGCGGGCTTGATCCTGCCAAGGGCGCCGTTGGCCGAGCGGCGGCCCAACCAGAGGGTTTCCCTTTCAGCCTCATCGGAGGCACTGCGGTAGCTGCGAACGCCGCACTCCTTCAGCACATCAATGATCGTTGCTACTTGCGGCTCAATCTCCGTCCGGTAACCGTCCACCTCGATTAGCAGCACGGCCTCGGCATCTCGCGGCAGCCCCAGGTGAATGAAGTCGTCAACCGCCCTGGTCATGGCGCCGTCCATGATCTCCAGGGTGGGCGGGATGACCCCCCTGGCGATGATCCGGGAGACCGCGTTGCCCGCCGCTTCCAGGCTGGGAAAAACCGCCATCAGGGTCTGTACAGCCTCCGGTTTGCGCGTCAGCCGTACCAATACCTGAGTGATCACCCCCAGGGTGCCTTCTGAACCCACCAGCAGGCCGGTGAGGTCTACCTGTGGCGCGTCTCCCGATAACAGGCTGCCGGTTTCCACCACCTCACCGTCCGGCAGCACCACCTGGGCACCCAGTACGTGTTCCCGGGTAACACCGTACTTTACGCCGCGGATGCCTCCCGCGCACTCGGCGGCGTTGCCGCCGATAGTGGAAACCTTCTGGCTGGAAGGATCGGGGGCAAACATCAAGCCGGTGTTTTCCAGGGCTTTTTGCAGGTCCAGGTTAACCACACCCGCTTCTACCAGGGCGCACCTGTTCAGGGGATTAATATCCAGAATACGGTTCATCCTGGTGGTTACCAGGACGATCCCGCCGTGGCGGGGGACGGGTCCGCCGCTGATACAGGTACCGGCTCCCCGGGGGGTTAACGGGATACCCTCCCGGTAAGCCAGCTTCATCACGCCCGCCACCTGATCCGTGGACGCGGGGAACACTACCGCGTCGGGTAAGTAACTGAACGGAGAGGAATCGTAGGCGTAATTCTCCAGCGCCATCCTGGAGGTGAGAACCTCTTCTTCTCCCATAATCTGGCGCAGGTCTTTAACTAAGGATGCACTGATCATGTTTGATCCTCCCTGGTGTCATCAGAGTCATGCCGGGAGGTTTCGTTAAGAGTTACACATATTCCTGCCGGACTAGGCAAGAGGCCGTTTTTTCCATTTATTCTGTCAAGGAAACCGCCTTGTGGCGTCGAACATGGATAAAGAAAAGTTTTGCAGAAACAATAAGAAGAAACGGAGGAAAGACATGAGCGACTTCAAACCGCTGCTGGCGCTGACCATGGGCGATCCCGCCGGCGTCGGAGCGGAGGTCATCGTAAAGACCCTGGCGGAAGAGGAGGTCTACCGGAACTGCCGCCCGCTGGTCGTGGGTGATGCCGGCTGGATGGCCGAGAGCCTGGGCTTTGTACCCATCCCGCTTAAGGTGAACAGGGTACAACATGTCCAGGATGGAGCATACCGGTACGGGACCATTGACGTCCTGCACGTGGACAACCCCGGCGTGGAAGAGGTGGAGTACGGCAGGCTCAGCGCCGTGGCAGGACGCGCAGCGGTATCATATATCTTCAAGGGTATCGACATGGCCCTCCAGGGAGAGGCCCACGCCGTAGTCACCGGTCCCATCAATAAAGAGGCCATGCACATGGCGGGTTACCGCTACCCGGGGCATACGGAGATTTTTGCGGAGAAGACCGTTACCCGGGACTATGCCATGATGCTGGCGGTAGATGACGTCTATGTGCTGCACGTCAGCACCCACTGCTCGCTGCGGGAGGCCTGCGACCGGGCTACCAAAGAGAGGGTGGGCGCCGTAATTCGCCTGGCCCAGGAGGTGATTGACACCTACCGGCTGCCCAAGAGGACCATTGCGGTGGCCGGGTTGAATCCCCATGCCGGTGAGGGCGGGGCTTTCGGCCGGGAGGAGATCGAGGGGATCATCCCGGCGGTGCAGGAGGCCCAAAGCCTTGGCATGGACGTGGTGGGGCCGCTGCCGCCGGACAGCGTGTTTGTACGGGCACAAAGGGGCCAGTTTAACGTGGTGGTGGTGATGTACCACGACCAGGGCCATATCCCGGTAAAAATCCTGAATTTCGAAGAGGGGGTCAATGTCACCGTTGGCCTGCCCATCATCAGGACCTCTGTGGACCATGGCACCGCCTTCGACAAGGCGGGCAAAGGTACCGCCGACCCGGCGAGCATGCGGGCCGCGGTGTACCTGGGGGCCAGGATGGCCCGGGCCAAGTACGGCCGTTAAGGGGGGGGAAACGCGTGCCGAGAGTAAACATTCCTTACGGGGAACAAGACGTTACCGTTGACATTCCGGCAGCCAACCTGATGGGGGTATACTCCCCCACGGAGGTTCAGCCGGTGGAGGACGTGGCCGCCGAGGTAGCCCGGGCCATCAAAGACCCCATCGGCTCGGAGAGGTTGGCGGAACTTGCCGGGGGGAAAGAGCGAGTGGTGATCATCGCCGACGACAACACCCGCCTGACTCCCACCCACATGATTCTTCCTGTAATGCTGGACGAGTTGAATACCGCGGGGGTGGATGACAGCCAGGTCTCCGTGGTGATCGCCCTGGGGACTCACCGGGACATGACCATGGAGGAGATCCGGGTAAAGTTCGGCCAGGAGGTAGTGGACAGGGTGGCCATCTACAACCATAATTACTGGGACCCCGCGGAGCTGGTGGACCTGGGCACTACCGTCAACGGAACTCCTATCATGATCAACAGGCGGGTGTATGAGGCCGACCTGGCGATAGGGGTCGGCAGTATAGTGCCTCACCACATCCCGGGCTTTGCCGGAGGGGCCAAGATCGTCCAGCCTGGGGTTTCCGGGGCTGGCACAACCGCCGCCACCCACCTCTTGAGCGTCCGGGCGCCCAGGTCGTACCTGGGCATCGAGGATAACCCCGTCCGCAGGGAGCTGAACGAGATTGCCCGCCGGGTGGGGGTAAACCACATTTTCAATACCGTACTGGACCGCCACGGGCGGGTAGTGCGGGCGTTCTTCGGGGACGTGGAGGGTGCCTTTGCCGAGGGGGTCAAGGTTTCCCGCCAGGTATACGCCGTGGATCTTCCCCGCGCGGCTGACATCGTGTTATCCAGTTCCCACCCGTGCAACCTGGAGTTCTGGCAGGCGCACAAGACCCTGTATGCCTCCGACCTGGCGGTGAAGGCGGGTGGCATTATCATCGTCGTTACCCCGTGCCCGGAGGGGGTCGCCAAGACCCACGGCGAGATGGTCCATTACACCGGCCGGCCGCCGGCAGAGGTAAAGGCCATGCTGGAGCGGGGGGAGATCGAGGACGGGGTGGCCGCCGCCCTGGCCATCGCCTGGGGACAGGTCAGGGAACGGGAGCGGGTGTTTTTTGTCTCTGACGGGATCTCCAGCGACGAGGCCCGGATGCTGGGGTTTGAACCCTTTGCCACCGCCCAGGAGGCCCTGGACGAGGCCATGCGGCGACAGGGGAGGCAGGCGAAGGTAGCCGTACTGACCCATGCTCCCGACATGCTTCCCATAATCAACTCGGACCAATAATACTTAACTTTTATCACCCATCTAAGGAGGAAAAATCCACTGGAGGTCGAAAAATTCACAGGTAAACTATTGGGTAGACATACCATATAAATAATTCCAGTTAAGGGGATTGGAGGGATATAGTCCAAGGGGAGGGGTATTGTGTTGTTTAAGCGGCTGAACTTGTATGAAAATGTAATGTGAATGGAAGGAGCGAATCATTAATGCCATTTGATCCAACCAAGCTGGCTGACTGGCAAATCGCCGAAGAGGCCGAAAAGACCATGCCCACTCCGGAAGAGTGGCAGGAGAAGCTGGGGCTGCAGAAAGACGAGATCATTCCTTACGGTAAGACCCCCAAGCTCGATTTCCTTAAAATTATGGATCGCCTGAAGGACAGGCCGGACGGCAAATACATCGAAGTCACGGCCATCACCCCCACCCCGCTGGGCGAAGGAAAGTCGACAACCTCGCTGGGGATCATCGAAGGACTGGGCAAGCGTGGCATGAACGTGGGCGGCTGCCTGCGCCAGCCATCCGGTGCCCCCACGATGAATATCAAGGGGACGGCTGCCGGCGGCGGTAACGCCCTGCTGATCCCGATGACCGAGTTTTCTCTCGGCCTCACGGGCGACATTAACGACATCATGAACGCCCACAACCTGGCCATGGTTGCGCTCAACGCCCGGATGCAGCACGAGGCCAATTACGACGACGCGGAACTGGCGAAGCGCAACTTGAAGCGTCTGGACATCGACCCCAAGAACGTGGAAATGGGCTGGGTCATGGACTTTGCCGCCCAGGGCCTGCGCAACATCATCATGGGCATCGGGGGTAAGAAGGACGGCTTCATGATGGCCTCCAAGTTCGGGGTTGCGGTAGGCTCCGAGTTGATGGCCATTCTGGCGGTGGCGACGGACCTGAAAGACCTGAGAGAACGGCTGGGTAAAGTTGTGGTGGCCTATGACAAGAAGGGCAACCCCGTGACCACCGCGGACCTGGAAGTTGACGGCGCGATGGCTGCCTGGATGCGCAATACCATCAACCCGACCCTGTGCTCCACGGTGGAACACCAGCCTGTGATGGTGCACGCGGGTCCCTTCGCCAACATCGCTATCGGCCAGTCTTCCATCATCGGCGACCGCGTAGGGTTGAAGATGTTCGATTACCATGTAACGGAGAGCGGCTTCGCCGCCGACATCGGATTTGAGAAGTTCTGGAACGTGAAAGCCCGGCTGAGCGGCCTGATCCCCAACGTGTCCATCATTGTCGCCACCATCAGGGCGCTGAAGATGCACGGCGGTGGGCCGGCGGTGGTACCGGGCCGTCCGATCCCCGAGGAGTACTCCAAGGAAAACCTTGGCCTGGTCGAAAAAGGCTTCGCCAACCTGCAGCACCACATCAACACCGTGAAAAAGTCGGGAATCAAACCGGTGGTCTGCATCAACAAGTTCCACACCGACACTGATGAAGAGATCAAGCTGGTCAAGAGGTTGGTTGAACAGACCGGCGCCCGTGTCGCTCTCTCCGAGCACTGGCTCAAGGGCGGCGAAGGCGCGCTGGAACTGGCCGACGCGGTGATCGACGCCTGCAAGGAGCCGGTGGATTTCAGGTTCCTCTATCCCATGGATATGCCGCTTAGGGAGCGGGTAGAGATCATCGCCAAAGAGGTCTACGGCGCCGACGGCGTTTCCTGGGCTCCGGAGGCCGAAGCCAAGGCCAAGAGGTTTGAGGCGGATCCGGCCTACAGGGATTTCGCCACGATGATGGTGAAGACCCACCTGAGCCTCTCCCACGACCCAACCTTGAAGGGTGTGCCCAAGGGCTGGACGCTGCCCATCCGTGACGTCCTGGTCTACGGCGGGGCCAAGTTCCTCTGCCCCATGGCCGGCACCATCAGCCTGATGCCCGGCACCAGTTCCGACCCGGCTTACAGGAGAATTGACGTGGACGTAAATACCGGTAAGGTAAGCGGGCTATTCTAGACAGGAAGCAAGAGGCAAGAAGCAGGAGGCAGGAACGGGGAAGCAGTCCGGATAGCAAGTATTGCTCCTTTAACCTCTCCTCTTGCCGGTTGGACTAAAGTAAAGTACATCAAAGAACTTCTAGAGATGCTACGAGCGCCCCGGGGGAATTCCCCGGGGCGCTTTCCTTTTCCCTTCAGGAAAGACAGGGGGGAAAAAAGACAGGGGAAAAAAGACAGGGGAAAGACAGGGGGGACGGTTCTGTTGTCTATTCCCTTAGACAGGGGGGGACGGTTCTGTTGTCTATTCCCTTATAGTTTTACACGAAAATCTCATAGATTTTCATTCATACCTGTGAGCCGGAGGCGCATGATAGTTGTGTTCTCCGCCCATGATTTACCTGTACCAGGCCACTGCATCCCCGGTATATAATTAACTTAGAACAGATGTTCGTATCGGGGGTAGGGGCTTTTTTATGACCTTTGTGCACCTGCATGTCCATTCAGAATACAGCTTCCTGGACGGGGCCTGCAGGCTCAGGGAGCTTGTTGCCCGTGCCAAAGAACTGGGCATGCCCGCCCTGGCCCTCACAGAGCACGAAGGGCTGCATGGGGCTGTGGAGTTTTACCAGTTAGCCCGTCAAGCCGGGATTAAACCCATCATCGGCTGTGAGGTTAACCTGGCGCCCAACTTTCACCTGCTCCTCCTGGTGAAAAACCGCAAGGGTTACGAGAACCTCGTCCAGCTGGTCACCCGTGCTCATTTGAGCGGCGTTTACCATCAACCGAGAGCGGACTACAATTTAAATATCCCGGATTACCCTCAACAGGAAAAAACCAGGCTGGAACGGGAACTCTTGTCCATTTCCCTCGGGGGACATCCTCTCGACAAGTATCAATGGATTTTCAACCGGCATCAAATCAAGAGACCTACCAGCTCGAGAAAGTCCAACAGGGGAGCAGGGTAACGGTTGCTGGAACGGGACTTGCTGAATTTCTTTATATGGTTACCATCAGCCTCCTTAAGCGCAAGGACGGACTGAAACGTAGCCAGTTTTGTGGAACAAGTATGACCAGATTATTGGCCGGGTTAGGGAGCCTGGCCTTTTTCGTTTAACACAATGGACTTTCAGGGGAAAGTGGTAAAATTTAAACTCAATTGTTATTTTCAGCAGGAATTAATAAACTTCTGTAGAATCATTCTTCCCGACGAATGGAATTAGTCATTCCATTTTTGGGTCAACATAATCGCGAACAATGGAATGGAACGGGGTTCCCCCCCTATCTTTGAACGCGATGAGATCCAGTTATAAAGGACCTTCTCTTTCTTCGATAGCCTAAACCCTTGTTCTGTAAAGAATAAACTTGCAAAAAGGCATCTTAAAAACACCGTGATCTTCTTGGAAAATGAAATATCACCCTTCAAAAGACAGTGTTTGTCTAACCAAAATGGTGGCGGAATCCTTTGACTTTATTTTTGTTTTATTGAAAGGAGGTGAAAACTTGAAGGAGATCAGGATACACGGGCGGGGTGGACAGGGCTCCGTAGTTACTGCCGAATTGTTCGCTATTGCTGCATTTCAAAGCGGCAAGTTTAGCCAAGCATTTCCATATCTTGGAGGAGGCGGTGAAAGAAGAGGTGCGCCGGTCCAGTCCTTTGTAAGAATTAGTGAAAGGCCAATACGTCTTAGGAGCAAAATCTATGAGCCCGATTATGTCATCGTCAAGGATATTACCTTAATTGAGGCTGTAGATGTTGCTAAAGGCCTCAAGGCCGGGGGGACTATTATTGTCAATACTGAAAAGCCGCCTCAAAAGCTGAATTTTGGTTCCCATATCAAAGTGGAAACTGTTCCGGCCACAAAAATTGCGCTGGATACACTGGGGCTTCCAATCATGAATACCGCCATTATGGGAGCCTTTGCCGCGATTACAGGGGAGTTCAGTATTGACTCCATTAAGAAGGCCATTGCTGAAAAGTTTGGCGATGAATTGGCCCGGAAAAACATTTTGGCTGCTCAAATGGCTTACGATTATGTGATCGGGCAAAAGGGGATTGACCGCGTGGGTTAAAAGTGTAAGTGGTGGTTGAAAAGAAACAGGTTTTCCTTTTCGTGTTAGGACATAATTAGGAGGATAAATTTATGGCCCCTTACGAGAGATTAAATTTGCTGGCGCCGGGACATCGAGCTTGTCCCGGCTGTGGAGCAGCTATCGCTCTTAGATTGATACTGCGGCCGCTAGGGAGAAATACAATTGTTGTATCGGCAACAGGCTGCGTTGAAACCTTTACCTCTCCTTATGGGCAGTCAGCCTGGGAGGTTCCGTGGATGCATTCTTTGTTTGAAAACTCAGCAGCAGTTGTGTCTGGCATAGAAGCCGCCTTGGATGCTTTGGGCGAAAAGGCTAATTTAGTTGTCATCAGCGGTGACGGGGGTACTTTTGACATTGGTTTTGGAGCGCTATCGGGGATGTTTGAAAGAAAACATAATGTAACCTATATCTGTTACGATAATGAGGCCTACATGAATACCGGCGTCCAGAGGAGTGGCTCGACGCCGCATGCAGCCAGCACAACTACTACACCGGCCGGCAAAGCCTCATACGGAAAAATAGAATACAAAAAAGATGTTCCCGCTATTGCCTTGGCTCATGACGTAGAATACGTGGCAACTACGTCTATTGCTTATCCTCAGGACCTGATGAAGAAAGTCGAAAAAGCCAACAGCATTTTCGGCCCCAAGTACATTCAGGTTCATACCCCTTGTTGCATCGGTTGGGGGTTTGACCCCAGTGAAACCATTCAAGTAGGTAAACTAGCGGTCGAAACTGGCCTGGTCCCGATTTACGAAGTGGAAAAGGGCACACCAATGAATGTCAAAAAAGTTCCCAATAAAAAGCCTGTTGAAGAGTATCTTGGAAAACAGAGCCGTTTTAAACACTTGTTTAAAGAAGAGGACAGAGTTGCGGTAATCAATGAGTTACAGCAGATTTGCGACGCAAATATAAAACAATTTGGTATTTGAGGTTGTCAGAAGGCGGGGGTGTTGTATGCTAACGGAAGGTGCTGTATGCGAGGGTGGTAAGTCCAGATTAAATAAGACAGGCAGTTGGCGCAATTTAAGACCGGAAGTAAGCGAACGGTGTAATGGCTGCGGTATTTGCGAATTATTTTGTCCTGACAGCGCAATAGCGATTGAAGACAAAAAATGTGTGATAGACTACGACTACTGCAAGGGATGCGGGATTTGCGCCAAAGAATGTCCTAAAGAGGCCATAGAAATGAAGGAAGAGAGGAAGTAGCATGAGTAGGACTTCTGTTATGGAAGGTTCTATAGCCGTTGCCCAGGCTGTAAAAGCGTGTAAGCCTAAGGTCATTTCGGCGTTTCCTATCAGCCCTCAAACCCATATTGTTGAGGAATTGGCAAAAATAGTTTCCAATGATGAACTAAGGGCTAAATTTATTCGAGTTGACTCGGAGTTTTCCGCTGCTTCGGCGGTTTACGGCTCGAGCGCTACTGGTGTCCGCTCTTACACCGCCTCTTCGTCCCAAGNNCGGGGACCAGGCTGCCCGTCGTTCTCACGGGTGTGAACAGGACTGTTTCCGCTCCGATCACTATTCAACCGGATCATCAGGATTCCATGGCTCTAAGAGATACGGGAGTCATTCAGATTCATGTCGAGAACAGTCAGGAAGCCTACGCGACTCACATTCAGGCATTTAAGCTGGCCGAAGACCATGAAATTTTGCTTCCCGTGATGGTTTGTATGGATGGGTGGTTATTAACTCATTCTTACGAGCCTATTAAGCTGGAAGACGAAGCATTAATTGATCGTTTCTTGCCTCCTTTCATCCCGAAATATCGTTTAGACCCTAAAAAGCCATTGACCTACGGTTCGTATGCCGACGATGAAGTGCAAGAGTTCAGGCTCATGATGCATTTTGCCATGGAGCGGGCCAAAGCCAAAATAGAAGCCATCGCAAATGAATACAAAGAAATGTTTGGCGATTATTTCGGCGGAGTGATCGAAGAGTACAAATGTGGCGATGCGGAAGTAGTGCTGGTTGCGATGGGGTCTGTTATCGGCACCATTAAAGACGCGGTCGATGAATTAAGGGCAAATGGAACAAAAGTGGGCGTGGTTAAAGTAAGATCTTATCGCCCGTTTCCCGGCAACGAGATTGCCGGAGCTGTAAAAAACGCAAAAATAGTTGCTGTAATAGATAAAAGCCTTTCCGTTGGGCAGGGGGGGCCATTGGCAACAGACGTGAAAGCTGCATTTTACAGTAAGCAAATGCCTCCGGTTTTAAGCTGTCTTGCCGGAATGGGCGGGCGGGATGTGAGGATTGATACTGTTAAGGCGATTGTGGGAAAATGCGAGGCAGTTCTGGAAACAGGAAAGATTTCCGACTTGGAATATATAGATTTTAAGCCGGAATATATTTTCGCATCGTAGCGGGCACGCACAACTTTCGAGGATTATTTTTGAAATCCGAGTGAAGGAAGGTGCAAGTTTTGCATAAACTCCGTGTAGCTGCGGTTCAGTTAAATTCACAGGAGGACGTTGAGGCTAACTTAAAGTCTGCAGAGAGCCTTATTGAGGCTGCTGTCGCTGATGGTTCGCGGCTGGTGGTTCTACCCGAATATGCTAATTACCTGGCTGAAACGGATAAATTAAAACATGCCGAGACACTTGAAGGGCGTACTATTAGTTTGTTTCGTAAAATTGCCGAGAAGCATGGAGTTTACCTTCACTGCGGGAGTTTTATCGAAAAAAGCGAAGACCCTAACAGGGCATTTAACACCTCGGTGTTGATTGGCCCGCAGGGTGAAGTGGTGGCGGTCTACCGTAAAATACACCTATTTGATGTGGTTATTCCCGAGCAAGTTGAAGCACGGGAATCAGCAACCATTAAACCAGGACGAAAAGTGGTTGTTGCGGACACGGATTTCGGCCGTGTAGGGTTAACCATCTGTTACGACCTCCGGTTTCCGGAACTATACAGGGCTTTAACGGATAAGGGCGCCCGACTCATTTTTGTGCCCGCTGCATTTACATTATATACTGGCAAAGACCATTGGGAGCCCTTATTACGAGCACGAGCTATCGAAAATCAGGTATTCATCATCGCAGCTGGGCAATTTGGCTCACATCCACCTGGGCACATGTGTTATGGCAACAGCATGGTTATTGACCCTTGGGGTACAGTGATAGCAAGGGCTGCAGAAGGTGTAGGGTATATCATCGCGGATATAGATTGGTCTATTCAAGAACGGGTGCGCCGTAACCTACCCTGTCTTGAACACCGGGCGCTGCTGGAAACGGGAAGAGGAGGCTCAGTGTGAGGAAGAGGAGCCAAATAATTGAGGTAAGTTAGGGGGAACGGGAGATGGGGCTCAAGACCAGGGAGGACTACTTGCAGTCACTGAAGGCCATGCGTCCAAACGTTTACAAGTTCGGCCAATTGATCGAGGACGTGACGGCCCACCCGGCAACCAGGCGGGTAGTGGAAAGCCACGCCCGAGCTTTTGACGCCGCCCACGATCCCAAGTATGCAGATGGATGACCACCAGATCAAAGTTGACCGGTCGGGAGATTCATTCTTTCAATTCCTTGATGATGAGCCTGGAAGATATCATCAATAACGCTAAGTTCAAGCGCACCATGTACCGCTTGACGGGCACCTGTACCGGCGGGGTGTGCGTTGGGTGGAATGCTCAAAACGTGTTATGGAACGTCACACATGAAATGGACCGGGAGTATGGCACCACTTACCAGGAAAGATTGAAGCAGTGGATACTGTCTGCCCAGGAAAAGGGCTTGGTGGTCGCTGGTGCCCTCACTGACACCAAAGGCGACCGCAGCCTTAAGCCTTCCCAGCAGCCCGACCAGGACAGCAACGTCCATATCAAGGAGGTACGGGAAGACGGAATTGTCATCCGCGGGGCAAAAGCGATGATTGCGGGCGTGGCAGCCTCCAATGAAATATTCATCCTTCCTGGCGCAGGGTACGGCGAAGCCGACCGGGATTTTGCGGTGGCCTGTGTCGTGCCCCGGGACATCCAGGGCCTTACCGTGGTGGAGGCCCGCCGGCCGAGTGACGGCAGGGAACTGGAAGACGGGTTTGACATGGTTGAGACAGGTACTACCCAGGCTTATCTGATCTTCGAGGACGTTTTCGTCCCCAACGAAAGAGTCTTCATGTGCAGGGAGTACAAGTACACCGGCAAAATTATCGAGTATTTCACCGCCAACTACCGCGCCTGCATCGGCGCATGTGTCGCCGGTCAAGGTGACGTGATGATCGGCGCTGCTGCTCTGATGGCCAGGGCCAATGGACTCCCGGCGAAGACCTTTTCCGGTAAAATCGTGGACATGGCCATCAATAACGAAACCACATATGGGGTAGGCATCGGGGCCATGGCCCTGGGCAGGCAACACCCGGCCGGCGCATGGGTTTCCGACTCCCTGATGGCCCATACCAACAAGGTGCACGTGGCCACGCTTCCCTATGAGACCAAGCGGCTGTGCCAGGATATCGGCGGAGGCATTGCAGAGACGGGCTGCCTGCCGTCTTACCAGGACTTTACCAGCCCTGAGTACGGTTACCTGGTGCAAAAGTGCATCAAAGCCGGCCGGAATGCGTCCGCTGAAACCAGGGCACGGGCAGCACGCCTGGTGGAATGGCTCACCTTGGGGGCGGGTGTGCCCGGTTGCATGCACGGTGGCGGTTCTCCGGACGGAGCCAAGCTGGTTGTGAGGGCGCGCACTCCTCTGGAGGAGTACGTGGAATACGCCAGAACGATAGCGGGCATTCCCGAAACAGTATTAGAACCTGAAAAGAAGTGAGGCTGAGTGCAGGTGCTCACCAGAGGGCCGGATGAAGCAAGCACCCGGCCCTCTGGAACACATAAAGTGGAAGGATAAATTAAGCGAGTGGGAGGTGAAGCATTTTCGCCACCCGTTGGTCAGGTAATGAGACTGTAAGTGGCAACCAATACTGCAAGGAGGAAAGTCCATGAAAGGGAAAGTCGTCCTCATTACTGGTGCGGGATCAGGAATAGGAAGAGCCACAGCTTTATTATTTGCTAGCAATGGCGCGGATGCAATTGTTCTCGGCGACATCAACAAGGACAAATTAAATCAAGTAGCGGAAGAAATTCGGGAACTGGGTGCTGAAGCAACTACGATCGAGATGGACGTAAGTGATCCCGTCAGTGTTGAAAATGGATTCGAACTAATCCAAGCCAAATATCAGAAAATAGATGTGTTGGTGAACAGTGCAGGTATCTGCCTGGTTACACCGTTTAATGAGATAACGGTAGCTGAGTGGAACTCCGTTATGAACACGAACTTACTGGGTACATTCCTCTGTTGCCAAGAAGCTATCAAAAACATGGCAGCCCATGGTATTAAAGGGGCCATAGTCAATATAAGCTCTATAGCCGGTAAAGTGGGGGGGCAGGCTGCTGGCGCTCACTATGCCGCTAGTAAGGCGGGTGTTAACTGTTTAACTTTTGCTGCCGCCAGGCATGCTGCGAAATACGGGATACGTGTAAACGCTGTTGCTCCTGGCCCCATTGACACTGATATGACCAAGGTTTGGGATGTGGAAGTTAAAACACGGCTTTCGGCAAATACCCCTTTGGGCCACTTCGGGAAAGCCCAAGATGTGGCGGAAGCTATTTTCTTTTTGGCAAGCTCTAAAGCAAGCCACATTACCGGAGAAGTATTGGATATTAACGGTGGAGCGCTGATGGATTAGGTGGCACGGTCGGGATGGGACTATGGATACATCTAATCATTTCCCCGAGCGCATGCTAAAGTACTACCTCAAAAAATTGGCAAAGATTTTCTTGAATCTTGAGATTTTTGGAAGGAAAAACAGGTAACTTGTAGAATAAATAGAATAAAATAATTGTCAAAATGGAATATCTAATTCCATTTTGCGCTTGCATCACCTGGTCAACGTGGCGGTAAAGGGATTGTTTTTGAGCAATATTTACACTTAATAACCATAAAAGGTTCGTGCAATGATAGTGCTAATCACTGACGGAGAAAGGAAGCTGCTGAAATGGATTACGCTGAAGTCAAATTTGTCATTCAATCTTTAGTAAAAGGCCTAACGGTTTTGGAATGCTTTGCGTCAGATTTGGATGAATACGGGGTAACCGAATTAAGTGCGTTGGTGAATATTCCTGAAAGCACCGTTCAAAGGATAATCAATACTCTGGAGTTTAAAGGGTATATTCTACAAAACCCTCTGACCCAAAAGTACCGGTTATCCTTAAAGCTGCTGACCACTAAAGCCACATTCCAAAGGATGAATTTCTGGCTGCAAAAGAGCAGGAAGCACATGGTTGCATTAAACGAACAATGCGGGGAAACAGTGAACTTGGCTATTCGTGACGAGGATAAACTGGTCTTTATTGACAAGGTTGACTCAGGCCATTTACTAAGGCCTAACTATATTGTGGGGGCTCGCTACCCTTTGCATTGCACCGCATTGGGCAAATGCCTTGTCAGCGACTTCCCTGAGGATAAATTGAAGTATCTTTTCGCTGATAAAATGGAGCAACTTACACCTTATACCAATACTGAGCTATCCGGCCTCATTCAAGATTTAAAGTTTGTTAGAGAAAACGGATATGGCATAGACGATCAGCAGTTTCAACTTGGTCTTTACTGCATAGGGGTGCCTATTTACGGGTTTGGTGGAAGAGTAGTTGCGGCCCTGAGTGTCTCCACTCCGATGGTTAGGGTGAATAATGACAATGAGGGTAATATCATCAAGTGGGCCAAGGAAACCGCCGAAAATATTTCTGACGAACTTCAACAAGTCTTTGAACAAAGGGGATCTTCAGGAGCTCATTTTTCTTAAGCTTTACTGATAAACCGCCGATTTAGGGAGGGGAAAACATGACTTTAAAAACAGGAGAGGCTTACAGGGAGAGCCTTAAGGCTTTAAAACTCAATGTTTACGCAAACGGAGAAAAAATAGAAAGTATTGTGGATCACCCGCTGATCCGACCGCATGTTAATGCCGCTTCCATGACATATGATCTGGCCCATGATCCTTCGTGCGAGGACTTGGTTACCGTTACATCCCATTTAACCGGTCGGAAAATCAACAGGTTCACTCATATCCACCAAAGTACCGATGATTTACTGAAAAAAGTTAGAATGCTGCGCATGATTTCTCAGAAGACCGGGACTTGTTACCAGCGTTGCGTGGGTTTTGACGCGCTTAATGCTGTTTATTCCGTTACCTATGAAATGGATCAACAATTAGGGACTGATTACCACCAGCGACTGAAACATTTTTTGCATGATGTACAAGAAAACGATTTGATGGTGGCGGGTTCCATGACAGACCCGAAAGGGGATCGAAGCCTTAAGCCCAGTCAACAGGCAGATCCCGACTTATACGTACATATAGTGGAGAAGAATGACCGGGGGATAGTTATCCGTGGTGCCAAGGCCCATATGACGGGGATCGTAAATTCTCATGAAATGCTGGTTATGCCTACAACTGCCTTGGGAGAAGAGGATAAGTCGTATGCGGTTTCCTGCGCCATACCTACTGATGCGCCGGGAGTCATACATATTTTCGGCCGGCAGACTAATGATGAAAGAAAGTATGGGCAAATTGACCAAGGGAACGCCAAGTTTGGAATCGTCGGCGGTGAAGCATTGACGGTTCTCGAAAATGTATTTGTTCCATGGGAAAGAGTTTTTATGTGCGAAGAGCACGAGTGGGCAGGGGTATTGGTAGAAAGGTTTGCGAGTTACCACAGGCAAAACTACGGGGGATGTAAAGGCGGGGTCAGCGATATTTTAATTGGGGCAACAGCCACGATTGCAGAATATAACGGGACGGCCAAAGCGTCCCATGTTAAAGAAAAGATTACTGAAATGGTTCACTTGACTGAAACGCTTTTTTCGGGTTCGATTGCTTGTTCAGCGCAGGGTAGCCCTACCCTTTCGGGGGCGTATCTTGTAGACCCGCTTCTTGCCAACGTAGTAAAACAAAACGTTACCCGGCTGATTTACGAAATTGCCCGGTTGGCTCAAGACATTGCCGGTGGATTTATTGCAACCTTGCCGTCCGAAAAAGATCTGGTTCACCCCGAAATCGGGAAGTACGTCCAAAAATATTTTAAAGGTGTGGCTTCGGTTAGTACAGAAAACCGGATCCGGATAGCCAGGCTTATTGAGAATATGACTGGAGGCACTGCGCTTGTGGAAAGCATGCACGGAGCCGGATCGCCCCAAGCCCAAAGAGTCATGATCATGAGACAGGCAAATTTGGAAAACAAAAAACGATTGGCGAAAATTTTGGCGGGGATTAATCCCGACCAAAACTAAGCATCAGGTGATCATGAGAGTCGGCATAAAGTTCTGCGGCAACTGCAATCCTGTGTTGGATACTCTGGAATTAGCAAGGGCTTTGGCTAGGGCCTCCGAAATTGAATTTGTTCATTGGGAGGGTTTCGAGTACGACGCATTGCTAATCCTGAGCGGTTGCGCGGTGGATTGTGCTTCCCGGCCCGATTTCCGGGGTCCAACGGTAATTGTGGCGGGAAACCATATCAACCGGGTGCCAAGGCCATTGGAAGACTTGCTTGACGGCATTCTGGTAGCTTTAAATCAAGCAATTAATCATCCAGTATGAAGGGGTATTGATATATGAGAGAAGTAGTAATTGTGAGTGCTGCCCGTACACCTATCGGAGATTTTATGGGCTCTTTAAAAGATGTTCCCGCGGTAAACTTGGGTCAGGTGGCGGTTAAGGCCGCGCTTGACAAGGCTGGTATAGGTCCTGAGATGGTGGAAGATGTCGTGGCCGGAATGGTTTACAAAGCCGGGGTCAAAGGAAACCCTGCCCGGCAGGTTCAACTGGCTCTAGGTATTCCCAAAGAGGCGGCTGCTACTACAGTGGACCAACAGTGCGCTTCTGCCATGCGGGCTTTTGAGATTGCCACCCAACAGATTATGCTGGGGAAGTCGGATACCGGTGTGGCTTTAGGCTTGGAAAGTATGTCCAGAGTGCCATATTTGCTCATGGGCGCTAGGGAAGGACTGCGGATGGGTAACGGGACGATGCAGGACAGCCTTATGTACGACGCGTTAATAGATGCTTTCCACAATTATCATATGGGTGTTACCGCGGAGAATCTGGCGGAAGAATATCAAATTTCCAGGAAAGAGCAGGATGAATTGGCGTTACTCAGCCATCTTCGGGCGGTAGCAGCGATCCGGGAAGGCAAGTTCAAAAACGAGATTGCCCCTGTAGAAATCCAAACAAAAAAGGGGAATACCATCGTGGATACCGACGAGCACCCGCGAGCAGACATTTCCCCAGAAGGGCTGGCTAAATTAAAACCTGCCTTTAAAAAAGACGGTACAGTAACCGCGGGAAACGCTTCCGGGATAAATGATGGGGCGGCAGCGGTTGTTCTAATGTCGGCAGAGAGAGCAAGCGAACTAGGAATAAAGCCCTTGGCGAAAGTGTTAGCTACAGCTTCTTATGGTGTGGCACCGGAAATCATGGGCATAGGCCCTGCGTTTGCCATCCCGAAAGCCCTGAAATACGCGAAGTTGAGTCTTGAAGACGTAGATTACTTTGAAATTAACGAGGCTTTTGCTGCCCAGTTTTTGGCGGTAAATCGTCTATTAAAGTTGGATATGAACAAGGTAAACGGAAACGGCTCGGGTATAGCTCTGGGGCATCCCGTTGGGTGTACGGGTATACGGATTATTGTTACGATGCTTTACGAGATGCAGCGTCGTGGAAACACAATTGGTGTCGCTTCGTTATGTGTAGGCGGGGGGCCAGCCATGGCTACCGTCGTGGAGCGCTTGTAGCAAGTTAGGGGTTTACTGACGTTATTGGAACTAACGGTTTCCAAAGCAATACAGGCGCTACTACCGCAAGTGAAGGTAAACATAATGCAAAATGGAAACCGGCAAGTTTAGTATCCAACAATGGAACTCCAAGTTGCCAACGGGATAGATGGAACTGCCTTTATTCTAAGAAGATCAATACCTCTTTAATGGCACGGTTTTTGCACTATATCATAGGGGATGACTTTTTCAAAAACCGTGCGTTGAGGAGGCGGATCAAAAAAGGAAGAGTTTTTTTCCGAAGTAATTACGTTGGCAAAGGAGAGAGTTTATCATGTTGAGGGATCACCTTAAACTGGACCCGCGTGTAGTCGAAGAATTGAACCGCGTCATTCTTGACCCGGATAACCCGTTAATCAATCAAATATTACGGGTTGTGGAAAAGTACGGCGTACCCGAGGAAATCAACGCCAGGGCGCGGGAAGCGCGCAGTTTAACTAGTCTGACGCAACGCCTACGGAATATAGCCTCGCCTTACCTTAAGGACCTCGATTGGCTAATGTCCGAAAGAGACAAAGGTGCTTTTGTTTCTATTTCTCAATACCGGCGTAATGTAATTGGGCCGCAAGCGGATAGCATGTATTTTGACGAGGCTAAAGCAGTCACGCTCGAAATCAGTGCGTTGCAGTATTTCCCCTGGCTGATTAAAGAGGCTCAAGAGGCCATCGATCGCAAGGAAGTTATGCCGGGAAGGTACATCCGCGTGCGCAATATGCGGGAACAAGCCGAAGACCAGGGGGATATCCTTGCCGTCGCGGCTGCCATGCAGATTGTTGGCGCCAGTTATGTAGAGAGCCTTGACACAAGGGGAACTGATGGCTCGAATGTCCACCTGGGCGGTCCTGAAACGATCACGGGATATTTCGGGGGGATAGGACAGCCTAATGAACATGTCCTACAGTGGGTTGACGAATATCTTTACTACTATACCCAGTACGGTATCAACCAGGTTCTAAATATCAATTCCGGGACTGTGCTTGCTGGTTACATTCTTTATAAACTTGGTATTGATGTCAGCTTTAAGATCTCTGTCTTTATGGGTAATGACAATCCTTTTGCGGTTTTGTGGACTTTGATGATGGCGCGCCTTTTTGCCCGTGAAGATGGCTCTACACCGCTTGCCGGATTTAACCTGAGTAACTCGGTAAACAACCAAACCCTGGAACTAAGCTCCTTAATCAGGCAACAATTGGGACTTGAAGGCCAGGTGCGGATTGAGCATCATATTACCGAACCGTTAAAGAGTATTGTTCGCCAGCCGTACAACCGCAGGGGCCAGCTTCTGGAAGTCGCCAGTCAGGTGCCTAATATCTCTGCAAAACATGAAGGCGGAGACCCTGACGTCGAGGCTACCCGGGAACACCCATCAGATATTTTAGACTATTTCCGTAGCAAAGAGGAGGTCCTCGCTTCGGGTGACATGGCAAAACTCGAGCAAAACTATCTGGACAAACACGACGCAGTGAACAAAACAGCTAAGGCGCTGACTGAAAAAGGATTTGCTTTTGTGGCTGCTCGTAACCTCCATCGACGTTAAAAACAAAGAATTAACTGGGAGTGGTATTCATGGCTAAAAAGTCCAGGCTGGATTTCAGCCAAATGGTTGTAGAAGGGCAAAAAATTGTTTACTTGACTGCGTATGATTATTTGACCGCCAAAATGGTTGAAAAAGCAGGCATAGACATGATCCTGGTCGGTGATTCTCTGGGCATGGTTAGCCTTGGATATGACACTACCTTGCCGGTATCCATGGATGATATGATCAGGCATTGCCAAGCTGTGCGCAGGGGGGCGCCCAATACGTTTATTGTTGGGGATATGCCCTATATGTCTTATCAAGTCTCCGATGAAGAAGCCGTTTTTAATGCCGGTAGGTTTATCCGTGAGGGAGGCGCCGATGCCGTAAAACTTGAGGGTGGCGGGCCTCGCATGGCCAGTCGAATTAAGGCAATCAATGAGTCCGGCATCCTGGTAATGGGTCACATTGGGCTGACACCGCAATCAATGGCCCAGCAAGGGGGCTACAAGGCCCAAGGCAGGAATTCCCAGGCAGCCATCAATATAGTTAAGGAAGCAAAAAGGCTTGAGGAAGCTGGCGCATTCAGCATTTTGGTTGAAGCTGTCCCCACAGTTGTGGGAAAGGTAATTACCGAAAGAGCGGGCATTCCCATCTTGGGCATCGGCGCCGGTCCTTATACTCACGGCCAGTTGTTGATCTACGCAGATATGATTGGCTTGTATGAAAACTTTACTCCTAAATTTGTCAAGAAATACGCCAGTGTTAACGAGATTATCACTAATGCGTTTAAAGAGTATGCCAAGGATGTAAGGGAGAAGAACTTCCCTGTGGATGAAGAACACACGTATAAAATGGAGAAAGAAGTAATTGAAGAATTTTTGAAGTTAATCAAGGAAGAAGCGATAGGTTAAATCCAGCAAGTATGAGGGGAGGAAACCGGCATTGTACACCAGGTGGAGACTCATTACGCGTG
Organism: Clostridiales bacterium PH28_bin88; assembly: GCA_000987045.1. Taxonomy (GTDB): domain Bacteria; phylum Bacillota; class PH28-bin88; order PH28-bin88; family PH28-bin88; genus PH28-bin88. The sequence goes on along the minus strand of LAKY01000069.1, from coordinate 49,530 downwards.
ACAGGGTAGGTATGGTTCAGGATGTAATGACGGTTTTCTCCCGAATGGATATCAGCATCAATTCAATGGAAGTATCCATCGGAACAATATATGTCAAATTCCTGGCGACGAATAAGGGTAAGCTAATCACAATTAGAGATTTGCTGTTGGCTGTACCTGACGTTATAGACGTACTCGATACGGGGTTGATGCCCTACGAGGAAAGAGAACAACAGCTGAAGGCTATTCTCCAGTCCGTTAATGAAGGAATTGTGGCTGTTGATACTAAAGGCGCCATTATGCACGTTAACGAAGTGATTGAAAATATGATTTTTGAAAAAGGGCTGGGACAAAACATCTATAAGTTTGTCGACCGGGACTCGCCGATTTGGGAATGCTTGCAAAGCGGAAAGCCGTACGAAAATAAAGAAGTCATGTTTAAGACAAAACGTGGTCCCGTCCATTGCATTACTTCCGGCAGGCCAATACGCAATGAGGTAGGAGAAGTTACGGGAATAGTGGCTACATTAAAGGCCATGAACGAGGTGCGTAAACTAGTCAGTACCATAAGTAAAGCTAACACTGGTTGTTTTAATGAAATCCACCGCATCAGCTCGGCGATGGAAAACGTGGTGCAGATGGCTAGGACTGTGGCGGCAAGTAACGCAACGATCATGATCAGAGGCGAGAGCGGTACCGGTAAGGAACTGTTTGCCAGGGCCATTCATGAAGCCAGCCCCAGAAGTGATAAACCGTTTATCCCTGTTAATTGTGCGGCGTTACCTGAAACTTTAATCGAGAGTGAACTATTTGGCTACGAAGAGGGTGCCTTTAGTGGCGCAAGAAAAGGTGGAGCTATCGGCTTGTTTGAAGCTGCCCACGGGGGCACCCTGTTTTTAGATGAAATCGGGGAAATCCCTCCTAATTTACAGGGGAAATTACTCCGTGTAGTGCAAGAAGGCATGGTCCGCCGTATCGGAGGCCAAAAACAAATACCGGTTGATGTCCGTATCATTGCGGCTACCAATTGCGACCTGGATCAAATGGTAAAAACAGGCGCGTTCAGGCAGGATCTTTATTACCGATTGAATGTCATTCCCCTGTTTATACCGCCTTTACGAGAAAGACGTGAAGATATTGCTGTGCTTGTCGACCATTTCCTGCAAAAGTTTTCCGATCAGCAGGGCCGAAAAATTACCATTTCTACAGACGCCAAGATAAAATTAGTGTCTTACGATTGGCCGGGGAATGTAAGGGAACTGCAAAACGTTATTCAGAGGGCGATTAATTTATCTTTGGACGACCAAATAACATCTAGTGGTTTGCTTTTTGATCATGTGGTCCCCGCATTTTCGCCTCGTCCAAGCCAAAAGGGTGAACTGAAGGGTGTTCTCGAAGATGCTGAAAAGGTGTTATTGGAGAGGACACTGAGCTCGGAAAGAAGCGCCCGCGCAGCAGCACGGGTACTTGGGCTTTCACATACCGCTGTTTTAAAAAAGATCCATAAACACAACTTGGGACATCTGTTGAGAAATGGTATTGTAAAAACAAGTGGCCCAAGAAAAATACTGTAGTGATGGCGAATGCAACAGGGGCTGCATTTTCTTTGTCGAAATGTACATTACTTAAACAAGTTGCATGTAACGACAATTTTCACCATATTGTGATTTGACATAAACATAATAATTCACTCGGAGGGGGGGAGTTATCGCTTCGAGGGTGTGCTATTTCGCCGATGCATTGTCGACAATTACTTGAACTGGGGGGTGTTAACAGTGTTTTCAGAGGTTGTAGAACTTACCAGAGACCTGGTCAGGATTCCCAGTGAAAACCCTACCGGAACAGAAAAAGAAATTGCGGAGTTTGTTTTCCACTGGCTAAAGGGAACCGGGGCTGAGGTGGTCATGGAAGAGGTCGCGCCCGGTCGAAACAATGTGATCGCCAAATTGCAGGGAACTGAAGCAAACGGCAACCTGGTTTATATTGCCCACATGGATACGGTCCCCGCGGGTGAGGGCTGGTCCCGTGATCCTTTCTCCGGAGACATCGTCGACGGGAAGCTTTACGGTCGGGGTAGCTCGGATATGAAAGGGGGACTGGCTGCAGGCATGGTGGCTTTTAAGCGTATCGCCGCCATGGGGGTGAAACCGAAAAAGACCTTTGTACTGATTGCCAGTGTTGATGAAGAAGGGCCAGGCATGATGGGCGCCGTTGATGCCATCAACCGCGGTTGGGTAACAAGAGAAAGTTATGTTGTCGCTATTGAACCCTCCGGACTAACGATTATGCCCGCGCACAAAGGGCCGATGTGGTTCGAAGTGGTCACTCAGGGCAAGATGAGCCATGCGGGTAATCCTCAATTTGGTGTAGACGCTATCCATGCCATGACGGAAATTTTAGTCGAGTTAAAACGGGCCGTTGGTGAACTGCCATATGATGATGAACTGCTAGGTAAGCCCACGGTGACGCTCAGTAAGATTTCCGGCGGGGTGAAGACAAATATTGTGCCGGACAAGTGCGTAGCTGAAATGGACCTGCGGTTAATTGTACCGATGACTGTCGAGATGGCCAAGTCGTTAGTCGAACAGGCCATTGGAGTTGGGACGTCCAAGGTTCCCGGGTCCAGCGCCAGTTATCAGGTTCTAACCATTGATCGCCCACCGGTTAGGGCGTCGCTGGATTCACCCCTGATTATTAAACTGGATAAGGCGATTAACAAAGTTACCGGGAAAAACGCTGAGTATAAAGGTCTGCCTGCTTACACGGATGCATCTATTATTGCCGCCAGGACCGGAAGCCAGCACTGCATTACTTTTGGCCCGGGTAACCTGGCCCAAGCTCACTCGGTAGATGAATATATTCCGGTAGAGCATCTGGACGGGGCGGTTGATATTTTGACAGAGGCAGCAAAAGAATTAATATATTAAGTTTTTATTAACCTACCCCAAGGGGATTAGGTTAAGTGAGCGTTCTATCATGCGAGGGGGGTGAGATAAGAAAATAATTTTCAATCGGGGTTGTTGCTTGGCGCAAGAGGAAAAATGTAAGGAGGAAGAAGAATGCGGAAAAAAGGTTTTGTGCTTTTTGTTATTGCGTTGTTGATGGTATCGCTATTGGCGGGTTGCGGAGGAAAACAGGAACAGCCCAGCGGTAAAGACCAAGGCAGCGCGCCTGAAGCTAAACCGGTTACTTTACGTTTAGGACACGTGGTTCAGGAGAAAACCGCCCTGCATAAAGGCGCTCTGAAACTTGCGGAAGAAGTGAAGGCGAAATCTAACGGCCAAATCATCATCGAGGTTTATCCCGCTTCCGCCCTCGGCGGCAACAGGGAACTGATCGAATCGGTTCAGAGCGGGGCTGTTGACATGGCTCTGCCGGCTATGGCGATCCTGAGCGGGTTCACCAACAACAAGACCGCTATTTTTGACTTGCCCTATCTCTGGAAAAATGAATCAGCAGCCGAAAAAGTGTTAGACGGCCCCATTGGCCAATCGATTTTTGACGAAGTCAAAAAATCCGGCATTCTCGGCTTGGCTTACTGGACCCAGGGCTGGAGACACGTCACCAATGACAAGAAACCTATCAGGAAGCCTGAAGACCTGAAGGGCATGAAAATCAGGACCATGGAAAACCCGCTGCACATGGCTCATTTCAATACCCTCGGGGCCAGCGCCGTACCCATGGCGTTCTCTGAAGTTTACACCAGCCTGCAGCAGAAAGTCATTGACGGTCAGGAGAACCCTTACGTAAATATCGTCTCCATGGGATTCTACGAAGTACAAAGGTACATTACAGAGACAGGACACATCTACGACCCGGTTCCATTGTTAATGTCTGAAATCACCTGGAAAAAACTCTCGCCTGAACAGCAAAAGATTATTGCTGACACCGTAAAAGAGATTACTAATTATGAAAGAGAGTTGTCCAGGCAGGACGCAGTCGAGTACAAGAAGCAAATCCTGGCGACCGGCAAGAACGAGATCATCGAGTTGACGCCTGAAGAAAGACAGGCCTTCCGCGATGCCGCCCAGCCGGTTTACGACAGCTTCCAGGACAAGGAATTGCTCCAGAAAGTATTAGACGCCCAAAAGGATATGTAGTCGGGCACCAGTGGGGGTCGGCCGAATGCGGACCGGCCCCCCTTTTATCAAAAACAGGGGGAGGGAATAGGATACGTGCTAAAAGGCATAATTCGTTTTCTCGATAAGCTGGAAGAATACGTAATCGTGATCCTGTTTACGTTAACGCTTATCTTGCTTGGCACCGTGGTTGTCACCCGCTACTTTTTCGCCTATACTCCATCATGGGCGGAGCAGACCGCCAGGATTTTCTTTGTCTGGATCTCGTTTGCGGGTATCAGCATGGCTGCCCGCAAGGGCATGCATTTAAAGGTTACGGCGATCACCATGGTGCTGCCGAAGAGAGTTTCTCCCTTTGTCATGCTGTTTGGCGATGTAGTGACGGCGGTTGCCGCGGGGGTGATCTTCCTCAAGCTTTTCAATATGACCCTGGTAGTTTACGAGCGGGGGCAGACTTTCGCCGCCATGCCTTCCGTCCCCGTTTGGATCATGTATATGGGCGGAGTGCTGGGGATGCTGGGTATGACCATTCGCGTGGTTCAAGCCGGCATCATTCCCGGTCTGCGTGAAATCATGGGACAGAACAAGACGATGCCGAAGAACGCCAACGAAAAGGCCTAGGAAAGGGGAGTGAAACAATGGTAGCAGCGGTTCTGTTCAGTACGCTATTTGGCGCATTGCTGGTAACGGCGCCTATCGCCATCAGCCTGATTTTAGCCTGTGCTTTGGTCTTTTTTGTCTTCTATCCCAACTCGCCCATGGTAAACCTGTTGACCCAGTCGATGGTGACCACCATTGACTCCTTCCCCTTGATGGCAGTGCCCTTCTTTATGCTGGTTGGCATCCTGATGGAAAAGACGGGGCTGGCCAAACGCTTGATCAATGTCGGGGAGGCCATCGCCGGTACCTCTCCCGGCGGCCTGGGGGCGGCCACGATCATCGCTTGCATGTTTTTTGCCGCCATCTCCGGTTCCGGGCCTGCCGTGGTGGCGGCCATCGGTGCCATTATGATCCCGGCCATGGGTCAACGGGGCTATGACAAGGACTATGCCGGTGCCCTGGTTGCCGCCGCAGCGACGACCGGGCCGGTTATTCCTCCCAGTATTCCGATGATCATTTATGGAGCAACGGTTGGAGTTTCTGTGATAAAGCTGTTCACCGGTGGTTTTCTCCCCGGTATTCTGATGGGTGGGGGCTTGCTGGCCGTAAACTATTACATCTCCAAAAAACGCGGCTATGTTGGGGTGCCCCGCCAGGGCGGATTCAAGTGGGTTTTTGCCCAAATTTGGGAGGCCAAGTGGGCCTTGATCATGCCGGGCATTGTCCTGGGGGGTATCTACGCGGGCTTCTTCACTCCCACAGAAGCGGCGATTGTCGGTTGCATTTACGCCATCTTTGTCGGCAAGTTCGTTTATAAAGACTTAACCCTGCCCAAGTTCAAGGACAGCCTGGTTGAGGCCGCGCTGTTGTCTGCTATCGTCATGATTCTATTAGGCGGGGCCACCACCTTTGGGCGGTTGTTGACCTTGGAGCGGATTCCGGAACAACTGTCCGCCTGGATGCTCAGCATCACCCAAACACCGATTATCATCATGCTGATGATCAACTTTGCTTTGCTTATTTCCGGTATGTTTATTGACACTATTTCCAACGTGGTGCTTTTCAGCCCGCTATTTGTACCGATCGTGATGAAGGCCGGTTACGATCCCGTCTATTTTGGTGTGATCATGACGGTCAACCTCTGCATCGGGTTCCTAACGCCCCCTCTCGGCATGAACCTGTTTGTGGCCCAGGGTGTGGCTAAAGTGCCCTTTGAGAACATTGTTAAAGAAGTGCTGCCCCACCTGGCCGTCTTGATCATTGCCCTGGCGCTCATGCTTTTCTTCCCCCAGATTGTCACCTGGTTGCCGGAGGTTTTGGGCCTGTAACGTAGCAGTTTTAGGAGGACTGTGGAGATGGATGATCGACTTCGGGTTAAAGCCGAGGAATTGCAGCCGCAAATAGTTGATTTCACCCAGCGCCTGATTCAAACCCGCAGCATTTCCGGGGAAGAAGGGGCCATTGCCCGGCTAATCCAGGACGAAATGAGAAAACTCGGGTACGATGAAGTTTTAACCGATCCGGCAGGAAACGTGATCGGGATTCTCCGCGGCCGTGGGCAGGGAGAAACCATCATGTTTAACTGCCACATGGACCACGTGTCGGAAGGAAATTTGGCGGACTGGGAATACGAGCCATATGGCGGGACAGTGGCGGGCGGCTGGGTCCACGGCCGCGGCGCCAGCGACGTTAAAGGGGCTATCGCCAGCCAGGTGTACGGGGTCTATTTGTTAAAGGCGTTAGGGATCGAGCTGCAGGGGGACGTGATCCTCACCTTTGTGATCGACGAAGAACCGGGAGATATGTGGGGAATGAAGCATCTCTGCCAGGACTGGCTGAACCGGCCGGTCTCCCTGGTTGTACTGGGAGAAGCGACCTCTTTGGACATTTACCTGGGTCACCGGGGCCGGTTGGAAATGGAATTAATCGGGCGGGGTAAAATGAGCCATTCCAGCGCGCCCTGGCTGGGGGTCAATGCCGTCACCAAAATGGCCCCGGTGATCACCAAGCTGGACGAATTAAGCCGTTCTTTGCCTGAGGATGATGTGCTGGGTAAATCAACCCTGTCCGTAACTCACATCAGCTGCCAGCCGGGCTGGGGCAGTACGGTGCCCGATATCTGCCGGGTTTGGGTCGACCGCCGGTATTTGCCGTCCGAGAGCACCGAAGAAGTGGTCAATCAATTTAAACAGGCAGTGGCGGAATGCCAGGCAGCCGATCCAGACATTAATGTTGAATGCAGAATACGGCAGCTGGCCCACACCAGCTACACCGGCATCTCGGAAACTGAGCAATTGTTGAAACAGCCCTATCTGGTGCCGCAAGATAATCCCTATGTGCAAAAGGTGGTTAAAGCCCTCCAAGACATCGGGCAGAACCCGTCCTTCGGAGTGTGGGATTTTGGAACTGACGGCAGCTATACAGCTCATGTGCTGGGTATCCCTACCATTGGATATGCGCCTGGTGAGGAGGAATACGCTCACCGGCCAACGGACCGGGTAAGGATAGACTTTCTTATCAAGGCGGCGGTAGGCAACGCCGCAATATGCCGCGCAGTGGCAGGTTGTTATCCGAAGGAGGTTTAGGAAATGGCCAAGATGGTGAATGTGGGTCTAATTCAAGCTGCCAATGTTTGTTCAGGGGAAGAAGACCTGCAGGTGATCAAGGATGCCATGCTGGAGAAACATGTGGGGCTGATCGAGTCCGCCGCGCAAAAAGGCGCTCAGGTTGTGTGCCTGCAGGAACTCTTTAACGGGCCCTACTACGCGTGTGAGCAGAATAAAAAGTGGTACGGGTACGCCGAGAGTATCCCCGACGGGCAGACCACAAGGTTGCTGCAGTCGCTGGCGAAAAAACATTCCATGGTGATTATCGGTCCCATCACCGAAGTGAGTATACCGGGGGTTTACTACAATACGGCGGTGGTAATCGACGCTGACGGCAGCTACTTGGGCAAGTACCGCAAAGTGCATATCCCCCAAATGTATCCCGGCGCCTGGGAGAAATTCTACTTTACCCCCGGTAATCTGGGCTACCCGGTTTTCAAGACCGCTTACGCCAAGGTAGGGGTCGTAATCTGCCATGACCGGCATTACCCGGAGCCGGCGCGTATTTTGGGTTTGGCCGGAGCGGAAATCATCTTCACCCCCTCGGGCACGACCAGCGGAATCACAGAACACTTGTGGGAGTTAGAGATGCGCGCGCTGGCGGTGCAAAACGGCTTCTTTGTGGGGGCGATCAACCGCGTCGGCATCGAGGAGCCCTGGAAAACCGGAGAGTATTACGGCAAGAGCTATGTATCCGACCCTCTCGGCAAAATTATCGGGCAGGCCGATCGGGGCGTTGACGAGGCACTGGTAGTTCCTGTTGATTTGGACAGGATCACAGAGGTGCGTCAAATTTGGCAGCTTTACCGGGACAGGCGGGCGGAAACCTACGGTCCGGTAGTTGAGCTGCAGCCTTTTCAGGAATTTTAACCGTCAGAAACAAGGAGTGTAGAGAATGTTCCCTTGTTTTTCATTAAATGGCAGCCCGCATGAAATCGGCCTTCAACATGGCAGGCTGGCTAAACGGCAAATTGACAAGTGTATCGAGACTTACCAGCAGCTATTTCGCAGTTATGCCAAAATGGAGTGGTCCGAGGCGGTAGATCAGGCTGCCCAGTATATTAACTATATTGAGAAGTATGACCCGGACATCATGGCCGAGATCAAGGGGATAGCTGAAGGTTCAGGAAGGGATCTGCTAGAGATTGTCGCTCTGAATGCCCGGAGCGAAATCATGCTAACCACCAAAGCGCTTGATGGCTGTACCTCTTTCGGTATCTTGCCCGAAGCAGCAAACGGGACTGCCTATATGGGCCAAAACTGGGACTGGAAAGACTCCGTATTTGACGCGTTGATCGTTTTGGAAATTACGCAAGAAAATAAACCCAAAATCAAGATGATTACTGAAGCGGGTATTGTAGGTAAATTCGGCCTCAATGATGCCGGCGTGGGCGTATGCATGAATGCCTTGGCCTGCGATCAAAACGGGCCTGGTACCCCTTTGCACATAACTATGCGGGGTATCCTAAATTCCCGCAACATGGGTGACGCTATTGCCTCGGTTATTAACACCAACATCGCTTCGGCAGTTAATTTTGTGATCGGGCATCGCGACGGTCAAATCCTGGACCTGGAAGTTGTACCTTCCGAATTTGATGTGCTTTACCCGGAAGACGGGATTTTGGTACACACCAACCATTTTGTCAGCCCTGTACTAAAAATGAAAGTGAAGGACCTGACCAAGCACCTGCTGCCGGACAGCCTGGTCCGTTATACCCGCGCGCAATCCCTGCTGCGTAACCTGGAAGGCGGTATTACCTTTAGCGCTTTGCAAAACATGCTGTCAGACCACTTTAATGCTCCCCACGGTATCTGCCGCCATCAAAAGGTCGACCCACTGGGGAAAGAACTTGTAACAGTATTTTCCTTCATCATGGATCTGACTAACCAAGAAATATTTATTGCCGCCGGGAAACCCTGTGAAACCTCTTATCAAAAGCTGCAGGCGGGTTGAGTTTGGGCTGGCAACCGGGTGGTCAGAGCGAAATAAAATGGAAACTTGGGTTGCCGCTGGCACGCCAAATCTTTTTTGTGAAGCCGCGAGCAAATTCACGTTAAGTCTGATGCTTTTTGCACGTAGACCTTCCTTTCAAAGTATGGCACGATTTTTGCATTTAACAACAAGGAAATGTAGGATTGTTGGCTAGTAATATTAATATCCGACTGAAAGGAGAGGTTTTAATATGCAGTTGCCTTCCATGAATTTAGAGGGTAAAACCGCGATCATTACGGGCGCCGGCCGAGGAATTGGAAAGTCCTTGGCGCTGGGTTTGGGTGCTGCCGGCGCAAATGTAGTAGCCGTGAGCAGGACCCAGGAACAGGTTGATGAAGTTGCTTCAGAATTACGAAGTATGGGCCATCAGGCTCTGGCATTGTCGGTTGATGTGACCGTAATGGACAGCCTGCAGGTCATGGTTGAGAAAACACTCGAAGCGTTTGGTAAGATTGATATTCTGGTTAACAACGCCGGTGTTACGGTAAAAAAACCAGCGGAAGATGTGACCGAAAATGATTGGGATACTGTGATCAACACTAACCTAAAGGGAATGTTTTTCTGCGCCCAAGCGGTCGGTAGGCAAATGATTAAACAAAGAAGCGGCTCCATCATTAATTTGTCTTCTATTGGCAGCAAGGTGGCTATCAGCAACTCCGTCGCTTATTGCGCCAGCAAAGGGGGACTGGCGCAGGTAACCAGGGTCTTGGCCGTGGAATGGGCCAAGTACAATATCAGGGTAAACGCGGTTGGCCCGGCTTACATTGAAACTCCGCTGCTGAAATGGATTAAAGACCAACCAGAAGCCTACGGACGAATTACCGGGCGCACACCCATGGGACGGATGGGACACCCCGATGAGATTATAGGGGCAGTTTTATATTTGGCTTCTGACGCCTCAAGTTATGTTACGGGAGAGACAATTTTTGTTGACGGCGGTTTACTGGCTTACGGCATTTAGGCGAGAGGGAGGAGGAAGGCACACATGCTCAAACACGAAGTACTTAAAGAGATTACTTTGGTCGTAGGTAAACAAAACGTTTTTACTGAACCAGAGGATCTGCACTGTTATGCCACCGATGCCACGTTAGGGGTACCTGTAGTCCTTCCCGAAGCGGTCGTCAAACCCGCTTCCGCAGAAGAAGTATCCCAGATACTTCAAATTGCTAACCGGGAACTGATCCCGGTAGTACCCAGAGGGGCCGGGACCAGTTTGAGCGGTGGAGCCATGCCCATCCAAGGAGGTATTGTCCTGGAAACCACCAGGATGAACAAGATTCTCGAAATTGACAAAGACAATTTACTGGCGGTGGTGGAACCTGGAGTAATAACAGCCCACCTTAACCAGGAAGCGGCGAAGGTCGGTTTATTTTATCCGCCTGACCCCGGCAGTGTGGCTTTTTCCACAATTGGAGGTAATGTGGCAGTCGGGGCCGGCGGTTTAAGAGGGTTAAAATACGGAACCACCAAAGACTACGTGCTCGGCCTGGAAGTAGTGATGCCTTGGGGTGCTATCGTCAAAACGGGCGGCCGCACTGTGAAAAACGTTACAGGCTACGACCTGACAAAGTTGATGGTTGGGTCCGAGGGAACACTGGGTGTCATCACTAAGATCATTGTCAAACTCTTGCCGATACCGCCAGCTTCCCGTAGTATGTTGGCCGTCTTTGATGACTTAAATAATGCCGCGGAAACCATTTCCGCTATTATTGCGAATAGAATCATCCCCGCAACTCTAGACATCATGGATAAAAACGTGATCAGGGCTGTAGAAGCGTCATCCCGTGTAGGCTTGCCGGTCGACGCGGAAGCCATTTTGCTGATTGAAGTGGACGGGGTTGAACAAGTGGTGGAACAAGAATTAAACCGCATTCGAGAGATCTGCCATCAACACCATGTTAGAGAGATGAAGGTAGCACGGACAGCGGAAGAAAAAGAGCAGGTTTGGGCGGCCAGAAGAAATACCTATGGCGCCCTGACCAAGATTAACAACACCGACCTTGTTGAGGACGCAACAGTTCCTAGGAGCAAAGTCCCTGACATGATGCGCTTTATAGTGGATATTGCCAAACGTTATAACCTGACTATAGCAACCTTAGGCCACGCTGGGGATGGTAATATCCACCCAAATATTATGTTTGACCGAAATGACCCTGATGAAGTACACAGAGTGGAAGAAGCCATTAAGGAAATATTCGAGACTGCTCTCAGGTTAGGCGGTACACTTTCCGGAGAACATGGGATTGGCCTCACAAAAAGGCCGTTTATGCGTTGGGAATTCGGAGATGGGGGCATCGAGGTAATGTCTCGCATCAAGAAAGCATTAGATCCAAACTTTATCTTGAATCCTGGCAAAAAGTTTTAACCTACAGAGCGGGGTATTAAACATATGAAACAAAACAAACAAGAGCTGGAGAAATGGCAGCGTATAACTGATAAGTGCGTTACGTGTGGGTTATGCCGGTCAGTCTGCCCTGTGTTTCTGCAAATGAACCACGAAACCGTGGTAGCCAGGGGAAAGGTATCTTTAATTAAAGCCCTTTTGGAGCAGAAACAGGTACTTACACCTCGATTAAATGAGATCTTGGGATTGTGCCTCGTTTGCAAAACTTGCACCGTAAATTGCCCTAGTGGGGTACCAATCGACCAACTGGTCACCAGGGCGCGCACCGCCTTTGAAACCAAACCGGTGCCGGTAGCCAAACGACTTGTGTTCAGTCTTGTGCGTCGCCATTCCCTGATGAACAGCACATTAAGACTGGCAGGCAAATTTCAAAAATTGTTTTTTAAAAATAGCCCGGGTGGAACCGGTATGTACCCGAGGCTGCCTATAGGTATCTCCAGGAGGAGACTGTTGGCGCCTCTTGCCGGCCAGGCTTTTGTCAGTCAAAAACATCCACGAATTGAAGGAAAGATGAAGGCAGCCTTTTTTACTGGCTGCATGATTAACCACATTTACCACAATATCGGTTCAGCGGTCCTGCAAGTACTTTCTGCTGGTAACATTGAAGTCATTGTCCCCAAAGACCAGGCGTGCTGCGGTACTCCTTTATCCACCTCCGGCGACCGGTCGTCCGCGGCTGAGCTGGCGAAACACAATATTGAGGTTCTATTAAAGCAGAATGTCGACGCCGTAGTTGTGGCCTGTGCCTCGTGCGGTTTAAGCCTGAAGAAGGAATATGTTGAGCTGTGTTCCGAATATAACCCCGATTTGGTAGAAAAAGCCCAAGAATTAAGCAGCAAGACATACGACATATCGGAGTTCTATACTAAGTTTTTGACGGACTTAAAACCGGTGCATCCTGTCAACCGGAGAGTAACCTATCATGACCCTTGCCATTTAATCCGGGGACAGGGGATCACTCAGGAACCAAGGCAGATAATTAAATCTGTACCCGGCGTAGAGTATATTGAAGCATCCGGTGCGAATAAATGCTGTGGTTCCGGGGGAACGTTCAGTTTGCTGCATTATGACCTGGCGACGGCAATCAATGATGAAAAAGTTGAAAACTTGGGAGAAACAGGTGCGGACGCTGTGGTTACCGGCTGTCCGGCCTGCATCATGCATATTTCTGACGGAATGGCCAGGAATAACATCGGGTTAAGGGTGATGCACACTGTTGAGGTGTTGGCTGCAGCAATCAGAAACGGCCAGAGCCAGTCATAATATGTCTTGAAACGGGATGGTGGCGGACGTGCATCTTACTAGTATCCCGAAACTAGAGACGGCAGAAAGGGGATAATCCGTGATTGAAAAAGTCGAAGTAAAAATTGAAGGGGGATTTGATCTTCCTCTCCCCGACATGGTTAAAATACGGCAGATCTTCCCTGCTCCGGTGCTGGAAAACATCGAAAGCGCAGTGACGTCTCAAGTACTGCAAGAAGGGATCAGAAAGCGGATCAAACCGGGGGCACGCATTGCGGTGGCAGTGGGGAGCAGGGGTATTGCCAACATCGGCCGAATTGTCAAGGCGCTGGTTGACAATCTCAAGCAACTAGGCGCCTATCCGATTATTGTTCCCGCGATGGGAAGCCACGGGGGTGCTACAGCCGAAGGCCAACGTGAGGTTTTAGCGAGTTATAATATCACGGAAGAAACCATGGGAGTTCCCATTGAATCGTCCATGGAAGTAGTTCAAATCGCCTCCTTGGATGATGGCTACCCGGTGTACCTGGATAAGATAGCTTATAACTCCGATGCCATTATTCCTGTTAACCGTGTGAAGCCGCACACGGACTTTAAAGGGACCCATGAAAGCGGCTTATTAAAAATGCTGGCGATAGGACTGGGTAAACATAAGGGGGCCACCAAAATCCATACCCAGGGGTTCAGCCAATTTTTCCGTTTAATCCCCGCCATTGGTCAAACCATTATTAAAAATTCTCCAGTTATTTTTGGCCTGGCGATCCTGGAAAACGCGTATGATCAAACGGCTAAGGTCGTAGCTGTCAAAGCAGAAGAAATTTATGAAGAGGAACTGAAGTTGACTGCAGAGGCAAAATCCCTCCTGCCCAAATTTCTGATGTCCTCCATCGATGTTTTGATCGTGAACGAGATCGGCAAAGACGTTTCGGGAAGCGGAATGGATCCCAATATTATCGGCAGAAACGTATCTAACGAGCCTGGATTTAATGCGCCGCCAATTAAGAAAATCGTAGTCTTGGGCCTGACTGATAAAACTCATGGAAATGCGACGGGGATCGGCTTGGCGGATGTGACGACTTTATCTGTAGTTAACCAGATTGATTTTGGCTCCACCTATGCCAACTCGATTACCTCTACTGAACTTACGGGCGCGAAAATACCTCTGTTTACGAACAATGACAAGGAAGCGATTGCGGTTGCGGTTAATACCTCGAACCGGGTAGAGCCACCAGACGTAAAAATCGTGCGAATTAATAACACCCTGGAAATGAGCGAGATCGAGGTATCCACAACGATAATTCCTGAACTTAGCGGGCGCAATGATATTGAGATTTTAAGCGGCCCGTATCCTTTGCGGTTTGACCAAAACGGCAGACTCCTGTAATTACCGGATACCGCACACAACAACAAGACTTTTTGGTATCCAGATAAATATTTCCAAAAAGCGGGCGTGATCGAGGTTCGCGACCAATAAGACAGATACAAGGGAGGAATTAAATTGGTTTCGGGAAAAAAGATTTACGGGAACCACTGCCTCATTGTAACGCCGATGACGGAAAGTAGAGAAATCGATGAAGACTCAACCAGGAATTTAGTGGATTATGTGATCGAAAAAGGTGTGCACGGAATTCTTGCGTTAGGCAGTACCGGAGAAGTATTTGCCATGGCGGAGGCGGAGCGCAAAAGGTTTATTGAGATAGTCGTTGACCAGGTGAAAGGAAGAGTACCGGTAGGAGTCGGGGTCAATGATTCCGCGACAGATGTCTCTGTGCTGTTGACAAAACATGCGGAAAGCGTGGGCGTAGACTATATTTTTACCTGCCCGCCTTATTACCATCCCCACAGGGAGGTAGGGATATTTAACCATGTAAAATCCATCGCCGACGCTACCACTTTACCTGTAATGGTCTATGACGGAGGCGCCGGGATTGAGATTTCCCTCTCTCTTCTGAAAAAGATGGCAGATGCCATGCCTAATTTGACTACCGCGAAATTGTTTGTGCCTTATCCTGAAAAGATCGCGAAGTATGAAGAAGCTACCGGAGGAAAAATCCAACCATTTGCCGGCCATGATCAAATGAACTACTTAATGCTTTTATACGGCGCCAAGGGCATGACTTCGGCCGCCAGCAACGTGTTGCCTAAAGAGCAAAGCGACATGTTTGACTACATTCAACAAGGCAGGTTGGAAGAGGCAAGAAAGATCTTTTTGGACAAAGTGGCTACTTTAAATGCCTTTGCTTTTGCCAACGTTTTGCAGTACCCGCAGTGTTATAAGCTGGCGTTGAAGTGGATGGGGATTATTCAAACAGATACTTGCAAGGTTGTGATGGAACCGCTAGACGAAATCAGAAAAAGGGAACTCCAAGCCACAATGGAATACATCGGACTCCTGTGATCAGGGGAGTTGATCCGCAAGTGTTAAGTGTTTCAAAACACAAGACGGTAGGGGAGGAGAAGCCTGGTTGCTAGAAGAGTTCTTACACCGGGTTGCTGGGTATGGAAAAGAAAAATAAAGTGCTTCTGTTTATGGTAGTATCAATGGTACTTGGCTACTTGCCATGGTACAATTTTTCTGCGGTCTTACCGTACATATCTAAGGAGTTCGGCCTGACTGGAACCGATACGGGTACCATACTGGCTGCCTTCCAAGTGGGTTATGTGCTGGTGGTAATGGCCACGGGGAGACTGGCAGATCGCCTGGGTGTAAAAATGGTGGTTTTTTGGGCTACGTTGTTAACAGGCGTCTTTTCCACCGCATTCATCTTATTTGCGGAAGGGTTCCTCTCGATCCTGATCCTCCGCTTATTAACCGGTCTTTCCGCAGGGGCCATCTATGCTCCGGGCATGGCTTTGCTGTCCAACTGGTTTAGCCCAAGGGACAGAGGTAAGGCCATTGGCGCCTACACAGGAGCCTTGACCCTGGCTTATGGAGGCGGATACTTTATCGCTGCTCCATTGGCTGCATCCCACGGGTGGAGAATGGGCATGCTCGCGACTTCGCTGCCGGTCTTTATCGCAGTGCTTATCATCGGGTTTCTTGTGGAGGAATCTCCGTCGGTGTGTCTAGGCAAAGAACAACAAACAGCGGCTATAGACACTATTGACGAAAACCAACCTGTTAAACAAGCGCCCGAAGGAGGATATACCGGCCCGGCTTTAATTACCGCGGCCTATATGGGGCACATGTGGGAGCTTTACGCATTTTGGGGCTGGATTGGTCCGTTTATGGTGGCTAGCGCAAGCGCTGTTGGTCATTCAGATGCGGTGGCTGTGGCGTTGGGTGGTAAGTTGGCAGCGATGATTATCTTACTAGGCGCGCCTGCGGTTTGGCTTTTAGGGTCAATTGCAGATCGTTGGGGCCGAACCAAAGCAATTATTTTTGGAGCTACCTGCAGCCTGATTGCTGAATTCGTTTTTGGGTTTTTGCACGGAAGGTCTCTTGTCTTGGTAGTGATCGTTGGACTGTGGATTGGCTTTTGGGTAATTGCTGATTCCGGTGTTTACAAAGCCGGTTTAACTGATATGGTCTCACCAAGTATCCGTGCTACAAGTTTGGGCATTCAATCTGCCATTGGGTATTCCATGACAATCTTAGCGCCCTGGTTTTTCGGCAAAATACTGGACTTAATGAACGGTGGGGTTAATCCCATCAACGCCACCAGATGGGGAATTCCTTTTGCGATGTTGGGAGTGGGAGCCATCCTGGCCCCTTTGGCCGCCCTTGTTCTACGCAGGGTTCCGCAATCGAATTTGATGGCTGGAGGAAGAAAATAGGTTTATAAAAAATCCAAAATAGCCGTTTAATGCAGAAGGACTCAGGCTAAAAATGTCTAATTATACTTGTCGACAATCGACAAAACCTGTGCCTGTGGAAGGCCTGTTTGTAATCATGTTGATTAAATTCAAAGCACTTCCGCGGGTTTGATCAACGTAAAAACGGCCACGAAGGGAGGGGGAAAAGCGTCAGTATGAGTATTGTCGACAATATACGGACATGTTTCATGAAGCCAGTATATTACATTCGTATGTGGAGGTGAACATTATGAATTCATTGAAGTCCGTTTTTAGTGCCCGTTCAGTAGCAGTCGTGGGCGCCTCACCCAATCCCGAAAAGACAGGGCACACGATTTTGAAGAATATCGTTGAAGGTGGTTATCAAGGGTCGATCTATCCTATCAACCCCAAAGCGGACACTATTCTCGGCCTGAACTGTTACCCGTCCTTAAGCGCCGTACCGGGCGATGTGGACCTGGTGGTCGTGGTAGTTCCGAGCCAGGCAGTGCCAGGGGTTATGGATGAAGCGGGTGCCAAAAGCGCCAAGGGAGCGGTAATCATCAGCGGAGGCTTTCGGGAGACTGGTAACAACCAGCTTGAGGCGGAAGTCCTGGACATTGCCGCCAAGCACCAGATCAGGGTAATAGGCCCCAACTGCCAGGGATTCAACTACACTCCTCAGAAGCTTTGCGCATCCTGGCCCTTGGTCAAAGCCCAGGGCCCCATCGCCGTAATCTCCCAAAGCGGAACCGTCGGGGCAACCATGGAGATGTGGGCTGAGAGTGAGAATATAGGTATCTCCGCATTTGTAGCTTTGGGCAACAAAAGCGATGTGAACGAAATTGACCTGATCGAATTCTTTGCTGCTGATTCCAACACCAAAGTTATTTCCTTGTACATAGAAGGTGTTAAGAACGGCAGCAGGTTCATGCAGACTGTCAGCGAGATTGGTGGATCCACACCAATAGTCGTATTAAAACCCGGCAGGACGGAAAAGGGGCGCAAAGCAGCAGAATCACACACCAAATCCATTGCCGGGATGGATCAAATTTTTGACGCAGTTTGCAAGCAGCTTGGCATCATCCGGGCTAATGACATTACCGAACTGTACGACTATTCCAAGGCCTTGGGACTTTTAAAGAAACCGACGGGTAATAACATGCTGGTTGTTACTTCGAGCGGCGGCAGCGGCGTCATTGCCACTGATATGGCGGAAGAAAACGGGATCAATGTTATCGGTTTAAGCGACGAACTGAAGAGAGAATTAAGAGCCACCCTGCCGGACCACTGCGTGGTGTCTAATCCGCTAGACCTAACAGGTGACGCTACCGCTGATCGTTACAAAAAGACAGTTCAAATCGCCGCTAAAGACGACAACGTTGACTTCTTTCTCCTAATCTTCGGGGATCCCATTCCAGGAGCCTTTGAAATTGTCCAAGAGCTCAAACAAGAAACATCCAAGGAGATTGTTGTTTGCTACCTGGGCGGCGGTGAAGTGGAAAAAGAGGAAGTGCAGAAAATGCACCAGCACGGTATACCGGCATTCCCCACCCCGGAAAGAGCAGTGAAAGCAGTTAAAGCCTTGTTAAGTACTAAAAACGCTACAAAAGGAGTGAACAACTTTGAGTTCAGCAATTCTTCAAGAGTCGGGTAAAAAAGTTCTCTTAATGGGCAACGAAGCTATAGCCAGGGGCGCCGTAGAAGCAGGGCTGCAGCTTATGGCAGCTTATCCGGGTACACCTTCTTCCGAGATCTGCGAAGCCTTAATAGCTGCGGCACCGGAATGCGACTACTATGTTGAGTGGAGCACCAATGAGAAAATAGCTTTTGAACTCGCAGCCGGGGCGTCCCAAGTCGGCGCCAGGTCCATGGTAGCCATGAAGAATGCGGGCTTAAACGTTGCGATGGACACATTTATGACCATTCCCTACGGTGGCGTTAAAGGCGGCATGGTGGTTGTGGTAGCCGATGACCCGGATGCCCATTATTCCTCTAATGAACAGGACACCCGTTTTGCAGCCATGTACGCCGAGATTCCCTGCTTGGAGCCTATGGATCAACAAGAGGCCAAAGAAATGGCTAAAGAAGCTTTTGCCATCTCCGAGGAATTGGAACTGCCGGTGTTCTTACGCTCTGTCAGCAGGATTTCCCATGCCAGCGGCGACGTGGAACTAGGGCCTGTTAACCCCAACAGGAATAAACTTGCCTTTAATAAGCACTACAAACTTCCCTATCGCTGGAATGTTTACGGCGCCCCCGGAGCCTTGTCCAAGCACCAGTGGCTGCACGGGGTCTTACCCAAGACCCAGACAATTTCCAACAAGACCAAATTTAACCAATTGAATGTTGTTTCCGGAGCAAAAACTGGAGTTTTGGCTGCCGGCTTGGCCAACTCTTACACCAAAGAAGCTTTAGAAAGACTCGGCCTTGACGGAAAGGTAAGCTTTTTGAAACTGGGCATGGTTTACCCGCTGCCGGACCAAATGGCCGGCAAGCTTTTAGAGGGTATTGAGACGTTGATTGTGATAGAAGAAGGCGATCCCGTAGTTGAAAACCAAGTCCGTAGCTTGGCCAAAGAAATTGCTCCTCATGTTAAGATTTACGGTAAAACCTACAACCAAATCCTTTACCCTTACGGAGAAATCAATACGGACCTAGTGACCAAAGCTATTGCCGGAGCGCTTAAACTTGAATTGGCTGAAGATGACAGGGAAGAGGTCCGTGCCCGGCTGAAAGCCATGGTTACCCCTAGGTCCTCCACTTTATGCGCCGGCTGCTCCCATCTGGGCTCATATTCAGCCCTAAGAGAAGCCCTGAGGAAATTTGACGGGAACCATATTGTGAACGGGGACATCGGCTGCTACGAGCAAGGCGGTTACGGGCTGTTTTCGGCAGGCCTCAGCGCCAATGACGAAGACAGCAAAAAATACCCCATTCGTTCCCCCTATGAAATACTGGACACTATCTACGTTATGGGCAGCGGTATCGGCATGGCCCAAGGACAGGCCCAGGCAGGTTACAAAGATGGAAAAGTTGTCGCGGTAGCGGGAGATTCCACCTTTATCCACGCCACGTTGCCGGCTGTGGTCAACGCCGTTTACTCCGAGGCTGACATCACCTTCCTGGTCTTTGACAACCGCTGGACCTGTATGACCGGTCATCAACCCAACCCTAATACCGGTATTAACTCGGTAGGGGAGCCAAACGAAGTTTTTGACATTGAAGGTGTAGCCAAAGCCATGGGCGTCAAGTTGGTCAAAACGGCCAATGCCTATAATCGCGCCGAAGCCATCCAGGCGATCCAAGAAGCCTTAGCCTTTGAAGGCCCATCGATGGTAATTTTGAAAGGAGAATGCCAGCTCCAGGTTCAAAGAAGAATCAAAAAAGGGCAGACTCAGACCTGGGTGGACCAGGAGGTATGCAATGGATGCAAACGCTGCATTCAACTGGGATGCCCTGCGGTAACCTTCGATTCTGATAACAAGAAGGCCGGAATTGATGAAATAAACTGCACTGACTGTACACTATGCGGCCAGGTTTGTCCGCAAAACGCGATTAAGATGGGAGGGCGGGCCTAATGGATATTAATGTTATTGTAGCAGGCGTTGGAGGACAAGGAAGCATCTTGGCATCGCACATTATTGCGGAAGCAGCCATCAAAGGCAGCAGTCAAACCTCGGAACAAATCAATGTTCGCGTGGGTGAAACCTTTGGTGCGGCCATGAGGGGCGGGGCTGTAGCTTCCCATGTCCGGATCGGTAACGTCTACGGCCCCTTAGTGGGCAAAGGGCAGGCGGACATGATCCTGGCCATTGAGCCGCTGGAGGGGTTGAGGGTAGGAGTGGAATACCTGGCTAAGGACGGGATAGCTATTCTTAACGGAGAGGCAATGGCTCCTGTAGACGTCAAAATCGGCGCTGCCAAATACCCCTCCCTTGATGAGATTACCGGCGCCTTAAATGAACTAGGCAAAGCAGTCATTACCATTGATGCAAGCAAGCTGGCGTTGGAAGCGGGGAATGCCAAAACGGTCAGCGTGGTGATGCTGGGCGCGGCATTCGCCAGTGGTCTCTTCCCCTTCAACGAGGAGACTATGCTGGAAGCAATCAAGGAACGGATACCCCAAAAGACCTTAGACGTGAACCTCAAGGCATTTCAATTAGGCAAGCAAGCCTTTTTAACCTCCTGGTCTGCTTTAGCCAGTTAATACAAACTAGAGGTGAAAAGAATGCATGGGATAATTACCAAGGCGCTGGCTGAGAAGAGAAATCTTTTAGAACCGGAAGCGCTGCAGTTACTCGCCGAGTATGGGCTGCCTGTTCCCCAATTCGAACTGGCCAGAACCAAAGAAGAAGCTGTAGCGGCAGCTGAGAAAATTGGGTACCCGGTGGTGCTAAAAATCGTTTCCCCTGACATTTTACACAAGTCAGATGTGGAAGGCGTCAAAGTTGGATTGGCGACCGCTGGTGCCGTGTCCGGGGCTTTCGAAGAAATCATTAATAGCGCCAGTCTTAAGGCGAAGGGTGCCAGGGTTGAGGGGGTGCTTGTTGTAGCCAATGCCCCGAAAGGCACGGAATGTATTGTGGGCATGACCAAGGACCCACAGTTTGGTCCTGCCCTGATGTTTGGTTTAGGCGGCATTTTCGTAGAACTTTTAAAAGACGTGGCCTTCAGGGTACTCCCGCTGACCAGGGAAGACGCGGAAGAAATGATTAAAGAAACCAAAGGCTATCAGCTTTTAAAAGGTATGCGGGGGCAAAACCCCAAGGACATACCTGCATTAAAAGAATTCTTGTTAAAAATGGCTGCTTTGATAGAGCAAAACCCCGAAATCCAGGAAATAGATGTCAACCCTTTGCTGGTTTTTGAGCAAGGACTCCAAGTGCTCGATGCCAGGGTCATCTTGTAACTATTCTCTAGGGGATTTACGGTATTTACTTGTACCATCAGAAAGCATAACCTTCTGTGGCATAAGTGCAACTAAGGCTTCCGCCTGCGCCTAAAGGCTTGGCGTAAGCCAAGTTTTCTTTATAAATCCCCTAGAGGTTTTACTTAAATCATGAACGAACCGGGGTGAAGGGCGTGCCTGAATTGGTTATCGGTGAACGTGTGAAAGAATTGTTTAAGGTGCCAGAAAGCGGTTTTTTGGGACGTTTTGCGCCGGGGACAAGGGCAGTGTCTGACCAGGATGAAGTTGTCAGGTCTGCAATCTTAAATCCGGTCGAGAGCGAACTTTTCAGAGATAAGGCCAAAGGAAAGAAATCCGCGGTGGTAATTATCAGCGACAGCACCAGAGGTATTCCAAACGAACTCGTCCTTCCCCCGGTTATAGATGAATTAAAAAAGGCCGGGTTAACTGGCGACCAAATTACCATCATGGTTGCGGTGGGGTTGCACCGTTTGGCCACTCCCGAAGAACTCCAGATGATTAAAAGGCAAGCTGGAGGAATAGAAGCAATTTCCCATGATGCTTACAACGAAGGAACTTTGAGCTTTTTAGGCTATTCAAAAGATAATACGCCAATTTGGATTAACCGCAAGGTAATTGAGAGCGATCTGAAAATCACAATTGGTAAAGTTGAGCCCCATGAGTTTGCGGGCTACACCGGCGGCAGAAAAAGTATTCTGCCGGGAGTTGCCGGCGAGAAGACGATCAATTGGAACCACCGCCCGGAACATCTGGAACACCCCCATGCGGTGCCGGGGAGACTAGAGGGCAACCCAATTCATGAGGATATGGTAGAGATAGCATTGAAGGTAGGCGTTGATTTTTCCCTGCAGGTTGTCCTGAACGAAAAAGGAGAGGCTTTAGGGGCCTTTGCGGGCGGCCTCATTGCCAGCCATCATCGCGCTGTAGAACTGTCCAGAGAGCTGTCGGCAGTGAAGATGGAAAAGAGGCCTAACCTGGTAATTTGCCATCCGGGGTCCGCGTTGGAGATTAACCTCTACCAAGCTTTAAAGGCTGTATTTTCAGCGGCAACAATCGTAGAAGACGGGGGATTAATTATCCTTACTGCCGCTTGTCCTGAAGGTTTGGGGACGCACCTTTTTGTCGACCCATATCGAGGCTCATCTTCGCTGGACGAAGTTTTGGAAAAGGCCAAGGCAAATTACACTGCTCCAGTTGATCATGCTATTCTGCTGGCTAAGGTGTTAAAGCGCAAGGTTAGGGTTTTCTGCCATTGCCCGGGAGTTCATAATGAGGTGTTGCAAACCATGTTTTTAGAACCTTTTCCCACTTTGCAGTCAGCAGTAGACCAGGGCGTAAAAATGCTGAACGAGCCTGCAATGATGGTGCTAGACAGGGCGCCCGCATTGTTGGCCGATATCCCTTTTTAATAAAACAATCGGCCTAAAACCATACCCGGAAAAGGGGTGCCGGTAGTGACATCGGACAAACTAGCCATGGTATTAAAAGAATTGCAAGCGGTTGTGGGTCCGAAAGATGTGATCAGCAACAAAAGAGACCTCCTTACATACAGATACGCTGCTACTACTTCCGGACCAGCGCCGTTAGCCGTTATTTTTCCTGAAAGCACTGAGGAAGTATCCCGGGTGCTCCGAATTCTCCATAATTATAAAGTGCCGGTAATTGCCAGGGGAGCAGGAACCAACCTTAACGGCGGAACGGTTCTATCCCAGGAAGCCGTGATTTTGGAATTAGCCAAAATGAATAAAATCCTAGGGGTGGACCTGCTCAACCGTTACGTGGCAGTGGAGCCTGGGGTTACTAATTTGGAAGTGCAAAAAGCACTTGAACCTTACGGTTTTTTCTTTGCTCCTGACCCTGCCAGCCAACAGGTTTCCACCATGGGTGGGAACATAGCTGAGAATGCAGGCGGGCCCCGTTGTATCAAGTACGGTGTAACCGCCAACCATGTGCTGGGTTTAGAGGTTGTTTTAAGTGACGGGCAGGTTTTTATAGCCAACGGCCCCTTGGAAGGAACGCCCGGGTTTGATTTGACGGGCATCATGCATGCTACGGAAGGAACCTTTGGCATTGTGACGAAAGCCTGGCTAAGGATAATGAAAAGACCCGAGGCGATCAAGACCCTGATGGCGGTTTTTGATACGCTGGAGGATGCGGCAAAAACGGTATCGCAAATTATTGCCCAGGGAATCATCCCCACCACGCTGGAATTAATTGACCGCCCGGTTTTGAAAGCGGTGGAAGAAACCGTGAAAATCGGGTATCCCCTGGATGCGGAAGCTGTGCTCCTGATTGAGGTTGATGGTTATTCTGACAGCCTGGATTCCCAGGCGGAAAAAATTATCTCCATATGCCGGGAAAACAGGGTGCGGGAAACCAAGGTAGCGAAGACCGAAAAAGAAAGGGAGCTTTTGTGGTCTGGACGCCGCGGCGCGGTGGGCAGTATTGCCAGGTTGAGGCCTTCCTACGCGGAGGAAGACATCACCATTCCCAGGACCCAGTTACCCCAAATGCTGAAAACCATCGCTCAAATAGCCGGCAGGCATTCTTTAATTATTGGCAACGTCTTTCATGCGGGAGACGGAAATTTCCACCCTGTAGTGCTTTATGATGCTCGAGACCCGGAAGAGACACAACGGGTGATTCTGGCCAATTTTGAAATCATGCAGGAAGCCGCTAAAATAGGCGGAACCGTTAGCGGTGAACACGGGATCGGTTTAGAAAAACTTAAAGGCATGCCCTTAATCTTTTCTGTGGACGATTTGGCTTTCATGAGGCGTTTAAAACTCGCTTTTGATCCAGGGGATCTGCTTAATCCCGGTAAAGTCATACCTGCCGATATTTGCGAATTGGTGTCCGCCACTGTCGAAAAGCCAAATGATGACGTGGGTCCTGGCGGGGAGAAAGAACAGTTTCTTCGAGCTTTAACTGGCAAAATTCAAGCCTCAGGTATCTATCTTGACGAACAACAAGTAGCCCACTACGCTTTAGATAGGGGTAAGCCTTGGTGTGTTGTTAAACCTGAAAACCCTGCGGAAGTGGCTTTAGTACTTCAATTGGCAAATCAATTTAATGTAAAAGTATCTCCCTTGGGTAAGGGTACCAAAAAAGCTGTCGGGTTAAATTTAGGACCTCATGATGTTGTTGTTGACCTGGGCAACCTTAATCAGGTTTTAGAAATTGACGTAGGCAACCTCACGGCTACTGTTGAAGCGGGATTAGAGTTAGAAGTCCTCCAAGCAGCATTAAATGAAAAAGGGTTAATGTTGCCGGTTGACCCGCTGGAGGTTGGATCGCCGACTGTAGGCGGAATTGTTGCTGCCAACAGTACAGGGAGTTTAAGGCTGCAGTACAAAACCTTGAAGGACTTGGTGCTTGGATTCGAAATAGTTACGCCGGAAGGCAAGCTGGTCCGTTACGGTGGTAAAAACCTCAAGAATGTTGCCGGGTACGATTTATGCAAGCTTTTAGTAGGATCGTGGGGAACTGTCGGGATTTTGACCAAGCTGACCTTGAAATTATACCCGCTTCCGGAAAAAGCGGTTTACCGGACTTACGTAACAGAGGACAATAGAGTTTTTACCGACTTCCTGTTGGCTATCCAAAACGCGGATTTGGAACCCACAAGTTTTGATGTCTTAGTATCCCAACGAAAATACCATGTAAATCTTTGCATGAGCGGTCCTAAAGAATCCGTGGCCAGGCAGCTGAAGGCCCTGGATCACTTAGTAAAACCCGGTTTGGAAAAGCTTAAGGAAATTGAGGACCGGAATTTGAGCTTTGGTAGGGCCTTTGTTTTCGAGAAATTGCCTCAGGGTTTATATAATCCCGCTGGTTTGGTTTTGAAAAGCTCTCTTTTGTTTGCTGATATACCCGGCTGGATAGAACGCATCCTAAGTTTAAACACAGCAGGCAACCTCATTGTTTACGGGCAGGCTGCGAATGGGATCATGTACGCTATTTTCCCCAAAGGGATGCAAGATCATGAGTTTGCGGCCTTGAATGTCGTCATTACTCGTTTTAAAGAATCGCTACCGTGGGGGATTCACGCCATTGAAGTCGGTACAGGTATTAATCCTACGAATGGAGCGCACGATCCTAAAGGGCTTATCTCTCAACGTATTAAAACCATGTTGGATCCCAATAACATTTTGAATCCCGGACGGACGGTAGGGGGGATAATGCAATGAGCAATTTGAATGCTATATACGAAGATGTTGCTAAGTGTAATAAATGCGGCTTTTGCCAGGCTGTTTGCCCTATTTTCCGTGAAACCAGGTTTGAGGGTTCGGTGGCAAGAGGAAGACTGGCTTTAATCCGGGAATCTATTGAAGGGATAATACCCTTTAATAACGAATTCAAAGAGACGCTCTTTGAATGTTTGTTATGCAAGCATTGTGTGGAAAACTGCCCGGCCGGGGTTGAAAGTACGGACATTTTATTGACTGCCCGAGCAACTCTGGCCAAAGACCATGTCCCTTTGGTACAAAAACTAATTTTCGATCACTTGTTACCTTATCCGAAACGAGTTTCCTTGACCAACCGGCTGCTAAGAATCTATCAAAATACCGGGCTTCGCTCAGTGCTGAAGAAAAGCGGTTTGGTAGGCTTGCTGGGGCCTTTGGCCAAGGCTGAGGATTTCCTCCCTGAGATACCCAAGACTTTTCGGGACCTGCAGCCGGAATTGACTCAAAATCCCAAGGATGCTACGCTAAAAGTGAGCTATTTCCTAGGTTGTGGAACTAACCTTCTAAAGCCGGCGGAAGGAGTAGCTGCTGTAAATAGCCTAAGGCGAAGGGGCTGCCAGGTAGAAGTACCGGAAACCTTTTGCTGCGGTTTGCCAGCGGTCACCTACGGGCATGGGGACGTAGCTAAAGAATTAGCCAAGAAAAATATTGATATTTTACTGCAGGCCAACTCAGACTACATTGTTTCTGATTGCGCAAGCTGCGGGAGCGCATTAAAGGATTATCCTGAGCTTTTTGATCCCAACGACCCCTACTATGTAAAGGCCCAGCAAATTGCCGGTAAAGTTGTGGATTACGCTCAGTTAATCTTAAAGCTGGAAAACAAAGACAGTTTATCACTAGAAAGCAAGGGAGTAGTTACTTATCATGTGCCGTGCCATCTGGGACGGGGGTTGAAAGCCGCCGAGGAACCAAGGGAAATATTAAAAAGTATCAGAGGAGTAACTTTTGTAGAGTTACCAGAAGCCGATACCTGTTGCGGAGCGGCCGGCTCCTATGTCGTAACTCACCCGGAATTGTCTGAGCGCGTCCTGCGGCGGAAAATGGAGAATATAAGAGATACGGGGGCTAGCGTAGTTGTTACCAGCTGTCCCGCCTGCATGATGCAGTTGGAGCATGGGGCAAGGCTATTTAACGTTCCGGTCAAAGTGTTGCATTTGTCAGAAATAGTGAGCTTAGCCTCAAGGGTTCAAACGAAATGCCTGTTGTCCATCGATTAATTGGGAATTTGAAAAGTGAAAGGTGGTGTCGGGGTGTCAGGGCCACTATTCTCGCGGTCAAAAATAAAGATTTTAAAAGATGATGTGTACGAGCAGATCAAAAGCGCGATTATTGGTGGGAAGCTAAAACAGGGAGACCATATTGTGGAAATGAATATTGCCGAACAGATGGGGATCAGCCGGGCTCCAGTCAGGGAAGCTATCCGGCAGTTGCAACAGGAGGGCCTGGTAGTAACCTTGCCTCATAAGGGCACCTTTGTAAGTGGGATAACTTTAAGAGATGCCAAAGAGATTTTTAGCCTTCGGATTATCTTGGAAAGATTTGCTGTCAACTTGGCTATTCATCATATCGTGGAAGATGATGTCAAGAAGTTGTATGAGCATATTGAACTGATGAGAGCCGCAGCTAAGGAGGATAATTTATCCAAACTGGTCGAATACGATATGAAGTTTCATGAGGTAATTTATAAAAAAACTAATCACAACCGGTTGCAGCAGGTGCTGGCTACCTTAAATACACCAGTCCGGGCTTTTATTGCTACTACCAATATGCTCTATTCCCAGTTGGAAGAAGTGGCTGATGGCCACCTGCCTATAGTTAAGGCGCTGGTAAACAAAGATGCGGAACGGGCCGCTTTTGAACTTGAGAGACATATTGTAGAGGTAGGAGAGCAGTTGCTAAATAAAATGCAGTCTGACTTAGGGCTAATTAAGCAACGGGACAAGGGTCAGTAGATTCACATAGTTCCGCCGTCTAACCCATTGAAATCGGTTGTTGCCGTTCTAATACCCCGTTTCTGGCCGCAATGATGACGGCGGTATCCGTCTCCAGGGGAATCATACCGGTACTGCAAAAGTGACTTGCGGAGGGAATCCGTTGCCTGGCAATTCTAAAGAATGCAAGAAAAATTATTGCCTGGACCACTGGATGGTGTTACAATATAAATGCGCTAGAACGGGTGGCATTCCTACAGGAAGCCGCACCGGCGAGAATCCTACAAGTGTATACTGTTGTAGACCGCTTGGATCCCTGGGACCGAGACGGAAGGTAATGATGAAGAAGTGCGACCTTCTGGATTTGTCCGGAAGGTTTTTTATCTTCTTCCTCCCGTAACCCGACGCCAGGATAAAGTTGATGCAGCGGTGCTACGGACGGGGAGGGAATTAATTGCGGATTATTCATACAGTACGGGAAATGCGTGATTACGTGCGGGGTGTTAAGCTGGCGGGGCATACGGTTGCGCTGGTCCCGACCATGGGCTACCTGCACGAAGGGCACCTGGCCCTGATGCGCCGGGCGAAAGAGCGGTGTGATGTGGTAGTAGCCAGTATCTTTGTCAACCCGAAACAGTTCGGTGTGGGGGAGGACTTTGAGCGGTATCCCCGGGATATGGCAAGAGATGCCAGGTTGGCGGAAGAGGTGGGGGTAGACGCCATCTTTAACCCTCCGGTGGAAGAAATGTACCCTGCCGGCTACAATACTTACGTGGAAGTGGAAAAGCTTACCGAGGGACTTTGCGGGGCAGCTCGGCCGGGCCACTTCCGCGGCGTGACCACAGTAGTAAACAAATTATTCAATATCGTCCAACCAGATGTGGCTTTTTTCGGGCAAAAGGATGCCCAGCAGGCCATCGTGATCCGGCAGATGGTGGCAGACTTGAACATGCCGCTGGAGATCGTCATTGTCCCCATCGTACGGGAACCGGACGGCCTGGCCATGAGTTCCCGGAACGTTTACCTTACACCAGCGGAGCGTGAGGCAGCCCTGGTGCTGTACCGGACACTCCAAAGGGCGAATGGTTTGATCATGGCCGGGGAACGTTCGGTGCCGGCGGTATTGACGGAGATGCGAAGAATGCTGGAGGCCGAGCCGCTGGCGACGGTGGATTACGTCGAGATCCGGGATGCCGGTGACCTGTCGGTGATTGATACTATCCAGGGCCGTGTGCTGGTTGCCCTGGCGGTATTTATCGGACGCACGCGGCTCATCGATAACTTGCTAGTGGAGGTGTAAGCTGTGTGGCGGCACATGATGAAGTCTAAAATACACAGGGCTACGGTCACGGAGGCCAACCTGAACTATGTCGGCAGCATTACTATCGATACGGGATTGATGGAGTTGGCCGACATCCTCCCCAATGAAAAGGTGCAGGTGGTTAACAACAACAATGGGGCCAGGTTTGAGACCTACGTCATCGAAGGAGAACGCGGCAGCGGTACCATTTGTGTCAACGGCGCCGCTGCCCGCCTGGTTCAGCCCGGAGATGTGGTGATCATCATCTCCTACGCCATGATGGACGACAAGGAAGCGTCCGGCCACCGGCCGCGGGTGGTGTTCGTGGATGGCCATAACCGGGTCACCGACCCCGACGGGGTGGAAAAGCCGGGAACATCAGTATAGGTATAAAGGAATACAAAAACAATCCGGGCCGCCGGGCCTCAACCCGGCGGTCAAACTGGAGCCACCGTCAACTCTTCCCCATCCTAAAGATCTTCCGACGGCCCTACTTTCGAGCGTTCGGTATCACGGCGCAGTATCTCCTGGCGAGCCCCATCGCCCCGTTTTTACACTCCTTATTCTACACCGGAGAGGTTTTTCCTGCCGGGGCCTTCACTTTACGATCAGCAAGGGGATCTCACTGTGGTGAGCTACCCGGTCTGACACGCTGCCCAATAAAAACCTGCGCACGTTGGCGGTACCGTTACGCCCCATCACAATCAGGTCAATTCCTTCTTGCTTAGCGTAATCCAGGATCACCTCCGCCGGGTGGCCGTACAGGATTTTGGTGCCGGCGGGAATCCCTTTTTCTTTAGCTTCCCGCTCAATCTCCCTCATGGGCCCGGCATAGAAGTTCTTCCCCTCCGCCTGGGCCTCGGTTACTTCTCCCACGGTTGCCGCGTAGTCAGGGAGCCGGACCACCGACAGGGCATAAAGACGGGAACCGAATTTCCCTGCCAACTCCATGGCCATCTCTACCGCTTTACGAGAAGAAGGCGAGCCGTCCACCGCCACCAGGATCTTATTAAACACCTTTTAAACCTCCTTTCTCATCTCCCTGCTGGTACTTTATGCACCGGACTGTTCAAACTGACCGGGTAAGTTGGTTGGTGAGGCCTGTTCTTTCTGGTATAAACCATTATCCATGTCTTTGCCGGTCGCCGGTATACCGTTTGTACCGTTCAGGTAGTGGAGGGGTTCAAACCACTTCTGAGCGATGAAAGTAGGAACAATGGCGCTTAAAACGACCGCCGTTACCAGGAGTGAGAACTGGGTGGTGTCAATAATTCCGGCTGACAGGCCGTACATGGAAGAGATGGTGCCAAAGGTAAGCCCGGTGCTCATCAGCAGGGTGGTGTAGACGGCGTCTTCAGGCACGTACTTTTTCGCCAGGGGATAAATACCGGCAATTTTAGTGACCTGCTTAACGGCAAACAGCATGGCCAAGAGCCCCAGGTTGGCCCAGATCTCGCTTAAGGAAACGTTCATCCCCGCCTTAATGAAGAAGAAAGGTGTAAGTAAGGCAAAGGCTAAAATCCTCAGCCGGCGCTGGACCATCCGGTACTCGCTGAATGTTTTGGAGAGGACTAAGCCAAAGATAAACGCCGGCAGCACGGCGTGGCTGGCCCCCAGCTTACCGAGCCACATGAAGAGGAAGAGGATCAAGAGGAGGAACTTGATTTCCGGCTCAATGACCTTATCCCCATAGCGTTTAAACAGCCACGGGATCATCCTGGGAACCAGGATGATAATCAAGGCGGAAATCACAATGAACACCAGCAGGAACCAGTTAACCTCCGCAAATAAGACGCTTAAGGCTAATGCCGTTCCGAAATCGGTTACGAAGCAAGATGCCATGATGATCTTGCCGATCTCGGTGTTGGTCAGTCCCGTCTCCACCAGCACGGCGTAGACCACCGCCAGGGAGGTGGTGGAGAGCGCCACACCGGCGATCTCCGCTGCCTGTAAGGTCCATCCCGCCACCCAGTAGGCATAAGCGAATGCGCCCAAAAAAGGCACCAGGAAGGACACCCCTCCAATCAAAAGGCTTTCCTTCAGCTTACTCTTCATCACATCTACATCTACCTCCGCCCCTGCCAGGAAGGTAAGGAGGATGGAGGCCAAGCCTGCTAAAAAGTCGATGGATGGGGTTGGCGCTAACCCGAGGAAGTTACCCCCAAGCACCCCCACCACAATTTCCACAATGGCAACCGATACCGCCGCCTCGATGGAGATGATGCTGGCCGTAAAAATCAGCGCGGCCATCAATAGGGACAGGAAAGCTCCGTCCATGGTTTCCCTCCTCATTTGGATTCTGCACCAAAAGGACTTCCGCCTCTAATTCAGGACAGCCATAGCACCACCCCTTTAACCGGCAATACAAAAACCCCTACCAAACTTCATGGTTTTCCATGAATAAATTTGGTAGGGGTTATCAACCGCCAGGGGCAGTGTTTATGGCGAACCCCATCGCCATGATAGTTCATAAATACGCTAATACTATCCTATTCATTACTCAATTGAAATAAATATTCCACACTCAATAGACAATTCCTTCCACGATTATAAAGAAAACTTGGCTTGCGCTAAAGAAGACTTGCCCATTTATGGGCTTAGCGTTAGAGTATTACCGTTGGTACAGTATTCCAGCCCCGGCCAACTCCCCACTACCGTTCCCACTGCTACCCTCGTGGTGGAAGTCCCATCTGACATCTTTTGCGGCAAGGTGGGCAAAATTAGACTTTTCTACAGGAATCCGGGTCGAAGTGTCGAATTTCCTCATACAGGAGTTGTCCAATAACTATGTAGGGGATATTCGACATGGGATTATCGCGCAGGCGTTTTTTGACAGGAGTCGCGTCAGCGGCCGTTTTGGGGTACCTGGGACAAGGGAGGCTGTTCGGTGGTGCGAAAGAAGTGACGGTGAGCCGGACTATGCCGGACCCTCCCGAGGAATCAGCCCCGGTCCCCTGTGATTACGTCCTGGCTGGGGGAGACATCGCTAATGGCTTGGGTCAGCCGCGCTTCAAGGGAGATGTCGGTGTGAAGGACGGGCGGATTGTGGCTGTCGGCCGCTTCACCCCGGAGGCGGGGGCGCGTGTGCTGGACGTCTCCGGCCTGGTGGTCGCCCCGGGATTTATTGACCTGCATACCCACACTGAGCAGTACATGTTAAAGGACGGAAGGGCGGGGATGGTCCTCTTGCAGGGGGTCACCTCCCAGATCGGGGCCAACTGCGGAACCTCGGTTCCTTCCATCCAGGGGTATTTTGATTCCCTGGGCCAAACCGGCGTAAACATCGGGCTGTTCGTTGGGTACAAAACTGTCCATAAAGCTGTGGTGGGCGATGCCCCCCGTAAGGCTACTCCCCAGGAAGTTTTCGCCATGCAGGAAGAGGTCGCCAAGGGCATGCAGGCCGGTGCCTTTGGGCTGTCGGTGGGTCTCAGCTACTGGCCCCAGATCCTGGCCACGACCGAAGAAATGGTGGAGCTGTGCCAGGCTGTCAGGGATTATGGAGGGTTTTACTCCACCCATATCCGGGATGAACAGGACGACGTACTCCCGTCGGTAGAGGAAGCTATTGAAATCGGCCTCCGGGCCGGGGTGCCGGTGGAATACTCCCACGTCAAAACCGCCCAGCGGCAGAACTGGGGCAAGATGGCCCGGGTACTGGAGATGGTGGAAGGAGCCGGTAGAAGCGGCCTTGACATCACGGGGGATACATATGGCTACACCTTTTCCAGCCTGGACTTGGGAAGCAGCAGGGAGTCCATGAGCGAGGAGGACGTGCGGATGGCGCTTTCCCACCCCCTCATCATGATCGGTAGTGACTCCGGGTTAAACCTTGACGGCAGCGCCAATCACCCGCGGGCATACGGAAACTACCCGCGCATTCTCGGCAGGTACGTGCGGGAGGAAAGTCTCCTTACCCTGGAGGAAACGGTGCGGAAGATGACCGCTATGCCGGCCAGGCGGCTGGGACTGGAGGACCGGGGCTTTTTGGCGGAGGGTTTTAAAGCCGACATCACCGTTTTTGATCCCCAGGCGATTCAGGACCGTGCGACCAGAGGCAACCCCAGCCAGGTGGCAGCCGGGGTGAACTACGTGCTGGTAAACGGTCAGTTGGCCGTAGAAGCAGGCCGTCCTACCGGTGCACGTGCGGGTGAGCCATTGAAACACCGCCAGGTAACTTGAAACAAGGCCAAATCCCACGGGACCGACTATCAAGTTGTATCAGGAAACCCTTTCCTCGAATGAACGTATATGCCATAATTACCTAGAACATACGTTCGACAAGAATGAGCCCCTGGGGCCAAAGAGAGTCTATCTTAACCTGGAAAAATGGGGGTAGCTATTTGCGCTCCCGTTTTTTAGTGGGATGTTCTGTGCGTTTTTTTCACTACATGATGAGTACTTCGTGCTAGGAAGTTGATAGCCTGGCAGATAAGTCGATGAAAATTAAACCGGCAATGTTTTACGGCATGGTTCTCAAAGAGAAAAAAGGGAAAAACAAAAGAACGGCTAATTGACGATGGATATAAAATGGGAAATCTGATATTATATGGGCAAAAGTAAAGGAGAATAGTTATGAAAGAGTTATATATAGATAGTCATCGCCATTTTGGCCGTTTCCCGGACTTGAATATTAAATTGCCACATTGGAAGGCCGACAAAGAAGGCCTGTTATACCCGAAACCAGCCGAAGAAAGAAATTTGAATATTGACGAAACAATAACTACCGAAAAGCTCTTATCTGACTTGAAAAATGATGGCATAGATATGGCTTTAGTTGCACCTTTTTACCAAGCACATACCCAACTCGGGTATGAAAACAATAAACATATCTTGGAGTGTGTTTCCAAATACCCCAATATCTACGGAGTGTTATGGATCACTCCGCTTCCTGAAGATGCAGAGCAAAGGCACCAAACTTTAAAACAGGCGAAAAACGATAGGGTGAAAGGCTTGAAGTTATGCCCAGGATGCTGGGGATGGTTAAATAGTATTGACCCAGATAGCTGGTCCCAAGAGATAAAAGATGCAATGACGGAAATCGTTGATTTTACTCTTAACAACAAGCTAGTATTGCAATGCCATACAGGTTACGGCAACAACCGTATCGAGTATTATCAAAAGTTTATCGAATGGGTAGGGCGAGAACAAACCATTCACTTGATCCACATGGGGGGGACATTAGGGGGGCACATTGCGTTTCTAAACACAATCATCGAATACATCTTTAAAGGTTTCCCGATAATTTTCGACTCTTCACAGGCAAACTCTTTTGCAATCAAGTACACCGTTCAAGCCTTGAATAGAGCTTCACACGGCATGCACCATTTTGTATTTGCGAGCGATACCCCTTGGTCAGACTTTATGATAGAATTTTGCAAGCTTAGTAACCTCATTAAGTCTAATAGTACATTATTAAAGATAATGTGCGACAACGCTCTCGAATGGTACAATATTGGTTAGAGGAGTGATAAGTTTTGAAACAATCAGAAAAATTGGATCTGCAGCTGCTAATAAATGAAGGTGATGACTTTCCTTTTCGGTTTTCACTAGCTAATCAGATTGAGGAATCAAAGCCTAGCGAAGCATTAAATGAGTATGTCCGTAAGCAAATATTATCGCTTCTAGATGTTGCATATTTGTGTTACAAAGGGGAACGAGTTAGAATTGATGGATTTCAATTTCATAACGATCCCGATAAAATTTGGAATCTGTTTCGAACAATATAAATATTGGGAAGACACCCTCTGCAACTTAACGTGAAGGGGGGTGTAATATATGGGAACCGCATATGCAATAGAGCCCACTGTAGGAGCTGTAATTAGCAAAGCTCTTGCTGACAAAAGATTCCGGGCATTGCTATACGAAAATCACGTCGAAGCAATTAAAGGGCTAGGCTTAGAAGTAACGCCTATCTTGACACGGGCTTTTGCTGGGTTAAACGACAGCAAACTGGCAATGTTAGCGGAAAAAGTCGACTGGCGACGAGACGACCCAATCAACCAGGCTATTTCTTAGCAGTTAGTTGTTAACCCTCTTTTGGGAGGGTGTCTTCCATTGGAAAAATATCAGGATAATGGAGTGATTACGCATGAATGATTCCGTTATTGAAAGATGCAGTTACTACCCACTTGAAAGTATTCAAGCTACTGAGCCGCGTATAGAGCTTATAAAGAAACAACTAGAGAGTATTCTGGGAATAGTTGACTTAGAGTATAATGGTCACCCCGTAAAGGTAAACGGTTTTCGCCTCAAAAACTTATCACAATGGATAATGGACATTGGTTTAAGCCCGACCTATATTCATATTCACTGCTCACGGCAATGTGAAGGAGCATGCTCTTTTTGTTATTTGAAGGGGAATCCTAATAATGTAGCTTTAGCAAAATCGCAAGAACCTGCTGATATACAGGAAATTGCTACTCGGCTAAAATACTACAACCCAATAAACGGGAGAGGTCTTTTCCATTCGTTGTTTGAATATAGGGAAACCCTGAAATACCCGTACATAATCGAGGTTCTCTCGGAACTTAGAAAACGGACCGATAGACTTTTTGCTATCACCACAAACGGTTCACCTTTAACGGAACGCTTAATAAAAGAATTATCAAAGTTACAGCCAATTTTGCTTACAGTTTCACTAATCAGTAGTACATCCGAAACTAGAAATAAATTGGTAAAGCTGTCGAGTTCCGGGACAGCTATTAGAAGCCTTCAACTATTAAACGAATACGGAATTCCATTTATTTGCAGTATTACCATGTCACCGGATATTACCTTTGAAGATTTGGAACAGACAATTATCTATGCTGACCTAAATAACCCTTATTACGTGCGGATTACATTGGAAGGTTTCACAAAGTTGTCCAACAGGATATTTGATACTGAAAAGTTTTATCCGGCAGTGGTTAATAAAATACGTGAGCTAAGAAGCAAAGTAACTACGCCACTGTTAGTTTTTCCTTCCATGTACGAAGAGATTATAACTGAATCAAAATATAATTTGCCGCGGGTTTTAGGTGTCGTACGTTCTTCTGCTGCTGCGAATGCAGGAATAGAATATGGTGATCTTATCACAACCATTAATGGCCTTCCGGTTAAAACACGTCCACAAGTCTTTAATATCTTACAAATACTAGAGAAATCAGGTGCAGATAAAGTTTCCATTCAAATCCAGAGAAACTGCGATAACAAGGAAATAATTATAGAAAGTGTGACAGAGCCAAGCGAACACACTCTCAGAAGCAGTTTAATGGAAGATGAAGCGAAATCACATTTTTATTTCCCATTTGGGATTATTTTGCATAGTGGATTTCAGTTGCAATGGCTAAACGATTTAAAAGAAATAATCGAAAAGCACAAAGCAAGAACCGTACTTTTTCTGTCTTCCTATTTGATGAGACCTTTGTTTGAACAAGCTCTTAAGGATGAAAATATAATCGAGGGCCTAGATATAGATTTTTACATTGAGGTACCGAAAAATACTTTCTTCGGGGGAAACATTTTTATTGGCGATATGCTTGTGGCCGAGGATTTTATTATGTGTATTCAAGACTTTATTTCCCAAAAAGGTATCCGACCAGATTTGGTTATTATCCCGGGTTCCACTTTCCCTAATCAACATTGGAGAAGGGATTTAGCCGGAGTGTCTTATCTTCAAATTGAGAGAGAAGTTGGTATTAATGTAGAATTAATTGAATGTGATACAATACAATTTTAAAGCTAATATAGCGCATAAAGGGATACGAAGGGGAGGCTACCTAATGAGTAGCTTGAACTGGAATGAATTAGACAAAACTACAAGGAAAAATTTTTCTTTAGATCTGTTGTCGTCAGTGTTGAGGGGAATTTTTTTCGCAGTAAGCACCTCTTTTTTTACCGTTGTGGCAATCAGGCTGGGAGCGAGTAGTTTTTTGGTTTCAGTTTTAATTGCAGCTCCTTTCGCCTCTCGACTTTTAACACCCCTTTGGGCTAGCCAAACAAATACATCAAACAAAATCAAATTTGTCGCGATACCTTGGATTTTAGGGCGTGGCTTACTGGTTTTTGTTGCTTTAACTAAATCCCCGCAAGTATATGTGTTTATCATACTGTGTTATTACATTTCCGAAGCTATTACTATTCCAGCTTATGCATCGATTGTAAGAGATATGTACGATCAAAAAGTTCGTGGTAGACTAATGAGTTTCGTTCAAATAGGTGAAATCCTTGTAACAGTTATCAGTTCATTGGTAATTGGTCGTGGATTAGATCAACTCGGATATAGAAATCTGTTTCCGGTAACTGCCATACTTGGTGCAAGTGCTGGCTTAATAATTTGGAAAATCCATTTACCTAAAGCGGGTGGGGTAGCAACAAAAAAATTAATCAAATTAAAGGACATATTTGCTTTAGTTTGGATCAACCGAAGGTATGGAATATACTCCTTGGCAGTAATGATTTTCGGTATCGGGCATTTAATAGCTGCTGGCTCTTATCCAATGTATCAAATAAAAGTGCTTAACTTGAGTAATTTTTACATCGGAATATTATCCTCGGTCTTTTCCTTGCTTGGTATTGTTGGAACTTATGCGTCAGGGCGCATCATTGACAAACTAAATCCTCTTTACGCCGCCACTCTTATGATAGGTGTATGGTTTTTCCTTCCTACACTCTACTTACTCAAAGGAAGTTTTTTAACACTTCTTGTAGCCTCGGTATTTCATGGGTTGGCTAATGGGGGATTAAGTTTGGCTTACCCGAACGTAGCAATTTATTTTGCAAATGATGAGGACCCCTCTGGCTATATGGCTATTCATTCAACGCTTGGAGGGGTTCGCGGTCTAGTCGCACCAATCCTTGGAGCGTGGATATTCGAAAAATATGGCTACCAAGCAGTCTTTTCAGTATCAGCTGTATTGATATTCTTAGGTACAATGATTCTTTTTAGCCTAGTACGCAAGCTTTAGCCTCTAACACTCTCCCGCCGAAAAAGAGGGTGTTTTTCTTTATAACATGCCGCCCAAAAGGGGAAATATCAGGTAGAGGTCGAAAGATGCCGATTAGTGCATCTTTTTTTGTTGGAGAAATATTACGCCCCTTGGGTGCCTTTAAGCTTGCCAGCTAACACCCAAGAGGCCTCCGACTAGGAGAACTAGTCATGATCATCCTATTCGACCTGGTCAAGGGTGTCAAGCAATATTTAGAGTTGTTCCAGCAAAGCAAGGTTGATGCAGGACGAACCTGCCAGCATTGCGGTTACCATAAGATCACCGCCATGGCGTGTACTACCGCTGGGTAACCACCATCGCCGATCATTACCGCATCCCCATCCAACGATACAGATGCCCCTCTTGCGGTAAGACGTTTTCCCTCCTGCCCAACTTTATCGCTCCCTGGCAGCGTTTCCACACGGGGCTCAGAGAAAAGGCCTTACGCTTAAGGTTCGAGGACGGTTTGTCCTGGCGGGAGATCGCCCGCCAGGTAGGGAAGCGAAACGATGCCTCCTGGGTAAATGTTCAACTCTGGGGGAGACGGGCTTTAGCACTCTTAGCACTCCTTTCGGAGATCCTGTTACGGGAACTGTCCCGCTGGCGCCCGGGAATGGATGCCACCTGGCTCTGGCACCGTGGGCTTGACGGCATCCCCGGCCAGTGGCTCCGGGTAATGGTCCTTACGGAAATACTGCGAGACATCGTCGAGAAAAAATCTGCTCCTTCCGGGAAAGCGGCCCGGCCCTTCATGGCCTTTTTGAACCTCTACCTGAACAACCGGGGCCTGGCGGTTTGGCTTTAAGCCACTTTGCCAGGCCTTTTCCCTCCTTGTTTACCTCCCACCTCTACCCCCTTATGCCTCTCGATACCTCCACCCCGTATCATCTTGCTTCCAAATCCCACATAACTCTTGTCTTTCGGACAACCCTCTCCCGGTGGTAGGCTTTTGCCAGACTACCGAAGGAAGGAGGAATTGGTAATGGGTTTTGTGGAGGACGACAGGCGGATGGAGATGGCGCTGTTCCGCTACCGGGTGATTGCTCCTTTGGTGGAGCCGGGGCTGAAGGAAGAAGAGAAACGGGCCATCCGCCGGGAGATCCTGGCGGGGGAGTATGACATCCCCTACAGCCGGCGTACCCGGATTGCCCCCCGCACCTTGCGGGAATGGGTGAAGGACTACCGGGAAAAAGGGTTCAAGGGGTTAATGGATAAGCCCCGCAAGGACAAGGGTGTCTCCCGGGTGTTAAGCCCCGCCCTGGTGGAAAAGGCCATCGCCTGCAAAAAGGACCTGCCCCAAAGGACGGTAGAACAGGTCATCACCATCCTGGAGGCCACCGGAGCGGCACCGCCAGGCCATGTCCGGCCCTCCACCCTGGCCAGGGTGTTCAAAGAAAAGGAGGTGACTACCAGGCACCTGAAAGACCGGTTCGGGAAAACCTTCAGGCGTTACCAGCACTCCCGGCGAAATTCTCTTTGGCAATCAGATGTAATGTATGGGGCATATCTCCCGGACCCGGAAGATCCGGAAGAGAAAAAGCGTACTTACCTGATCTCCTTTATCGATGACTACTCCCGGCATGTCTACGGCGCCTTCTACTGGGAAGAAAGGCTGCCTGCATTAGAGGACTGCCTGAAGAAGGCTATCTTACGCCGGGGAGTACCCGACAGGCTATACGTGGACAACGGCCGGATCTACTGTGCCCGACAGTTTGAGCGGATCTGTGCCGAGCTTAATATCCGGCGTTTATCCCAGGCCCCGTATCAGCCTCAAGGGAAGGGAAAGCAGGAGAGATTTTTTAAAACAGTACGCAGCGCTTTCCTCCCCGAGATCCATGCCTTAAAACTTTCTTCCCTCCAGGAGCTAAACGAACTGTTCTGGGCTTGGCTGGAGGAGGGCTACCACCACCGGGTCCACTCGGAAACGGGGGAAACCCCGGCCCAAAGGTTTGCCAAGGGCCCGGGGGAACTCCGGTTCGCACCACCAGAGACCATCTACGAGGTATTTCTGTGGCAGGAGGAAAGGAAGGTGGATAAGGCCTGTTGTATCCCGCTGTTCGGCAATACCTACGAGGTTGCCCCAAGTTTAGCCGGTAAAAAAGTGGTGCTAAGGTTCGACCCCTTTGACCTGGAAACCGTCCGGGTGTACTACAAGGATAAACGCTATCCCGACGCCCGGCCCCTGGACCTTAGCGTGAAAAGGGAAAAGCGGGCAGAACAAATGCCCGACCCAGAACAGGGGCTGATGTATAGCTACCTCATGGCGCTGAAGGAACGGCACGAAGATAGGCTAAGACGTTCTTTGGGCGGTACCCAGTTCTCCCGTCTGTTCCCAAACATCGCCAATCAAAACAGCGGAGGTGATGACCGTGTATGAGCAGTTCTTCGGGTTTTCCCATACCCCCTTTACCAAGAACATTAACCCTGTCCAGCTTTATCCCTCTATGGCCCAGCAGGAGCTTTTAGCCAGGCTCTACTACATGGTGGAGCACCGCTGCTTCGGGCTGGTTATCGGAGAGGTGGGGGCGGGGAAGTCCACTACCTTACGGAGTCTCTATGAGAAACTCGACCCGGCCAAGTATCTTTTTATCTACCTGTCCGACTCTTCCCTGAACCCCCGGGGCTTCTACCGGGATCTCTGCCGCCGCATGGGCCTGGAACCGGCCTTCTTAAAGTCTGACGCCAAACGGCAGTTCCAAACAGCGGTGATGGAATGCTTCCAAAGCCAAAAGAAGACGCCGGTAGTAGCCATTGACGAGGCCCACCTGTTGGACCACCGGATGCTGGAGGAGGTTAGATTCCTCACGAATTTTCAGATGGATACCCTCTCTCCTATGACGCTGATCCTGATGGGCCAGCCGGAACTGTTGAAAACCTTAAGCCTTTCCGCTTTCGAGGCCATCAACCAGCGCATCGACATTCGCTTCCACTTGATGGGCCTTTCCGAAGAGGAGACCAGGTCATATATCCAGCACCACTTGAAAACCGCCGGCTGCCATAATGCCGTCTTCACCGAGGAGGCCATGAAGCTCATTCACCAGTATGCCCGGGGTATCCCCAGGAAGATCAATAATATCTGCACCAGTTGCCTCTTGCACGCTTTCGCTGGTTCCCTGCCACTGGTAGATGACCATTCGGTGAAGAGGGTGCTGATGACGGAATTCAAGACTGCTTAAACAAGGAGGTGCAATCATGAGAACGGTGAAGATTACTGAAGACATTTTGGTGGAAAAGGTGTGGCCTGATGAATTCCTGGGTATCTCTCCCGGGGAATATGGCCTGAAGTTAAGTTTCAATGGCAAGGGGAAAAGGCCGCTGGTAATTCTTTTTGACTGTCAACAATCGATGATTAATTTACTGGAGGTATTGAATCTCCTGTGGGCAGAGGCCCAATATGATGAGAAGTTTGCAAACAGACAGCTATCAGAGGATACGGATCAGTTATCCCTTTGGGACATCCTGCCTTATCCTGAACGTAATGAAGTCTTTTAATCATGGCGGTGGTTGCGCCGGGTGCGTAACCACTTTTTCATGGGTCAATACTATGGCGATTTAAACAGAGAAAACTGCGGCAGGGGAATTAGAGAAGCAACAAAGCAACAAACGGTGCATAAAGTATCCGATGACCTAATAAGTAATTAGTTTTAACCTTATATCTTTAAGTTATCTTATTTTTGGCTGATTTGGGGCGGAGGGGATCTTGCCGCCGTTCTGGGGTTTTAAAGAATAGCTCTCGTAATGACCCGGGGCTTAAATGGCACCGGTCTTTTTGTGCGAACATATCATGTAAACCGCGTATAAGTTATGGGTTGACAATATTGCCAAACACATTAAAATAGAAGGTAGATTTAGGCAGGTGGAGGCAATTACCCCTATGAAGGAAGCCATCCTTGCAGTCCTACGGCGGCACCCCGGAGAGTACCTTTCGGGGGAAGAACTCAGCCGGGGTTTGGGAGTCAGCCGGACCGCCATCTGGAAACACATCCAGGCGTTAAGGGAAGCCGGATACCGGATCGATTCCCAGCCTCGCCGGGGTCACTGTTTGCTGGCCGTCCCCGACCTGCTTTATCCGGAGGAACTCAGGGCCGGTGGCAGGTTGGGCCTCTGGGGCCGGGAGATCCATTACCTGACCGAGGTGGGTTCCACTAACGAGACGGCCCGGTCGCTGGCGGAAGAGGGTGCTCCGGAGGGTACCGTGGTGTTGGCGGAGATCCAGACCGGCGGGCGTGGTCGCCTCGGCCGGACGTGGGTGTCACCCTTCGGTAAGGGTATCTGGATGTCTCTGATCTTGCGCCCGCCTATCGCGCCACCGTCGGCTCCCCACTTGACCTTGGCGGCCGCGGTGGCGGTGGCCCGGGCGGTGCGTGAGGTGACGGGGCTCCCGGCAGGCATCAAGTGGCCAAACGACCTCCTGGTCAACGGCAGAAAGGTCTGCGGCATTTTAACGGAAATGAAAGCGGAGGTGGATGCGGTCCATTATATTGTGGTAGGTATCGGAATTAACGTGAATTTGCGGGCAGAGGATTTGCCCCCTGACGTACGGAAACTGGCCACTTCTTTAATGATGGAACTGGGAGCGGCGGTTCCCCGGGTGCGGCTTGCCCAGGAAGTGTTGAGCCGGCTGTCGGAACTGTATTCTCTTTACCTGCGTGAAGGATTTCCCCCTGTCCGTGAGGCGTGGAAGGAACTGAACATCACTCTGGGCAAACGGGTAAAGGTGTCCTCCGCCTGGGAGGAATACCACGGCACAGCCGTAGATATCGATGACGAGGGGGCACTGAAGGTCAAGGGAGAGGAGGGACGGGAACGCAAGTTTTACGCAGGTGATGTTACCCTCCGGGGCAGTTAGGTTTTTTTCGCGCGATTATTGTTAACTATATCGGAAAAATAGGTTGACAATAATAGAAACCCATAAACAAATTTCCGTACATTGCATACAGCGGAAAATTATAGGAGGCACACAAAATGAATACCAGATCCTTAATCCTTGCAGGTCTTTTTGCCGCCATTACCTCGGTCTTGGCCCAGGTCTCCATCCCCGTGCCCTTTTCCCCGGTGCCCATCACCGGGCAGACCTTCGCGGTGTTTCTGGCCGGGGCTATCCTGGGCAGCCGGCTGGGTGGGCTTTCCATGCTGGTGTACTTGCTTCT
This sequence comes from Clostridiales bacterium PH28_bin88, assembly GCA_000987045.1. Taxonomy (GTDB): domain Bacteria; phylum Bacillota; class PH28-bin88; order PH28-bin88; family PH28-bin88; genus PH28-bin88. Next base: position 6,323 of record LAKY01000069.1, on the reverse strand, counting down.
GGGAGCCATCGGGTTGCCGGTGTTCGCCAACGCTACCGGCGGTTTTTCGGTACTGGTCGGCTACACCGGCGGTTACCTGATGGGGTTTGTGCTGGGCGCTTACGTGCTGGGAAGGATAGTTGAGGGTTCACCTAAAACCGGCTACTGGCGAGTGGTGCTGGGGATGGCCCTGTGCCTGGTGATCGCCTATACCCTGGGTGCGATCCAACTGGCCCTGGTACTGGGTTTTACCCTGAAAAAGGCGCTGCTGGCGGGTGTGATACCTTATGTGCCGCTGGATCTGCTTAAACTGGCGCTGGCCGCTTTTGTAGCCATGGGTGTCCGCCGCAGGCTAGTGGCCGCCGGTATGCTGCCGGTACCGGCCCGTCAATAACCGGTTGATCACCAAATTGATATCCTTTGCAAACCTCTCCTCCATCTGCTAAAATTTATCCATACAAGGTAACAGAGAGAGGGGAAGCCCAGGATGCTGCTGGTGATAGACGTGGGGAACAGCAATATAGTGTTGGGCGTTTACGAGGGGGAACGCCTGGCGGTGCACTGGCGGGTTTCCACGGATCGGAAGCGCACGGCGGATGAGTACGGGATGCTGTTCAAGAGCCTGTTCGACTATCACCACATCTCCCTTGAAAGCATTGATGCCATCGCAATTTCGTCCGTGGTACCGCCCCTGACCCCGATCCTGGAGACGATGATCCGCCGCTACTTCCATGTGGAACCGCTGGTCGTGGGCCCCGGGGTCAAAACAGGAATGCCCATCCGGTTTGAGAATCCCCGCGAGGTAGGGGCCGACAGGATCGTCAACGGGGTGGCGGCCTTTGAGTTGTACGGGGGCCCGATCATTGCGGTGGACTTTGGCACCGCCACCACCTTTGACGCTATCTCCGCTAAAGGTGAGTACCTTGGCGGGGCCATTGCGCCCGGCATCGGTATCTCCACAGAGGCCTTGTTCCAGCAGGCCGCCAAGCTGCCCCGCATCGAATTGGTGAAGCCCCGGGCAGTTATCGGTAAAAACACGGTAGCGGGTATGCAGGCGGGTATCATCTTCGGGTTCGTCGGTCAAGTGGACGGGATAGTGACCCGGATGAAGAACGAACTGGGGGGGAAGGCCTTTGTGGTGGCCACCGGCGGCCTCGCCCGCCTTATCGCCCAGGAAACCAGTTCGATTGACAAGGTGGACCCTTTTCTTACCCTTGAAGGTTTGCGCATCATCTATAACCGCAATGTCGGTTAGTGGAAAAGAAAGCCGGGTAGACTACGGACAAATAGGTTGATGGCGGGATGTATTCATGCGTATCGGTGACGTGGTACTGAAGAATAACATAATCTCCGCCCCCATGGCGGGGTTTACCGACAAGGCGTATCGCATCCTGGCCAAAGAGGCGGGATGCGGTTTGGTGTTTACGGAAATGATCAGCGATAAGGCCCTGATCTACAACAACCAGCGCACGTGGAAGCTGTTGGATTTGACCGGGGAAGAAAAGCCTATTGCGGTGCAGATATTCGGCGCGGACCCGGGAGAAATGGCGGAAGCAGCCCGGATGGTAGAGGAACACGGGGCGGCTATCATTGATATCAACATGGGGTGCCCCACCCCTAAAATTGTGAAAAACGGTGAAGGAGCAGCCCTGATGCGGGAACCGTCACGCGCTTCAGCCATCGTCCGGGAGGTGGTGGGGGCGGTCAGGGTGCCGGTAACGGTCAAGATGCGCAAGGGTTGGGATGACGCCAGTGTGAACGCGGTGGAACTGGCCCGAATGGTGGTGGACGCCGGGGCTTCCGTCCTCACGGTACACGGCCGTACCCGCATGCAGTTCTACAGCGGACAGGCTGACTGGGACATTATCCGCCGGGTGGTACAGTCCGTCGAAGTGCCGGTGATCGGCAACGGTGACCTGCGGGAACCGGAAGACGCGGTGCGGATGCTGGACGAAACCGGTTGTTCCGGAGTAATGGTGGGCCGGGCCGCCCTGGGCAATCCATGGCTTTTCGAGCGGTTCGAGGCGTACCTTGGACGGGGTGAGCGACTGTCTCCGCCAACCGCCCAGGAGCGGGTTACAACGGCGCTGCGGCACCTGCGGATGGCGGTTGAGTTCAAGGGGGAATGGACCGGTGTCAGGGAGATGCGCAAGCACCTGGCCTGGTACTTGCGAGGTCTGAAGGGTGCAGCCCGCGTCCGCCAACGCATTAACCGGATGGAAACACTGCCCCAGGTGGAGGAAGTGCTGGTTTCGCTCCTCGGAGAATAGAAATGCATCTAAAGGTCCTGTAAACAGCCTTCACGGGCTGTTCTTCTTTTGCATCTCGGTAATGGAAAAAGCTTGCAGAATAGCCATGGATTTGTTAAAATTAGGTACTTAAATTATTGTGCACATTGAAACCCGTTAATCGGCGTTTTGACGACCGAATTAAAGGAGGATAAGTGTGAACAAGTTCGCCTTTATGATCCACCCCATTGACGTTTCCGACGTTTCCCGCAAGTTTGGCGTCGCCCGCCGTCTGCCCGGCAGCTGGGTGGAGCAAATGATCCGGCTGTTGCCGCCCATAAAGGCCTCGGATATTACCGGGGTTCGTTCGCCTCATAACGAGGTGGAGGGTTGGTTTGTGGGATGCCCCCTTACTACCTCCCAGATGCTTAACCTGCCGGAAGAGTATGTATTAAAACGCATCGTCCAGACCGGTCGCCTGGCGGAAAAACTGGGCGCCCAGGTCCTGGGCCTGGGAGCTATGACCTCGGTGGTGGGGGACGCGGGGATTACAGTGGCTAAAAGTCTCAATATCGCCGTGACCAGTGGAAACAGCTACACGGTCGCGACGGCCATAGAAGGTAGTAAAAAGGCCGCGGAATTGATGGGTGTCGACCTGGCTCATGCGGAGGTGGCCGTGATCGGGGCCACCGTTTCCATCGGTGCGGTATGCGCTCGCTTGATGGCAAAAGAGACCAAGTACCTGACCCTGGTAGCCCGCAATGACGACAGGCTAGATCAACTGGCGTCCAAGATCCTTCACGAAAGCGGGCTGGCGGTCAAGGTCACCCGTGACGTTAAACAAGCGGTCAGGCGGGCGGACGTAATCATAACGATCACTTCTGCCGGTGGAAGCGTCATCGCGCCGGAGGACCTGAAACCGGGGGCGGTGGTGTGCGATGTGGCCAGGCCGCGGGATGTGTCCAAAAGAGTAGCGGAACTCCGGGATGACGTGCTGGTGATTGAAGGTGGAGTGGTAGAGGTGCCGGGGGATGTCAACTTTAACCTTAATTTTGGTTTTCCCCCCAACACTTCCTATGCCTCTATGGCCGAAACCATGATCCTGGCCCTGGAGGGGCGCTTTGAGAACTTCACCCTCGGGCGGGACCTGACCCTGGAGCAGGTGGAGGAGATTACCCGGCTGGCGAAAAAACACGGGTTCAAGCTGGCCGGTTTCCGGAGTTTTGAACGCCCTGTCTCCCCGGAACACATCCAGGCGACCAGGGCGAGGGCGCAGCAGAAGCGTAAGGTTGCTATCAACGTCTGATTATTTTCTTGACAATTATTAGTAGGGTCTATATAATACCTGTAAGGTGGGCCGTTAGAGGTAAGGCAAGCACTGCTTAACCGGAATTGGGTTTTGGCAGTGCTTGTTATGGTAGTAGTACCCCTTTTCACGTACACAGAATAAAAAAACGGCTAATATCATATATTGAGTTAACGGCTTGACATTAACAGCTAAAGGGGAGCGAATTAATGGCTGACAAAGAAGTACTCCTCACCGTTGAAGGACTGAAACGGCTGGAGCAGGAACTGGAGCACTTGAAATCAGTGAAACGGAGGGAAATAGCCGAAAGGATCAAACAGGCCATCGAATTTGGTGATATCAGCGAAAACTCCGAATATGAGGATGCCAAAAACGAGCAGGCCTTTATCGAAGGCCGTATTCTTACCTTGGAAAAGAAACTGCGCAACGCGCGGGTGATCGATGATACAGAGTTAAGTTCCGACGTGGTTTCTCTGGGGTCCAGAATCGTGCTGAAGGATCTGGAATACGGTGACGAGTTGGAGTACGTGATTGTGGGGTCCATGGAAGCGGACCCGACTGCCAACAAGATATCCAATGAATCGCCGGTGGGAAAGGCGATTATCGGTAAGCCGGAGGGCGCTGTGGTGGAAGTCAACGTACCCGCCGGGACTTTGAAGTACCAGCTGCTGGAGATAAAGAGATAACGCCCTGTAATGTACGTTCGAAGAATGCCCGAGCAGGGGCTTGAATTCCAGGCGCCAGTTGCCCGTGACTTAGGGTGCTTTTCAAACATCCTTTGCCAGGCATTATGGGGGTTGTCCGGGGATGGACATCCCTTTTTTATTCAATGGAGGGGGACAAGCAGTGGAAACCGAACTCAACGAATTGATGCAGGTACGCCGTCAAAAATTGAACGATCTCCGGTCACAGGGTATTGACCCCTTTGGCCGGCGATTTGACGTCACCCATCATGCCAAGGATGTACTGGAAGGATTCGACCGGCTGGAAGGTCAACATGTTTCTCTTGCCGGCCGGGTCGTAGCTAAACGGGTGATGGGCAAGGCCAGTTTTGGCCACCTCCAGGACCTTTCCGGCCAGATTCAGGTTTATGTACGCCTGGATGATGCGGGTGCGGAAGCTCACGACCTCTTCACACGCCTGGACCTGGGGGACATCATCGGTGTGCGTGGTACTGTATTTAAGACCCGGACCGGTGAAATCACTATCAATGTGCGGGAATTGGAGCTATTGACAAAGTCGCTGCGCCCCTTGCCGGAAAAGTGGCATGGCCTGAAGGACGTTGACCTGCGCTATCGCCAGCGCTACGTGGACCTGATCGTCAATCCGGAGGTCCGGCAGACCTTCATCCTGAGGAGCAACATCATCAAAGCCATGAGGCGTTACCTGGACAACCAGGGCTTTTTGGAAGTAGAGACGCCCACCATGCATGCCATTGCTGGCGGCGCTGCAGCCAGGCCGTTCATTACCCATCACAACGCGTTGGACATCGACCTTTACATGCGGATAGCCCTGGAACTTCACCTGAAGCGTCTGCTGGTGGGTGGCATGGAGCGTGTTTACGAGATCGGGCGGGTGTTCCGCAACGAAGGGATTTCCACCAAACATAACCCGGAGTTTACCATGATGGAGCTGTACCAGGCGTATGCGGATTACGAAGATATGATGCGCCTGACCGAGGAAATGATTGCCAATATCGCTGTAGAAACCCTGGGTACCAGCAAGATCGTGTACCAGGGGCAAGAGATTGACCTGACGCCCCCCTGGCCCCGGATTTCCATGCTGGATGCCATTAAGAAGTACGCCGGAGTGGATTTTAACACCATTACCACCGACGCTTCCGCCAGGGATGCGGCCCGTAACCTGGACATCGAAGTGGAACCGGACGCCAACCGCGGTAAAATTATTAATGAAGTCTTTGAAGTCAAGGTGGAACCGCACCTGGTCCAGCCCACCTTTATTATTGACTATCCCATCGAGATTTCACCGCTGGCCAAACGCAAGAAGGATAATCCGGATTTCACTTACCGCTTTGAAGCGTTTATCACTTGCCGGGAAATCGCCAATGCCTTCTCTGAACTAAATGACCCAATCGACCAGAAGGAGAGGTTCATGGACCAGATGCGGCAGCGAGCCGCCGGCGACGACGAGGCCCATTTGATGGACGAGGACTTTGTCCGCGCCCTGGAATATGGAATGCCGCCTGCGGGCGGCCTGGGTATCGGTGTAGACCGGCTGGTAATGCTCCTGACCGATTCCCCGTCCATCCGGGACGTGATCCTGTTCCCTACCATGAAGCCGCGGGAAGAATAGAAGCGCTTTGCTCTGTTTTGGGGCGGCTTTCGGCATGATTTGCATCAAGCCGGTTTATATTGAAACGTGCGGGATAAACCCGCAAGGATTGTTGAAAAATCGCGTATACGGGCGTATAGTTTTGACCTGACCGCAATAAATGACTTAAACAGACCCGCGGTGGATTTGAAAGTCGCCGCGGGTCGTGGTATATTACTACTTGTCGCCTGGACAGAATAATGGCGGCGCCAGTCGTAACAATATTTATTGCAGCACACGCAATTGTTGGGTTGCATCGATTACACTCTAGCTGCTCTTTGCAGTATTTATTACACTAAGGAATTAAGCTCAGTTGTAGTTGTGTCCAGGCGCCATGTTTTTTCTTTCAATAACGCCTGATGCTACCAAAAGGTGGCGGTTGACGAAGCGAGTCCGGATGTGATAGAGTGGAGGACATCGCTTGAGACAAGAGTCAGCGAAATCACCTGGTCTTTGAAAACTGAACAGTGGTGAATAAG
>LAKY01000057.1 GCA_000987045.1 Clostridiales bacterium PH28_bin88 | reverse complement strand
AAGGGAAACGCATACTCTTTCTTTCAGAAGAACACGAGCACAGGCACAACGCAAAAAGCTCGATTCCGTAATCCGTTGCCAGCCAAGCGCGAGGGTGCTATAATATAATAGTTTTGATTATTAATCACGGGAGGGATAAAAAGTGAGCGGGGCTAAAGCACAGGAACTTATCCGCAATTTCTGTATTATCGCCCACATCGACCACGGTAAGTCCACTTTGGCCGACCGCCTTTTGGAGTATACCGGCGCGCTTTCCGCGCGGGAAATGACCGAGCAGGTGCTGGACCAGATGGACCTGGAAAGGGAGCGGGGAATTACCATTAAGCTTCAAGCTGTCCGCCTTTCATACAAGGCCCGGGACGGGCGGGAATACGTTCTCAACCTGATTGATACCCCGGGACATGTCGATTTTACCTACGAGGTGTCCAGGAGCCTCGCGGCCTGCGAGGGAGCGCTCCTGGTCATCGACGCATCTCAGGGTATCGAGGCACAGACCCTGGCCAACGTCTACCTGGCCATGGAGCATGACTTGGAGATTATCCTGGTGATCAACAAGGTGGATCTTCCCAGCGCCGACCCTGAACGGGTGAAGCGGGAAATTGAAGAAGTGATCGGCCTGGACGCCAGTGAGGCTATCATGGCCTCTGCCAAAACCGGCCTGGGTACCGAAGAAATCCTCGAGGCGATCGTGAAGAGGATTCCTGCGCCGGCAGGCGCGGAGGAAGCGCCGCTAAGGGCGTTGATCTTTGACTCCCATTTTGATGCTTACCGGGGAGCCGTACCCTATATCCGGGTGGTGGAAGGCAACGTATCAAAGGGTATGGAAATTAAAATGATGGCTACCGGCAAAATCTTTGAAGTAAACGAAGTAGGTGTTTTCACCCCTGCCATGAAAACGGTGGAGCGTTTGTCCGCCGGCGAGGTAGGTTTTATTACAGCCAGCATCAAAAACGTTAAGGATACCCGGGTGGGCGATACTGTTACCGGTGGCGCCAACCCGGCCAGAGAGCCCTTGCCTGGGTACCGAAAAGTTACTCCCATGGTGTTCTGTGGCCTTTACCCCGTGGAAACCAGCCAGTACGAGGACTTGCGGGACGCCCTGGAAAAGCTGAAGCTTAACGATGCTTCCCTCATCTACGAACCTGAGACCTCGCAGGCCCTGGGGTTTGGGTTCCGTTGCGGCTTCCTGGGGCTTCTACACATGGAGATTATTCAGGAACGCCTGGAACGGGAGTACAGCCTTGAACTGATCACCACGGCGCCCAGCGTGGTTTACCGTGTTACCAGGACTGACGGGGAGGTAATCACGGTGGATAACCCCACCAACCTGCCTCCTACCACGAACATCGAGGTGATGGAGGAGCCCTTCGTGAGGACTACCGTCATGGTACCCTCCGAATACGTCGGCCCGGTGATGGAACTTGCCCAGGAGAAGCGGGGCCAGTTCATCAACATGGAGTACCTGTCGGAAAACCGGGTGATGCTGATCTACGAACTGCCGTTAAGCGAGATCATTTATGATTTCTTCGATATGCTGAAATCCCGTACCCGGGGATATGCGTCCATGGACTACGAGTTGTCAGGCTACCGGGAATCCGACCTGGTTAAACTGGATGTGTTGATTGCCGGTGATACGGTGGACGCGTTATCCTGCATCGTCCACAGGGATCGGGCCCACCAGCGGGGCCGGGCACTGGTGGAAAAGCTGCGCCAGTTGATCCCGCGGCAGTTGTTCGAGGTGCCCATCCAGGCAGCGATCGGGAACAAAGTGATTGCCAGGGAAAATGTCAAGGCAATGCGCAAGAATGTTTTAGAAAAGTGTTACGGCGGCGACATTACCCGTAAGCGTAAACTGCTGGAAAAACAAAAAGAAGGCAAGAAACGCATGAAGCAGGTGGGCAACGTGGAAATCCCCCAGGAAGCCTTCATGGCGGTATTGCAGGTGGATAAATGATTCAAGAAGCAGGAGGCAAGATGCAAGAGGCAAGATTACTTGTTGAAATTGGCTGCGCCAATTTCTTCTGTTAATCCTGCTTCCTGCTTCATGCCTCTTGCTTCAAGCGTTTGCCAGGGCTTCGTTACTGTGGATAACAGAAAACGAATAGGGTGAAGTCCTTTGGACCTCGGTATCTACATCCACATACCATTTTGCCTCCGCAAGTGCAATTACTGTGATTTTATCTCTTACCCGGGGTGTGACGAGGATTTAAAGGAACAGTATATCCGGGCCGTGATCCGGGAGGCGTCCCTGTACCGGGACGGGTTTAAGGATCAAGAACGGGAATTGACCTCGATTTATGTCGGCGGGGGCACACCCACGCTGCTGAAATCCGGTCACCTTACGGCGATACTCGATGCCTGCCGTCAATTTCCCTGGCGCGAGGGGATCGAGATTTCCATTGAGGCCAACCCCGGAACAGTCGCACCCGCCAAGCTGGCTGACCTGCGAGCGGCTGGTTATGACCGGTTGTCCTTGGGGGCTCAGTCTTTCCAGGACCGGCTGCTGGCGGAAATGGGCCGGGTGCACTCCGCGGCTAAGATCATCGCTACCTTTGACGCCGCCAGGCACGCGGGATTCGATAATATCAACCTTGACTTGATCTACGGCCTGCCTAACCAGTCCCGGGATGATTGGCAAGAAACCCTGGAACGGGCGGTTGCCCTACGGCCGGAGCATATCGCGGCTTACGGCCTCAAGGTGGAAGAAGGGACTCCGTGGGGGCGCTTGCAGCGGGAGGGCCGGTTGTGTCCCGCGGGCGAAGACCTGAGCGTGGAAATGTACCTGGATGCCATTGAATTCCTGGGAAGGGCGGGCTACCGGCATTATGAGATATCTAACTTTGCCTTACCCGGTCGCCCGTCGGTACACAACCTGCTTTACTGGCGCAACCAGGAATACATCGGCCTGGGGGTTGCGTCCTCCGGCCACCTGCACCATCGCCGTTACACCAATACCGGTGATCTCAGCGGTTACATCAGCCAGGTTAACGAAGGGCGGTTGCCGGTAGCCGAAAGCGAGGACATCTCCCGCTCGATGGAAATGGCGGAGACCATGTTTCTGGGTCTCAGGCTGCTGGATGGTGTAAACCTGGAGGGCTTTTATCGCCGCTTCGGTGTCCGGGCGGAAGACGTATATGCCTGCCAGATAGCTCGCATGAAAGAATTGAACATGCTCATCATGGAAGATGGATGCTTGCGCTTGACTTCCCAGGCACTCCCCGTGTCGAACGAGGTCTTCGCCCAATTTCTTTAACAAGAAGCAGGAGACAAGATGCAAGAGGCAAGAAAAGATGCAAGAGGCAAAATGGTTTGTTGGAATTGGCTGCGCCAATTCCTTCTGAAAATCTTGCTTCCTGCTTCTTGCCTCTTGCCTCCTGAACCCTTGACAAACAGCGGGGCAGGTGATATTTTTTAAATGAAACTTAGCACTCGATGATGCTGAGTGCTAACAAGAGGGCGGTGATGAGCGGATGGACGAGCGGAAGAAGAAGGTTTTGGCTGCAATTGTACAGGATTATGTGAATACCGCGGAACCAGTTGGCTCCCGTACCATTGCCCGAAAGTACAATCTAGGCGTGAGCCCGGCTACCATTAGAAATGAGATGGCCGACTTGGAGGAATTGGGGTACATCGAACAGCCCCATACCTCAGCTGGGCGGGTCCCATCCGACCTCGGCTACCGGTACTTCGTGGACTTTTTGATGGAAAGGTATTTGCTGAATAACCAAGAGGAAGAAATGATCCGGCAGCGGTTTAACCAGCGAATGCAGGAGATGGAGAACGTTATCCAAAGGGCTACCGAACTCCTGTCCCAGATAACCAACTATACAGCTGTGGTCCTGGGCCCGCACCTGTACCGGGCTACATTTCAACACATTCAACTCCTGCCGCTGGCGCCTACCAGAGCATTACTCGTAGTGGTCACCAACGCGAGGGTGGTTGAACACCATGTGCTGGATATACCGGCTTCCATGACCCGCCAGGACCTGGAGCGGGTATCTCAGGTATTGAATAGCAAACTCAGAGGGCTGGCCCTTGAACAGGTGCGAAAGGACGTCTTGCGGGAGATCTACCGTAACCTGGACCTCCAGAGACAAGTCCTGAACGCGGTGATGGAACTGCTGGAACAGTCCTTCAGGTCAGACAGAGAGGAGAAGGTCTACCTGGGAGGCACCCTGAACATTTTAAACCAGCCCGAGTTTAAAGACGTTGCCAAATTGAAGACGCTGCTGGGTGTTCTGGAAGAGGGAAAGCTCTTGCGGGAATTGCTGCAGGACGAAGCGGGCGCAGGGTTATCGGTTCGAATCGGTGGGGAGAATAGGTACCAGGAAATTTCCGAGTGCAGCCTGGTCACCGCCACTTATGAAATCGATGGACAGGTGGTGGGGAAAGTTGGTATTTTGGGCCCTACCCGGATGGATTACCCCAAGGCGATGGCCCTGGTAGAGTTTATTACCCAGAACCTTTCGGAAGCCCTGGCAAAGTGGGTTAAATAAGGTTTCGGGTCAGGGGATGAACGAACGATGAGTGTCAAACAGGTGAGTCAAAATGCCGAGGTCGATGAGCGGCTGGCGGCTTTGGTAACCAATGCCAATGCCATCAGGGCGATTGCGTCAGCGGTTGAGGGAACTTTGGGCCCTAAGGGGCTGGACACCATGCTGGTGGATAAATTCGGCGAGGTGGTCATCACCAACGACGGGGTGACCATCTTGAACCTCATGGAGGTTAACCACCCGGCTGCCCGGATGCTGATTAATACGGCCAGGGCTCAACAGGAGGCGATCGGCGACGGCACGACCACTACCACGGTCCTGGCCGGCGCCCTGGTGGGGACGGGATTAGACCAGGTGGTCAAAGGGGTTCCTGTTGCCCGTGTCATCGAGGGCATTCGCGCGGGGGTCAGGCGGGCGTTGAATTACTTCAAGGAAGTCGCCCAACCCATAGAAGACTTGACCGATCCGTTACTAAGGCAGGTTGCCCTGGTTGCCGGAAGGGAACACCAGGATATCGCCGACCTGGTGGTGGAGGCTGCTCGCCTTACCGGACGGGATAAACTGCATGACCCCTTTTTCAAGCTGGCTGATACCATCTCGGCCCAGGTGGGAGCGGATAACCAGGTATTCCGCGGGACGATTATCAACAAGGAACGGATGAACCGCGATATGCCGCGGGAGGTATTAAACGCCCCGGTGCTGGTAATCGATGACGCCTTGGAGCCCGAAGCCATGGAGGACGAGGCGCTGGGCACCGAGACGGGATTCCAGCGATACCTGGAACTACGGGAGCAATTCAGGGCCAATGTTAATAAGATCATAGAAATGGGTGTCAAGCTGGTGCTGGTGGACCGCGGCGTGGATGACGAGGCGGAGGAGATGCTGACGGATGCGGGCGTGATGGTCCTCCACCGGGTAGCTCACAAAGAACTGGTCAGGGCCGCTGAGCATACCGGCGCCCGCGCCTTGAAGCGGACCGGCCTTAGGCGGGACGCGGTCGAGTTGTCCCGGTACCTGGGACGGGCAGCCGAGGTTTATGCTGACGAGAAGCTGGAACATGTCCGCATCCTGGATGGGGAGGGTAGGCCCATGGCCACCATCCTGGTGGGGGCTGCCACCGAAGAGGTGGTGGGTGAGCGGGAACGCATCGCCAAGGACGCAGCCGCTTCCGTGCAGGCTGCCGTTTGCGGCGGCATTGTTCCCGGGGGGGGGTCAGTGGAGCTGGCCGCTTCCCGGGAAGTAGAACGGGTGCGGGGGGAGGTTCGTGGTATGGCCGCCTACGGGGTGGAATGCGTGGTATCGGCCCTGCAGCGACCGTTTTCCCACATTGTGGCCAATGCCGGGTTTAACCCCCTGGAAAAGCTGGGCGACGTGCTGGCGACCCAAAATGAGCGGCAAGGGACAACCTCCCTGGGGGTGGATTGCGACACCGGGGAGGTAGTGGATATGTATCAACTGGGCGTCATTGATCCCGCCCTGGTAAAAATCCATGCCCTGAAGGCGGCGGCGGAGGTGGCGGAAGCCATTCTCCGTATCGACACGATTATTAAGAAGAAGGAAAACGGCAGCCAACCCAGGGCTGGCATGGAGCCGTTAGAGCTATGAAAAGAGGTGAAGGTATGCCTGCTGAACACGAACACGACATCCCAATCACACCGGAGGATGAGAAAGAACCGGATAACACCGCGGGCGCTTCCTCGGGGGAGGCGGGCGCTGCCGGTGAGCCCGGAACACCAGAAGGCCAGCCGCCCTCCCCGGAGGAGCAGGTGGATGAATTGCCTGCCTTGCGGCACGCGCTGGCCGAAAAGACTGCTGAGGCGGAATCCCATTTCAACCGCTTGCAGCGCTTGCAGGCGGACTTTGAGAACTTCCGCCGCCGTTCCCGGCGGGAGCAGGAAGAGTTAATCAGCTATGCGGCAGAGGGGTTGATCACCGACCTGCTGCCGGTGATCGATAACCTGGAGCGCGCCATGCAGGCAGGAGCCCAGGGAGGCGATCTGGCCTCATTTCTGGAGGGAATCCAGATGATCTACCGGCAGTTGTGGAGTCTCCTGGAGAAACATGGACTGTGTCCCCTGGAAGCGGCAGGGCAGCCCTTTGACCCTGAGCGCCACCATGCGGTTATGCAGGTGGAAACGGAAGACTTGGCGGAAAACACGGTGGTCGAAGAGCTGCAAAAGGGCTACCGCCTCAAAGACAAGGTGATCCGGCCATCGCTGGTCAAGGTCGCCAAACCCAAATAACCTGGGAAAAAGTAATGTCGCGACGAGCATGGCAATTTGGTAATACAAAGTTAGAACGACGTCGGGGAAACCGGTGAATTTAAATTGTCTCCTGCTGCCTGTTTCCCGACGACTGACGACCGAATTAGGAGGGGGATTTGTAAGTATGGGCAAAGTAATCGGTATTGACCTGGGAACCACTAACTCATGTGTGGCGGTGATGGAGGGCGGAGAAGCGGTAGTAATCCCCAACGCTGAGGGCAGCCGCACCACGCCTTCCGTGGTTGGCTTTGCCAAGAACGGCGAACGGCTGGTGGGCCAGGTGGCTAAACGCCAGGCTATCAGCAACCCGGACCGCACCATCAGCTCCATTAAAAGGCACATGGGTACAGAACACAAGGTGCGGATTGACGATAAGCAGTATACCCCGCCGGAGATCTCGGCCATGATCCTGCAAAAGCTCAAAACGGATGCGGAATCCTACCTGGGCGAAAAGGTCACCCAGGCGGTGATTACCGTGCCGGCGTACTTCACCGACAGCCAGCGACAGGCCACCAAGGATGCGGGTAAAATCGCCGGTTTAGATGTCTTACGCATCATCAACGAACCCACCGCGGCGGCATTGTCTTATGGCCTGGACAAGGGCGAGGACCACACCATCCTGGTGTACGACCTGGGCGGCGGTACCTTTGACGTATCGATCCTGGAACTGGGCGACGGGGTGTTCGAGGTGAAGGCCACCAGCGGTAACAACCGGTTGGGTGGCGACGACTTCGACGAGCGGGTGATGAACTGGCTGGTGGCCGAATTCAAAAAGTCCCACGGGGTGGACCTGTCCAGGGACAAGATCGCCATGCAGCGGCTCAAAGAGGCGGCCGAGAAGGCCAAGCACGAACTGTCCGGGGTGACATCCACCAACATCAACCTGCCTTTTATCACAGCCACTGAGGACGGGCCGCAACACCTGGACCTCAACCTGACCAGGGCAAAGTTTGAGGAGTTGATCGCCGACCTGGTAGAAAAGACCGAGGGGCCGACACGTCAAGCCATGGCAGATGCCGGAATGAAGCCGGAAGACATCGACAAGGTGATCCTGGTTGGCGGCTCCACCCGGGTGCCGCTGGTCCAGCAAACCGTTAAACGGTTAACGGGCAAGGAACCCCACAAGGGCATCAACCCCGATGAGTGTGTAGCCCTGGGTGCGGCAATTCAGGCCGGCGTGTTGGCAGGCGAGGTCAAGGACGTCTTGCTGCTGGACGTGACACCCCTTTCCCTGGGCATTGAGACTTTAGGGGGAGTCTTTACCAAGCTGATCGAGCGGAACACCACCATTCCTACTTCCAAGAGCCAGATTTTCTCCACCGCGGCGGACAGCCAGACCACGGTAGAGATCCACGTGCTGCAGGGTGAACGCCAGATGGCGGCGGGCAACAAGACGCTGGGACGCTTCCAGCTGACCGGTATTCCTCCCGCGCCCCGGGGTATCCCCCAGATCGAGGTAAAGTTTGATATTGATGCCAACGGTATTGTGCACGTCTCCGCCAAGGACCTGGGTACAGGTAAGCAACAGGCTATTACCATCACTGCCTCCAGCGGTCTCTCCGATCAAGAGATCGACAAGATGATGAAAGAGGCCGAGGCCCACGCCGAAGAGGATCGCAAGAAGAGGGAAGAGGCGGAAGCCAGGAACCAGGCCGACTCGCTGGTCTACCAGACCGACAGGACGATGAAGGAGTTGGAGGGCAAGGCTGAACAGGCAGACGTGGAGAATGTGCAAAAAGCGAAAAAAGAACTGGCGGAAGCCCTAACCGGCAGCGATGTGGAAAAGATTAAGCAGAAGTCCGAGGCCCTTTCGCAGGCACTTTATGCCATGAGCACCAAGGTTTACCAGCAGACCGGAGCCCAGCAGGGGCAGGGTGGGCCGGTGGGCGGCAATCCCGGAGGAGCGGAGAGCAAGGAAAATGTAGTTGACGCTGATTATGAAGTAATGGATGATGAAGGCAAGAAATAGACTGGGAAAAAGGGAGCCGGTGGCTCCCTCTCTGCCTTAGCGGAGCAATGGGGACGGTTCGAGCGTCCCCCGAAGCGTAGCGAAGCATAGTTGGGGACATTCCTGTCCCAAAAGACCAGCCCGGACTTCAGCAGGTGTGTCCCCTTTCCTTAATCGGGGAGACGATGGAACCGTCCCCATGGCGTAGCGGTAACGTCTATGAGCTTAAAGTATGATCAAACCGCCAATTTCATTTCAAAAACACATTTGGTTACGGGTAGGAAATATAGTAAAATGGCATAGAATACAACATCATCTTATTGAGCATGGGGCCGGACAGAAAGAAGGTGTCAGGATGCCTAAACGTGACTACTATGAGGTCCTGGGCGTGGGGAGAAACGCTGACGATACCGAAATTAAAAAATCCTACCGGAAACTGGCTCGCCAGTACCATCCCGACTTAAACCCGGGCAACAAAGAGGCCGAGGAGAAACTTAAAGAGATTAACGAGGCCTACGAGGTGCTGAGTGATCCGGACAAGCGGCAGCGTTACGATCAGTTTGGCCATGCCGGTACCGCTAACGGCGCCGGTGGTTTCGGCGACTTTGGCGATTTTGGCGCCGGTGGCTTCGGCGGTTTTGGCGACATCTTTGATATGTTCTTCGGCGGAATGGGCGGTGCCCAGCGACGCGGACCCCAGCGGGGCGCAGACCTGCGCATGGACCTGGACATCAGCTTCGAGGAGGCTGCCTTTGGTATGGAAACCGAGGTGGAGGTGCCCAGGCAGGAGACCTGCCCCGATTGCCACGGGTCCGGGGCCGCGCCGGGAACTCACCCCAGCACCTGCAACGTGTGCAAGGGTACCGGGCAGGTAAGGGTTGCTCAGAAAACCCCCCTGGGTCACTTCCAGACAGTCCACACCTGCAGCCACTGCCACGGTACCGGCCAGGTGATTACCAGTCCCTGCCCCGAGTGCCGGGGTCGGGGGAAGGTGCATCGCGTGAGGAAGATCCAGATCAAGGTGCCCGCCGGGGTGGATACCGGGTCCCGCTTGAGGGTTTCGGGTGAAGGCGAAGCCGGCAGCCTGGGGGGGCCTACCGGGGACCTGTATGTGGACATTCATATCAAGCCGCACCCGTTTTTCCAGCGGAGGGATTATGATGTGCTCTGCGAGGTGCCCATCTCCTTTGTCCAGGCGGCCATCGGCGACGAGATCCAGGTGCCCACGCTGGACGGTCACATCAAGTTGAAGGTACCCGAAGGAACCCAGACCGGGACTTCATTCCGCCTGCGGGGGAAGGGTATCACCAAGCTGAAGGGCTACGGGCGGGGTGACCAGCACGTAAAAATTCGCGTGGTAACTCCCACCAACCTGAGCGAGAAGCAAAAGGAACTGCTGAGAGAATTTGCCCGGATACAGGGCAAGGAGCAGGATCAGTACGCCAAGGACAAAGGCTTTTTTGAGAAGATGAAAGACGCTTTCATGGGATAGGAGAGGCTAAGAAAATGAACTGGCAGGAGTTATCCGTGGCGACAACCGAGGAGGCGGCTGAAGCGGTTGCCAACCTGTTTTACGAGGTAGGGGCGGCGGGCGTGGTGATTCAGGATCCTGGCGACATTGCCCGCTACCTGTCCGAAGCCAACTGGGATGCCTGCGAAATCCCTCCGGAACTGCTGGAAGCTGAGGGAGTGGTAGTCAAAGCCTACCTCCCCATGAATGCTGAATTGTCTCACCGGCTACAATACTTTCAGCAACAACTGGACCGGTTGGCCAATTACTTTCCCGGCCACCGGGCCGAACTTTCATTGTCGGAAGTGACGGAAGAGGACTGGTCAACAGCCTGGAAGGCATACTTCCACCCGGAAAAGATCGGGGAGCGGGTGGTGGTCGCCCCCACCTGGGAACCATACGATCCACAGGGAGAAGAAGTAGTGGTCCGGTTGGACCCGGGCATGGCCTTCGGTACGGGGAACCACCCCACTACTGCCATGTGCATCCGCGCTCTGGAGAAATACCTGTCTCCGGGCGACCGGGTGCTGGATGTCGGCACCGGGTCGGGAGTGCTGGCGGTGATCGCTGCCAGGCTGGGGGCCGGGTCTGTCCTGGCGGTGGACCTGGATCCGCTGGCGGTACGCATCGCTTCGGAAAACGTGGCCTTAAACCAGGTGGACGATACGGTGGAGGTACTCCAGGCTGACCTGTTGGCGGGGGTTACGGATAAAGCGCAACTGGTGGTAGCCAACATCGTTGCCGATCCGGTGATGGCCCTGGCCCCCCAGGCTTACCGCTGCCTGGATACCGGCGCCTATTTTATTGCCTCCGGGATTGTCCGCACACGCCTTGCGGAGGTAGAAAGGGTACTGCTGGAAGAGGGTTTCGCTCTGGTGGAAGTGACCCAGGCAGCGGAATGGGTGTTGCTGGTAGGCCAGAAGGAGTGAAATCATGCCCCGCTTTTTTCTAGAAGGTGACGCTTTTAACGGGGATATCATCACCATTACCGGTAAAGACGTCAGACACATGCGCCTGGTGCTGCGGCTGGAGCCCGGGGACATCATCACAGTGGTGGGTCCCGGGGGCCGGGAGTACCAGGCTGTAATTGTGCGGGTAGACCGTGAACGCGTAGAGGCGAGGATCCTTTCCCGGGGTGCTGCTCCAGATGAACCCTCCCTGCCGGTTACCCTGGTTCAAGGACTCCCCAAAGGAGACAAGCTGGACTTCATCATCCAAAAGTGCACCGAGCTTGGGGTGTCCAGGGTAGTCCCCGTCAGTACCCACCGCTCGGTGGTCCAATTGGACAAGGAAAAGGCCGGCCAGAGGCTTCTAAGATGGCGAAGGATCGCGGAAGAGGCCGCCAAACAGTGCGGCCGGGGCGCCATTCCCGAGGTCGCCCCGCTTACCCGGCTTTCCGAGGCACTGGAGGCAGTTCCGCCGGGCGGTTTGGTCCTGTTGCCCTGGGAGGGAGAGACTACCGCGGGGATCAAATCGGTAATGAGGCAACTCCCTACCATTCCCCCTGCGGTCGCCCTTCTCATCGGGCCTGAAGGCGGCTGGGAAGCGGAAGAGGTAGCCATGGCCACCCGCCGGGGCGCGGTGCCGGTATCTCTGGGCCCGCGGATCTTGCGCACGGAGACGGCAGGGTTGGTGGCTTTGACCATGGTGCTATATGAACTGGGCGATCTGGGCGGCTGTCAATAAAGACCACGTGTGGACGAGTTTTGGGCGCGGGGCTTATTGGAGGAAACGTAGTTGAAGCAAAAGGCGGCATTTTACGTGTTAGGCTGCAAGGTCAACCAGCACGAAGCGGAAGCGCTGCGGGCACTGTTTCGCCGTGCCGGGTACGAGATCGTCGACTTTAAGGAGTCCGCCGACGTGTACGTCATTCACACCTGTACCGTCACCCACCTGGGAGACAGCAAGTCCCGCCAGATGATTCGCCGGGCGGTGCGCCGGAACCCGGAGGCGGTGGTGGCGGTAACCGGGTGTTATGCCCAGGTGTCGCCTGACGAGGTGTGTGCCATTCCCGGCGTGGACCTGATCATCGGCACCCAGGACCGGGGCCGGATTGTCGAACTGGTGGACAGGGTAGCCCGGGAGCGGGTGCCCCTGAACCTGGTGCGGGACGTGCGGGAGGCGCGGGAGTTTGAAGAACTCCCCCTGGAGGAGATCAGCAGGGTGCGGGCCTTCCTGAAGATTCAGGAGGGCTGCCGTCAATTCTGCTCCTACTGCATCGTACCCTTTGCGCGGGGTCCGGTGCGCAGCAGGCACCCGGATCGGACCATTGAGGAGGTCGAGCGCCTGGTCCGGGCCGGTTACAAAGAATTCGTACTCACCGGCGTGCATATCGGTTCCTACGGGGTAGACCTGCCGGGAGGAGTTGACCTTGCGGGGCTGGTGCGGCGGCTGGTGGACGTCCCCGGACTGGCCCGCCTTCGGATCAGCTCCCTGGACCCCAACGAATTTACCCCCGAACTGGTGGACGTGCTGGCCGGCTCTCCCGTGATCTGCCCTCACTTCCATATCCCCCTCCAAAGCGGTGAGGACGAGGTGCTGCGGCGCATGCGGCGCCGTTACACCACCGCCGACTATACCCGTGTTTTACAGGAACTGCGGGATAGGAATCCCGATCTGGCGATCACCACAGATATTATAGTGGGCTTTCCCGGTGAGACGGAAGCCCAGTTCGAACGCACGTACCGGTTCGCTAAAGAGATGGCCTTTGCGGGCATCCACGTGTTCAAGTATTCCCCCAGGGCAGGCACCCCTGCGGCGGGGTTTCCGGATCAGGTCCCTCACCCGGTGAAAGAGACGCGGAGTAACAGGTTGTTGGAACTGGCCCGTAAATTAACAGTGGATTACGCGGCAGGATTTCTGGGCAGGGACATGGAAGTATTAGTAGAGCAAGAGGTTGAACCGGGCGGGGGTTTATGGGAGGGTCATACCGGTAATTACCTGCGGGTGGTATTCCCCGGGAATGAAGGCAAGCGCGGACAATTGGTTCCAGTTCGACTGTTGCGTGTCAATAACGGTTATGTGGAAGGAACGTTCAGTGACCGGTGACCAGCGATGCCGTGAAAAACTAGTCCCCAGCAACTAGTCACTAGTCACTGAACAAGGGAGGTGAAAGAAATGGATGATTGTATCTTCTGTAAGATCGTCAACAAGGAGATCCCTGCCCAGGTGGTCTATGAGGACGACGAGATACTGGCTTTCAAGGATATCAAGCCGTTAGCGCCGGTACATGTCCTGGTAATTCCGAAGAAACACATTCCCGACCTCACTGCCATCACCGGGGAGGATACCGGGTTGATCGGCCGGCTGCACCTGGTGGCCACCAGGCTGGCGGAAGAACTCGGCGTTGCGGATTCAGGTTTTCGTTTTGTGAACAACTGCAAGGGAGACGGCGGCCAGGTGGTATTTCACCTGCACTTCCACCTCCTGGGAGGCCGGCAGCTACGCGGGCTGGGCTAATTGAGAGGTGAGAGCTTTTTGCGATGACTGAGAAACCAGGTAGGACAACGGTTGCAAAGGATGGGAAAAAA
>LAKY01000026.1 GCA_000987045.1 Clostridiales bacterium PH28_bin88 | reverse complement strand
GCACAGTAATTCGACATGGGTTTAATAAGATCCTATTGGTTCCGGCTATGCCGGGTTAGGTTTGTGTGATCAATTAATTTTCTCACAGTAATGTCTGTCAACATTTTACACCTCTTTTTCGGTTAGACCAGCAAGTTTTATCACCATGCGAGCGGTTGTTTCATCGGTTACCAGTACATTGAGGTATTTGCCTCGTAAAGCTCCCAGAATTCCTGAAGCACAGTTAATCCCTCCCGCAATCCCTATCGCGTATTCCTTCTTCCTAATTTCCTGTAGTTCAATACCAATAGTCCTGGCATCTAAATTCCCAAACACCTCACCATTTATAGTAAAGTATCTTGAACAAATATCCCCCACTGCTCCCTGCTGCCTGAAATTCTCAATCTCCTCATCGCTGAAATAACCCGCGTCCACCAGAACTGATTTTTTGCTGGGGTAACCGATGCTGAATACGGCAACATTCGCCTTACGACCTAGCTCCAATATTTCCTGTACCATGGCGTCTGCAACCAAGGCTTCCTTGATCTTCTCATTGGTGACAATTGTAGGTACAGTGAGGGAAAAAGGGTTGGCATTTAATTTAGAAGCAAATTGCACCAAAATATCCATAGGATTTATTTTTGCGTTAAGTCGGCCAACACTGCCTTTAAGCTGGACAACCGCAGCTTCCTTTAAGTTTTTGGGCTTAAGTGAGAGAGCTACTTCTTTCAAGGTGGTACCCCATGAAATACCGATTATATCCCCATCTTTGAGTATCCGATGCAGAAAACCGGCGGCAATCCTACCTAATTGTTGTTTAATCATTTTCTCGTCGTCGCTTCCAACCGGAACTATCATTGCTCTTTTCAGGTTATAAACTTCTTGAAATAAAGATTCCAGCCTGGAGCATGATGAAAGGGGATCGTTAATCGCTATCTGAACGATTCCATGCTCCTTGGCATAGGACAGAAATCTCGATACTTGTGGTCGAGATATCTTCATTTCCTTGGCAATTTCATCTTGGGTATGACCAACCTCATAGTAAAGTCGAGCCACTCTTACAATAGTTTGCAAGCGTTCTAAATCATCCACGCTTTCCCCTCCGCTGAACTTAGCATACAAATCGATGAACATTTGTGATGGTCGCGAACATTTATTCAATTTCGCTATGTCTTGAAAAAATCCTCCTTGACGAGAACAACTTTATCTAATAGCCTTCCTGTCCATCTTTCCGCAA
This sequence comes from Clostridiales bacterium PH28_bin88, assembly GCA_000987045.1. Taxonomy (GTDB): domain Bacteria; phylum Bacillota; class PH28-bin88; order PH28-bin88; family PH28-bin88; genus PH28-bin88. The sequence goes on along the minus strand of LAKY01000026.1, from coordinate 44,189 downwards.
TGTTGAACATTTGTTAATCGCTTAGAACGTTTTTTCATTAAATCCCATTCGACATGCTCATGTATATTCCTTCAGTTGCTTGAAAAAAATTTTGGGATCAGCTCTCGCGCACAGGAGGAGGGTAGGCTACAGACAACGCCCTTGCCGGCCGCACCACAAGAAAGGCGACTTTCATCGCCTCTGGCGTTTCATTGGAAGTCGCCTTTCTTGTCCGCTAGGGGCTGCCGCCCCTTCGGCGGCCTTCGGCCTGAGCACCCCGCAAGAATAGGTGGGCACACCCCCCTTAAACCCCCCATGTATTAGGAAATTATCCACAAGGCATAATTTCCTATTACGTTAAAAAAAGAAGCCCGCCGGCTTCCTTTTTTTAACTTTGCCGATAAGCTCTATTTTTATGATAGAAACAGTTTGAGTTTCCTCATTAACGCGGGGTTTTGTTCTAATACGTATGCTCAGGCACTTAACCAAAGTATGAGGCGATCAGCCGGGCAAAAAATGGCGAAACGTAAGCCTCGACCAGTCCGCCCGCAGTAGCCACCAGTGCCATAGTACTAACCCAAAGAGAATAAGCCACCAACTGCTGCAAGAGATTCGGTGAACGTGGCGCCAGCCTTCCCCGGATTAGCCATAAGGAGAAGGAAACCGCCGCCACCCCTGACGCGATCAGGGCAGGGATGTTGAACAGGTTCTGGGGGAGTACCGAAAGCAAGGCCAATAGCAGACCCTGGGTAGACTTTTCTTGAACCAGGAAGCCCACGGTAAATCCCAGCACGAAACCTCGTACCGCCACTACCCCCAACACCAAGGGTACTCCGATCACAGTCAGCCCGAGAAACCAGATAAAAAAGATGAACTTTACGTTGTTCATGACAGCCTGTTGGGCCATGGCCACGCTGTCGATCTCCCACTGTACTACATCCGAAAGAAATACATTTAGATAGTTAATCAGTTCTCCCTCCTGGTGAGCGGTAAGCCCACTTACCCCCAAAGCGCCAAAGACGGTCCCCACTAAAAAGGAAAGGAAGATGAGGGTGTACAGTCCGAGGTTCTGATGTATGTGGACAGCCAACCCTCGCAGCAGCCTGCTTACCATCCCGCTCCCCTCTCCCTGTCCAATTCTGGTTAATATTTATGGCCAGGGAACGGGGATTATTCTTTTTTGTTAAAATAAACCATCTAACGGAACCTTTCCTCATAGATATATCGCGCGATGCACTGGGCCCCCAGCACATCCTCCCAGGCATTGGCACTCGCAGCTACTACAGCGATGCCTTTCCCTCTATCGCGGGCAAGGGTGACTGCTCGCCGGGCAGCCCGCTTAGCAGGTTCCGGGCCTTTCAGGCCAAGGGTGCGTGCTACTGTCCCGGTGACCACTTCACCCCCTGCCTGCAGAGCAGCGTCAAAGGCGGTACCTCCAGCGCTTGTTACCGCCACCACCACCTTGCCAGCAAAGTCGACAAGATGGGCCGTCTCCTTTCCCAAGTTGGGGACTACCCCTATCACCCTGCCTCCCACTGTTCTAACGCCCCGCAACACGGGGCCGGCGGCTTCCAGCCGCTTTTCTTCCGGTCCCACCCTGGGTTCTGTCACCACCACTATACCAGCCCCCTTTTCCTGTGCCAGCCTACCGGCAAGCCACCCCACCGACTCAGGGTTTAAAGGAACTGGTGCCTTGACCCCTTGGGGACTCGCGCCCAGCACCGCCACCGCACCGGCATCCATCGCCCCTTCCAGCGTGGTGGACATGTCTATCACGTCTACTATTACTACTATTTGCCCCATGCGTGCGGCAGCCGCCGCGCCACTCGCCTCTGCGGTAACCGTTACTAACGGGGGAACAGCTTGCTGGGTCACCCCAACACCTCCCGGGCAGCCAAGACCCCTACGATTGTTTTTGCATCCACGATATCTCCATGAACGATCATAGAAACAAGCTGGCCAAGCTGGAACTTCTCCACCCCGATTAGCTCATCTTCGTCGGGAGATTGGCTCCCCGGCTGCAAGTCGGTGGCCAGAAACAAGTGCATGATTTCGTCACTGAAGCCGGGGGACGTATAAAACGAAAATAAATGGCGAATATTTCCTGCACGTAACCCTGTCTCTTCTTCCAACTCCCGCGTTGCGCATTCAGCAGGGTTCTCCCCCGGGGACAGCTTTCCTGCCGGGATCTCCAGGGTTTGCTGCTCGATGGGTTTACGGAACTGGCGCACCATCACCACCTCTTGGCCCGCGGTCAACGGAACCACGGCCACAGCACCGGGATGCTCCACGATTTCTCGAGTGGCCTGACGTCCATTTGGCATCAGGACCGTGTCCACTCTTACCCGGATAATTTTTCCTTTGAAAATGCCGTGGGATTCGATTGTCTTTTCACTGAAATCCAAACAATTCACCCCTTCTCAGCCTTTTGATCGCTTTATGCATGAACGGGCTTGAAACTCCGTATACTGGACTAACACTATTGCATGATGTTTTTAAGGAGGGAAACGCCTTGCGAGTAATAATTACGAGAAACGGGTTGTACTGGGTAGGGAAGACAAGCGACCTACTGCCCTTCCTACGGGCCATCTCGGAAAAACATCGACAACTAAGCCAACTCATCGCCTCTAGCCTGCACTAGGGGCACGCTTTCCTACCGGCAGCATCAAACCCGGTTTTCAGGGCTTTGCCAGCCCCTGGGGATCAAGTTATCCAGAAAAAAGACATCTCCATATTTTTTCTGACGACCGACAACCGATGATTTAATTAAGCCTGCTGCCACGTGACCAGCAGCCCCGGCTGCCAAGAAGAACTCCGCATCTTCCTGGGGAGAGCGGCCCATGGAGGTAACCCGCACCCCCAGGTGGTCCAGGTAGGTGAGGGCAGGTGTACCGTCCTGCTCCAAGAACCGGTGCCTTCCCTCCAACCCCTCCCGCCGGATCTGTTCCAGGACATGCCTTCGTTTTTCCCCTCCCATGACCGGCAGCGGTACGATTACCGGTACCAAGGTGGCTCTCCCCAGCACGGTCACTGTATGGTGGCTCAAACCCCGGTGGCGGGGACGAGGATCTGCAAAGCTAATCCGAGGTACAGCCACCGGCTCCCCCCCCAGTACATGCACCGCGTTGAGAATAGCACCCTGTTCCACTCCGCTAAATCCCCATGTGGTGCCCGTCCCTACGATCCCTGGACCCATAGCTACAAGGATTACGTCTGCTTGCAGCACTTCCTTGGCCGCCAGGAGGCCTGTATAGATATTAACTGCTTCCAGGTCACCCCCGAAGGCATGGCCCACCGTCACCGTCCCATCGATCAAGCCCTTTTCTTTCAATTCCGGCACCAGCCGGCTAAAAACCATGGGTAGGGCTGCGCCATCTGTCATCACGTAAGCTACCCGTAAGCGCCTGCCACCCGCCTGCTTGGCGCCGGCTGCCGTTGGGGGAAGCATGCTGTGCAAGGAACCAACCACTACCGGTGTCCCCACCAGGGAGCTACACTGTTCTATCACCCCCCGGTACGGGCTGGTCTCCTCTTCCACACCCAGCACCTTAACCTGCACCGGCGTATAGCGGAGCTTCATCAAATGACCCGCCTGACGGTCGTCCATCCCTGTATTGGATGTATTAGCCATCACGAAGTGCCACCCGCCGGTCCCCAAACCCAACTGGACAGCAGTGACGTTTAGCTGTACCTTGTCCCCCGGGCTTACCGACCCGGTCAGGTAGTCGTAGTTAATGGCTTTTTCAAGTCTACCGTCCACTTCCACCAGGATCTCGGTTAGGCCGGGGCGGGCGGATAAAACCCGATCCACCCTGCCAGCCCGGATACTCAGCATGTCTTCACCCCAATTATTAACCATTTTACGGGCATTTTCCTGCTTTGAACTAAACTAATCTGGTCATCACCACTTAACTACTCCACCTGTGGTCTTCCTAAACGATCGAGGCAACGGAGTAGCCGGTTATGTTCGATCACCTCGGACAGCGAGTGGCGCTCCAGGTACCAGTGAAGACCCGTCAACACGGCTGCTAACAGGGCCTTAACCTCCAGGGGCAGCAGCCACGAAGCTGTTAATCCTAGGGTCATACCCAGCGCGTTAGAGCCGGTATCGCCCATCATGGCCATGGCCCTCAAATCCCAGGGAGCATAACCAATCACCGCTCCCACCAAGGCAAGCAAGTAAACCCCAGGTAACACGCCCCTACCGTACCATACCAGCGGCAATGCTAAAACCAGAAAAACCTTTAGCGCTCTCCCTGGCCGCAAGTCCATCAAATTTAGGGTATTGGTGGCTAAGGCCACTAACAGGACATCCAGCAATGCCGCAGGTCCGGCCCAGCCTCGGGCAACAATGAGGATTAATGCCAGTGAACCACCCATCAAGGCTTTAAGCCCTCCGGTGGTTAACCGGCCCTGCCATATGCTCCCAAGATGGCCTTTAAGTCCCCGGGTATCCCTGGAGCCGGCCAGGTCATCCAGTAGACCCAGCAAGCCCATCGCCCAAATAGCAAGCAGGAGTTCGTAATAAAGTGGACCAGGGCTGATGAACAACCCAACGGGGGCAAGGGCCAGAGTCGAACCAACCACCAGGGCCAAACCGGCAGCCGTGGGAATGGGCAACCCCGCGTAATTTGGCCGGAGGGCATTACCCCGGGAGAGCAGGTCCAACACCCCGGGCAGAGCTAGCCGGGTTAGGCTCCAGGATGCTATTAAGAGCCACCATGCCACGGGCATCACTTCCATTATTTTTCTAGCGCTCCCCGGTACAAGGCACCCAGTACGTGATAGAATTGCCTTCCCCGGTGGCGGAAGCCGCTCCAGTCCCGGCCTGTCTCCCGGTGGGTTAAGGACAGGTCTACCTCCCTGATGCGAAACCCCAAACGGGCTGCCCGGAGGGTCATGCCCACCTCCATTCCAAATCCCGGTTCCAGTGGCAGCACCTGTTCCCAAACCTCCCTGGTCATTACCCGCTGGCCCGAGAGGGGAGCCCGCATCTCCACCCTGGCAAGCCAGTAGATGCCCCTCCGCGCCAAGCCTTTTACAAGCCCAAACCCACCTACCCGCAGCGTGGGTGGGAAACGGGCCACCGCCATTTCAGCTTCCCCGGCCACTACCGGGGCGAGTAGTTTGGCTATTTCAGCCGCCGATTCCCCTAAATCAGCGTCTACCAAAGCGACGATACTTCCCTTCACCCGTGACGCGCCATGGTTTAGCGCACTGCCTTTACCCTGGTTCTTTTCCAGCCTTTCCACCTCTGCGCCGGCCTGACGCGCCCGGATGGCAGTTTCATCCGTTGACCCGTCATCAACCACCACCACCTGCCCTACTTCAGGGATGCGCCGGACTGCGTACACCGTAGTGGCAATGGTGGCGGCCTCGTTATAAGCCGGGATCAATACCGTCACAAACGGTTCCAACACCTTACCACCTTTCATACGACTTATAAAAGGCCTTATTTCATCTGAGAAAACTTTTATGTTCACATTACCACTTAAAAACTACCCGCATTCTCATTAAAAACAGCCGCAACAGTAATAAAGTTGCCGGAGAAAGGGTAAATACCACGGCGAAAGGTATGACAGCCGCCAGTACTATCTCCGCTAAATAACGCCAGTGAATTCTTTGCCGGTATAACTTGCTTACACCCCTGGCGTCAACCAGTACGGTTCCCACCTTCAGCCGGACAAGAAAGGTACTGGCCATCCCTTTACGGCCCTTTTCCAGAAAGTCGATCACATTGGAGTGGGTCCCAACAGCTACGATCAGGTCGGCACCCTTTTCGTAGGCAAGCAGGAGGGCCACATCTTCGCTGGTTCCAGGGGCAGGAAGCACCATTCCATTTAAACGCAACGCCTCCAGGCGGTTCAAGCCTGGAGCTCGCCCGTCGGGGTAAGCGTGGACGATCAACCGGGCGCCACAGCCCAGGGCCTTGTCGGTGATGCTGTCCATGTCCCCGATGATGATGTCCGGCCGAAACCCGCATTCCAATAAGGCGTCGGCCCCGCCATCCACGCCGATCAGGATGGGTCGAACCTCCCGGATGTACCCGCGGATTGCCTGGAGGTCATCCTTGTAGCTCTGTCCCCGTACAACCACTAACACATGCCTGCCCCGGAAGCTGATGTCGAGTGGGGGCACTGCCATGCCTTTTAGAATATCCAGCTCTTTTCGCGCGTACTCAACGGTGTTAGCCACGAAGCGTTCCATTTCTTTCTGAAAATTGGCCTTACTTTCTTCCAGCAGCCGCAAGACGGTTTCCCTGTCCAGCAGCTTTCCGTTAAAGATTTTCCCATTCTCCGTCACCAGCCTGTCACCGGCCACTTCCACCTCCTCACCGTCAAGCAGATCCATGACCTCGGGGCCCACTGAGTCCAGCAGAGGTATGCCCGCCTCTACCAGTACCAGGGGACCCTGGTTAGGATAACGCCCGCTGATGGATCTGGCTGCATTCACCACCAGGCGGACTTTGGTACTTACCAGGGCATGGGCAGCGGTCTCATCCAGGTCTTCGTGGTTGATCACAGCACATTCGCCCGGCTGAAGTTGTTGTACCAGGTCTTTAGTCCGCTGTCCCACTCGGACCCTGGTCTTGATCAATCCGGCCACCTCCGCTCTCGGCCTACTGGTTATCATCCATTGAGAGCCACCCCATCTCTTCTTTTATTATGCAGGGAGCAATACCCAATCATACCTCTCCCATTGCGTTTACGCCTCTAAAACAAATAAGAGACAGGACCGCCGGCCCGCCTCCTAAAATTTAAATCTCTATGATACCTGCGCTCCAAATCGTTGAACAGATCCTTTGCGCCCAGTTTACTTTTCTCCACTAGCTGATCTTTGCGCCGATACGGAGCTTGTCCGCCACCATGGCGATAAACTCCGAATTGGTGGGTTTCCCGCGCTCCACATTGATAGTATATCCGAAGAACTTGTTCATCATCTCCACATTGCCCCGATCCCAAGCAAGTTCAATGGCATGACGGATAGCGCGTTCCACTCGGCTGGGGGTAGTCATGTACTTCTGGGCAATCATCGGGTATAACTCTTTGGTCACTGCTCCCAGCAGGTTGACCTCGTCAATGACAAACAGAATTGCATCCCGAAGGTATTGATAACCCTTGATGTGGGCAGGTACCCCCATCTGGTGAATGATCTTGGTCACGTCTACGTCCAGGTTTCGGGTCCTAACCGGTTGCGGAGTCACCACCGAATGCCCATTGGCCAATTGCCGGATACGTGTGCCCAGGACCATTAGATCAAAAGGCTTTAATATATAGTAATCAGCACCCAATTCTACAGACCGGTATGTCATAGACTCCTGGCCCAAGGTGGTAAGAATGATGACCTTCGGTCGATGGCTGAGCCCCAATTCGTCCATTTTTTCCAAGACGCCGATGCCGTCCAGGTGAGGCATAATGATATCCAGCACGACTACGTCAGGTTCCCGGTCCTGGATTAGCTTCAGGGCCTCCATCCCGTTATAGGCGGTACCTACCAGCGCAAAATCGTCTTGCTCCGTCAGGTACTCTGTTAGGATCTCGCAGAACTCCTTGTTGTCATCCGCGATTAAAACGTTAATCTTCTCTCCCATATCAAATTCCGCCCTCCTATGGCACCCTGTAAATTTTTAGGTAAAATACCTTTTCGACGTCAAAAAGGAATAATCCTTCCGACAAATATAAAAGACAAAATATTTTGTTTCACACCAGAACTTATACCTTTTTCACCCCTTTTTTACATACAAAAAAGGGAAGCACTGCCTCCCTTTTGATGTAGTCTCTGAACTGATCGTTCCCAGATATCCGTCTCCATGAGCATCCACTCGGCAAGTACCCCATAGCCTCTGGTCGGATCATTCACAAAGACGTGGGTCACCGCTCCAATCAGCCTACCGTTTTGCACAATGGGACTACCGCTCATCCCTTGCACGATCCCCCCCGCGGCTTTTAGTAAGCGCGGATCCGTTATTCGTATAACCATCCCCTTGCCTTCGATTGCCTGCTGGGGCATCACCCGTTCGATGGCGATTCTGAAGCGTTCGATACGGTCCCCGCTAATCACCGTGAGCATTTCGGCCGGGCCTACCGTGATTTGGTTGGCAAACCCCACCGGAATAGGCTCCGCAAATAGATTAGACCGGGGTAGAAAATCCAGTTTGCCAAATATACCGAAACGCGTATTCTTGGTGATAGAACCAGACGGCTCTTCCCGATCGGTAAATAACCCGATTTTTTCCCCTGGCCGCCCCTTCCGGCCCAGTTGAATACCCTGAATCGAAGCCTTAACAATACTTCCGTGGGTCACATCGATTTCCCTGTTGGTTTCCGCATCAGTGATTATATGACCCAAAGCCCCGTAAACACCCTTTTCCGGGTCGTAGAAAGTTAATGTGCCGACTCCGGCAGCTCCGTCGCGGATAAAGAGGCCAATGCGGTAGCGCCGGGTCTCCCGGCAAAGGGTTGGATTGACAAAGACTTCAAATTCCTTCTGTTTGCGATTGATTCTCAGGCATACTGGCTTCCCTGCAGAGGCATCGATAAACCGCGCGGCTTCCCTGTCACTGGAAACCTTTTGTCCATCAATGGCTAAGACCACGTCGCCAACCTGAATACCTGCGTCTCTGGCAGGATAGTGTTTTTGGCCATCAGTGCCATTGATAGCGGAAAACCCTATCACTATCACCCCCTGGCTTCGAAGTACTACACCGATGGAGTGGCCTCCAGGCCATACCTTCGTCTCCGGCAGTACATCCACAGCTACTTGCTTGATGGGAATCACACCGAAAAGTTTAAGGTTCAGGACGATTTTACCCGGGCGAACCGCCACAGGTACCTCTTGACCCAGCCCGAAGGTACCGCTGGATACTTCCACCCCATTTAACTGCAGCAATCCCGCTTGACTGGTTTCCACCGACACCATCATACGTCTTAAAACCTGTTCTGGAAGATCCAGTTCCAATTTGACGGGCTCTCCCACCGCCAACCTCTGTTGTTCGGGTAAGGTTGACAGGCTCTGGACCTGTGGAGAAAAACATAAAATCATCACCAGGGTGAGCAACAACAGTCCGACCAGTCCGCGTCGCTCCGGATGGTGCATGCAGCCCTCACGCTCCCTACACCTCCCACCAACCGGTGCGGCTCCGCCCCCGAAACCTCTCCCGGGGATTGTTACCCGGTAAATTCGATTGAAGCAATGGTAAACGACTCGAGTCATTTTTTAAGTTGTCCGGGCAGGTTCTTGATTATGCCGCAATAAGGGCCAAAAACGTCAGGGTTTCGCTACCATCTGGCAATATCGTTTAATACGCCGGGAATACGCGATTTTTTGTAATTTTTGTTGTTGCGAACAGGATATTGTAACGATAATACGGCCCGGAAACCATGAATGATATTCCCATTTTTAGGAATAAAAATTGCGCCTCTATGGCGCACTAGTGTCGTTTATTTGCTGCTTTCTGCCGCTTTGAGCATTTCTCGGGCATGCTCCCTGGCCAGGGCGCTTCCCTCCCCACTTAACATGCGTACCAGTTCCTCAACCCGTTCTTCAGATTGGAGCACACAAACGTGAGTTTGAGTGCGATCGTCTACCACTTCTTTGGTGATAGAAAAGTGCTGATCGGCGCAACTGGCGATCTGCGCCAGGTGGGTGACACAGATCACCTGGCGGTAACGGGCCAGCCTGGCCAGTTTTTGCGCCACCGATTGAGCGGTACGCCCACCAATCCCGGCATCGATCTCGTCGAAGATCAGGGTGGGGATCCGGTCTACCTCGGCCAAAATGCTCTTGATTGCCAGCATCACCCGGGAAAGTTCACCACCGGAGGCGATCTTGGCCAGGGATTTGAGGGGTTCGCCCGGGTTAGGGGAGAAACAGAACTCAACGTCTTCCGCACCGTGTATATTGAGCTCCGTCCTCGGTAGAAATTGCACCTCAAAACAAGTGCGGGGCATTTCCAGTTCCGCCAAACTCTTACTAATGGAAGCCGCCAGCTTATCAGCAATCTCCCGCCGGGATTGGGTCAGCCGGGCAGCAGCCCGGACATATTTTTCTTCGGCCTGTTGCCGCAGTTTCTCCAAGTGGGCAGCCCTTTCCTGGCTTCCCTCGATCCCTTCCAGGGTGGCGGCAACCTGTTCCCGGTAAATCAACACCTCCGCCACCGTCTCCCCGTACTTCCGTGTCAATCGCTTGATGGTGTCAAGCCTCGCCTCCAATTCTGACAGCCGCTGGGGATTGAATTCGATCCGGTCGGCATAACGCCTGAGTTCCAGAGCAGCCTCTTCTACCTGGTACAGTGCACTCTCTACGCCAGACAGGAGCCCTTCCAGAGCAGGGTCGATCCCCGCCACGTCCTTCACAGCAACGACAGCACTGCTTAATAAGTCGTAGGCCGACAGCCCCCGCTGTTCACCTCCGAAGAGCAGGCCATAGGCGCGGGTGACACCCTCTGATAATTTCTCGGCGCCAGCGAGAATTGCCCGTTGGGAAGCCAGTTCTTCCTCCTCCCCGGGTGTCAACCGTGCCCGGTCGATCTCTTCCAACTGGTACCGCAGGAGGTCGCGCTGCCGGGCCTTTTCGCGGGCATCCCCCAATAAAGCCGACAATTCCGCCGTAAGGTCCCGGGCCTGCCGGTAAGCTGCCGCCACCTCTTCCCGCAGCCCGGCTACCGCCTTTCCGCCGAAATAGTCCAGTAGCTCCAGTTGCCTGGAAGAAGATAATAGGGATTGGTGGTCATGCTGACCATGCAGATCAACCAGGAACCTGCCCACTTCCTGGTAAACCGACAGGGTCACCACCCGTCCGTTAACCCGGCAGGCGTTACGGCCGCTACGGGAAATTTCCCGCGACAACAATAGGCCGCCGTCCTCTTCCCGTGAAATCCCCAAAGCTAGTAGAGCTTCCTCCAGCCCGGCAGGCTGGGGTGGTGAGAAATAGCCCTCTACTAATGCCCGGTCCTGCCCTGTACGGATAAACTCCTGAGAAGCCCTGCCGCCCAAGAGTACCGCCATGGCATCCACGATAATGGACTTCCCCGCCCCGGTCTCTCCGGTCAAAACATTCAGGCCAGGAGCGAGGGACAGGCGAACCTGTTCCACCAGGGCAAAATTCTCAATAAATAATTCCTGCAACACGCCCGCTCACCCCTATTCCAGCAAGGCCCGGAAATCACCCAGCACCTTGTCCACCGCTTCTTTGGGTTTAACAATGATCAAGATGGTATCATCCCCCGCCACCGTCCCGATGATCTCCGGCCACTGTACTTGGTCAATGCAGGCAGCTACCGCATGAGCGGTACCTGTCAGGGTGTGCACAATGATGAGGTTTTCACTGAAATCCAACCTGGTCACAGCATCCAGGAACATGCGACGCATCCGCTCCCGGGCGTTGGGCGGCCGCTGGTCCTGCGGCACAGCATAACGGTAGGAGCCTTCTTCGGTCGGAACCTTCACCAGGCCCAATTCCTTGATATCCCTGGAGACGGTAGCCTGGGTCACCTCATAGCCCCGCACCCTGAGGGCCGTAGCCAGGTCTTCTTGGGTCTCTATTTTCCCGCTGTTGATGATATCGATAATTTGCCTCTGCCGCGCGGCCTTCACGGCCGTCACCTCCTCCTAACGCCTGGCGCCCGTCTGCCGGAATGCCAAGACGTTTGTTAAAGTTTTTGTAAAAACAATAGGTATGGTGAGCGATGCCGGCGGTTGGGAAAGTCTATGCGAACCACGTCCCACTCCGGTTGGGGTAAGGCAGCCATTGCTTGCTCAATTTGTGACGCCTCTTCGCTCCCCCCCGGGTGACCGGTATATATAACTATCGTGATCACTCCTCCAGGCAGTAATAACCGAAAGCTCTGCTCCAGGGCCGGCAGGGTGGATTCCGGTACCGTAATTACCCTGTGATCACCTCCCGGTAGATATCCCAGGTTGAACATCACCGCCCGTACCCCCGGTGGGACGTATTGTTCCATCTGTTCATGGCCATCATGGATCAGCCGCACCCTGTCAACCAGTCCCGCCTCTTCCAGCCGTCTGGCAGTACCTTCCAGAGCAGGAATCTGAACATCAAAGGCGTAAACCCTTCCTCCCTCCCCCACCAGGCGAGCCAAGTACAAGGTATCATGTCCGTTACCGGCGGTGGCATCCACGGCTGTATCACCGGCTGACACCACTTCACCCAACAGCTTATGGGCCAAAGTCACCGCCTGAGGGAAAAGCCTAACCACCGTCCCGTCCTCCCTCGCGCAGTTTTTCCCGCATTACCTCGTAAAAGTTCCGCCCCCCCTTAAGCCGCACCAGCCGAGTACTGTAAGAAGCTCTTACCACCGAGATTTCATCATCCCGTTGAAGTTTTACCCCGTCCTGCCCATCCACAGTTAGCATCGCTTCCGTAAATTCCGAGCGCAGCACGACTCTAACCCGCTGGCGAGGAGAGATCACTACTGGGCGGGCATTCAGTGTATGGGGACAAATAGGGGTGAGGATCATCACCTGGACGTCTGGAGAGACAATGGGACCTCCCGCTGAAAGGGAATAGGCGGTTGAGCCGGTAGAAGAAGACACAATTAACCCGTCAGCCGGATAGGTAGCGATCAGATCACGGCCAACGTAGGTCTCCAGGTTAATCATACGGGAAAACCCTCCCTTGGTGATCACCACGTCGTTGAGGGCCAGGAACCGGTCAGCTACGTCCCCACCGCGCCGGATCGTTGCCTCTAACATCATCCGCTGTTCGATACGGTACTGGCCGGCCATCAGTTTCTCCATACCGGCGAAGACGTCCGGTTGTTCAATCTCCGTTAAAAAACCCAGTTGGCCCATGTTGATACCCAGCAGGGGCGTTCCATTGGGAGCTACAGCCCTCGCTGCGTGAAGCAGTGTCCCATCACCTCCTAAGACCAGAATCACTTCGACCTGCCCGGGGACTTCCCCTTCGTCCAGGCCGAGTTCTTCCTTTCCAAGTGCTCTCGCATTGTGATGGGGCATTTTTACTGTCACCCGGCGGTTCTCGAACCAGGCCAACAGTTCCCGGGTTACCTCAACCGCCTGTGGTTTCTCCAGGTTGATGATGAGGCCTATTCTCTGCATATATACCTCCGTTCAAGAAGCAAGAAGCAGGATGCAAGATGTAAGATTTTTTATCGGAATTGGTTTCACCAACTCCCTTATTCTTTTTCCTGCTTCAGGCTTCCTGTAGCTGACGTCTTCTGAATACGCTATATTCTTTTCTGGCATTTTTATTAGTCCGTTCCTAGACTAAGAAACGCAACTCAAATCGCTGTTAAAATGCTCTTAAAAGAAGCCAGCTAACCAGTATTCCCCCCATGGCAGATAATATAACCCACCAGTAAACCCCACTTCCTTTGACTGGTTTCGGCCTCACCTCGAAAGAGACCTGGCGAATACGGTCACCAGAGATATCAACCAGCATCAGCCCGTCCGGCCTGTACGCCAGGTAGTACTCTAATAGCTGTCGCCGGGACTCGCCATCCCGTCTCTTGCCCTGCGCCTGTTTACCCCCTCGCCGCACCTTCACGACCATGGTACGGCGTTCCCGCCGCACCACCAGATCGGCCTGGAGAGTATGGGTATACCACCGCCCGTCAAGAATGGTAGTCACCGGTACCCGCCGGTGTATATCCATAAGATGGTAACCCTCATCATGCAGCCGCTCCCAGACCTGTTTCTCAGTCTTGGTTAGCAGGTCTATTTTTGTCAGCAATCGCCGTTGACGCCAAGATTTAGTGGTATTATAAAACAAAAAAGTTGATATTATGACACCTAAAACGGCGTAGTCGACTGGCCACACCGCCGTCACCTCACTAATGTAACGATTCAAGAGTCCGCAGGGCCGTGGTACTTTCACCCTTTTTTGCAGTAGGCGGGACTTTGCTACTAGTGCCGCATCAAGCGGCTGTCTTCTACCGGAGACAATGATGCTACCGTTTTAAATCATGATTCCTAATCTTGAAATACGCCACTATTTCACGACTGACGCTTATTTCTACGCCCACACGATAATCTCCTTTTTCCTGGTAACAAATTACCCCGGCCTGGTCAAACATAATCTGAAAAAAGGTGAGGCCCCCGCAATTCGCGGAGGCCCAAACAACTTCTGGAGTTATAAGAGAACGATGGCGACGATAGTGGTAACCAGGAGGCCTAACATAACCGGGATGAAATTTCGGCGCGCCAGTTCCATGGGTTCGACTCCAGCGATGGCCGCTACCGGGATCAGGCCCCAGGGAACAACCGTACCGCCACCGACCCACACGGCAGAAATCTGGCCAAGGGCAGCCAGCACGCCCACGTTACCGTCAATGGAGGGCCCGAAAGTCTGAGCCAGGGAACCGACCAGCGGTAACCCGGAGAAGCCGGATCCATCCAGACCGGTAATCCCGCCGACAATCATCTGGATCAATGCTACCGGCGCCTTGCTCAGGGGAACAGCAGCAGCCAGGGCGTTGCCGAGGTCAGACAGCAGACCAGTGGCGTTTTCCCCCAGGATAGCCTTGGCGGTGCCTTCGGAACCAAGGAAGAAGAAACCGCCGATGACAATCACCGGAGCAAACACCTTAATGCCGAACATAAAGCCGTCTCTAACGTAATCAGTCACTTTTTCCAGCGCCTCACCCTTGAATTCGCCGAAGGCCATCAGGGCCATCATGGCCAGGGCGGTACCACCGATCAGCGCGGTCGCATCCCCACCCTTTAGATCCAGGCGAAGCATGGCAATAACGTCAATGATGAAAACCAGCGGAATCAGAATGGCGGATACATAAGCCACAGAACTTAGCTTCCGAACTTCGGCCGAAGCGGCGGCTTGCTGGTAGGCCAGTACTTCAGCATCTACTTTGGATTTGTTCTTGGCCATATCTTTCCTCAGCATGTAGAAGGCTGTACCGATGGTGACAATAGCCATGGTAAAGAATAACGGGGCGCCAGGACCGGTCACGCCGCTCGCATCGGGCAGGCCGGCGAACTGGGCGGTAAGCTTCGGTGCACCCTGGATAATCCAGTCACTGGATAGGGCAATACCGTGACCGAAAAGGTTCATGGCCATAGCTGCTCCGATGACCGGCAGTCCGGCCCGCACCGCAACCGGAAGTAACAAGGCGCCAATCAGCGCCACCGCAGGGGATGGCCAAACGAACCAGGCAACAATCATCATCGCGATACCCAGGACAAAGAAGGCCACATTGGCATTCACCATCAGCTTAGCTGCGGGCCGCATTATCAGGTAGTCGGTACCCACATCGGTCATGGCCTTAGACATGGCTACCACGAGAGAAATGACTGTAATAATACCGATAAATTCGGCACCGGCAGCGGTTAGCGCGTTGAACATGATTTGAATGGTTTTAACCAGGCTGCCGCTGTAAGCCAGGCCGATCACAAATAAACCGACAATACACGGCAGCACCGTGTCCCGCCTGAGCGCCATGGTAGCAATAACTACCAGCACCATGGCCACATAAATCCAGTGGACCAATGTCAGTTGAACTTCCTGCACGCGAATAGTCCTCCTCTTCTTTCATGTTCTCAATTCCAGCTACGGGAAACCTTCACACTATAGGCACAGCATCCCCCCTTTGCCATCACTTGGTCATCATTGATGAGCAGCTAGGGTGGCTTAGAGAACACACTTCGCCCTAGATATAGTCCTTCACTGCTGCCAAATGATGGTCATCATTGATGAGTACCTTGATATATATTTATTCGACACGGTTTTTAAAAAACCTTCGTTTGTCTCGACAAGTACCTATCTTTAATTGATAAGCATTTTCATTTACTCAGGTGTTGCGGTTCTTAACTTCCGTTTGTAAACTATTTTTCCGGTAATGCGGCTGCATTCGTCTTCCGGATGTGACAATCGTCCATAATGACCGCTACATTTTGGTCATACTGAATCCTCCACTAATTCTGCAAGTTCAGGTGTGCTTCTTCCACCAGGATACTTACTTTCTCAGAAAGTTCTCCGGTAGGCTGTCCACTTGGGTTCCGTTGAAGTTCCGCCAGGTACTCAATATTCCCCTCCGGGCCACGGATGGGTGAATAAGCCAGGTTGGTTACCACAAGACCCAACTCCCCCGCAAAACGAAGCACCCGTAGGAGAACCTCCCGGTGTACGCCAGGATCCCGTACTACTCCTTTTTTTTCCACCAGTTCCTTTCCAGCCTCAAACTGGGGCTTAATAAGAGCGACGATGATCCCTTCCTCAGAAACAAGCCCCAACACAGCAGGGAGTACCTTCGTGAGCGAAATGAATGATACGTCTATAGTGGCTACATCTGCCCGGTCGCCCAATTGTTCGGGAGTGAGGTAACGAATATTGGTGCGTTCCAAACTTACTACACGGGAATCCTTACGTAATTCCCACGCTAATTGTCCGTAACCCACATCTATGGCGTATACCTTGGCGGCTCCATGCTTGAGGGCACAGTCGGTAAAGCCGCCGGTAGAAGCTCCCACATCCAGGACAGTCTTTCCCTGCAAGTCGAGGCCAAAGGAGTGGACTGCCTTTTCCAGTTTAAGGCCACCCCGGCTGACAAAAGGAACCGCTTCCTGCAGCAAACGGAGGTCAGCCTCTTCGAGTACGGAGGTCCCGGGTTTCTCCACTTTGTTCCCTGCTACCAGCACTTGGCCTGCCATCACCGCCGCCCTGGCTTTCTCCCTACTAGGGAACAGGCCCTTCTCGACCAGTAGGACATCAAGCCTCTTTTTCTTACTCACAGTCATTACATTCCTCCTGGAACAATACGACGACAGGTTTGCTACACCAAAAGCATCCGGGAACCCTATTTTCAGCAGATCCCGGATGCCCGCTACGCTATGGGGACGGTTCCATCGTCTCCCCGATTAAGGAATGGGGACACACCTGCTGAAGCCCGGGCTGGTCTTTTTGGACAGGAATGTCCCCAACTATGCTTCGATAGGCTTCGGGGACGATCGAACCTTCCCCGTGGCTCCGCTAACTTTCTAGTCACTAGTCACCAGTCACTAATACTAGTCACCAGTCACGTCGCCCTTCACGCCCTGCTTCTCCTGGGCACGCTCTTTCGCTCCAAACGGTCAACAGCTGCTTGAACAATCCGGTCAGCCGACAAGCCATATTTGGCCCGCAACAAATCTTGTTTACCGTGTTCTACAAAGGTATCCCCTATCCCCAGGCTGGTAACCTCGACGGTTAGCTTTTCCCTGGCCAATACTTCCAGCACCGAGGAGCCGAAGCCCCCGGCGAGCATATTTTCTTCTACCGTAACCACCCGTCTGCAACGCACGGCAATGTCCAGGAGCAACTGCTCATCCAACGGCTTAACGAAGCGCATGTTCACTACCGCTGCCTGTATTCCCCTGGCCGTCAATTGCTCTGCGGCCTGCAGAGCCTCATACACCAGGGGGCCTACCGCCAGAATAGCCACATCACTTCCCTCCCGGAGCAACTCGGCCCTTCCCCATGGTAGGGATTTAAAGCGGGGAGATGCCGGTACCCCCACCCCGGCGCCCCGGGGATAACGAAGCGCCACCGGTCCGTTATGACTTAAAGCAGTAAATAGCATATGTTGTAATTCCGTTTCATCCTTTGGGACCATCAGCGACAGGTTCGGAATAGGACGCAGGTAGCCCAGGTCGAAAAGGCCCTGATGGGTTTCCCCATCATCTCCAACAATTCCCGCCCGGTCGAGGGCAAATACCACCGGCAGGTCCTGCATGCAGACATCATGCACCACCTGGTCAAAGGCCCGTTGCAGGAAGGTGGAGTAAATAGCCACCACCGGTCGGAATCCGCTCGCCGCCAACCCGGCGGCCAGGGTCACTGCATGCTGCTCGGCAATACCCACGTCAAAAAACCTGTTAGGAAAACGCCGGGCAAATTCGGTCAAGCCGGTGCCACTCGGCATAGCAGCGGTGATGGCCACCACTTGCCGGTCCTGTTCCCCAAGGCGAACCAGGGTTTCGCCAAACACCTGGGTATAGGTTGGTGGCCCAGCCTGTTTAACCGGCTTACCGGAAGCCACGTCAAAGGACCCCACGCCATGAAAGGTATCAGGATTTTCTTCCGCCGGGCCGTACCCCTTGCCTTTTTTGGTGATTACATGTACCAGCACCGGCCCTCTGGTAGCTTTGGCACTGGCCAGGACGGTCTTCACGGCCGGAATGTTATGGCCATCAATAGGTCCCAGGTAAGTGAAACCCAGTTCCTCGAAAAGCATCCCGGGAACCACCAGGTACTTGACGGTATCCTTGAGTCTCTCCGCCGCCTTAACCACCCTCGGTCCAATGGCCGGCAATTTGCGCAGGAGGTTCTCAATCTCTTCTTTACCTTTGAAATACTTAGGGTCAGTACGAATGCGGGACAGGTAGCCGGATAACGCACCTACATTATTTGATATGGACATTTCATTATCGTTTAACACCACAATCAGGTCCGTACCCTGGTGGCCGGCATGATTTAGCGCTTCAAAGGCCATGCCGCCGGTCAGAGCCCCGTCACCAATCACCGCCACGATATGGTGGTCGCCCCCGGCCAGATCCCGGGCCAGGGCCATCCCAACCGCGGCGGACACCGAGGTGCTGCTGTGACCTGTATCAAACGAGTCATGCGGGCTCTCTTCACGCTTGGGAAACCCGCTGAGCCCCCCATACTGGCGCAGGCTATGAAACGCTCCCCGCCTGCCGGTAATCAATTTATGGGCATAACACTGGTGCCCAACGTCCCAAATAATTTTATCCCTAGGCGAGTCAAATACCGTATGGAGCGCCAGTGTAAGCTCCACAACTCCCAGGCTCGGTGCCAGGTGCCCGCCGGTGCGGGAAACGGTGGTGATTATCACTGACCTGATTTCGGCGGCAAGCTCCTCAAGTTCTTTTAGCGACATGTTCCGCAGGTCACCAGGTTCATTAATCCTCTCCAGCATCTCATCGTCTCCCCTTTTTAGGTAACCCCGCCAGTAGGCGAATACCCAGCGAATTTTCCAGCCAGGCCAGGATTAGGCTCACCCTCCAGACAATTTGGACCGCCTGGTTGATAGCCATACTCTTACCCAAGGCCTTACCGCCTACCGTTACAGCAGCGACAACTCCCGCCATGGTGGTTACGGCCAGCAATTCATAAGCGCCGGGTTGGCTAAAGGCCAACCGTAAAGCGATGGCAGCGCCAATGGCCCCACTGAGGGTGCCCGCCACGTCCCCCACCACATCGTTACAAAAATTAGCAACCCGGTCAGCGTTTCTCACCAGGAGAATGCTTTGAGAGGCCCCGTTGAGACGTTTTGCCGCCCTGGCATGAAACGGGGCCTCGTCGGCGACCGCCGCCGCTACCCCAATGATATCAAAAATAATGCCGGTGAGAATAATGGCCATCAGGAGGACAAATGATAAAATAAGAGATGTTAATTTGCCGAGAAGGTACTGGGACCCCAGGCTGATGACAACCGCTAAAAAAAAAGTCCCGAAGGCTACCAGCAATGCATTTTTCCAAGCACCCCGGTTATTTTTCCCCAATAAGGTTCACCTCGATCTAGTAACTAGTGCTGGTGACTAGTTACTAGAATTAACCGATACCCTGCGGTGGTTCAAGTTTACTGCATATCATAGTATAACGCTCGTCAGAAAGAGATATACTAAAGTTCAAATATGTTCAGGCCGCGTGGCTGCGTTCCTCTTTCGTATGTAGATCCCATGAAACGGAACCAGTCACTAGCAGCAACTGGTCATTAATATGGGTGGGTGGCAGCTTACCAGGTAAATGTTGTGGCATAGGTCCAGTTGGTTTTCCCAGTCGCCCGCCAGTCGTCGCCGTACTGGTGGTTTCCCTTTAAGGGCGGCTCCGCCGCGTCGCCGCCGGCAGGACTAGATTACCACTAAGCGCACACTTTAATCCCCGGTAAGCCTTACCGTTGGTAAACAGACTAGGAGTTTTCCTCGGCGGCACTAACCAACCTCTAGCCTCTTTTGCAGTAATGGTTTCAAGTAGCACGCGCGCAAGGCTATGGCCATAGCACCTGCGGGCATGAACACCTACATCCACCATTCCCACTCAAGGCAGGCTACGCTGCAGCCAGCACCCTTTTGTACCGACATGCAGGTTTATATCCCAAGCCATAGCCCCCTATCCTTGCGCATAGGGCCAACCACACACTTGGGTCTCCACGGGGGCGGGGTCAACGCCTACATGCCATTGTAGATCGCCCCACCCCCTTAACTCCCAGCACCAGCCCCCGACTGGGCGTCGGCAGCCAGCACCAGGAACTTCATCGCTGTGCCCTTGACGGATTTTTAGGCCCGCCTTCAAAGTTGGCCGTGCCGACTAGAATACTGCACCACCCACCCGTCTTTTGTAACCGGAAAAGTATTATAACACGGAAACCCGGTTCACGCAAATGACGAAAAAGGCCAAAAGAAGCCGCTAAGAACCGCTACCCGCTTTAGTACACCTGTATGGGCCGCGGTTTTCGCTATACCTTCCTTTAGCCGCGCTTGCTCCTAACATCTCTAACTCCCCGGAAACGCTGTTTTCTGACCTTTGATTTCTGGTTTAGTGGTCGCGGGCCAGGAGGTATCTGGCCATCTCCCTTAACGGCTCCGCCGGGGCTCCCAGACCTTCCAGACTGGAGATGGCCTGGGCAACAGCCTCTCCCGCGAGTTCCTTTGATCTGGCCAGCCCAAAAAGGGCCGGATAGGTTGCTTTTAGTTTTTTTTCATCGCTGCCCACGCTTTTGCCAAGTTTTTCAATGGTCCCTTCTACGTCAAGTATATCATCAGTGATTTGAAACGCCAACCCCAAATATCCCGCGTAATCCGTAAGGGCTACCAGTTTTTTTTCGCTGGCCATGGAGATCAGAGCACCGGAGCGCACTGCCGTCTTAAACAACACCCCGGTTTTGTGTTCATGAATGTAGCGAAGGGTCTCCGTTGAAACGGGCACACCCTCGGATTGAATGTCCACCACCTGCCCGGCAATCAGGCCTAAACTGCCCGCCGCTTCGGCTACCTCACGGATTACCCTCAATGCCACCTCCGGGGATACCCCCGGCAGTTCAGCGTTACCGGACAGTACTTCGAAGGCGCGGGTCAACAGGGCATCTCCGGCTAAAATAGCCATCGCCTCTCCGTATGCCTTGTGGCAAGTCGGGATACCCCGGCGAAAGTCATCGTTGTCCATCGCCGGCAGATCGTCGTGAATAAGGGAATAGGTGTGAATCATTTCCAGTGCGCAAGCAGTAGGCAGCGCCCGCTCCGGGTCGCCACCGACCGCTTCCGCTGCCGCCAGGGTCAGAATGGGTCGTAGCCGTTTACCGCCGGCAAAGGTACTGTAACGCATCGCCTGGTGGATCACCTGGGGGTATGCTTCTCCGGAGGGGATCAACCGTTCCAAGGCATGGTTAACCAAGGCCAACCGTGAACTCAGGTACGTTTCGAGGTCCATTAATCTTTTCCACCGCTTTCCTGATTCCATTTAAAAGGCTCCGTCACCAGTCTCCCATCCTCCGTATCCATGAGCACCCTGATCCTGTTTTCCGCCTTATTTAAGTGCTCGTTGCAGATGCGTGTCAGGCCGATACCGAGTTCAAACTGCTGCAGGGCGTCTTCGAGACTCAATTCGCCGGATTCCAGGGTTCTCACCACTGTTTCCAACCGGGCGAGGGCCTCCTCAAAATTCAATGCTTCCCGTCCCGGTTTTGCCTTCTTGCCAGCTGCCACCCGTGTTCCCCCCTTTGCTCCTCAACCCTACACAGTAGGCTCCCTCTCGCAAGGACCACGTCGACCCGTTGCCCGGGCGCCACCTGTCCATACTCCCGGATCACCGCCCCCGACTCCGTCCGGCAAAGGGCATACCCCCGCTGCAGGATACCCAAGGGACTTAAGACCTCCAGCCTACCCGCCAGCTCTGCCAGCCGTGCATGCCTCTCCTGCCGCTGACCCTGTACCAAGGAATGCACCTGGCGGGAGAGCGTGTCAATGTACTGTCGCAACTGGTTCAACCGGCTTTCCGGGCGAGTCAAGGCCCAACTCTGGCTGAGGTAGCCCAGCTTCGCCCTGTTGGCTTCCAATCGCCGCGTGATCCCCTGCTCCAGGCGTAAGCTTAGTTCCCCCAGCCGGCGGTACAGTTCCGCCTTCAGGGGAACCACCAGTTCCGCAGCCGCGGAAGGGGTCGGCGCCCGCAGGTCAGCCACGAAATCGGCAATGGTGAAGTCGGTTTCGTGGCCTACCGCGGAAATAACCGGGATGCGGGAGGCGAAGATAGCCCGGGCGACCGGCTCCGTGTTAAACGCCCATAATTCTTCCAGCGACCCCCCACCGCGGCCCACGATGATCACATCCACTCCACCAAACCGGTTTAACCGGTCCATGGCCAAGCAGATCTCGGCAGGCGCCGCGTCCCCCTGCACGGCGGCAGGCGCCACCACCAGTTCCACCCCCGGGCACCGCCTGGTGATAATGGTGATGAGATCCCGGATAGCAGCCCCGGTAGGAGAAGTAACAATACCGATTCTGCGCGGCAGAACCGGTATTGGTGATTTATGGGCAGGGTTAAACAGCCCCTCCCTTTCCAGCTTAACCTTCAATTGCTGGAACGCCAGGTGCAGGTCACCCACCCCGGCGGGCTGCAGTTCCTGCACATAAAGCTGGTACTGCCCGTCCCGCTCATAAAGAGAAACATACCCCCGAGCCAGCACCTGGAGGCCGTCCTCAAGGCGAAAGATCAGCCGGGACACCTGGGACCTGAACATTACGCATCGAATTGAGGCGCTTTCATCCTTCAAGGTAAAGTACATATGCCCCGAAGAGGGTAGGCGGCAGTTGGAAACTTCGCCTCTCACCCACACGTTCTGCAACGCCTGGTTTCCCTCCAGCAATTCCTTGAGGAACCCTGTCAACTCCTTGACGGTAAGGATGCGGGGAGAGGAAACGAAGCGGCTCATTTTAGGCGTTCCTGGACTTTGGCAACCGCCTGTTCTTTAAGAGCAAGTGCTTCGTTGACCAGGCGCGCTCTTTCGGCGGATGCCCTGGCCACATAGTCCGCGTCCTTGATACCCGGGAGGTTGATGTCCACGCTCAACAGTGCGCTGTTCAGGGCGGCTTCGGCCACATAGGCGGCAACACCCACGTCGCTGATCGCTCCCTTGTTACCGATCTTGGAAAGCTGCTCGGCCAGTTTTACCGCCTCAAGGCAGGTAGAGGCAATTTCCAAAGGCGTATCGGTAGCGCTCTTCAGTGCTTCCTGCATCCGGGCCTGCCTCAACGCTTTTTCTTCGTCCGTGTCTTTAGGCATCTTGAGCACCTTCATGAAATTCCCGAATTCGGCGATATCTTGATCCACCAACTGCTCCAGCCGGCCAATGATACCGTACGCCTTGTCCAGGATCTCTTTCACCTCAGGTTCCACGTCCTTATACTTCTCCTTACCCAAGGTAAGGTTGCCGACCATTGCCACCATGGCCACACCCAGGCTGGCTACCAGCGCGGATACGCTGCCCCCACCAGGGGTCGGGGAATCGGAAGCGGATACCTCCACAACTTTCCTGAATGACCAATCCCATACCTCACTCATTTTCTGATTGCCTCCCCTCATATCATAGTCTTTTTAAGCCGCGCCAGCAACCGCTGGCAACTGGTCACGAAGTGGTCAACCCCTAGTTTTTTCCGAGCTGCATCTTCAGACCTTTGAGAACGTTTTTAAAGATCAATTGGGTAGTCAAGGAGCCCACACCGCCAGGTACAGGGGTAATGGCGCCGGCAACTTCCTTCACGTTATCGAAGTCCACGTCGCCGCAAATGCCGCCGCCCTCCACTTCATTGATGCCTGCGTCAACCACGATAGCTCCTGGCTTCACCATATCGGCCTTGATCATTTTAGCCTTACCCACCGCGGCGATCAGGATATCCGCCTGCCGGGTAAAGTAGCCCAGGTCTGGGGTACGGGAATGGCAAACGGTAATGGTGGGGTTATGTTTCAGGAGTAAGAATACCAGCGGTTTGCCCACTGTTTCTCCCCGGCCCACGATGACCGCATGCTTGCCCTGGAGTTGCACGCCGGTTCGCAGCATAATTTCCACACAGCTTTGAGGCGTAGCCGGGAAGAGTCCCTCTTCACCGCTAAGGATGTAGCCCCGGTTAATCGGGTGTACCCCGTCAACGTCTTTAACTGGGGATACGGCGCCCATCACCTTTTCCTTGGAGATGTGCTTGGGCAAGGGCAGTTCTACCATGATCCCATGGACGGAGGTATCCTTGTTTAAACGTTCAATCAGGGCCAGCACATCCTCTTCCGGGGTATCCGCCGGCAGGGCAAACAGTTCGTAATCGATGCCAACTCCTGAGGCCGCTTTCTCTTTGGAACGGGCATACACCACTGAAGCGGGATCATCACCTACCAGCACCACCGCTAATTTGGGAAAGATCCCTTCCTCCCTCAGTTGACTGACCTCGGAGATCAATTCCTCCTTGATCTGCTTTGCCACCGCCTTACCGTCAATCAGGTTTGCCATTTCTTTTCCCTCCTTGTTAATTTCTTTACTGCACGGTAGTATTCCATAAATCTCCTCTAATGTCCCAAAAATATCCGCGTGATTATACTAACATACAAAATAGCCGGCGTAATGTACAGCGAGAATCAGGGGCTGGGACTAATCGCCCAGCCCCTTTTATCCCAGCCGGCAACCTATTTTTGTTTCAAGTACTCGTCAATAGCCCGGGCAGCCTTCTTGCCCGCACCCATAGCCAAGATCACCGTTGCGGCGCCGGTAACGATATCCCCTCCGGCAAACACTCCAGGCTTGGAAGTAGCGCCAGTTTCCTCATCAGCCACGATGTTGCCCCGCCTGTTAAGCTCCAGGCCAGGGGTGGTTCGCAGCACCAGCGGGTTTGGGCCCTGCCCGATCGCCATCACCACTGTATCGATCTCCATGTAGAATTCAGAACCCGGGATACGTACCGGACTGCGGCGACCGGAGGCATCCGGTTCACCCAGTTCAAACCTCACGCAGGTCATGCCCACAACCCGGCCTTGATCGTCCCCATGAAACTCGATGGGGCTGGTTAGAAGCTTGAAGATCACGCCTTCCTCTTCCGCATGCTCCACTTCTTCGTGACGCGCCGGCATCTCCTCGGCGGAACGGCGGTATACGATGTAGGATTCTTCCGCTCCCAGGCGCAACGCTGTACGGGCGCCATCCATGGCCACGTTACCGGCTCCGATTACCGCCACCCGTCTACCAACATTGATCGGGGTAGCATTGTTGGGAAAATCGTAGGCCTTCATCAAGTTGGTCCGGGTAAGAAACTCATTGGCGGAGTAAACCCCGATGAGGTTCTCTCCAGGGATATTCATGAAGTAGGGCAGACCGGCGCCGGTACCGATAAACACGGCGTCATAACCCTGTTCCATCAATTCGTCCACACTGGTGACCTTACCCACTACCGCGTTAACCTGGATATCAACGCCCATTTTGCGAATGGTGTCGATCTCGGTCTGCACGATCCTCTTGGGCAGACGGAATTCCGGAATACCGTACATCAACACCCCGCCCGCCACGTGCAAGGCTTCGAATACCGTTACCTGGTGCCCCATCTTGGCCAGGTCCGCGGCACAGGTGAGACCTGCCGGTCCGGCGCCGATAACGGCCACCTTTTTACCGGTACTGGCCTCGATCTCCGGCGCCTTGACCCCCTGCGCCAATTCCCAATCAGCCGCAAACCGTTCCAGTCGTCCAATACCCACCGGCTCGGCCTTCTTACCAATGTTACAGTATTTCTCGCACTGGCTTTCCTGCGGGCAAACCCTACCGCAGATAGCCGGCAGGTTATTTTTTTCTTTGATTTTACTAATAGCGCCCGCGAAGTCCTTTTTCTGGACAAGGCTGATAAACTCTTTAATCGGCACCTCCACCGGGCACCCTTTTTGACAGTTGGGCTTGGCACACTGGATACAGCGCGCTGCCTCCGCTAGGGCGGCTTCCTCACTGTACCCCAGGGCGACTTCATTGAAATTCTTTCTGCGAACGGCAGCATCCTGGGAAGGCATCGGGTTCTTTTCGGTTACTAATGGCATCCGCAACCACCTCCACAACCGCAACTCCTAGCTGCCAGGGCCTGTTGTTCTTTATCCTTGAACATGGCCAACCGGCGCGTAGCTAAATCCCAGTCCACCAGATGGCCGTCAAACTCCGGCCCATCCACGCAGGCAAACTTGGTCTCGTTACCCACGCTTACCCGGCAGGCGCCGCACATGCCCGTCCCATCCACCATGATGGGGTTCATGCTGACAATGGTCTTGATCTCATAGGGCTGAGTGGTTCTGGCTACCGCCCGCATCATCGGCAGGGGGCCAATCCCCCATACATGGGATACATTACCCCTTTCCTCGATAACCTGCTTCAGCAGGTCGGTAACAAACCCCTTGTGGCTGTAGGAACCGTCGTCGGTAGACACTAGCAGCTCGCTGCTTACCGCCCGCATCTCCTCTTCCCAGAAAAGCAGTTCCTTGGTCCTGGCGCCAATGATGGAAATCACCTCATTGCCCGCTTCTTTTAAAGCCCTGGCAATGGGATGCACGGGGGCAACACCAATCCCGCCGCCGACACAGACCACCCGGCCGTAGTTCTCTATTTCCGAAGGTACTCCTAGCGGGCCCACGAAGTCCAGCACCCCTTCGCCGGTTTCAAGACAGCCCAGCTCCTGGGTGGTAGCTCCAGCCTCCTGGAATATAACGGTAATGGTCCCGCGTTCCCGGTTATAATCGGCAATGGTCAGGGGGATGCGCTCACCCTGCTCGTTGACCCGGAGGATGATAAACTGTCCCGCCTGGGCCTTAGCCGCCACCATGGGAGCTTCGATCTCGAAGAGCTTGATGGTGGGTGAAAAGATCTTTTTAGTTAGAATCCGGTACACGACTCACTTACCCCTCCTTCTTGTACAAGTATGCACTAAATACTATAACACAATTTTTAATAATTCGTAAGAAGTTTTGCTATTCCTGCTTCTCGGGTCATAAAAGTTTGAAAGTTTGCTTGAGGGAAATTTTGTTGACATCGTGATTAATGAAGAGTTATCATATCATATGGACTTGATTTGGCACCCGGCCGGACAATTTATTTTGAATAAAAAGGTAAAATGAAAAGCGTTTTCAAAGGAGTGCAACATGAATATCCGCGCGTTATTGCTGTTAAGCCTTGGCCACCTCGTCACAGACCTAAACCAGGGAATCCTGCCGGTCTTCACTCCATATTTCAAGGAGCTTTTTAAACTTTCCTATGTTCAGGTTGGAGTGATGGTGGCCGTATCCAATTTGAGTTCTTCCATCGTCCAACCCTTTTTTGGCCTGTGGAGCGACCGGCGCGACAACCTCTGGATCCTTCCCGCGGGTTGTTTCATCGCCGGCCTCGGTATGGCCCTGGCCGGCCTTAGCCCCAATTTCCCGGTATTGCTGCTGGCAGTGCTGATGAGTGGACTGGGTATAGCCGCGTACCACCCCGAAGCCTCCAAGACGGCTTATTATGCCAGCGGGCAGCAGCGAGGCAGTTCCATGGCTGTATTCTCCATCGGGGGAAACATCGGTATTGGGTTGGGTCCGGTGCTGGCTGGGTTATTCCTGATGATCACGGGTCTCCCGGGCGCGGCCGGTATGGTCCCGATTGGTGGACTGACAGCGGCACTGCTGTGGTTCTCTATACCCATGTTCCGCCAGGCAAGGCAACTTGCCACCGCCGGCCTTAAAACCGCACAAACCCCTGCCGGTAAAACCCCGCCCGAGGAAAACCTGCCGGAAAACAACTACATAGGGCTGGTATTACTGGTCGCGGTGGTAACAATGCGGTCGTGGATCCATGCCGGGCTGACCTACTACATTCCGATGTATTACCAGAGCTACCTTGGAGCCGAACCGGCCCTGGCTACCACCATGCTGTTCCTCTTCTTGATCTCCGGCGCCGTGGGGACCCTTTTCGGTGGATGGATAGCAGATCGTATCGGCCCGAAAAACGCTATTACCGGCTCCATGGGGCTCATGCTTCCTCTGATTTATCTTTTCCGTCATTCGGAGGGGGTTGCCACCATGGTGTTAGTTGCTCTAATCGGCGGAGTGCTCATCTCCACTTTTGCCGTCACCATTGTTCTGGGGCAGCAGCTGCTTCCCAGAAACATCGGGGTAGCCTCCGGTTTCATGACAGGGTTCGGCATCGGCATGGGTGGTATAGGAATGATGCTGTTGGGTCTGGTTGCTGACCGCTGGCTGGAGCCGGGCGCGCTGCTGGCCATCAACCTGCTGGCCCTGCCGGGGCTGGGACTCGCCCTGTTGCTACCCGGAAAGAGGAAGGAGACCGCTCCTTTTACCCGGGAAGCGGCGGAAGAGGTATAGCCCGTACGTACCCTATCACGTATCACCAACACAATTAAACCCGGGGACACCCCGGGTTTAATTCTCGTCCGTCTTTTGATGCACGCGAGATTTCTCTCTCTTAGACGTTCCTGTAATGGCTCTCCCGGTCAAGAACGAGGGATTACTCCTGTAACGAATCCTTCTCCGTGTCTTGATTAGGCTCTGACCGGTCCCATTCCTCTTTAGAGATCTCGACCAGGATCCCTTTTCCGCAGGCAGAGCATTTCTCTCTAACGCCCTCCAGGGAAGTAGCCGTATAGAACAGGCTATTGCACTCCTGGCACTTCAGGTACGACATACGATGACCTCCGTAAATCTGATTACCTTACCGCTCCGCTCGAATTAAAACTTGTCTAATAACATAAAGTAATTTAACACAAATTGTTAAATTCCTCTGTAAAAAAACTTTTTTTGGAAAGTACTAATTCTTGGTGAATGCCTGTGCTGAATGAAAGAGAAATAATACTTCGCCTAACGGCCGCCTTTGTCACCGGACTGGTTATGGGCTGGCGGCGCACCCGTAAGGCTCTGCCGGGAGGCGTCCGTACCCATATCTTCGTGTGTGTTACCTCCACCATGCTGACCATCATCTCAGCCTATGGAATGGCCGTTTTTAACGAGGGAGGTTTGCGGGTTTCCGACCCGGCCCGGTTAGCGGTCGGCATCATTACGGGGGTTGGCTTTCTGGGGGCAGGGCTTATCTGGAAGGAGAACAAGGCAGGAGCAATTCGGGGGCTTACCACAGCCTCCAGCGTCTGGGCTGTCTCAGGAGTGGGTATCTCCCTGGGACTGGGGTTCTACTTCCTGGCCTTTGCCACAGTTGCCTTCTTAATGGCTTCCATTGGCTTGTGGACCCTGTTAAAGCGATTTGGACTGCGGCCCCGTCGCGATAAGACATAGAAAAAAGTCGAGGTCAATCCGCAGATTCCTCAGCCTTAACATCTTATCTTTCACAAGCTTATCTTACCGCTACCTGGCTTTCCGGTGCTTCAAGGTACCTTGTAATGCCTTCCACGATGCCCTTGGCCGCCCGCTCCCGGAATCCTGGGTCGGCCAGCAATCGCTCTTCTTCGGGGTTAGAGATAAAAGCTGTCTCTAAAAGGACGGCAGGGATGTTCGGCTTCCGGATCACCGTAAAATCAGCCTCCACCAGTCCAATGTCACGACGATTTAAGTATTTTACTACTTCCTCCTGAATGCTGCGGGCCAATCTCTCCCACTCCCGCCGGGGTGGGCTGCCGGGATAGTAGTAGGTGGCGGTCCCCGCCAACGACGGGTCAGTAGATGAGTTAACGTGAATGGAAACCAAAGCGTCGGCACCTTCCTGCTCAGCCAGTTGTGCTCTTTCGGCAAGGCTAATGGTGGTATCACCTTCCCGGGTGAGAACCACCCGCGCCCCCAGGTCTTTGAGCATGTCCCGGGCTCTCAGGGCAATATCCATCACCACGTCCCGCTCAACGGTGCCCTGGTTGCCCACAGCGCCAGGGTTGGACCAGTTTCCCGGCTGGATGATGTTTCCATGGCCCGGGTCCAGCACAATAACCTTACCTGCCAGGGGCTCCGCGAAATTGAATTTAGTAGGTATCCATGGCACTTCTATGTAAACAGCCCTCTCAGCTTCCCGCCATACGACCTTAGCACCCATATTTTCACCAACAAACCTGAGAGGTACCATCGCCCGGCCGTCTCGGATCTCGGGTGGTGCATCCAGCTTGACCTTTCTGCCATTGACCTCCGCGGTGGAACTCTCAACCCAAAGGGATATCTCTTGCCCCTCACCACGAATGTGCACCCTCCGGTCGTCCTGGTGGTACTTCACCTTACTTCCCAGTGCTTCGCCCACCAGGCGGATAGGGACCATGGTCCGACCGTGCTGTCCGATAAATGCGTCCACATCTCCCACAAGATTGACCTCATTCAGCACCAGCGCAACAGTGGCTTTACCCTGGACTTCACCAGCCCCGGCAATACCAGGCGCCACGATGAGAAAGGCGGGCAGCAATACAGCAGCAATCAGCCTTGACAGTACCAAGTTCTTCAACAAACCCTCTCCCCTTGCCTCTTTGCTGCATGGTTATTTCGCTTTTCATACCCGCATTTCCTACTTTCTGTCGTTGGTAATAACAGGGTAGCAGAAGGGGCTACCCTCGCCGCTTCAACAGCTTTAACCCTATCAGGGCTACCCCCACCGCGTTATCGGCGCTGTATTTGGGATCAGCAAAATACAGCCGGGCAGATACAGGACGCGCAGCAAGGCGTTCCTGCAGCCGCCGTCGGATGAATTCGTTTGCCGCCACGCCGCCCACCACCAGTACGTCCCGCACCCCATGTTCCCCAATTGCTTTGCGCAGCACCTTTTCCAGGGTGGTAGCAACACACAGTTCCACTGCCCTGGCTACCTCTGCCGGCTCCGCTCCGCTTGCAATCAGGCGGCGGGCGTGGCTCTCAGGGCCGGAAAAGCTGAACTGGTATCCCCGTACCGCGGAGGGAATGCGCAAGGAAGTGCCTTCCCCGGCCCTTGCCATTTTTTCCAGGTGAGGACCAGCAGGGAAGGGTAATCCCAAAGTTACCCCCACCCTGTCCACCATCTGCCCCGCATGCAAGTCGGTGGTACCTCCCACCAATTGACTGGCAAAAAGTACTTCTTCGTTTGCCTGGCGGGATACCAGCAGCAGTTCGGATGTGCCTCCCGAAAGGTGAACGACCCAGAACCGGCCGGGTAGACTGGTGCGGGATGACCAGAGGCCAGCCATAATGTGCCCTTCTTGATGGCTGGTAGGGAAAAAAGGCACCCCCAGCGTTGCCGCTAGAATGCGCCCCTGTCCTTCCGATACGGTAAAAACCGGCATATACGACCCTGCCACCGGGCGCGGTCTGGTAGAGGCCGATACACCTACCACCTGCCGGAGATGGTACTCTCTCCCCATGGCCTCCCACTGGCGAGGAAGATTTTTCAGGTGCTGAAATATCATGGCTGCCTGCTGCAGCCCCTTCTCACCATGGGGCACTGCCAGAAGTTGTCTGTAATCAGCCAGCAGGGATCCCTCCTGGTCTACCAGCGCCACTGATGTGGTGTAGCAACTGGTGTCCAACCCCAGGATTACCTTCAACCCCACCACCGCACTTTCAAGAAGCAGGAGGCAAGATGCTTTGCCACGTGTTTTTGGAACACTTGAGGTGTTACGAAACCCTTAACTCTGGCCATCTTGGCCTGATTCCAGTTGCTGCTTCATCCGGTCCAGCAGCCCGTTGATAAAACGGCTGGATTCCTCGCTATTGAAAATCTTGCACAGTTCGACCGCTTCATTGATGGAAACAGTGTGGGGGATATCGTCCATGTGAAGCATCTCAAAAAGAGCGAGACGCAGGAGGCTCCGGTCCACGTTAGCCAGCCGGCCTACCTCCCAGTCAACAGCAAACCGCCGGATGTACCCGTCAAGTTCATTCAAATGCCTGATGGTTCCATGGACAACCCTTTCAATGTACTCTTTGCCCTTTTGATCCAGCCCCGCCTCTTCCAGGGTTGCCTGGATGGCCTCTGACGGCCGGGCCCGCCCCACGTCGATCTGGAAAAGTATCTGAAAAGCTTTTTCCCTGGCCGCTCGCCTACTCAACCAAGCTCCTCCTTTGGTCACCTGTCCTTGAATATTCTCCCCAAAAACTCGCGAAAGTCAGCGTTCTCGTCCACCCGTTTCCCGATAATATAGCCAATGACTATGCAAAGGGCGATAAACAGGGCCTTCCAGAAACCCAGAGCAGCCGTGAGGAGCCCGAAAACCAGCCCGATTACCACCCCCACTACTTTCCCCCGGTGGTGCTGCCAGGCATTTTCTAACAGGTGTTCCCAGTCCAAGACCTTCACCTCTTCATAGCGCTGTGATAAACATCGCCTTTTATTCGACTCTTCCCTTGCTTTCGTGGCCGATACCGTCTACGAGAATACGGGCCTCCAACACCTCAATGCCCGCGGTGCGCTCCAGGCTTTCCTTGATCGCCCGCTGCAGTTCGGATGACACCTCAGGGATCTCTGACTCCGGGGTCACTGAAGCCTGCACAAAAACCGCCACTCCATCCGGGGTAATTCTAACTCGTGGCCGGACATCCCGGACGCCCGTTACCCTGTGGGCACCCCTGACCACAAGGTTTTCCAGCGCAGGCAAGGTGATGCGCACTTCTCCAATGGGGTTCTGGCGCACTAAAGCTTGTACCACCGCTTGTTGCCGGAAGTTATCCAGGAACAGCTTTAGAGCGACGATAAGCAGCACCGCGGCACCGGCTCCCAACCCCCAGCGGTTAACCGTGGTGGCCAGTGCCTTTTGCAGGTTGTCCAGCGGTACATTCCAGCCCGCCGCCACCATCACCACCACCAGCGCAACTCCTACCCAAGTCAGGGGGTAAACCATCAGCAATACCCGCTCGTAGACCTTCATCGACAATCCTTCCTTTCCTACCTGACCCTGTGTTCCTCGTCCGCCCCCTCAGGGTTAGGGAAGGCTACACCCTGGACGTGGACATTGACTTCCACCACTGCAAGGCCCGTCATACTCTCCACAGCTCGCTTTACATTCTGTTGAATTTTCATGGCGACATCGGGAATCCGTACCCCGAAGTCCACCATGATAAACAGATCGACGGCCGCCTCCTTCTCCCCGACCTCTACCTTCACACCTCGGGAAAGGTTCTTCCTGCCCAGCATTTCGGCAATGCCCCCGGCTATCCCGCTGCTCATCCCGGCCACCCCTTCGACTTCCGTGGCCGCCAGCCCGGCAATCACTCCTACCACCTCATCAGCTATGCGGATACTACCGATATCTGTCTCCCCGCGTTTTTCCACCATCAGGTTTCTCTCTTCCACAACTCACACCTCCAGCTTATTGTAGGTATTCCCCAGGTTCCGGGACCCGGGAGGCGATTTCAGGTGCTGATTCCCGGTAACTTTTTCCTTTTCAGTGACCAGTCTTCTATATTATACCAAAGGCCAGATTTTTTAACAATGTAAGCTGACAGGAATGAGGCGGGATATTCCCCGCCTCCGGTTTCAGACCTTCGGGATGATGGTAATGTTCTCCAGGGGCTGGTTGGTTACCCGGGAAACCATGTCCGCGATGCGAACCTGGTCCTCCTGTTTAAGCTCCCCAGCCCTTACCACTACTATTGCCCCGGAGGGCTGGATGAACAAAACAGCTTCCCGGTAACCCTTGGCCTCGATGAGGTTTTCCAGCTCAAGCTCCTGCTCCATCCGCTTGGTAATGTCCAACAACTGCCTTTGGGCCTCTTGCCTGGTTTCCGCCACCGAGTTGGGGTTATCTACGATTTCCCGCAGTAAGGTTGTTTGGCGGCTCCGGACGCGGTCCCGCTCCAGGCGGTATTCCACGAAGAAGTCGTCCCCCTGCTTACTATTGACCGCAGTCGAATCCATGATATTCGGCTGTACCGTTGATACCCCAGGCATCTTAGAGGCAGCAACGGTTTGATTACCGGCTGACGGCTCCTGCTCCGGCGCCCGGGCTGTAGCTGAGGCGCTTTCGGTGGGTGGGACTCCGTCTCTAACCTTCTTCTCTTGAAGGCCCAGCAACACGAAAAGAATACCCAGCAGTAACAGCAGTAGAGCCAGCAGAGTTCGTTTATTGGTTATTACGGTCAAATCAAATCACCTACTTTCCGGGCATCACATTAATCTTGTGGGGTTCGATATCCAGCGCGGTTTCTACGGCTCGGGTCAAACTCTCCTTGATACGGGGGTTGACCGCCCCATCCGCCACCACCAGCACCCCCTGGACTTTCGGCGTGGTTTCTTTGGTGACAACCGGTCGCTCCCCGCCCCCCGTGGCGGTTTGCACCAATACCAGCTGTCCGGTATCATTGTATTCTGTAGTTACCCGGCTGCCCCCCGACTGGTCTTTTTCATCCACCGTACGCTTGTTGGTGCTTACGTTAGTGGCATACTCGTACTTCGGCCCACTGGCCAAAAAGACTTTGACCGAGACGTTCCCTACCCCTTGTACCTGGCCCAGGATGTTCACCAGGCGCTGCTCCAACATCGTCTCTACAGCGGCCATCTCCAATCCTAACGAGCCGTTTCCTTGATTCTGCTTTCCCGTCGCCTCCGGTTGGGGTGAAACATTAGTGCTTAGGCCCCCGGAAAACTTGCCGGCACTCAACAGGACCATCCCCATGAGGAGTAGGACTACCACCCATAGCGTTTGGCCTTTCTTCAGCCTGGATGGGTTCAAACCAAACAAACCTTACACCTCCCAGCTACTCCGTCACTACAACTACCTGCACCTGCTCCGGCCGGATGTTATAAAAGTTACTGACGGTAGCGACCACCTCGCGTTTGACCCTGTCAGGATCATGGTTATTCTCTCGCGTCTCCCCGGTTGACTCCGGCTTTGTCCCGCCGGCCTGGGGCTGGTTGTCGCTTACCTCAATCTTCACGGGTTTAACCGGAGCCACGGTTCCCGCAGGCGGCCGGGTGTCCGGTGATCCCTCCCCCAATTCCACCATCACTGTTACCTGGAGAATGGCGCCCAGACTCCCTGTATCCTCTTCTACCTCTACCTCCACTTCCGCTCTCCGCACTCCCGGCACCAGTTGTACCACTGCCTGGATCTGCCGAGCCAGGCGCTGGCGGTACTCTTCCAGGGCAATCTTCCTTCCTTGCCGCTGAAGGTCTTCTCCCCGGGAAATAATACTGCTTAAATCTCTACCACTTTCCGCTGGTATGTTGCTGTAGGCAGACACCTCGAAGGTTTGTCCTCCGTCCAAAAACCCCACCACGGGCTGGAGTAAGGCGATGATCACGAATAGCCCCATCACCAGCCGGACGTACCGACCCATCTCCTCCCCGGGAAGCAGCATTTCAATGAACGCGGCCAGGAGTACTATAATTACCACGTTGCGCACCGTTTCGCCAATTAAGTCCAGCAACCACCACCTCCCAGTTCGGTCGTCGGTCGTCAGATATTACATTTTACCGCAGCATGACCGTCATGTTCCCCATTCCCACGATGGCACTAAGCGCGATAAAGAACATCAACCCCACTGCCGCCACCGCCGCAAAGACCATGGTAAGGGCTCCTCCCATGGCATCCAGGGCCGTTGACATCTGGGAATCCCCGAAAGGCTGCACCAGTGCCCCTGCTACCTTGTAGACCACCACCAGGGCGATGATCTTCACGGCTGGAAAAGCAGCCATGGCAAAGAGCCCCACCATGGCCACGATATGGATGGCATTGGTGGCCAGGAGAGAGGACCCTACCACCGCCTCTACCGCGTCAGAAAGCATTTTCCCCACCACCGGTATAAAAGCCCCTGTCAGGTACTTGGCTGTGCGCATGGCCACCCCGTCGGCAACCGCACCGGCGACCCCGTAAAGGCTTAGCGCCCCGACAAAGATGGTAAGGAAAAGTCCCAACAAAATCATGGAGGCTTGCTTGAACAGGTCTGATAGCCGGGAAACCTGAAACCTTTCAGTGATCTGGTTTACCATGATCAGGATGACGGAAAAGTAGATTAACGGGAACACAAGGTTCCTGATGAGCGTGCTCAAAAGGCCCAGAGAACCCATCACAAAGGGATGCACCAGGGCCGCGGAGGTAGGCCCTCCGGCAGCGACCATCAGCGTAAGCAATACCGGCAACAGGGACTGAACAAAGGAGACCATCTGGTCAATGGCGCCTTTCGCGGTGTTAACGGCCACTGTAAATGAACTTAAGGCCAGGGTAATCAACACCAGGTAGGTAACCCCATAGGCCAGTTTCCCTGTTGTCCCCCGTTCAAAGGCAGCCAGCAGGTTCTTCAGCACTGCGCAAAAAACCGCCAGGATTACAATCTTTCCCAACAAGGAGGAACTTGTCAATAACTCCCGGAACAGGTAACGGCCTAATCCCCCTAACAAGTCGCCAAAACCGAAACTAAACCGCCCATGCCTGATATCGTCGAGGACTTTAGGAATGCTCAGGTCGGGTAGATACTCTCCCACTTCTTTGTCCAGCTCACGGATGAACTGCTCCACGTCCTGCAGGTTCAGTGTCTCCAGCTGGTTAAGGGCCAAGGCTTCCGGGTTAAGCCCCTCCTCTCCCGCCTGAACCGCTACGGGCGTTAGTAACCAGACGTAGAAGACCATTGCCAGCACCAACAGCTTCT
Organism: Clostridiales bacterium PH28_bin88; assembly: GCA_000987045.1. Taxonomy (GTDB): domain Bacteria; phylum Bacillota; class PH28-bin88; order PH28-bin88; family PH28-bin88; genus PH28-bin88. The sequence continues at coordinate 7,691 of LAKY01000026.1, read as the reverse complement.
CTTTCATCAATTGTCACCTCAAGACAGCATGCGGAGAATAGTCTCCAAAATGGCGACGATGATCGGGACAGCCAATACCATGATCAGCACCTTGCCCGCAAACTCAACCCTGCTGGCCACCGCGCTCTCTCCCGCATCCCGGCATACCTGGGCACCGAACTCGGCGATGTAAGCGATACCAATAATCCTTAGGAGTGTAGTCAGGTAGAATTGGTTGATATGAGCCCTATTGGACAGCTCCTGGAGCAAATTCATCACCAGGGCAATTTTCGGGACCATCACCGTAAAGATACCGACCCCTACCAAAATGCTGAGTAACGTGGCTAAGGAAGCAGCGTGACTTTGACGAATCAGCACAATGATCACGGAAGCCACAAAGCCTATCGCCACAATTTGGAAGATTTCCATCGCCTTTCCCCCCCTGCAGCCTGAAGTGTGACCTGTATTAACTTTAGTTCAATTTGAAAACAGACTGCACAATGCTAAAAAAGTTGGCGATGGCTGGCGTTATCCAAAGAAGTGTTACCGCTACACCAACCAGCAGCGTCATGAAAGCGTACTCGTCCCTACCGGCTTGTTTTAAGAAAGTGTACAAAATGGTGATTGTGACGCCCATACTGGCAACCTTGAAAACCAATCCTACATCGATACCCATGTTCCCTCTCCTTCCTGCCTCCTGCCTCCTGCCTCCTGCCTCCTGCTTCCTGTTTAGTAAAGCACCAGTACCAGCATCAACCCAACCAAAAATCCCATGGTTCGCCACAAGCGTTCGTTTTTTGCCCGCTCCACCTCCGCCGCCAGTTCCAGTTGCTTTAACTGCTCCCGGGCCAGTTGCAGGTGCCTGACCTGGTCTTCCGGACCGGAAGAGCCGAGACTGTGTCCGAAGGACCTTAAAACCTCCAGGTCCTGGGGTAAAAGAGAAGCCTCTCCGGCAATTCCCCCCAAGCCTACCTCCCATGACTCCGCCGCAGTGTACCCCCGGCCTTCCCCCAGCGCCTCATGGGTTCCCCAAAAGAGATTCGACACCGGCGGGTTGGTACAGCGAGCCACCCTGGCCAGTGCCTCGGGTAAAGGGGTGGCAGTGTATACGATTTCGGTTTCCAGCATTGTCAAGGCGGATCGCAATGCCCGCAGTTGCTGGGGCCGCCTGCTGTAGTTATTTGCTACGACTAACCCCAGCCAGCCTGCTGCCACCACCACCAGCCCAGCCCCTACCAGCCTGATCATCTGGCTCCCCTCCTCGGGCCTGATCCGTTAATCGCCAATGGTAAAATATTCCGCCGCGTGCATCCATCCAGCACCGCTTCTACCGTCCCTACCCCCAGGGACCGGCCCAGCACCACCACCCGTTCAAAAACACCCCGGCTGACGAGCGTCTTCAGGGTGGGGCGGTTTTCCACCTCTCCCAGGTGAGAGCCATGTACCGTCACCAGGAGAGCCACTCCGGCATTAAGCATTTCTTCCAGGGCGGCCACGTCTTCCACACCCCCGATCTCATCGGTGGCAATCACCTGGGGGCCCATGGACCTGAGGAGCATCAGCATCCCTTCAGCTTTAGGGCAGCCATCCAGCACATCGGTCCTGATCCCCACGTCGTTCTGGGGTACCCCGCGGAAACACCCGGCAATCTCTGAGCGCTCATCCACCACTCCAACGTTGGTCCCAGGGAAATTCATCGAAGGAATCCCGTTGCTTAGCTGCCGTACAATGTCCCTCAATAGGGTAGTCTTACCGGCCCGGGGCGGGGAGACGATCATGGTATGGTAAGGACGATCACCCTGTGGTCGTAACAGGTAAGGCAATACTCCGTCCGCGCAACCCTTCATTTCCCTGGCAAACCGGATGTTTAGTCCGGCGAAATTCTTCAACGTCTTAACCTTACCTTTCTCCAATACCGCTTCACCAGCAAAGCCAATGCGATGACCTCCCCTGACCGTCAGGTACCCCTGCCGTAGTTCATCTACTACCGCATACAGAGAACTCTGGGTTACCAGCTGCACCGTACGCTCCAGGTCTGTGGCGGAAACCATGTAACCCTCTTGGGGGGAATAACTGACAACTCCTTCCGAGGTAACTGTCAACTCCCCGCCGGAAGTCCGGACGATTAGTGGCCGCTCCTGTCGCAGGCGGATTTCTTCTACCTGCTCCAATACGGACAGCGGCAGGGCGGAAACCGCCTTCTGCATCGCCCCCCCTAGAAGAGGCAAGATTTCGTTTTTTATCCTTACATGGAAACCCGAATTCTCAGGGATGTTTCCCGGAGGTAGCTTGATCATCACCAAGACGGACACGCCTCCTCTTGTATATAGATATGGGTAACTTACCAAATTTATGAAAATAAGCAGGAAAAAACCCCGGCGCCTATCGCAGGCACCGGGGTTGAGTTCAACTTTTTGAGAGTTAAAGATCGTCGTCAGGGGCGGCTACCAGTGTATCTGGCTCCTCCACCAGTTCGAAGTCCTGATCGTTCACAAATACCACAGTATCGCAGTTGGGGCAGGTCACCTCGATCACATCGTCATCTTCCAGGATATCGGCGTCGAAACACACTGTATCATGACATTCAGGGCACTCAACCTCTACATACTCTTCAGTCTCATCCGTACCTTCTAAAATTTCATCCTCCAGGTCGTTCAGGTCCTCATCGATGCTCTCGACGTAGGACTCCAGATCAGCTTGGTTATCACCAAGTTCCACCAAGGTATCAGCCACGTCATTGAGGACCCCTACCACCTCTGTCAACACCCGGCCCTCTTTGGTATCGCCCAGTTGCATGCCCTCCATCAGGCCTTGCAAGTAAGCTACCCTTTTGCGCAGGTCTTTCAACCACATCTAACCCCCTTTGTTTTTGCCCTTACCAGAAATCTACCTGTTTTTAAACATTCCCTAGTATATCCGTACCACTTGGAGTTTAAACCGCCACGTACCTGACTGGTGACAGCAAAAGGCTGGCTGTCGAGTCTTCCGCTCCAGCCAGCCCAAACGCCTGCGATTAGTTTTAGAACCCTTGATAAATGCCGGTGCATTACGCCCGCTTGATGTAGTCGCCGGTACGGGTATCAACGATGAGAACGTCATCCACGTTGATAAACAAGGGGACTTGGACCACCGCACCGGTTTCCAGAGTAGCCGGTTTCGTGGCGCCGGTCGCGGTATCACCACGTACGCCGGGTTCTGTCTCCACCACTCTCAATTCGACGGAGTTGGGCAGTTCCACCCCGAAAGACTGCCCCTGGTAAAACAGGATAAACAGGTTCATGTTGTCTTTCATGAACTTGATGGCGTCTCCGATCTGCTCCCTGTTCAACATCACCTGTTCATAGTTTTCCGTATCCATAAAAACGTAGTTTTCGCCGTCCTGGTACAGGTATTGCATGGGCCGCCGGTCAATATGGGCCCGCGGAAGTTTTTCACCTGCGTTAAAAGTCCGTTCCACCACTGCCCCAGTTTTTACGTTCTTCAGCTTGGCACGGACGAAAGCGGATCCTTTACCTGGTTTTACGTGCTGGAAATCCACGACCTGGCAGACGGCTCCATCCACCTCGACAGTGAGGCCAGTACGAAAATCGTTTGTTGAAATCATTGCAGCTTCCTCCCCTTCCAAAATACTTCTAAATCACAAGCAGTTCCTTGCTCACTCCTGTCAGGACTTCGCACCCTCCCGGCCGCACCACGACCGTGTCTTCGATGCGCACACCGCCCCATTGGGCCAGGTAGATACCGGGCTCTACGGTAACCGTCATTCCGGGTTCCAGCACTGTGTCCACTCCCGCCGCCAATCGCGGCTCTTCATGAATGGCCAGGCCTACCCCATGGCCCAGGCTGTGGCCGAAGTCGCTCCCATGGCCGCCGGCTTCAATGATATCTCGTGCCACCGCGTCCACCTGTGCCCCCGTCAACCCGGGCCTGACAGCCGCGATGGCCTCCAGTTGGGCCTTCAACACCAATTCGTATACCCGGCGTTGTTCTCCGGTAGGATCCCCCACCACCACCGTTCGGGTGACGTCTGAGTGATACCCCCGGTAAACCGCGCCGAAGTCCATGACCACCAGGTCTCCGGCAGCCAACCGGCGTTCTGACGCCACCCCGTGAGGTAAGGCTCCCCTGGGGCCAGAGGCGACGACGGTATCAAAAGCAGGCTTTTCTGCTCCACTCTTCCGCATGAAATACTCTAACTCCGCCGCGATTTCCACCTCTCGTACCCCGGGACGGATCAAAGGCAATACGTGCCGGAAGGCCTCGTCGGATAGTCTTACCGCTTCCCGCAACTGCTGGATTTCAACTTCATCCTTGATCTGGCGAAGCCTCTCAACGAGTCCCTGGATAGGAACCAGTTGAACCCCCGCCAGAGTGTCCGTCAAGACTGTGTACTGGTGGTAGGACAGGTGGTTTTTCTCAAAGCTTAGGCGGCTGACCCGCTCCCCGGCCACCAGTTCCTGTAAGGTCGCGAACACCTGGCTACCATGGCGTACCACCTGAAAATCCGGTGCCTGGGCCTCCGCTTGCTCCACATACCGGAAATCGGTAACCAGAAATGCCTTCTCGGGGGTGATCACTAAAAAACCGGCGCTGCCGGTGAACCCGCTCATGTAAGCCCGGTTCTCCGGCTTAGAAACCAGCAGGGCTTCCACGTCCGCCCCTGCCATCGCGTGTCTCAACTTCCCTAACCGTTCTCCGTGCATGCCTACCCCCTGCACCCCCAGCGTCAGTCTGCCAGCATTTTACCATATCCTACCCCCTGTTGGGTAGTCTTTTTTAATTCTAGCTGCCGCTGATAGTCATACGAGATACCCGCAAGGTGGGGGAGCCTTTACCCACGATAAAGGTCAAGTCGTCGGCCACACAGTCGATAGCCTCCAGCAGGTCCACCATGTTCCCGGCGATGGCCACTCCGCGTACCGGGGTGGTAAGTTCCCCGTTCTCAATCAGGATCCCCGCCGCCCCCACCGAGAAGTCACCGGAAATAGGGTTGGCGGTGTGCATACCCATCACTTCAGTAATGTACAAGCCGCGGCTGATGTCTTTTAACAGTTCTTGTTTTGATACCTGCCCGGGGGCGATATAGAAATTGGTGGCCCCCACCTCGGGGGTGCTCTTAAAAGTCCCCCTGATACCGTTCCCGGTAGACTTGACCCCGTCCTTGGCCGCGGTATAGGTGTTGTGCAGGTAGCCCCGCAGCTCACCTTCCTGTACCAGCACCGTTTTGCCGGTAGGAACTCCCTCACCGTCGAAAGGAGCCGACAGGATCCCCTGGGGGCGAGTCCCATCATCAACAATCGTAATGAGAGAAGAGGCCACGCGCCGGCCCGCTTTACCGGCGAAAAGGGACTTACCCTTCTGTACCGCTTCCGCCGAGAGAGCGGGAGCCAGCACCCCCAGGAAGCTGGTAGCGATATATGGGTCAAACACCACCGCCGCCTTTTGGGTGCCAATAGTTTTCGCTCCCAGCATGCGGACCGCTTTTTCCCCGGCCTCACGCCCCACCTTAACCGGGTCAAGGTCCCGGTAATGCTGGCTGTACTGCAGACCGAAGCCGGTCTGGTTGTCACCGCCCTCCTCCGCCACGACGTAGGCGAAAGCGCCGCAGTAAGCCCCCCGGTAACTATCCGCTATGCCCAGGGAATTTACCAAGGTGATCAGATACTCCGCGTCCTGGTAGGTACAACTCTCGGTAATTTTTACCCGCCGGTCGTAGGTACGGGCTTGCCGTTCAATCTCCATGGCCAGTTGTATTTTGTCATCCAGTCTCGTTTGGGCAATGGACGGGTCATATAAATCCAACCGCGTATATCCCCGCGGGGGTGCCGGCAGGGTGTTGTAGCGGTCCTCAGAGGCCTTTTCCGCATTGGCCAACGCCCTTCGCACCATTTCTTCCCGGGCTTCGGCAGAGAGGTCGGAGGTGAAGGCGAAGCCCATCCTCCCACCCGCGATGACCCTCATGCCGATGCCATAATCCTCGGCCATTTTCATTGTCTCGATTTCCTGTTTGCTTATTTCAATTGAGAGTTCCTTTGCCGCCACACAGTACGCCTCCGACATGCCGGCTCCCATGGCCTGTGCCCGGGCTACGGCAGCCTCGGCAAGCTCCCGGTAATTGATTTCCGTCACTGCTATCACCCCTAATCCAGAATCCCGCCAACCACCAGTTCCGGAATACGCAAGGTAGGCTGGGCGTCGGAAACCGGTACCCCCTGGCCGTCCTTACCACAGGTACCGATGGCAAAACCCAGGTCTTTTCCCACCATATCGACGATGCGCAATACCTCGGGCCCGTTCCCGGTCAGGGTGGCCCCCCGCACCGGTACCGTTACCTCGCCGTCTTTGATCAGGTATCCCTCTGCCACGTCGAAGACGAAGTCGCCGGTGGTGGTATTCACCTGGCCACCGCCCATCTTTTTGACCAGCAGGCCCGACCTGGTCTCCCGAATGATCTTCTCCGGGTCGTCTTTACCGGGCGCAATGTACGTATTGGTCATACGCGGAATGGGCTTGTCCTGGTACGACTCCCGCCGGCCGTTGCCGGTAGACTTTCGTTTTTCCTTGCGGCCGGTCAGGTAGTCATACATGTATTCCCGCAGCACCCCGTTTTCGATGAGCACCGTCTTTTGCCCCGGCTCTCCCTCGTCATCGAACCGGAAGGAGCCGTACTTGCCGCCAATCGTCGCATCGTCCACTACCGTAATTAACGGTGCGGCCACCTGCCGGCCTTTCTTGCCGGCGTAAACCGAAAGCTGCTTCTGTACCAGGTCGGCCTCCAACCCGTGCCCACAAGCCTCGTGAACCATGGTCCCTCCGGCTTCGCCCGCCATCACCACCGGCATCTTACCCGCCGGAGCCGGCTTGGCCCCCAGCATCATGACCGCCCGCCGGGCCGCTTTTGTCGCCAGTTCCTCGGGAGAAACTTCCTCAAACAGTTCAAAACCGCAGAACCCTCCTGCGGCCTCATAACCGGTCTGGATGGCTGCACCTTCCGCTGCCACCGCATTGACCACCAGACGGGTACGGGTGCGCTCGTCCTCCACATATGTACCTTCGGTATTGGCTATCACCACCTGCTGCTGGACATCCCCGTATCCCACAGTGACCTGTTTTACCCTTTCATCCACCGCCCGGGCGGTCTGGTTGGCCCGTTGCACCACCGCCACTTTGTCATCCACCGGCACCTGGTCGGGCCGGCGCCCGATGGTGAAGTCGGCCACGGGTTTTACCTCTCTCAGGTCAAGTACCAGATCCTTTCCGGGACCCTTGGCCGCCCTGGCCACTACCCCGGCAACCTTCTCCAACCCCTCCCTGGAGATATCGTTAGTATAGGCATAAGCGGTATTTTCCCCGGAGATCACCCGGATGCCCGCCCCCACGTCCAGGCCGGACACCACCCGCTCCACCTGGTTGGCCTCTAAACCAATACCGGTGTTTCTTTTTCGTTCCAAGTAAACCTCTGCGAAATCCCCGCCCTGGCGGAGGGCAATGGCGAGCACATCGCTTAAGACGTCTTTGGGAACCATGCATATTCACCTCTCAGTTCTTGCTAGTATAATTCACCCACCGTCAAAATATTCCTGCCCTTGTTCCGCATAAACATCGCGACATCTGATGAATTATTGCAGCAGGAAACCATCCCCCTTCCCGTTTATACTAGCGAAGCAAACTAACTTACATTATCATATAACTGGAAATTGAGTGTCATAAGA
>LAKY01000015.1 GCA_000987045.1 Clostridiales bacterium PH28_bin88 | reverse complement strand
CTCTTATGACACTCAATTTCCAGTTATATGATAATGTAAGTTAGTTTGCTTCGCTAGTATAACAACGAAGAATTCCAATTGCTCACTAGCAGTAGCGGGAAACTGGTAGAGGAGCTTACCGAGAGTCTCCCCGAGGAACTCAAAGATGCGGTCCGCCGCCAGTTGATGGAGGAGATTGAACGATCGGAGATCCTCAAGGCCATGCAGGTGGCGCAGGTGATGAAGTACGAGCGCGGGAGGTTCCGTCACCTTGGCGGGGAGAAAGACCTGGGCGTGCCTGCTCACGAACTGGAGAACATGATGCAAAAAGCAACTCGTTCAGCCGCTCCCCAACGGGAAACCATTATCAGCGCAGGCGGGGAACGGGTGATAGACCTCCACGCGATCCCCTTCGACTACCAGAGCGGGGGCGTGTTGGCCCTGGATATCACCGAGGTCATCGAGAAAGAGCGAGAGATCTACAGGCTCCAGGTCAATATCTACCGTGACGTGATTTCCGCGGTGACCGGTGGGCGACTGCAACTGGTTACTGGCCAGCAATGCAAAGAGTTACAGAGCCAGGGAGAATTGATCGGGCAGGGCCGGGCGGAAGCGGCGGAAGATATCGGTATAGGGCGGGAAACCCTGAGGAATCTGGTGGTTTCTTTGTCTGAGAAACAACATAAAGCCGCAGTCCTCTGTCTCTCGGAAGCACTGACTAACGCCGTCAAGCATGCCAGAAAGGGAAGATGGTGGGCAAAGTGGACAGGGAATTGTCTCCGGCTGGTTATTGTGGATGATGGACCGGGAATTAAATTATCCAATCTGCCTCAAGCCACTCTGATGAAGCACTATTCCACCGGCAATTCTTTGGGCTGCGGGTTTACCTTGATGCTGTACTACGCTGATACTTTTTATCTTTACACTAACCCTTCCGGTACTACGGTAATCATGGATTTTTCAGCGGAGGCTGGGGTTAATACAGGAAAGACAGGCACGGTATAGAGCAATTACTTGGGCATCTCTTTAGCGCAAGGGGAACGGCGGTTGCCACCGAGGGAGGGATGACAACGTGAAAGAGATACTGGTTCAGGGCGCCACGGTTAAGCAGGCGGTAAAGCAGGCCTCTATGTTATTAAGGACACCGGCCGGTAATTTAGATATCCAGGTGCTCGATCAGGGCAAACCCGGAATACCGGGCATGGGAGGAAGACCGGCGGTGGTGCAGGCCCGGATGCGGGGGCTACCGGTACACCTTGAGAAAGTCCAAGATTTAACCGGCGCGACAAGGGAACAGGTCAACAGCGCGGATGCCGTGAGGGTGCCGGTAACAGTAGAAGTTCGACAGGGCCAAGTACTGGTGAAGCACCCGGCAGGCGGTCCCTACCCGGCGGTGATTCCTCAACCGGGAGTCAAACTCGTCGTCAATGGAGAAGTGCAAAGTGGGCAGACCGTGGTTTCAAAAGAGGACACTATTTTGCTTGAGCCGGTAGCAGAGACTGTCGAGGGGAGCTGGAAGCTGGAGATTACCAGGGACGGTCTCAAGGCATTACTGACGGTCAAGCCTACGCGAATTGTCAAGCGACGGGTTCTGGATACCGCCCCGGCCCAGCGATTAACCCTGCAGGTCGAGGAGGATGTCCGCTACAAGTCGCCTCTCACCATGGAGACTATCACAAATTTGCTTACCGCGGAAGGGATTATTGCCGGGATTGACTGGCATGCTTGCACTCGGGCAACCCTTCTCGACCAAGAGGAGACCTTGGTCATCGCCGAGGGCAAACCTCCCATTCCTGGGCAGGATGCCTGGGTCAAGTTTTTTTTCAGCCAGGAAGAACGGATTCCGGTTATGGTTGGCGAGGAGGACCAGGTTGACTACCGGGAACGGTTCGTTTTCACTTCGGTAGAGGCCGGAAACTTGCTTGGTGAAAAACAGCCTGGGATCCCTGGCAGGCCGGGAACTACCGTGCGGGGCGAAATCATACTCCCTGAACCTCCGAGAGACGTCTTTCTCGTAGCAGGGAAAGGGGTTTCTTTGACAGAGGACGGTGTGCGGGCGGTGGCCATGGAGACGGGGAGGCCGGTAATCACCCGGCGGGGTGAAGAGGTTAAATTACAGGTCTTATCCGGTCTTGTCCACCCGGGTGACGTTGACCTGGCTTCAGGGAATATCAAGTTTCGCGGGGATATAACCATCTATGGTTCAGTTACAGAAGGAATGACCGTGGACGCCCAGGGCAATCTCCACGTTGGTAGTAATGTGGATGGCGCGATGATCCAGGCTGGCGGCAGTATCTCAATAGGGAACAATGTGATCTCTTCAGTTATTGTGGCCGGAGCCGATTCGGTTCTTCTTTTGGAACTATTACCGGTTCTCTCCGACCTGGGGCAAGACATGTCAAATCTGTTGACAGCCGTTGAACAACTTAAAGCCCGCCCTGCCTTCAAGGCAGCGGACCTGCAGACTGATGCCCGACCCCTGATCAAACTTCTGTTAGAATTGAAATTCCGCCACCTACCGGCTCGCATCAGGGTCCTGCAGGGCCTCATACAAGCAGACCGCGCTGAATTATTGGGCGACGATGTCAAACGCTATTGCATAAGACTGCATGAAACCTTTGTGGAACTATCCCGCTGTCTGTGCGGTCTTGATGATATCCTGGAGCTTAAAGACGAGGCGCTGAGAATTGTGCGGGAATTGTCGGAGGCCTCGCACCAGCCGGCGGACGTGATGTTCGGCTACGCCTTGAATTCCACCATTAAAGCAGGCGGAAACGTGCTGGTCCGTGGGCAGGGATGTTATAACTCCAATATCACCGCCGGTGGTTACGTGCATATACGGAATGTTTTCCGGGGAGGAGAGATTTATGCGGCCGGAGATGTAAAGATCAGAGAACTGGGCTCCAGGGGAGGGGCAGCGGTCAAGGTCAGGGTTGCACCGCAGAGTACCATTAACTTGGGTACTGTTTGGGAGAATAGCCTTATCCAGATTGGCAACCGCAGCCACGTATTCGACGTCCCGGCTAAACTCATCACTATCAGGTTAGACAGCCAGGGGCAACTGCGGTTTGTTTAAAGTAAACCTGTGTTTAACAGTTCTACGCCATAAATTTAAACCGTCCGGGAGGGGTTCGCATGTTGTCTTTGTCTGTTAGCTCAGATGCTCAAACTACCATCCTCAAGGTGGCCGGGGAACTTGACCTTTTTACAGTACCCGAATTAAAAGCTTGCTACGAAAAACTTAAGCCGGTTAACGGGCGGATTGTATTCGATCTGGCTGGGCTGGAATTCATGGATTCTACCGGTGTGGGAAGTTTACTAACCATCTGGAAGGACCTGCAACAGAGTAAACTGCCGTACTCTGTCAGCAACCTTAACGAAGACGTGTACGGGATATTGGACGTCATGGGGGTAACAGCTTTTTTGGGAGAGGAAAACTTTCACCGCTTATAGGGGATTGTTTCTGCCGGTTTCCTGTACCGGCTTCTGTTCAACTGGTTAGTACAGGTCCGGTGTCGATTATTATCTATATATGAAGAAATCAGCAGGAATTTCGGTATATCGGGCGAATATATCATGATGGTTGTAATTACCAGATAAAAAAGCTATCCAAGTGCAGGTGAGGTAGCAAATGACAAAGATCCTGATTGTCGATGATGAACCGGCCTTGCGTTTTCTTATCGCCTCCTCCCTGGAGGACGAGGGTTACAACCTCACGGAAGCCGCTTCGCTCCATGGAGGTACCGTCCTCCGGGGTAACCCCGCCTGCCATGGCCGGGGGCAAAAGGATCCTGGTGGTGGATGATGACCCCGCTATTACTGAGCTGGTGCGCGAACGCCTGGAGCGGGAGGGTTTTTTCGTGGCTGTCTGCCACGATACCCTGGCAGCCGAACATTACCTGCAAGTGGAGCATCCCGACCTGATCGTGCTGGATGTGATCATGCCCGGAGGGGATGGTATCGAGTTTTGCCGGAAGATCCGCTCTGACCCGCACCAGCAGGCGGTCCCCATCATCTTTTTTTCGGTCAAGGGAGAGTTGCAGGATAAACTGGTTGGGTTCGCCACCGGGGCGGATGACTACCTGCCAAAACCTTTCGAACTGGAAGAACTGGTTGCACGCATCCACGCCCTGCTAACCCGCCTGGAATCTTTTAAGGACTGGGCCTGGAGGGACGAGCTCACCCGGGTGTACAACCGGCGCTACCTGCACCGGCGCCTGGAAGAGGAGGTCGCCCGGGCACAAAGGTCGAATGGGAGATTCTCCCTGGCCATGATCGATATAGACCTGTTCAAGAACGTCAACGATAGCTTCGGTCACCGGGTTGGTGACGAAGTGCTAAGGTTTCTGGTCGCCAGGATGACTGAAACCCTGCGGGTTGCGGATGTGATCTGCCGCTACGGCGGTGAGGAGTTTGTCGTGATCTTGCCGGATACCCCCCTGCCCGAGGGCCATTTGGCGCTGGAGCGACTCCGGCAGGCTGTGCAAGCCGAGCCTTTAGAGTTGCCGGGCAGCCCGATGAGGATCCCCTTTACAATCAGCGCGGGAGTGGCCGGTTTCCCGGAGGATGGGTGTACGGGAGAGGAACTCCTGGACGCGGCGGATACCGCCATGTACCGGGCCAAGGAGGCGGGCCGCAACACCGTCTTACTCTCCAGGGAGGTCGTGAAGTAAATGGCTGCAGGGAAGAAGGTTCTCGTGGTGGAGGATTCCAAGTTAATTCGCCTGGAAGTCAGGAGAACCCTGGAGGCATACGGACTGGAAGTACTGGAACTGGATAATGCCGAAGACCTCTTTCGTTTCTCCGGCCGCTTCCGCGATACAAGCCTCCTTATCCTGGATATCAACCTCCCCGGTATGGACGGCCTTACCGCCCTGGAAAAGATGCAGGCTGAAAAATCCTGGGCTTACCTGCCGGTGATTATGCTGACCGGGCGGGCGGACCGGGATACTGTCAAGAGGGCGGTCCAGGCCGGAGCGGTAAATTACCTTCGTAAGCCTTTTACCGGGGTGGAGCTGTTGGAACGCGTGGAGCGGGTGCTCGGGCCCCTGGTACCCCCGGAAGGTGATGCGGGGAAAGAACCGGGGGAGGGGCTGGAATACCAGGTCCGCCGCGAGGTCAGCCGGTCGAAGCGCGGCGGCACCACGTTTTCAATGTTGGAGATCAGCGTTCCGGCAGATTTGCGGCGCCTGTCCCGCTTAAAGGAACTTACGGCGCTGCGGGACCAGGTCCGGCGGCTGTTACGCGAAATAGATTCCGTGTTTCTCACAAAGGACCGCAACCTGCTGCTGCTCCTGCCGCTTACGGGAGCAGAAGGAGCGGCGGCGGTAGCTGAAAAGACCCGCCGGCAGCTGGCCCAGGGGGGGTATCAAGGTATGGTGTTCGCAACGGTTACCTTTCCCGGGGAGGGTGCGGACGAACAGGAACTTCTGCGGGCACTGCGGGAAAAACTGTTTCTTAACAGTTTAAAGGCGGAAGGTGAAAAAGCCGGGAACCTTATTGAAATTAATAACGTCGAGAAAAACCGATAGAGGATATGGATCTTTTCCAGTCTTAAACAATTGGGAACGATAAAGGCAAACCCGTCGAAAGGCGGGGGCGCAAAGCCATGGGTCTAAAGCGTTAGCTATGATCGCCAGGCCGCCGGACCGAACTATTCAGGCAGGCATGGCCTGCCCTTTTGCGTTGGTCGTTTTTGCTCCCGCCGTGCCTGCGGGAACTGGGATACCCGTTCCCCGACTCCTGGAAATAAGGAGTGGACTCGATGGTTTACGAGTTTTTGATCCCCGTGGTCATGATTGCCTATCTGAAAAAAGGTTCACTTCAGCGATTGTCCGAAACCGAAATAAGAAAGCAGTGGGTCTTCTTATCCGGTTTACTAATTCAGTTGATCGTGATGTTTTTTTACCCTCGCGTTTGGTTCATAAATAGTAGTTTTGCCTTTTGGATAGCTGTTTCTTACTTGATACTGATCTATGGCTCCTGGTGCAACCGCCACCTTCCGGGGATAAAACTGTTTATTCTCGGTACTTCACTCAATTTCCTGGTGATAATCACTAATGGGGGCAGAATGCCTGTATCCCTCAAAGCGCTTGAGCGGGCGGACCTATCGCCATACATACCCCTGGTGGTGGAAGGAGTGACCAAGCACCAACCGCTGACGAAATTTACTTTTCTGCCATTCCTTGCCGACGTTCTTCCCTTACGGCCACCCCTTGTATTTAGTAGTATGGTTGTCAGTCCCGGCGACATCGCAGTCACGCTGGGCATCTCATGGTTTATCTACAAGGGAATGGTTAGGTCGGTATAGCAAGCTTGTACTTTATTTTTTGGGGCGTAGACTTTTATCCTCAAGTCCGATTCCCTCGAGGGGAGGTGACATCATGAAAAAGGTCTTCTTCTGGCTGACCGTGGCTGCCATGGTACTGGCTGCCATTGCTAAGGTTCCGTGGCACTAAACAACATAACGGTTAAGTGACTGCCAAGCGAAAGACCAATAAGCTGTTCTACGCCCCAATTTTCAGTATACCTCATTGATGCCCTCATAGAAAGGAGGAACGGTCATGCCCGGATATTTAAAAGGCTATATTTATATGGTTATCGTTACTGGCATGGCTGTTCTACTTTCTTTGTTACTGCGAGTCGACACATCCTCTTTACCGGTGATCTTATTTATTGGAATCGTAGCAGGGGTGCTGGAGAAGTTTTTTGTAGAGCTGCCGAATGGAACCATATTCTCAGCCTCTACTACCTTTACATTTGTTGTGATGGCTAATTATGGAGTCCCCGAAGCGGTAGTAATTGAGACGATTATATCTTTAGTGAGTATTCCATTACTCAAGCGCGAATCAATCAAATTCATGTTTAACACCAGCCAGTATGTTATTTGCGCTTTTGCCGCCGGATACGGGTATATTTGGCTAGGGGGGATTCCAGGAAGTTTTCACTGGTCAGATGCTCCGCGCTTGCTTTTCGCCATTGCCGTTTATAGCATGCTCAACTTTACACTGGTATCTGTGATCATATCCAAACTTGGTGAGAGAAAATATTTTGCCACCTGGATCGAAATGGTCCAAGACGGAATTCTGATATACCTGGTAACTTCCGTTTTAAGTTTACGCCTGGCGCTTTCCGCCCATGACCAGGGGCAATTTTGGATTGAAACGTTTTTTGTTTTGCTCCTGTTCCTGGCTCTGCGCTATGCCTTTGCCTTATTCATTAACCTGCGCAAAACCTACCTGACCACGATGGAGTCTCTAACTCATTTGACTGAAAACAAGCTTTCAATAGACGGAGGACATGCCACCAGGGTTGGCAGGGTAGCCCGCAAGGTCTCGGAAAGGTTGAAACTATCCCAGGATGAAATTGATTCGATCCATTATGCGGCCTTGCTTCACGATTTGGGTAAGTTGTACCTGGAGGAGAAAATCCTGCAAAAGCGGGGGCCGCTTACCCTGGAAGAAGAAAAAGAATATCGCAAACATGTGGAAATCGGGGCGGACATGGCAAAAGAGATAGCGGGATTGAGCAAGTGTTCCGAATATATTCGCCAACACCATGAATGTTGGGACGGCTCGGGATTTCCTGCGGGGACAAAGGGAGAAGAAATCCCTCTCGGTGCCCGGATTATAGCCGTTGCCGATCAATATGACCATATTCTTTCCAAGAAGAAGTCCCTATCTGATTTTCAAGCACTGGCGGGCACCAAACTGGATCCCAGGCTAGTTGAAGTTGTATTAGGGTTTAACGACTTGCAGGAGGAGTCCAGAGAAGTAGCCATGCAGGCCGCCATCGAAGAGAAGCTCATCGAAAACATGGTAATCAGCGAAGCAAGGAAACAGATTTACCAGTCACAGCTGTTAGACAAATTCGGTGCGTCGCTCATCGTTAACTACAACGGTGAATTCCGAAACGGAACAGGGGACCTGGTCGACGTTCCGAGTAAGGATCAAGTGATTGCGCTGGTAGAAAAAGCATGGAAACATCAGAGCGGGGTAAGGGAAATACTCGAAGAACCGCAATCTGGGAAGATATATGACGTTTACTGCGTGCCTTCGGGCAACCAGGTCAACATCATGTTTTTCGACGTGTCGGATATTCTCGAATATGAGAAAAAACAAGAGGAACGGGTTCGCACCATTTATCGTGACGTGATTTATTCGGTAACCCAGGGTAAACTCCTGCTGGTGGAACAACAAGAAATTGAAGTCTTGAAAAAACAGGGAAACATATCCAGTTACCCCATAAAAACGAAATCGGATGTCGCCAATTGTCGCCGGCAGGTGCAGGAGCTGCTGGATTCCCATTCTATCTCCTCAAAGACCAGGTACAATATATTATTGGCTGTTTCCGAAGTGGTTACCAACGTATTGAAGCACGCGACAGAGGGGCAAATGAGCCTTTATCTGGTTGGCAATTTTTTGCGAATAGCCGTATCAGACAACGGAAGTGGCATAGACTTGTCCGATCTTCCGCGAACAACTTTGATGGCCGGGTACTCTACCAAGCGTTCCGCGGGTCTGGGATTTAGCCTGCTCTTAAAAGTGATGGACCGGATTGTGCTGAGTACCGGTTCTCAAGGCACTAGTATTGTGCTGGAGATTGACTTGGCTGGTTCGGCGGAAGAGCCAGTCTCTAAAAAAACTGTAGATCATCATGAGGAGAAGATCTGCCATGCTTAATGTTAAATCAGGCTTGGAAGGAAGTACTGTCAGAATTACTTTGGAAGGCGATTTGGATATCTCCACGGTGGATCAATTTAACCGTCGGGCAGGAGAGCTTCACGGCATCGACCAATTAATTATTGACTTGTCCGGACTTGAATTTGTCGATTCCACCGGAATAGGCGCATTTCTTCAAGTTATTCGCCTGTCGCAGGAACGGGGTTTTACTGTCACCCTGGAAAATATTAATGAAAACATCTCTGAACTCTTGGATACGGTAGGATTGTTTCGCATCCTTGACGCCTTACGGAAAGGGGCCGACTGAAATGGAGGCGCTGGCTTTATTTTCCCGGATTCCGCCACTCTTGATCCTGGCCTGTTTGGTTATGTTTTCCGCAAAGCTTTATATCACTATTAAAAAAATGCGGGATTTGGAGAGGCATTCCACTGAACTGGCCCATGAACTGGAGCACACGTTAAGACGGGAAATAGAAGTAGCTAGACAAATTCAAAGCAAATTATTGAATACAAAAGTTCCGGAGTTTACAGGTGGACAGGTTACGGGTACCTCCATCTCGGCGAGATCCGTCGGAGGGGATTATTATGATTTCTGTATGTTAAAGAACGGAAAACTGAGGATTGTGATTGGTGATGTGATGGGCAAGGGTATCCCCGCGGCGATGTTGATGTTATTGACGAGAAGTGCGTTTCGGAACACGTCGGAGAAAGGGAAAGGCCCGGGGGAAACGCTAACTATGATGAACCGCATTTTGTATGACGACTTTAAGTCATTAGCCTCGTTTGTGACTGTTTTTTGTGCTGATTACGATCCCCGGTCTAAGGTACTTACCTATGCTAACGCCGGGCACAATCTCCCCCTTATTGTAAAAGGGATGACGGGAAGCTGTGAACAATTACAGGGAAAAGGAATCATGTTGGGAGGGATACCTCACCAACAATACCAGGAGCACTCAATACAAATGAATGCCGCGGATTATGTGTTCTTTTTCACGGACGGGATTGTGGAAGCACGCAACCAAGGGGGAGAGGCTTTCCGCTTGGAGCGCCTGAGGCAGATTTTAGTCCAGTATGCCGGCAGCCCTGCAGCAGAGATTGAAGAGAAGGTCCTCGAGGGGGTCGCTAATTTTACGAAAAACTTGCCGCAGAAGGATGATATTACAATGGTAATCCTGAAAGTGGAGGACGGGCAGACAAAACAGGCTGCAGTCTAGTAGTGGAGACCGGTTCTCCCGGAAATCCTGGCAACCTATTCAGGTAAGCTGTGGTTAGCGGGTATGGTTCACCACTTAGATGGAACCGTTTGTCTACCATGAATACCGGTTTCCGGGATTCGTAAACCTCTTTGGCGATCATCGAACCCATCGCCGACAACGATTCGGACAGTTCCTGGTGGGCCAGATAGAGGCCTGTCATTGCCAGCAGATCTTATACTTTTTCCAATAAACGGATTGCACATGCCTCCATGCCCAGGGTTTCACCGATGCTTCCGCTACCTCTCCGGCCACCGCTTCCAGGGCTTGTGCCCGTGACACCTGACAGCCGGTAGGAGTTTCTCTGATAAGCTGTATCAAGGACTCGATGCTGGATATACTTCCCGGCAAATAAGACCCTCCTTAAAAACGCCCTTTTCAGACCTAATATTCGCCACTTAAATGTATTTCCCTTGTTCCTATTTTCCCAAGCGCTTCAAATAGAGTAACCGAAAATAAATATGGGGACATAGAGGTTTTCTTACGGGCAGCGGCGAAAATTTAGCTGGGTAGCCGCAAATCCCTCATGAGTGGGGATCATCCCTCTGTACCTCAAAGCATCCCTGGGAACTGCCGGAAAGTGTCGCGGGACGAACAAAAGGGGCAAGTTGGTGAAAAGCAAGGTGGAAGTCAGGCTTAGGGTTTTAAAAACCTCATTCGCTACCTTAATCTTTGTTGTGGCGGTAGCCTTTGAAGGGGCTTCCCGCGAAAGGCTGACGGTATTAATCCTGCTGTTTACCCTTTTCCTTGCCTGGGGATACATCAGGCCCAGGTGGGAAAAACGGTACTTCTGGCTGTACGTGCTGGACATCGCACTGATTTATGCCCTGGAATACCAGTCCAAGTATCTGGTGAACTATTTTTTTCACTCCCTGTATATCATCGTGATCCTGGAAGCCGGTATAACCCTTGTGCGAAAAACCTCCAACGTGGTTAACGTGGGCTGTGCCGCGGCAGCCGTTTTCAAGTTCGCTGCAGACCTGGTTTTCCGCCCCAGCGCCCGCACCCTTTCAGAATTTCTCTTTAACCTGTTCGCGCTGGCCTTTCTGATTACCCTGCTGAACTACGGGAGGTTGCAGCGGGAGGAAAAAGTAAAAAACGAACTACTGTACCGGGAACTCTTGACTACCCACCGGCAGCTCAAGGAGTATGCAGCCAGGGTGAAGGATACAGTGGTCCTGGAGGAACGGGCGAGAATTGCCCGGGAGATCCATGATTCCCTCGGCCACCGGCTGACCTCGATCTTGATGCTGCTGGAAATGTCGGGCCATCTGCTGGAACAGGCGCCGGCCCAAGCGAAGGAAATGCTGGAACGGGCCAAACAGGGCGCCAGGGAAGGCCTGGCAGAGACACGTCAAGCGGTGAAAGCACTGAAGGAGAAAGAGTCTTCCGGTATCGCGGGCATCCGGGAGATGGTGGATCATTTCTCCCGGGATACTGGTTTGGCCGTTGAGTTTCACCTGCCGGACGCTGACCTGACCCCCGCGGAAAGCATCGTGCTTTTCCGAGCGGTACAGGAGGCGCTTACCAATGCGGTCCGTCACGGGAAGGCTTCGGCGGTGCAAATCCAGGGTGAGTTGTCCGGTGACGAACTGGTATTTCGCATTACTGACAACGGCGTGGGAGGGAATTTTACGGAAGGTTTCGGTTTGAAAAGTATGCGGGAACGCCTGGAGCGGTTGGGCGGAAGATTAGAAATTTACCCTGGTCCAAGCTTTACGCTCATCGGGAGATTGCCAGTAAAAAGGTAGAGAAGAAGTTCTGTGTTTCAGCTAACCCACAGGGAAGAAGTGTTGTAAGAAACGAGGTTAATCACACGCGTTTCCGAGGAGGCAGGCCTGAAATTGATCAAGGTAGGGATCATTGACGACCAGGAAATCTTGAGACATGGGTTGAGAATGCTCCTGGGCAGCGAACCGGACATGATGGTGACCGGGGACGGCGCCAATGGCCACGAAGCTTACCAGCTGTGCCGGCAGGGCAATGTGGATGTTCTGTTGATGGACGTCAAGATGCCGGAAGTGGACGGGGTGGAAGCCACCCGCAGGATATGCCGGGACTTTCCTTCCGTCAGGGTCATCATCCTAACCACCTTTGACGATGATGAGTATATCTTTGAAGCGCTGAAACACGGCGCCTCCGGTTATCTCCTGAAGGACGCGCCTCCCGCCAAGATTGCGGAGGCTATCCGGGAGATACACCGGGGCGGCGCCCTCATCCAGCCGGGCATCGCGGTGCGGGTGGTACAAAGGCTCCGGCATATGGAAGAAGTTGAGACCCCTCATCTCGAACAGGTTACCTGCCTGACTGAACGGGAGAAGCAGATCATGCGGTTGGTTGGGGAGGGGAAAAGCAACCGGGAGATCGCCCGGGAACTGTATATCACGGAAGGCACGGTAAAAAACCACCTGGGGAACCTTCTGGCCAAACTGGGACTAAGGGACCGCACCCAACTGGCTATCTTTGCCCTGCGAAACCACCTGGTGTAACAGCGCTGTGAAAATGGGTCTTTCAAAACACTTTTTAGCTCTGAACACTAAATCCCTGAGTCAGCCCGGCGGAGTAATGCCTTGCGATCTGGCTCAGACCAGAGACCGATCAGTTGGTAACGGTCTTTTTCTTTTGCAAGAATACCGCTCCTGCCTGACGCGCAGGTGGATACGATCAGTTAAACTTAATGCATATGACTAAAGTCATACTTGGTTTCGCAATTCGCCACTTTTGACAGATGGGAAGCATTGCGTGGCGGGGTTATAATCTACCTGAAAGCACCAGTAAGGGGGATTTAGGTATGATAAAGAAAACTTGGCTTGCGCCAAGCTTTCAGGCGCAGGCGGAAGCCTTAGTTGCACTTATGCCACAGAAAGTTCTACTTTCTGATGGTATTAAAAAACTGCTGGCACTGGGGTTACTGGCGTTACTGCTGCTGGCGGTCGGGTGCACCTGGAACAGCCTGGCGGTGTTTCAGAAGGCGCAGAAGAAGACAGAGGCGATTTCCAAAGGCAAAGACAGCCTGACCATGGCAATGGCCATGACTTTCCGGGAGGACGGGATGACGGAAGAACAGAAAAAAGTGGTAAACGCAATGAAAGACTTCCGTTTGGAAGTGAACCAGATCTTCGATCACCGGCAGCAAACCCGGTTGGCGAAATTCTACGCCCATGTTAGCGGAACAGGCATCGACGGGAAGCTGTACCAGCGGGGTAAAGAGAACTTCATCGTCACCCCGCTGTTGCCCAAGATCCTGGTTCTACAGTCGGAAAAACTTCAACGGCCTGCACCTGGTGGAACCTGGAACACTAACCCTCAACCCGGCCTATCGGCTGATACCTTGCGGCAGATCAAGGACATCTGGCTGGGGTTGCTCAAGAAGGAAAACGTGGTCCACCTGGGCAACATCATTCTTGCAACCCCCGAAGGGGATGTCAAGGCGAAGGAATTTACGATCAAGCTTGGAGAAGCGGAGATCAAGCCCGCCTTGAGGGAGTCGCTGGAAATGCTCCTTAACGACGACCTGCTGCAGCAAAGCATGAAGGAGTATTTTGCCGGTCAACAAGTTGAACTAAATCTCCAGGAGTTTCTCACCCAGAACCGGAACATGCTGGACCGGTCCACCATCGAGAATTTTGACTACAAGGCCTATATCGACCGGGACGGCTACCTGGTGGAAGAAAACATCAACCTGACCGTTAAATTCAAGGAAACACTCCCGGGCCAACCGGAAAAGTACACCATGCGGATGAAGATCCAGCGGTGGGACATCGAAAGGGATGTACAGGTTGATTTCCCCGAAGTAACCCCGGACAACAGCATGACATTAGGTGATTTGCGGCAGGACGGATTGCTGAAGGGGTTCTGATACAGGCCACTCTGCATCTTAAGTATAGTTCTTGCTGGCAGCCAGCCGGTAATAAAGACCATCCTGCTTCTTGCATCTTGCTTCCGGATTCTTGTATGGGAAAGGGCGAGGGATCATGAACATTATTACGATCAATAACCTCAGAAAAGAGTTCAAGCAGGTGAAGGCGGTAGACGGGATCAACCTGGAAGTGAAAGAGGGGGAGATCCTGGGCATCCTGGGGCCCAACGGGGCGGGGAAGTCCACGACCATTTCCATGATTTCCACCCTGATCAAGCCCACGGCAGGCGAGATCCTGTTCGAGGGAGAAAGCATCTTGCAAAACCCCCTGGCCATCAGGCGGGCCCTGGGGGTGGTCCCCCAGGACATCGCCCTCTACACTGACCTGACCGGCCGGGAAAACCTGCACTTCTTCGGCAGGGTGAACGGATTAAAGGGCAAGGCGCTGGCAGAGCGGGTTGAGGAAGTCCTTATCACTATCGGCCTTCAGGAACGGGCCGGGGACCAGGTCAAGCAATATTCCGGCGGCATGAAGCGGCGGGTGAACATCGGGGCGGCCTTGCTGCACCGGCCCCGCGTTCTGATCATGGACGAGCCCACTGTGGGCATCGACCCCCAGTCCAGAAACCACATCCTGGAGACAGTCAGGGAACTTAACCGCCAGGGAATGACGGTGATCTATACCAGCCACTACATGGAAGAAGTGGAGTACCTGTGCCACCGGATCTACATCATGGACCACGGGAAAGTGATCGCCGCCGGTACCCAGGAGGAACTGAAACGCCTGGTGCCGGGCGAGAACGCGGTAGAAATGAAGGTGGAACTCATTACCCCGGAATTCTTGAAAAATGTTAAGGACCTCCCGGGTGTGGCCGACGTGCTGGCGGATAACGGCCACCTGACCCTCACCCTGGCTGACGGCCAGAGCGTGATCGGGGAAGTCTTCGGTGCTGCCGCTAAACATAAGGTAAAAATCCTGTCCATCGATATCAAGGCTCCTACCCTGGAGGCGGTCTTCTTGAGCCTCACGGGGCGCGGCCTCAGGGATTAGGAGGTGGCGTATGATCTGGGCCATTATCGTCAAGGACTTGAAGCTGATGCTCCGGGACCGGAAAGCTTTAATAATCACCCTGCTGATGCCGGCGGTGCTGACCGCCATCCTGGGCCTGTCCATCGGCAAGATGCTGATCGGCGGAAGTGACGTCATCAGCCCGGCCGAGGTGGCCATCGTCAACCTGGATGACCGGGCTTTCGATGTACAAAGGATTAGGGAATTTTTGGACGGCTCCGTGATGAAGCAGGCGTTAGGCGAAGCGGACCGGGAAAGGGTCTTGCGTTTCTTGGAAGAGATGGACCTGGAGCAAATCCTCTACCGGGATGTCCTGGAAAACGACGAGGTAAAGAAGTTTATCCAGTACCGGGTTACGGACCGGCAGGCAGCCGAGGAAGGCTTGCGCCAAGGTAAATTTACCGCCGTGGTGGTGCTGCCTCCCGGGTTCCTGTATGATGTCTTCATCAACTTCATTTCGCCCTTCAGGAACCAGGTGACCCTGGAGGTGATCAAGCATCCTGATCAGGCTTTCAAGGGTGAAATCGTTGAGGGGATCTTGAGGGGATTTACCGACACCGTCTCTGCCGGGATTATCGCCAAGAACACCTTCCTGGAAACCGCCATCGAAAACAACCTGGGGACGCGGGCTTACCGGGAGTTGGAAGGCGTCACCCGCAGGGTAATGGACATAGGCCTGCAGGACGTGCAGGTCCGGTACTTGGATGTGACCGGGATGCGAAAGATCAGCGGGTTCGAATACTACGCCGCTGCCATGGCCACCATGTTCATCCTGTTCACCGCCGGTTACGGCGCCCGCTACCTGATTGGCGAGCGGCGGATGTACACTTACGAGCGGATGCTCCTGGGCAACGTCAGAAGGAGCAGCATCCTGGCGGGCCGGTTTGCCGCCACCTTCCTGTTCAGCTATGCCCAGATCCTGATCCTGGTGGCCTTTTCCAGCCTCGTCTTCAAGATCTGGTGGGGTCACTTGCCGGACCTCCTGCTGTATAACCTGCTGGTAGCAGCGGCGGTTGCGGCCTTGACAGTGCTGGTTTCCGGCATCAACCTGCTGGCTAACGATGAACGCGCATCGAACATCTTCGAGTCACTGGTCGTCAACTTCATGGCCATTGTGGGCGGGAGCTTTTTCCCAACGAAAATTCTACCGCCATCCATTGCCTCCCTGGGGACGTTCACCCCCAACGGCAATGCCCTCAACGGTTACTTGAAGCTGATGCAGGGATACCGCCTTCCCGATCTCAGCGGGAATATCGTAACCATGGTCCTCATCGCCTGCGTTCTCCTGTCCGGGGGGATTGCGGTGGTGCAGGCGGCAAAGGAGTGAAACCAATGAGGCACATCATCTACGCCCGCGTACGGAACCTTCGCAGGAACCCCAGGTACCTGATCTTGATGCTGGTACTTCCGATCGTGTTTACCGCCGTTTTCGGCGGGATGGACGCGGGGCAGGGAAAGGCCTTGATCCCCGTGGTGGATGAGGATCAAACCGCCCTTTCGGCAAAACTGGTAGAAGAACTGCAATACACCGGTTCTTTCGCCGTACGGATTACCGGTAGGGAGGACCTGGTCACTCTGGTCAGAGAGAACGAAGCGGAGTTTGGCCTCATCATCCCCCGGGGGTTTGGGGCAAGCCTGGCCGCGGGTGAGGCTCCCCAGGTGGAACTGGTGCAGGTGAAGGAATCGCTCCTGGCCATGTCTTTTATCGGTGTGCTGCGGAGCAGCCTGCAGCGGGTGGCGTTCAACGCTCATATTGTGGAGGCATCGCTGGAGGTGTTAAAAAGGGAGGCGCCCATCACCGGACACCAGGTAACCGGCTTTCAAGACAGGGTATACCGCCTTGCCGCCGAGAAGTGGCGGGACGCCCTGCCGGTGCGGGTGGCGGGCAGGGTATTCGACACCGCCAAGTCCTTCCCCTATGACGCGAAAGGCCATGCCTCCCTGGGGTTTGCCCTCTACTTTTCCACCTTCACCATCATTTTTGCCCTCGGCGAGATCCTGGAGGACAGGAGGCAAGGGGTGTGGAACCGGCTGCTGGTCTCTCCCCTCTCCAAGTTCCAGATTTACCTGGGCAACCTGGCTTACGCCTTTGTCACGGGTTTCTTGAGCATTACCTTTCTGATACTGGTGAGGCGGTTTGTCTTTGGTGTTGACTGGGGTAACAACCTTCCTGGGGTAGTGCTGGTCATCGCGGCATACACCTTCACCACTGCCGCCCTGGGTTTACTGCTCTCGTCCGTCGTGCGGACTCCCCAGCAGCTCCAGAGCGTTGTACCCATTGTAGTTACAAGTTCGGCGATGATCGGTGGGCTCTACTGGCCCCTGGAGATCGTGAGTTCCAGGACACTCCTGTTCATCTCCAAGTTCCTGCCCCAGACCTGGGCGATGAACGCGTTAAAAGACCTGGTAGTGTACCAGAAAGGCCTCGAAGCGGTGATGTTGCCTGTCGCCATCCTGCTTTTGATGGGAGTGCTTTTTCTTGGAACCGGGTTGCAGTTAAGGGAAGGTCAGTCTTGATCTCTTGCATAGCCTTTCCCGGCCGGGGTGTTATTATCGATGCCGGGACGATGCCGTTTCCCGGATTTGGCAGGCTGCGGCGCAAGGAACGGGAACAAGAATGTCGAATAGTATTTTACTGTAGCCCCTCGACACCTCCGTACCATACATAGAAAGGATTCCAGGATGGGGTGTGTTGAGCAGGGAGGTTTTTGCAGAGAGAGCCGGGTTTTATGCCTAACAGCGGGCTACCTGTTAGGCATTTTTATACTTGAATGCCTATTCTCGTAAGGGGAAGATGTTTCCGAAAACGAGAGCCACGGAAGGATCTGTGGCTGACATTCGGAAAGAGTTTCTTTGAATAACAAATTATGAAGAGGATAACATAAAAAAAGGAGATTTCGACGTATGTGTCGAAGCTAGTTCTTAAGTGGAACAATTACCTGGTAAAGAGCAAGTCTTTTTTTTTGCACCAACAGAAAGTATAACTTTCTGTTGGCATAAGTGCAACTAAGGCTTCCGCCTGCGCCTACGGCTTGGCGCAAGCCAAGTTTTCTTTATAGAGGGGGATTTGGAATGCAGAACGAGCGTTTTCTCAGGGCGTGCCGCCGGGAAGAAGTGGACTGCACACCGGTCTGGCTGATGCGCCAGGCAGGGCGTTACATGGAAGAATACATGGAGATCAGGAGCAAGCACCCGTTCCTGACCATGTGCAAGACGCCGGAACTGGCGGCGGAGGTAACCCTGCAGCCGGTCCACCGGCTGGGGGTGGACGCAGCCATCCTCTTTGCCGATATCCTCCTTCCCCTGGAGGGCATGGGCATCGACCTGGAGTTTGCACAGAACGAAGGGCCGGTGATCCACAACCCGGTTAAAAGCAAGGCCGACGTGAACAGGTTGCGGTTGATCGAAGCCGAGGAAGACGTGGGTTACGTCATGGAGGCCGTCAAACTGGTACGGCGGGAACTGGACGGCAAGGTGCCGCTCATCGGCTTTTCAGGCGCCCCGTTTACCCTGGCCAGCTACATGGTAGAGGGGGGTGGCTCCAAATCCTACCTGGAGTGCAAGAAGATGATGTGGGAGGCGCCGGAGGCCTGGCACGCACTGATGGAAAAACTGGCCGAGGTAGTGGTCCGGTACCTGAAAGCCCAGGTTCGCGCCGGGGCTCAGGCAGTGCAGGTGTTTGATTCGTGGGTGGGCACCCTTAGCCCAGCCGACTACGCGGAATTTGTCCTTCCTCACTCCCGTTACGTGATGGAAGGCTTGAAGGACGAGGGAGTTCCGGTCATCCACTTTGCCAATAACGCCTCCACCCTCCTGGAACTGGTCAGACAGGCCGGCGGCGACGTCATCGGTGTCGACTGGCGCATCAACCTGGATGAAGCCTGGGCCCGGGTGGGGTACGACGTGGCCGTCCAGGGCAACCTCGACCCGATCGCCCTCTTTGCCCCGCCTGAGGTGATCGAAGAAAAGGTCAGGGACATCCTGGCCAGGGCCGCTAACCGGCCGGGCCACATCTTCAACCTGGGACACGGTATCCACAAGGATACCCCGGTGAATCACGTCATCGCCCTGGTGGACGCGGTGCATAAACACAGCCGCCGGGTCGGTTAGTGCAAGGGAGCGGTATGGATGATTGATACGAAGCCTGCAGATGTGCTGTTGATGGCTTTCGGCGGGCCGGATTCCCCGGAAGCCATTGAACCCTTTATGGCTAACCTGATGGGGGGGCGGCCGCCCGCTCACGCCCTGCTGGCCAAAGTGAAGGAACGCTACCGGATGATCGGCGGCAGTTCCCCCTTGCTGGACATTACCCGTGCCCAGGCCGGGGGGCTGCAAGAAGAGTTGAACGCCGGCGGGGGCAATTTCCGGGTCTACGCCGCCATGCGCTACTGGCGCCCCTTCATCGGTGAAACCCTGGAGCAAATGGCGGCAGACGGAGTACAGCGGGCGGTGGCGGTCAGCCTGTCACCCCACTACTCCCGGGTGAGTACCGGGGCCTACGCCCGGGAGGTGGAGAATTCCCTGAGCCGCCTAGGCGCCGGGCTGCAAGTTGCTTTCGCCCCGGGATGGTACGACCACCCGCTGTTTATCCAAGCGCTGGCGGAAAAACTGCTGGAAGCCCTGGGGCGCTTCCCTGAAGAACGCCGCGGGGATGTACAGGTGATCTTCAGCGCCCACAGCCTGCCGTTAACCCACATCCACGAAGGTGACCCTTACGTGGATCAACTGCGGGCGACGGTGTCGGCGCTGGTGGAACGGCTTGACCTGAGTTCCTGGCACCTGGCCTACCAGAGCAAGGGCGGCGGCCAGGACGAGTGGCTGGGGCCGCATGTGGAAGAGGTTTTGGATGGTTTCGCCGGCTCCGGCCGCCGGGACGTGCTGCTGGCGCCGGTCGGTTTTGTGGCGGACCACGTGGAAACCCTTTACGACATTGACGTGGCCATCAGGCAGCATGCCGAAGCCCTGGGCCTGAACTTCCGGCGCGCCGCTTCTCTCAACGCGTCCCCTACCTTTCTTAAGGCACTGGCTGACGTAGTTCGGCAGGCCCTGGCAGCTATGAAATAAACTGTGCGCAAACCTATTCTGTCGCCGGTCCCCAATCTTTATTTCTCTTGACGACTGCTGACTGGCGACAGACGACTGAATTATGCTGGTGTTGGAGTGATGACCGTGCCGGAAGTAGTGATCATCGGGGGCGGTATTACCGGTCTTGCCGCGGCCTATACCCTGCAAAAGGCGGGCAACGTGGATTACCTGCTGGTGGAACGGGACCGGCGCCTGGGCGGGAAGATCCTGACTGAAAAGGTGGACGGCTTCATCATCGAGGGCGGGCCGGACTGCTACCTGGCGGAGAAGCCCTCGGTGGCCCGCCTGAGCGCCCAAATGGGCATCGAGCACCGCCTCCTCTGCAGCAACGAGGATCACAAGGGGACGCTGGTGCTTTCCCGGGGAAGGCTGCACAAGCTACCGGAAGGGCTGATGCTGATGGTACCCACCAAGATCCTGCCCTTTGCCTTGAGTCCCCTGATCTCCTGGCCGGGTAAGTTCCGTATGGCCCTGGACCTGCTCTTGCCGGTAAAGAAGGACGACAGCGACGAGACCCTGGCACAGTTCGTTACCCGCCGGCTGGGCCGGGAAGCCCTGGACAAGATCGCCGGCCCCCTGATCGGCGGCATTCACGGCAGCGACGCCGAGGAAATGAGCCTTAAAGCCAGCTTCCCCCGCTTTATCAAGATGGAGCAGGATTACGGCAGCCTCACCAGGGCGATGCTGGCGGCCAGGAAAAAGGCGGCGGCCATCAAACCCGACCCGGGTAAACCCCGGCACACCTATTTCATGTCATTTATCGAGGGGATGGGCGAGCTTACGGATACTGCCGCCGCCCGCCTGGACCCCCGCCGGGTGGTCACCGGGGTCACTGTCACCGGTATTGAACGGTTTGCCGCGGGAGGCAATCACAGGTACAGGCTGCATTTCGACCACCTGGACCCGGTAGAGGCGGACGTGGTGATCGTTACCGCCCCGGCCAACCAGGCGGCCGAACTGGTGGAGGACCTGGACCGTGCCCTGGCCGGTACTCTGGCCGAAATCCCCATGGCCTCGTCGGCCACCATCTCCCTGGCTTACCGGCGGGACGAGGTCTCCCATCCCATGGACGGCTTCGGGTTCCTCATCCCCCACATCGAGGGCAGGAAGATCAGCGCGGTCACCTACAGTTCGGTGAAATGGGACCACCGGGTGCCTGACTGCCGTCACGTCCTGCTGCGGACATTCGTGGGCGGCGCCCACAACCAGGAACTGGTGGACCTTTCCGACCAGGAACTCCTGAATCTTGTCCGGCGGGAATTCCGGGAGATCATGGGGATTACCGCCGAACCGGAACTCAGCATGATCCACCGCTGGGTCAAGTGCCGTCCCCAGTACACCCTGGGTCACCTGGACCGGGTGGCTGCCATCGAGAAGAGGACCGCCGCGTACACCGGCCTGTACCTGGCCGGCGCATCCTACCGGGGGATCGGCATCCCCGACTGCATCAACGACGGCATCAAGGCTGCCGAGAACGCCATCGCTTACTTGCGGAAATGAAACTCTTTCCCTAGTTTGTTGTTTCTTCTCAGGTGGTTTTTGGCCGCGGATGGTTTTAGGGGTACAGATTTTTAGGATACTTATTGACAAACGCTTTTTTGTATATCATAGTAGATATACAAAGGGGGGATAATCGTGGAAACCAGGCAGGCGTTAATCCGGTTCCCGGTTAAGTTGTTGCAAGAAATCGATGCTCTTGTCGGTCCGCGCGGGCGTAGCAATTTCATCATACAGGCCAGTCAAGAAAGGCTGCGGCACTTGCAACAAAAGAAGGCGACTAAAAGATATGCCGGCACGTGGACTGATCAGGCCCATCCCGAATTTCAGACCAAAGCTGATGTTGACGATTATGTCAGGAAACTCCGTCAGGGAGCCGAGCGAGAACTGCCGTGATGAAGTATTTAATTGATAGCGATGTAATCATCTGGTATCTCCGGGGACGCCGCAAGACAGTAGAATTAATCGATCATTTGCTGGAAGATGGGATACTGGCCTGTTCGGCACTGTCCATATTTGAGGTAATGCGCGGCGCCAGGCCGGAAGAAATGGAAGATACAGAAGGCTTTTTAAAGACGTTGGAGATGTTTGCGATAACCGAGGAAGTACCATACTTGGCTGCGGCCTTGGCCAAGCGCTACAGCATGGCTTTAGTAGACGCGCACATTGCCGCAAGCTGCATACTTAATGACGTCGTGTTGGTCACTTACAATCTCAAGCATTATAAACTGAACGATATTAGAGTTTTCGATACTGAAGGCTGGTAAAACGGAGGATGACAATTGAGGACCATGGATAGAAGGAAGACGATACTGTCCATGTTAACCCGAGGGGAGCCGGTGACGGGGACGGAGCTGGCCCGCCGCCTGGGGGTGAGCCGCCAGGTCATCGTGCAGGATATCGCCGTGCTAAGGGCAGGAGGCAGCGGCATCCTGGCAACGCCCCAGGGCTACCTTTTGCCTTCTCCGGAAGGCGGCTGCCGGCGGACCTTCGCCTGCCGCCACGACCTGGCGGGGTTGGAAACGGAACTCCTCATCATGGTGGACAACGGGGGTAAGGTACTGGATGTAGCGGTGGAGCACCCCCTTTACGGGGAGTTGCGGGGATACTTGATGCTTGCCTCGCGCCGGGATGTGGATGACTTCATTAACAGGCTTCAGAGCAGCGGCGCCAATCCCCTGTACACTTTAACCGGCGATGGGACCCACCTGCACACGGTGGAGGCTGTCAACGAGGCTGCTCTCGAAGCCATTGAGCAGGGCCTGGCGGCAGCGGGGATGCTTTTGGGATGAGGAGGGCCGGCAGTGTTCCGTTTATGGGTACTCCCGGCGTGAGTTAAATGTTTGCACTTGTCGAAAAAGAAGCGCATAATGTTGACGGGTCGCGAAGGCGGCTTTATAATTTGCTTATGAGTGACAAGACAAGTGACAAGACAACATGAACAAAAGGGGGAGAACCATGCAAGAGCTGGTAAAAGAAATAGAAGAACTCAAGCGGGAGCGCCGGGCGGTGATCCTGGCGCACAATTACCAGCAGGATGTCGTTCAGGATATTGCGGATTTTGTCGGCGATTCCCTGGCTTTAAGCCGCCACGCGGCTAACACGGATGCAGAGGTAGTGGTGCTGGCCGGTGTGCGCTTTATGGCTGAAAGCGCCAGCATCCTGGCGCCGGAGAAAGTGATCCTTTTGCCCGACGTCCTGGCCGGGTGCCCCCTGGCGGCTAGTATTGATGTGGAAGGACTGCGGGAGGAGAAGGCCAAATACCCCGATGCGGCGGTGGTATGCTACGTCAATTCGCCTGCCGAAGTCAAAGCCGAAAGCGACATCTGCTGCACCTCCAGCAATGCGGTGGCGGTGGTCGAGTCCCTGCCTCACCGCCGCGTTCTCTTCGTCCCTGACCGCAACCTGGCGAACTTTGTGGCTCGTTTTACCGACAAGGAGATTATCCCCTGGGAAGGCTGCTGCATTACCCACTACCGGGTGACCCTGGAGGAGTTGGAAGAGGCCAAAGCAGCCCGGCCGGAGGCCAAAATCCTGGTCCATCCCGAGTGCCGGCCGGAGGTGGTTGAGGCGGCGGACTTCACCGGCAGCACGGGAGCTATCCTGAAATTCGCCCGGGA
The DNA here is from genome assembly GCA_000987045.1 of Clostridiales bacterium PH28_bin88. GTDB lineage: Bacteria > Bacillota > PH28-bin88 > PH28-bin88 > PH28-bin88 > PH28-bin88. The sequence goes on along the minus strand of LAKY01000015.1, from coordinate 15,196 downwards.
AAGCGATGCGGGAGAGTTTCTGATTGGCACGGAAATGGGTATTCTTCACCGCCTGCGGGTGGAAAACCCGGGTAAGAAATTTTACCTCCTCTCCCCCGGTTTAATCTGCCCCAACATGAAACTCACCAACCTGGCGAAAATAGCCGCCTGCCTGAAAGAAATGCGGCCCGTTATACGGGTACCGGAAGAAATCCGCGCCCGGGCTTACCAGGCCCTGGAGCGGATGTTGAAAGTAGCCTGAGAGAAATGAAGGAAGTACCGCGCTACCTGGTAAACTTTAGTCTGGCCCGGCTGCCCCGGGAAGAAACGGATATCTTGATTATCGGCAGCGGCATTGCCGGCCTCTACACCGCCTTGAAGGCGGCCGGCCGCTGCCGGGTCGCCATCGTGACCAAGGATGACCCCGGGAAATGCGCCACCGACCTGGCCCAGGGCGGTATTGCCGCTGCTCTCGGTGAGGCGGATTCCGTTGAACTGCATGTGCAAGATACCCTGGCGGCGGGAGCCGGGCTGAGCGACCCCGCGGCCGCCGCGGTTCTGGCGGCGGAAGGACCGGGACGGGTGCGGGAGTTGATGGACTGGGGCATACCCTTCGATTACCAGGGAGGCCGGCTGGCCCTGGGGCAGGAAGGCGCCCACAGCCGCCGGCGCATTCTCCACGCCGGCGGCGACGCCACCGGGGCAGCGATCTGGCAGGGCCTGGCGGCAAGGGCGGCAGGTGAAAAGAACATCCGGATCCTACCGGAAACCATGGTCCTGGACCTCCTGGTAGCCGGGGGGGAGTGTTACGGGGCCCTGGTGCTGACGCCTGACGGATCTCTCCGGGCGGTTCTCGCCAGGGCCACTGTCCTGGCCAGCGGCGGCGCCGGCCGGCTTTACCCCGTTACCACTAACCCGGCGGTGGCCACGGGCGACGGCCTGGCCATGGCCTACCGGGCCGGAGCCGAGGTGATGGACCTGGAATTTTACCAGTTCCACCCGACGGTGCTGGTCCACCCGGGGTCCCATGGTTTCCTGATCACGGAGGCGGTGCGCGGGGAAGGAGCCGTTTTGCGCAATCAAGCAGGGGAGAGGTTTATGCCCGGGTACCACCCGTCAGCCGAACTGGCTCCGCGGGATGTGGTGGCCAGGGCGATTGCCCGGGAGATGGCCCGCCAGGGATCGGGCAGTGTTTTCCTGGACCTCACCCACCTGGACGGGAAACTGGTAGAGCGCCGATTTCCCACCATCACTTCCACCTGCCGGAGGCTTGGCCTGGACCCGCGGAGGGACTGGCTGCCGGTGGCGCCGGCGGCCCATTACCATATGGGTGGCGTACGCACGGACCTATCCGGCCGGACCAGTATTGAGAGCCTTTATGCCGGCGGTGAGGCGGCCTGCACCGGAGTCCACGGAGCCAACCGCCTGGCCAGCAACTCCCTGCTGGAAGGCGTGGTTTTCACCGGACGGATCGCTGACGACCTGTTAAACCGGAAGCTCCGGCACTTCACCACCCACGGGCTGGAATACAACGGCCTGCGGGAGGGGGGTCCGGCCCTGGAAGAGGCAGGGGCCGCTGTCCCGGCGATTATGCAGCGCCGGGTGGGCCTGGCCCGCGACGCCGAAGGCTTGGCGGAGGCAGCGGCTGCCCTGGAAGTTCACTGGCCGCTACTGGATTATCCGGCCCGGGGACGCCGGGAAGCGGAAGTGCGCAACCTGCTGCTCCTGGCCCGCCTGCTCACCAGGGCGGCCGCCTGGCGCCGGGAAAGCCGCGGCGCCCACTACCGTACGGATTTTCCCGAACCCGATGCGGCCTATCGCAAGCGACTGGTGCTGGCCCGGGGAAAAGAAGACCGGGAGATTCCCGTCTAGAGGAGGTTTAACGTCATGCTCAATATGCTGGCCGTTACCGAGACAGTCAAGAACGCCCTCGAGGAAGACCTGGGCGCTGGCGACCTGACCAGCGCCGCCCTGTTTACGCCCGCTGACCGGGGCCAGGGTATCATCGTGACCCGCCAGGACGGCATCGTGGCCGGCCTGCCGGTGGCCGAACTGGCCTTTCACCTGGTTCCACCCGGTTGCACCTTCACCCCCTTGGTGAGCGACGGCAGTGATGTCAAGGCAGGGCAGGAGGTGGCGCGGGTGGAGGGGCCTTTGCCCGCCGTCCTGGGGGCTGAGCGGGTGGCCCTGAATTTTCTCCAGCGCCTCTCGGGCATCGCCACCTTAACTGCCAGTTACGTGGAACGGGTTAAACCCCACCGGGCCAAAATCTGCGACACCCGCAAAACCGTGCCCGGCCTGCGCTTACTGGACAAATACGCCGTGCGGATGGGCGGCGGCGCCAACCACCGCTGGAACCTGGGGGACGCGGTTTTGCTCAAGGATAACCATATCAAGGCCGCGGGCGGCATTGCCCCGGCGGTGGCCAGGGTACGGCAGGCCATCCCCATCACCACCAAGGTCGAGGCGGAAGCGGAAACCCTGGCCCAGGTGGTGGAAGCAATGGAGGCCGGGGTGGACATCATCATGCTGGACAACATGTCGCTGCCGGAAATGCGGCAGGCCGTAGCCATGGTTTCCGGAAAGGCCCTGGTAGAGGCCTCGGGCGGCATCACCCTGGACCGGGTGGCCGAAGTAGCCGCCACCGGCGTCGACCTGATCTCCATCGGCGCCCTGACCCACAGCGTCCCCGCCCTGGATCTCAGCCTGGAACTGATCTGACAGGGTAAACAAGGTTATCCCGCCTGCCGATAACAAGAAATCCCTTTCACCTTGCAAAAACAAGCGCCCCCCGGCCAAAGTGCCAGGGGCGCTTGCTGATTTTAGCGCCGGTGGAAGGCCATCCTACTGAATTCTGATACTGGTGGAATGCGAGGTCGTCTCCTCGGAGGTGTCTCCAATCCTGGCCATATGCACCCCTTTGGTCCGGTAATAGTAACCCCGCTGTACGGGGTAATAGTACGCACCGTCTACATAGTCGGTAAAGTAATTTTCAAACGGGTAGTAGGTAACGTCCACCCAGTTGAACCCGTCCCATTTTTGCAGGTATATTTTTACCGCCACATAATCCACTATGAACTGAGTCTGGGTATAACCGTCAACCTTGACTTTGGCTTCACTTCCCACCTGCACGATTTGAGTGTCATACAGCGCAATCAACTGTAGCGCCTCGATGCCGATTTCCGTTGCTTCCTCCGCGGGAGGAGGGGCCAACCCGGCCTGGGCGAACGAGGGACCGCCTATCAGCCATGTTAAACACAAGACAGCGGCAACCAGCAATAATCCTCTCTTTAAGAACACAGTCCATCCCTCCAAGTATTTTTTTATCCCACTATTACTTAGATAAAGATGGACCCTCTCAGGTTCCCTATGAAGACAGGTTTTCCGTAATTTTTTTATTTCTTCAGGCGGAAAAGGCCTATAATTCTACAAACAATTTCCTTATCTTGCCGGATGAAGATAGTTTGCCCGCTTTGCTAAATTAAGGGCGATAGCAACCTCCCATGCGCCGATCTTGGATAGATCCGTGGAAACCTGGCCAGGCAATGGGAAAGAAGGCAGTCGAGATAAAAATAAAAAAATCGGATTTTTTTCCGGTGAGTGGGAACCTGAGGGGGGACATCTTTATCTTAGTTATAGAGAAGCAAATACAGTAGAGGGTTAGAGACAAGCCGTACGAGGAGGTGAATGATCATGGTCCCCTACACTTGACAGCTACGAACAGCAAAAGGTTATCACGCGACAGTCTTAGAGTCGAACTGAGCGGGAAATTCCTGAAGAATTAGGGATGACAGCCCCAAGTCCAAACCTTGAAAGAGCAGGCGTTGAGCAGATGAAGGCAATATCTTGAATCAACCTTTCACCAACTAAAATCAATTAATGGAGGGATTGCTTTATGACATGTACCCAGAGTAATCTCACTTCTGGCCAGATGACTGTAATGACCCCGACCAATATCCAGTCAGCTTCACTTATTGGAACTCGCAGGCTTATGGTTAGTGATAATCCTGAAACTCTGAACAGTTCTTCGTTCAACGTGACAAGAGGAACACTTTGGCATGACAATGTTAACACGTCTAGTACAAGTGTCCTTCATAGGGTATTCGGTTGGCACTTAAACAAGACTGGAGGGACTGTGAAGATTGGTCTCACGGTTGAGAACCTGTCATCAACGAATACCATTGAATTGCAGAGTGTTAAGCGAGAAAAACGCTCCACGAACGATACTTCACAGTATATTTCCTATGTCGGACAATGTTTGGCTAAGGGGTGTCTTGGAGGAACGCTCGATACCATAACCCCAGTTCACAACCGCTTCGGTCGGGGTGTCGGCTTGGTAGAAGCATACGACCTACCTACTGATTATTTAGTGGGTTTCTTGTTCGAGTTTACGGTGGCGCGTTATTCTGGAAGCGGCAATCTCAATTACCACATTCGAACGGTAGCAAGCAAAAATACCAGCGATGATTTAACGATAATTACAAGCAGTCCAGTACCTAAATATGAGACACACCCAAGAGGAAGCTGGTCACAAGCGGATATTGCCGGCACGACGCAAACGTATTCTATCGGGCAAACCTCTTCCTTCAGCATCTCGAATAATTCCACAGATATCTTGCTTAACGATTCGTCCAGTTACGATAGTAGCAATGCAATAACTAACAAGGGGCATTACGGAGCAACGTATCGAGTAACCATACCGGTAAATAACACTTCCGGGGTGACGAAGACTGTTCGTATCAGAGTTAATCCAAGGGGAGGAAATTATGGTGGTGCTGCGAAAATCCCCACAGGAACCTACGGTATACCGGAACTGAATACTACCAACCCGAATGTCGCCCATATTATGGACTATACTGCCAATCCTGGAACAACTAATGCTGAATTTACGGTAATGCACGCTGGCGCTTCTGCCACACCTCTAGCAGTTTATATTACTACCATCTAGCCAAAATTGCCTTGCCCTATTTCAGTGTCGGTTACGTTTTGGCAGGCATGGGCGGTTAACACGCAAATTGGAGGGTGGGAATGATTCCCCACCCTCCAATTTGGTTGGAAAATAGATCATTTAACCGGAGTTTCCTTGACAGTCTCCTCTCTGTCTAATACCATATCTCCTTGTTCCTTAATTAAATAATAATTTTTTTCGTACTGCAGGCGAGTGCGCGCAACAAAAGGACTAGTCGGGTCATAGTAGATATACCGGGCCGTAACCATTATGGTAGTAATGTTGGGCCCTATACTGAGTGTTTTTGAGTCCACGATTGCTATATCTTGTATTGAGCGACCCGAGGACCCCATTTGGCCTGACATTGGCTTAAATACCCTCGCGTCAATCCCATAGCCACTTTTAATGGCCGCTTCAGAAAGGATACTTTCCCATTCTTCGTCTTCAAGGCCTCCTCCTACAGCTTTATCAAGCATCGACAGATATTTTTTTACTTGTTCTATCGCCTGCAATTCCAACTCATTTCTTTGGTGTATACTCACCACTTGATTTTTGGAGTCCCATAGTACCTTAGCCCCTAACGCTTCCGAAACGAACCTCACGGGTACTAGTGTTCTACCTCTAATAATCTTAGCCGGCACGTCAAGTTCTACCGCTTCACCATTTTTGTGGGCGGTCTTATTACCGATGGTTAATTTGATAGTATCGTTATCCCGCCTAGCCGTGATTGTATTGGTAGCAGTATCCCAATCTACGGTTGCGCCAAAAGCCTCAAAGATAACTCGCACCGGTACCAGTACCCGGCCACTTTCCAGCACCGGGGCTACATCAAAATCCAATTCCTCACCGTCAAGAGTTATACTAATCGGCTGGGCTGCCGTCACTCCGTTGGGAAATCCCGTTAGCAACAACACTCCGACTAATAATACGATCAGCCAGTTTTGCTTCATTTCTGAAACCTCCCGTAAAATTTATCCCTTAGTATTCTTATTTATAGACGAAAGTAACTATCATTCGGTTCCCTTCACTAGGTGTTTTCGACCCTTGTAGTATTGCCAAAACTACATAAATTTGCCATAATCGGTGGCAACAATCCTAAATACTACCTGACAATAACCTTTTCGCGTCTGTACAATTACGGCGGATAGCGGCAACCGGTACTAATCCAATCATCCTCTAATAAACAACACAGTCCATCCCTCCAAGTATGTTTTATCTCACCAATACTTAGATAAGGATGGACCCTCTCAGGTTCCCTATGAAGACAGGCTTTCGGCAATTTTTTTTATTTCTTCAGGCGGAAAAGGCCCCAGAATTCTATAAGTAACCCCCTGATCGTGCCAAATTAAGACGGTTTGGCCACTCTTATTGGATAAAAGATTCCCTTGAACACCGCGGATGTTGACCCTTTCCACTTTTGTGTCATCGGCGTCATAGCCGATCCCAAGGCCCAGATTGCTGCTGACTCCGTTCTCTGTAATCATCATGGTTCCCGCTGTCCCGGTATACACCAGTTTAACGTCCATTAACGGTTTAGTGCCGGATATTGTGACGATTGTCAACTGGCTGCCTTCCGGAAGGTATTTCGGCACCAGGAGCACAAACGGCAGCCTTGCCCTGGCTTCATCCAGAGATACTTTTTCTTCCTTAATAATCTCAATCTCCGGAACCTGTGGTGGAGCCGGTTCTGACTCCGGTTGTGTGCTGTAACCTTCGGAGATGTTGTATAGCCTGTCCTGGATCAGGTACTCCAGCCTTTTTACCAGCTTTACGCTGACGGCGGTGGCCTGAGTGGGCAGAACAAGGTAAGAAACCAGGACCATCATTGACAGAACAGCGGCAACGAGGGCAACGACTCTAAAACCCGAATAAGGTCTTGCCCGTCTGTTCAGCCCCAACGCCGCCCGCACCCGTTCCTTGACTTCCGGAGGCATTTGCTGCCCGTCGATTTCCTCCCTGATGGCGGCTGCAATCAACCTATCCAATTCCTTATCAGTTAACACCATCAGTCCCTCCCTTCCCACCGGAATCTTCCTTAGTGAAACCTTCTCCGCCCATCAATATTCTCCGTAATTTGTTCCTTGACCTGCTCAATCTCGATTTAACTGTACCTTCCGGCAGTTTCAACAGTCTGGCGATTTCCTCCACTTCAAGTTCTTCGTAATATTTTAAAAGTACAACGTCGCGGGAGTCGGGCGGCAAGTTATTGACTGCTTTCTTTAATTCCAACGATGTTTCTCTTTGTGCCAGTACACTTTCAAAATCCTCAGAGCTGCGATCATCTTGCACCAGAGCCTGGTCCTCCGGGTCCATGGGGACAACCTTCTTCCGGTGGTTAGATTCAGCCCTGGCTAAATTAAGGGCGATAGCGTTTAGCCATGCGCCAATCTTGGACCGATCCTGCAACTGGTCATACTTGGCAAAGGCAATAGTAAACGTCTCTTGGGCAATTTCTTCCGCTGCCGCGGGATTACGCGTTACAGACAGTGCAAATCGATATACACGGTCAAAATACACTTCAAAGATGAGTTGCTGTGTTTCCGTGGAACAGCGGGATCTACGTTTTGATTTCCTAAATAACATCCCTGCCCCTCCTTAAGGCCGGCAACATAAAAAGCCACCGTACCTGTAGGTGACTTCAAAACCTACTGGCAGCCCGGCGATCATGGCCTTTCAGCTTTAGACCCGTAGCTTTGCGCCCCCTGCTTTCACAGGGTTTGCCTTGATCAGTCTAGCTTGTTGCTCATTATAGCACATTCATGGAAATTTGACTAGGTTATGGCAATGAAGGCGGCTGAAATAAAAATGAGAAAAAAATCGGAAATTTTTTTGCTGAGTGGGAACCTGAGAGGGGACATCTTTATCTAAGTAATAGAGGGAAGTTAAAGTTAATCTTCATAGAGGGGGTGGTTCCTATGATTGTGGTTTAAAATAACAAACGCTATATCCCTCAACGTCTGTAAAAACTTATTTTACTGAAAGGAGTTGGTATTGGTGAAGAAAAATCTAGTTATTTGTCTTCTTTTAGTGATGGCAGTAAGTGTACTCGGGCTATTTTCAACCGATGGAAACATGTCTTTCGCTCACGACCAAAATATGGAATCACCCAAGGAGAATTTGATAGTTTCCGTTAAAGCAAAAGATAAGCAACTTACTCAAGAGCAATTGGAAAAACGTTTTGACCAAATACACTCTATTTTGACAAAAGTTCATACCGGCGAACTCACCCAGGAAAAGGCCGATCAAATTTTGTCTAAAATGAAAGTGTACAGTGTTGGAAAGCATACACAATCTGACATTGGAATCCTAAGCGACAAAAACACCGCTGTTGATTTGCCCACACCTTACTCATATTATGACGATGACACGGGACACTATTATACTGGTGCTCATTTTTTCTGGAATAACCAAGAATGGGAGCAAGATGTTCCAAGTACGGTGGGTAAAACCCGTGGTTGGTGGTATCCGATGGGCCAGGATGATGGCTTTGGGATCACTTTTTCTCGACCAATTAATAGGGTGACACAAACTTTTGATGTGTGGAGTGAATCGGGTAACCGCACCAGGTATACTTATCCTGACGCAAACTCAAATCAATATGGGGTTGTATTTCTTGAACAAGATAAATGGATGATAGACACAAATGAAGTTTTGCACTATAATTGGGATTCAGGTTACATGGGAGTTTATTGGGAACCTCAAGAATCAGGACAGATGTCTATTGCACAAGAAATGGCACATACCTGGGAAAACACTGGTGTTTCCATTACTGGTGTTGGTCCCTATAGTGTCAGTTGGCAGTTTACATCAACAAGTTATCGATGGGCGGCAGAAACAGCCACCGCTGAGTTATTTACTCCTTAACAAGGTCAAAAAGAAAAAATACTGGAATCTTAGGCTGTTGATAGAGATGGTATGATCAACAGCCTGAATTTTGTTTAAACGGTGCTTTAGCTGGGTGCAATTAGGAAAAATCTGTTTTCTGATGATTTTAGGATAAAATGACAACACTTCCCCCAATGTACAACTGTTTGATATGATGAAAGGCAAAGTCGAAGGGTTTTCATATTACTTAGAGATTCACGAGTTATAATGTTCCAGATTATAATATTATAAACTCGGCAGGAGGAAAAGCAATGTTTAAACAAATGCTCAAAGTTTTTGTTGCAGTCTATGTTATTGGTACCTTAATTTATCTTCCTATTTCAGGCAATGTAGGTTATAAGGAAGACCTCCACGCTAATGACGTGTATATATCAGCCAATGTTGACTTCTTTGACTCTGCTTGGAAATATAAGTCATTCTTTATGGAAGATACCTTTTATATTCCAGAAGAACAGTTAACGGAGTATATGAAAGATAAGATAGCAATAAAAATCAGATGGGAGATCAGATCAAAAAAAGTAAATTACAATACTTTGTACTACCCTCCGGATATTATTATTATTCCGCCCAATAATCAATGGGGATATATCGGACTAAATAAAAGCGCGCCCTTAGTCTCATCAGTCAGTTCTTCTGTGGATGGTGAAGTCATTAAACACGTCCTTAATAACGTTTCAGATTATAATTGGATAAATATGAGTTCTAAAAACTTTGGCAAGATATTTCGAGCAAAATCTTTTGGGCAAGGTATGGTAGATCTAGTCTATGTGAACCACGATATCCCTGACTATCCTCAAATATTTAAAGGGTACTTTGTATATTACAACCCCCGGGAAAAAAAGGGATGGGCAAAACCATTCGAGATCCAGTATCAACCGCATAAGTTTTATTTACCTTAAATCCGGTCAGTAACTTGCATTAAACTCTTTAATGCCCTAGCATCTTTTAATGCTCCGGGAAGAGGGACGTTTGCGCGAACGTCCTTCTTCTTTTTCCGCCCGGTTACCGGTTGGTACTTGGTTTTTACATTTCGTTTTTTATCGAAAAAGTTATCAAGAATGCAACCTTATGGGCCTAAGATTACTCTATAAGGGTAGAAGGGGTGGTTGGGGGCCATGCATAATTGGGAGAAGTATAGGTTGATCGCCCGCCTGCAGCACAGTGAGGAAGATGCTTTGCGGGAACTGATGGACCTGTACGGGACAAGGCTGTTACGCCCCTGGCGTACATGCTGTGGAGGGATCGCCACATAGCCGAAGACGTCAACCAGGAGGTCTTCCTGGCGGCCTACCAGCATAACGGGGAAGTTTCGCCAGGAGGCCGGGCTCCTTACCTGGCTGTCCCGCAGGCAGTAACGATTATTCCATCATTTCCCATGGCGATACGCTTCCACGGTTTAGGATTGCGGAATGACCAGGAAGGAGCGAGTATTGCTACTGGATCAGCTGAGAACGAAGCAAGGCGGCTAACCAACTGGGAAGGACGGATATCTCTGCGGGGAAACGGCGTTAGCATCATTGCGCGCCGTATCTGGCCTCGCTGTTCCCTCTAATTTTCAGCACAGTTATTGCAATTCCTTTCGTTTATGGGTACACTATCTATAAAGGAAAGGCGCATAGGCGCATAGGTGAGGGAGGTTTTTTACTATGATCGCTTCCCAAAAAGTCCAAAGGTACGTTGATGAGCTAAAAAAGGGCTTGGTTTCCACAGAGGAAGTTAAAGAATTATTAGATGCCCTGGCCAAGGCCTTCAGCTTACGTATTACCGTTTCCGATGACGAGGGGGACTCTTTTTGGGACTTTTCCCAGGAGGAAGAGGCCCGGTTTAATGACCTGCTCACTAGAGCGGTCAATAATAGTAAGAACGGGCGTTATACCGAATACAGGAAGCCGTTAGCGTGAAAAGAGAAATTGTTTTTCGCAGAAACGAGATGTATGATGATAAATTGGCTGATATTCGGGAGTTTAACCGTGACCTTGCCGACATGTTCGAGGCGAAGCGAGAATACTTTGAGCAGTGTTTAACCAACCCTCCATACCGCCCCTCTCCTGGTCTGAACGTAGAAAGGTTAGAAGGTAAGATTAAAAGCCCGGAATGGTTAAAATCTTATCCCCGTCTACACAGCTTCAGGGTAAATGATTCTGCCAGGGTCATTTATTGGTGGACCGAAGATGAGGCTTGCGAATACCTTTTCCCATTTACCAAACATTATAGACGCAGTTAATGCCTCCACGTGTTGGGGGTTATTTTGTACCGCATATTCCGCCCTGCTTCCTCGTTCCTATTTCTTCATTGGTCAGGTACCGGATCCGCGGGTTGAAGTGCCCAGTAAACGGTGTGGGGGAATAGAATGTGCTACATATTAAACAAGCTTCAGGTCTTCGTTGATGTCGTGCGGGAACAGAATTTTACCAGGGTGGCCCACCAGCATTTTATGACCATGGTACCCGCGAGGTTTTTTGCCGAGACGCTTGGCATTCGAGTAAGCTGGGATGGTAAAAACCGAATAGTTCACATGCAGGACAGCGAAAAGTAGAGTATGTGGACGGTAAAATACTGGTGCGGGTGTTAAGTTCATCGCAAGGGACGGTAAAACCAAATATGTTACATAAAAACGTCTACTTCTACTCCAAACCAATGATGCCATTCTGATTGGGACACGTGGGTTACACGGGACTGTCGGCTACAATTCTTCTGAAATACCTGCCGGCGAGGTCTATGACGATTGGATTGAGTGGGACTTCCCTGAGATTGGACGAAACATCAAGCAGATCAATCCAGAAAAGCCTCTTAAGTATATTTTAGCTAATTACTTTACGCTATTGTGGTAGCTTCTCGTTGACGCAGAAAGCGAAGCAAGGAACAAGGGGAAATCTTAAAGGGGACAATCGGGAGTGTTGCATACGAAAAATGCTCAATACTCAGATATGTTGGTTGTGCTTGGTAGGGGTATGGGCGGTTAATATGCGAATACGATGGTGGGGACAATTCCCCACCATCGTATGGTTGGAAAGCAGATCGCCATTATTTAAGGATGGACCCTCTCAGGTTCCCTATGAAGACAGGCTTTCTGCAATTTTTTTTATTTCTTCAGGCGGAAAAGGCCCCAGAATTCTATAAGTAACCCCCTGATCGTGCCAAATTAAGACGGTTTGGCCACTCTTATTGGATAAAAGATTCCCTTGAACACCGCGGATGTTGACCCTTTCCACTTTTGTGTCATCGGCGTCATAGCCAATCCCCAGGCCTAGGTTGTTGCTGACTCCGCTCTCTGTAATCATCAGGGTTCCCGCTGTCCCGGTATACACCAGCTTAACATCCATTAACGGTTTACTGCCGGAAAGTGTGACGGTTGTCAACTGGCTGTCTACCGGAACATACTTCGGCACCAGGAGCACAAACGGCAGCCTTGTCCTGGCTTCATCCAGAGACACTTTTTCTTCCTTAATGATCACAACCTCGGGAACCTGTGGTGGAGCCGGTTCTGACTCCGGTTGTGTGCTGTAACCTTCGGAGATGTTGTAGAGCCTGTCCTGGATCAGGTACTCCAGCCTTTTTACCAGTTTTACGCTGATGGCGGTGGCCTGAGTGGGCAGAACAAAGTAAGAAACAAGGACCATCATTGACAGAACAGCGGCAACGAGGGCAACGACTCTAAAACTTGAATAAACTCTTGCTCGCTTGTTCAGTCCCAGCGCCTTCCGCACTCGCTCCTTGACTTCCGGAGGCACTTCATGCCCGTCTATTTCTTCCCGGATCGCGGCTGTAATCAACCTGTCCAGTTCCTTATCAGTTAACACCATCAGTCCCTCCCTTCACGTCGGGGCCGAAACCTTCTCCGCCCATCAATATTCTACGCAATTTGTCCCTCGACCTGCTCAATCTTGATTTAACTGTACCTTCCGGCAGTTTCAACAGTCCGGCGATTTCCTCCACTTCAAGTTCTTCGTAGTACTTTAAGAGTACAACATCCCGGGAGTCGGCCGGCAAGTTATTGACCGCTTTCTTTAATTCTAGCGATGTTTCTCTTTGTGCCAGTAAGCTTTCGAAATCCTCAGGGTTGCGATCATCTTGCAACCGAGCCAGGTCCTCCGGGTCCGTGGGGACAACTTTCTTCCGGTGGTTAGATTCAGCCCTGGCTAAATTAAGGGCGATAGCGTTTAGCCATGCGCCAATCTTGGATCGATCCTGCAGCTGGTGATACTTGGCAAAGGCGATGGTAAACGTTTCCTGGGCAATTTCTCCCGCTGCTGCGGGATCACGCGTAACAGACAGGGCAAATCGATATACACGGTCAAAATACACTTCAAAGATGAGTTGCTGTGTTTCCGTGGAACAGCCGGATCTACGTTTTGATTTCCTTAATAACATCCCTGTCCCTCCTTAAGGCCGGCAACATAAAAAGCCACCGTACCTATAGGTGACTTACTAAACCTACTGGCAGCCCGGCGATCATGGCCTTTCAGCTTTAGACCCGTAGCTTTGCGCCCCCTGCTTTCACAGGGTTTGCCTTGATCAGCTTTTTCTCATTATAGCATATATATGGAAATTTGGCTATGTTATGGGAAAGAAGGCAGTTGAAATAAAAGTGAGAAAAAAACGGATTTTTTCCGCTGAGTGGGAACCTGAGAGGGGACATCTTTATCTTAGTTATAGAGAGGAAAAAATGGAGGGAGATGTACAATGTGGGGGTGGTGCTACATTTATTGTGTGTCCTCTGTGAAAATCGGCTTTTACTTTGAGGATTAGCAGTTGTTAAATCGGAGGGGGGTACTTGACTTAATGTTTTGGGGGTGCCTTTATAAATTTAACCAAAAAGAAGGAGGAGTTTAACGATGAAACGTTCGTTAACGGTTTTGTTAGTGCTGTTAATGTACACAATGTTTGCAGCGTCTGTAGCAACAGCTTACCAATCGGATCCAGTACAACCCAGTGGAGACATTGGGATACAGTTCCTGTCCAGTCAACGTCTTTGGTATGAGGATTTAAACGGTAACAAAATCACCTCATCAACGGTCGGAGCTGATGTTCACGTATATGGTGAACAAAACTACCAATCTGCATATCCTGCGGATGCTCGTTTCAAGATGATGGTAAGTTACAAGTTCGGCCGGCCATCAGTTGTTGAATCAAACGTGCCAAATAATGGTTGGGTATACGGTTATAATGATGCCTACGGAGGTGAATGCTGGAGTTACGACAGTGGAACGATGGGCTATTTCGGTAGCCACACTTTTTACCAGAAAGTAAGAGTTCACAATGACATCTCTGGTTCTGCAAAGTCAATGTTAGGAACAGGCTGGGTAGGTAGTACCTGGGCAACAGCCTATCTTACGATTAATCCTTAAATTAGGAGTAAGGCACCCCCTTTTTCTACATGCCTTTGTGTTTTGAAATGGATTTACCTACGCTCCCAATTGGTTAAAGGGATACGAAGTTCGTGACGTGCAGAACGTCTACTGCTTTGACACTGATTTGTTCATTGAGATAGTTAATCACTTGCTTGATGTTGTTGGTTAATTTAGCTTTCATGACGTATTCATAGCATTGTTCTTCCTAGCTAGTGCCTGACCAAAATTAGCATCATACTAAATGGCATGATATGGTAGCAAAGAGATAAATGCATGAGTTGCGTAAAATCAAGGTATTTTAGTTATTGGTGATTTATTCCAAGTTGTTGCAATGTTTTTTTGTTTTCGGCACTAGTAGGTAAAGTTATCGAATCTACTATCAGAACGGATGCGCTAAAGTACCCAGTTATTAGGCAGTGGGCGTTCTATCTCCTTAAAGAAGCTGTAAAAAGCTAGCCAGCCGACGGCCTGTCTGAATGCCATAAAAAGGGAAGCCGCCAAACTTTGGTAACCGAATAGCAGGTGAAGTGTGTACTACATAAGGGTGTGACTCCTCCTCGTGGTGCTTGATTGGTCACTAAAACTTTTCAGTGCGAAGGAATCGGGGTTTTTTTCGATTTTTGGTCTTTAAAGAAAAACTGCGTTAAAGCCAATGGCGACAATGGTTTCACGACTTTGCCGAGGTAAATTGCCGAATTTAGGGTAAACAAGCAAGCGATAAAGGGGTAATGTGACTGTGCTTTTTAAAATAAATAGTCGAAGGGAAGCCATAGTATTCTTTTTATCGATTATCATCTTATCGTTCCTTCTATCAGCGATTCTAATTCCGCGTTTTTACCATGCGTTTTTAATGCAAGACTTTAAAAGAATGAACTATGATGCCAAAATAAATGGCAAAATTGAACAAGCAGGTTTCTTATATATTAAAAGTATGCACCAGCATGATGTATCACAGATAGTCCCTATGAAAGTTGTCATCGGTCAATAAAAATACATCATTTTCGGCCATTAAAAATACAGCACTTGACCACCT
>LAKY01000049.1 GCA_000987045.1 Clostridiales bacterium PH28_bin88 | reverse complement strand
GGCCAGCTCATCAATGCCAAGGTGGACGTGGCGCTGGCCAACGACATCACCGGCCCCTTAGCCATCCAGGAGTTCGAGAAGCTCGGCCTGGACCGGGTATACGACCGGGAAAAGGTGGTGCTGGTCCCCGACCACTTCGTCCCCAACAAGGACATCAAGTCGGCGGAGCAGGCCAAGATCCTGAAAGACTTTGCCAGGAAACAGGAACTCGTCAATTACTTCGAAGTCGGGCGCATGGGCATCGAGCACTGCCTCCTGCCGGAGGCGGGGCTGGTACTGCCCGGCGACCTGGTCATCGGCGCCGACTCCCACACCTGCACCTACGGCGCCCTGGGGGCTTTCGCCACCGGGGTGGGCAGCACCGACCTGGCGGCGGCCATGGCCACCGGCGAAGTGTGGTTCAAGGTCCCCGAGACCATCAAGTTCGTCTACCACGGAGAACTCCCGCCCTGGGTGGGGGGTAAGGACCTCATCCTCCATACCATCGGCGACATCGGGGTGGACGGCGCCCGCTACATGGCCATGGAGTTCACCGGAGAGGCCATCGACCGTCTCCCCATGGACGGCCGCTTCACCATGGCCAACATGGCCATCGAGGCCGGCGGGAAGAACGGCATCGTCGCCCCCGACGATACCACCATCCAGTACGTCTCCTCCCGGGCGGGCCGGCCCTACCAGGTGTACAAGAGCGACCCCGACGCCCGCTACGCCCGGGTGATCGAGTACGACGTCAGCAAACTGGAACCCCAGGTATCCTTCCCCCACCTGCCGGAGAACGCCCGGCCCATCAGCCAGGTGGGCGACGTGGCCATCGACCAGGTAGTCATCGGGTCCTGCACCAACGGGCGGATTGACGACCTGCGCCAGGCCGCGGGAATCTTGCAAGGCAAAAAAGTGCACCAGCACGTACGCCTGATCGTCATCCCGGGCACCCAGGCCATCTACCTGCAGGCCATCAAAGAAGGGCTGGTGGAAACCTTTATCCAGGCCGGGGGCGTGGTCAGCACCCCCACCTGCGGCCCCTGCCTGGGCGGGTACATGGGCATCCTGGCCAAGGGAGAACGTTGTGTGGCCACCACCAACCGCAACTTCGTGGGACGGATGGGCCACCCGGGCAGCGAAGTCTACCTGGCCGGCCCGGCGGTGGCCGCCGCCAGCGCGATTATGGGCCGCATCGCCGGTCCCCGGGAGGTGGCATAAAGACATGGAATTCAAAGGACGCACGTGGAAATTCGGCAATGACGTGGACACCGACGCCATCATCCCCGCCAGGTACCTCAACACCATCGACCCGGCGGAACTGGCCCGGCACTGCATGGAGGACGCCGACCCTTCTTTCCCGGAAAAGGTACAGGCGGGAGACATCATCGTCGCGGGCAAGAACTTCGGCTGCGGCAGTTCCCGGGAGCACGCCCCCGTGGCCATCAAGGCGGCCGGGGTGGCCTGCGTCATCGCCCACTCCTTTGCCCGCATCTTTTACCGCAACGCCATCAACATCGCCCTGCCCATCTTCGAGTCCCCGGAGGCGGCGGAAGCCATCTCCGAGGGGGACCAGGTGCGGGTGGACGCGGAGAGCGGCATCATCACCAACCTGACCAAAAACCAGACCTACCAGGCCACTCCTTTTCCCGCCTTCATGCGGGAACTGATGCAGGCCGGGGGCCTGATGCCCTACGTGGCGGAAAGGGTGAAGAGGCATGGCGCGTAAGATCGCGGTACTTCCATAGCTATACCGGATACCCATGCCGGCGATGAGGGCGTCAACTTTAACTCCCAGGTTGTCAATCCAAATATCAGCCCTTACTCGGCGCCATTACCGGACCGACGACGCGGTTTGGTATCTCTCGGGCCGCACAATAGACATTTTCCATCTTTATTGCAGGGGTAATTGCAATGGTACCGGGACTGTGTTATAATACTTTTTGGTTTCTATGGCGATTTACCGGCCTGTGGGCTTGTACCATCAGAAAGTATAACTTTCTGTGGCATAAGTGCAACTACGGCTTCCGCCTGCGCCTAAAGGCTTGGCGCAAGCCAAGTTTTCTTTAAAAATGAAAGAGGTGAGCACCATGAAAGAGAAGATTCATCCGAAGTATAATGAGACCACCATCACCTGTGCTTGCGGCAATGTCATTCCGACCCGCTCGACCAAGAAGGACATCAAGGTGGAGGTCTGTTCCAACTGCCACCCCTTCTATACCGGTTCGAAGACACGCCTGGTGGAAGCCGGCGGCCGTATCGAGAAGTTCAAGAAGAAGTACGGTATTTAACGAGAAGCGGAGCGCAGGCTTCGCTCTTTTTCTATAGCATTCAGGAAGCAAGAAGAAAGAGGCAGGAGGCAGGAACAGGGGAGGGAATTGGCCAAGCCAATTCTAACAATTAATCTTGTAATCTTGCTTCTTGTATCTTGCTTCTTGTAAAGGGAGTTGAAGTAATTGGCGAAACAAAGCTTCCAATACGGTGGACAGGCGGTGATCGAGGGTGTCATGATGCGGGGTCCCCGCCAGATGGCGGTGGCGGTGCGGCGGCCCGCGGGCGACGTGCTGGTCGACCTCAAGCCTGTCGGCTCCATTACCGAGCGTTTTACTTTCTTGAAGTGGCCGCTCCTGCGGGGAGTGGTGGCCCTGGTGGAATCCCTGGTGATCGGCATCCAGGCCCTTACCTTTTCCGCCAACCAGCAAACCGAGGAAGAGGAAGAGGCACTATCCGGCGGCGAAATCGCCTTGACCATCCTGCTGGCCTTTGGCCTGGCGGCGCTGCTTTTTATTGTTGTTCCCACCGCCGCCGCTCACTATCTCCAGAAATACATGAACAATTTCTGGCAGAACATGGCCGAGGGCGGGGTCCGCATTGCCGTTTTCCTGGTGTATGTAATGCTCATTTCCCGCATCCGCGACATTCAGCGCGTTTTCCAGTACCATGGCGCGGAACACAAGGTGATTCATGCCTATGAAGCCGGGGAACCTTTAACTGTGGCTAACGCCCAGAAATACGGCTCCCTGCATCCCCGTTGCGGCACGGCCTTTCTGTTAATCGTGATGGTATTGACCATTTTGGTGTACTCCCTGCTTCATACTCCGGGCCTCCTCTGGCGGATTGGCTCCCGCCTCCTGCTGCTCCCGGTGGTGGCCGGGTTGGGTTACGAGGCCTTGAAACTGTCCAGCCGGTATACTCATGTGGGTTGGGTCCGGGTACTGATCGCACCGGGGCTCTGGCTGCAGAAGCTGACCACCAGGGAACCCGACGATACCCAGGTTGAGGTGGCCATCAAGGCCCTGGAAGCCGTTTTAGTGACTAGTGACGCTGCTTGACAATCGTTAAATTATTAGAACTTAAGGCTTAATTAATATATAATTTGGTAATCTTACTTTTAGTTATTACCGTGAGCAACCTGGAATCTAGCAACCAGTCACCAGCAACTAATCCGGAGGTGATATATGATGTTTGAAAAATTACAGCAAATCGAGGAAAAGTACGAAGAACTGGGCAGCCTGTTGGCGGATCCCGGGGTCATCTCGGAACCTTCCCTGTACCAAAAACATGCCAAGGCCCATGCCGGCCTGACAGATATAGTGACTACCTTCAGGGAATACAAGCGGGTGGTGCGGGAGAAAGAGGACGCCAAACTCCTCCTGGAAGACAAACTGGATCCGGATTTCCGGGAGATGGTGGCCGCGGAATTGGCGGAACTGGAACAGCGGGAGGCCGAACTGGGCCAACGGCTGAAAATCCTCCTGTTGCCGAAAGACCCCAACGACGACAAAGACGTCATCATGGAAATCCGTGCGGGTACCGGTGGTGAGGAGGCCGCGCTGTTTGCCGGTGACCTTTTCCGCATGTATGCCCGTTACGCCGAAAAACGCCGCTGGAAGGTGGACGTGATTGATGGCAACCCCACCGACCTGGGAGGGTTCAAGGAGATTATCTTCGAGGTCAGCGGCCAGGGAGCGTACAGCCAGCTCAAGTTTGAAAGCGGGGTGCACCGGGTGCAGCGGGTGCCCGACACCGAGTCCAGCGGCCGCATCCACACCTCTGCCGCTACTGTGGCGGTACTGCCTGAGGCGGAAGAGGTGGACGTGCAGATCAACCCCGACGACATCCGTATCGACGTCTTCTGTGCCAGCGGCCATGGTGGGCAGTCGGTAAACACCACCCAGTCGGCGGTGCGGATCACCCACTTGCCTTCGGGGATCGTGGTATCCTGCCAGGACGAAAAGTCCCAGCACAAGAACAAGGACAAGGCCATGAAGGTGCTGCGCGCCCGCCTGCTGGAAAAGGCTGAAGCGGAACAGCACGGCGAGCTGGCCAGCGCCCGGCGTTCCATGGTGGGAAGCGGTGACCGCAGCGAGCGTATCCGCACCTACAACTTTCCCCAGGGCCGCGTAACCGATCACCGGATCGGGCTGACCTTGCACAAGCTGGAAATGGTGTTGCAGGGCGAATTGGACGAGATCATCCAGGCCCTGGTAACCACCGAGCAGGCTGAGAAACTGAAGAGGGTGGAGTAATTTGCCTGCCGTAATTCCACCTGCCACCCTGGGAGAGGCGCTCCGCCGGGGGGCAGCCCGGTTGGCCCAGGCAGGCGTCGGGCCCGCCCGCCTGGAGGCGGAGGTGTTGCTGGCCGCAACGTACGGATGGACGCGGGCCGGCCTCCTGGTCCGCCTGGCGGAACCCATCACTCCGGCCGGCTATCTCCGTTATATCGAGATGGTCGAGAAGCGGGCCGGCGGTTATCCCCTCCAGTACCTGACCGGTCACCAGGAATTCATGTCCCTGGATTTCCTGGTCACCCCGGCGGTGCTGATTCCCAGGGCGGATACCGAGGTGCTGGTGGAAGCGGTGCTGGAACTGGCTGGCCGGGAACAAGGGCCATGGAGCGTGGTGGACGTGGGTACCGGCAGCGGTGCCATCGCCATCAGCCTTGCCCACTACCTCCCGGAGGGCAGCCGGGTGTGGGCGGTCGACCTGTCGGATGAAGCCCTGGAACTGGCCCGTACCAACGCCAACCGCAACGGCGTGGACGTTACGTTTGTTCATGGTGACCTCCTGGAACCCTTCCTCCTCACAAAAAAAAAGCAGGAGATTTCCCCGCGTGTGGCGAACCCGTTATTCGATGTAGTCGTCTCCAACCCGCCCTACATCCCCACCGGGGAGCTGGCGGGACTGGCTCCCGAACTGGCCTTTGAGCCCTGTGCCGCTCTGGATGGGGGAGAAGACGGGGTGGAGGTTTACCGGCGCCTGGTTCCCCAGGCTTGCCGGGCCTTGCGCAGCGGGGGCTACCTGGCCGTGGAAGTGGGATGGAACCAGGGACCCCCGGTGGTAGAACTGATCAGTTCCGCCGGGTGCTTCGAGAAGGCCTGCATCAGGCAGGACTATGCCGGGCGGGACCGGGTAGTCATCGCCCGCAAGATATAATGGGACTTCGGAGTGATGTCAATGGTGCCAAACAACAACCTGGCAGGTGCTGAACAGGAACGTTTCCTGTTCTGGCGCCTGTTTTTTAGTTTTTTCCGCATCGGGGCCTTCACCATCGGGGGTGGCTACGCCATGCTCCCCCTCATCGAGCGGGAGGTGGTGGTGGGGCGTCGCTGGCTGGACGAAGAACAGTTTCTGGACACCACCGCGGTCGCCCAGTCCACACCCGGGGTGCTGGCCATCAACATGGCCCTTTACGTGGGGTACCGGGTCGCCGGGTTACCGGGCGCGGCGGTGGCCGCCCTGGGGGCGGGGCTGCCGTCCTTCCTGATCATTACTGCTATCGCTACTTTCTTGCCCCGCTTCCGGGAGTATGCCGTGGTAACCTCCTTTTTTGAGGGAGCACAGCCGGCGGTAGTCGCCCTGCTGTTTGGCGCCGCGTACTCTACCGGGCGGAAGGCGTTAAAAGGGCGGAAACAGGTGATGGTCGCCGTGGCCGGGTTACTGGCGGTGCTGTGGTTGAAACTGGATCCTATCTTGGTTATCCTGGCCGGCGGGGCGGCAGGGGCAATATGGCTGAAGCCCGGGGCAGAGGCCGGCAAGCAGGGGGGTGCCAAAGGTGCCGGTAGTCCTTGAACTGTTTCTTACCTTCTTCCGGATCAGCCTGTTTACCATCGGCGGGGGCTACGCCATGATCCCGCTGTTTCAGAAAGAACTGGTGACAGTGCACGGGTGGATTACCGCGGAACAGATGCTGGACATGCTGACAGTAGCGGAGATGACCCCGGGGCCTATCGCCATCAACCTGGCCACCTACGCCGGGTATCACGCCGCGGGTTTTTGGGGGGCGCTGGCAGCTACCGCCGGCCTCGTCACCCCGTCGGGGATTATTATCCTGATCATCGCCCGGTTCCTCAAGCATTTTCAGGACATGCCGGTGGTGCGGGCAGTCTTGCAAGGTATCCGGCCCATGGTGGTTGTCCTCATCTCCGTGGCGGCCTTTACTGTGGCTCGCACGGCCCTGCACGGGTCGTTGGCCGTGGGCATCCTGCTGGCGGCCCTGGTGGCGGCGGTACGCTTCAAGACCCACCCCATCCTTTTAATCATAGTTGCGGGAGTTCTGGGAGTGATATTTGAAATATAAATGATGATCCATAACTTTTTGCCAAACGGGTGGCTTCAGTGCTTCATTTATTTCCTTATAACAAGTATACGTTATACATCTGTAATCGAACCTTGACAGATCCATGTCAAAATACGTAAAATTGAAGGGTGCGGTGATCTGTAGGCGTTATATTGGCGGATTTCGGGCCGCAAAACGGCATTCTTGGAAAGGGGGCATCCGCTTGCTCGCCTTGGCGGTGTTATCACCATTTATCCTGGCCTTCCTGTTACCCCTGTTGCTTCCTATTTTTAAACGGCACATCGGCTGGCTGGTGGCGGTCCTGCCGTTACTGCTTTTCATCCGGTTCGCCGCGTTTATCCCACAGGTTGCGGGCGGCACCGCCGTTACCGTCAACTACGCCTGGATCCCTTCTTTGGACATTGATTTCTCGCTATACCTGGATGGACTCGCCCTGCTGTTCAGCCTTTTGATTACCGGCATTGGCTTTTTGATCACGGTTTATTCCATCGGCTACCTGGGCCGGGGGGAGGCCCTGGGTAACTTTTATGTCTATATCCTCCTGTTCATGGGCGCCATGCTGGGCGTGGTCAACTCCGCCAACCTCATTGCGATTTACGTGTTCTGGGAACTGACCAGCCTGTCTTCCTTCCTGCTGATCGGGTTCTGGTTCTACCGGGAGGAGTCCAAGTACGGCGCGTTAAAGTCGCTTCTCATCACCGTCTTCGGCGGGTTGGCCATGATTGCCGGGTTCATCCTCATCTACCTGGTCACCGGCACCTTTGAGGTGCGGGAGATTATCGCCCGGGTGGACAAGCTAATCACCAGCCCTTATTACATTCCGATCTTGATCCTGGTGCTCCTGGGCGCCTTCACCAAGTCGGCCCAGTTCCCGTTCCACATCTGGCTGCCCAACGCCATGGAGGCGCCGACACCCATCAGCGCCTACCTGCACTCCGCTACCATGGTTAAGGCCGGTATCTACCTGATGGCGCGCTTGACGCCTGCCCTGGGCGGCACCCCCTACTGGTTCTACATCGTTTCCCTGGTGGGCCTGGGCACCTTGGCCTACGGTTCCTTTATGGCAATACGGCAGCGGGACATGAAGGCCATGCTGGCCTTCTCCACCATCAGCCAGTTGGGCCTGGTGACCGCGCTGATCGGCTTCAATCACCCGCTGGCCATGGTTGGGGCGGTATTCCACATCCTGAACCACGCCACCTTTAAGGGCAGCATGTTCCTGGCAACCGGCATCGTAGACCACGAGACCGGCACCCGCGACGTGGACCACCTGGGCGGGCTGGCCAAGGGCCTGCCGTTCACCGCCCTGGTCATGGGTTTGGCGGCTTTCGCCTCGGCTGGACTACCGCCCTTTAACGGGTTTATCAGCAAAGAGATCTTCTTTGAGGCCTCGCTGCACACGGGGGGGGCAGCCTGGACGGCATGGCTGTTCCCACTGCTGGCGGTGGTGGGCAGCATCTTCACCTTTGTCTACAGCATGGTAATGATCTTTAGGGTGTTCTTCGGTGAGCGGCGGAAACCCGGCAGCCACGGCCATGACACCGGTGGCCACGGTGGCCACGGGCACGGCGGGCACGGGTTCGCTCCCCACGGCGACCCCTGGGGGATGGTGCTGCCGGCGCTGCTGCTGTCCAGCCTTACCCTGATCATCGGCCTGTTTCCCGGGCTGGTGGCTCACTCCCTGGTGGAGCCGGCTGCCGCCGGGGCCTGGGGCGGCCACGTGGAGGTGGAGTTGGCCCTTTTCCACGGGTTCAGCATGCCCCTTTTCATGAGCGCGGTGGTGGTGCTGTTGGGCGCCCTGGGATTTGCCAGGTTCGAGGCTACCCGCCGTTTCGTGGAGGCGGTGCAGAACGCCCGCTTCAACCTGAACGTGATCTACGACTGGTCCTTGAGGGCACTAAACGACTCGGCGGCCTGGATTACCCGGGTGCACATGACCGGCTACCTCCGGGACTACCTGGTGTTTATCATGGGCTGGTTCGTGCTGTCGGTGGGCTACACCCTTTTCGCCAAGGGCGGTGTGAAACTGACCGGGCTGGACCTGTCGCCGGTGACTGGCTATGAGTACGTGCTGGCGGGTGTGATGGTGGTGGCGTCCCTGGCGCTCTTGTGGCTGCCTACCCGGTTAACGATGATTATGTCCTTGGGCGCGGTGGGGATGATGGTGGTGCTGTTCTTCATCCTCTTCCGGGCGCCGGACCTGGCCCTCACCCAGCTCATCGTGGAGGCGGTGTCCCTGGCCCTGTACCTGTTGGCCTTCGCCCACCTGCCGGAGATCAAGAAAGTGTTGGTCTCCAAAGGTGAGAAGCTGATCAACGTCGTGGTGGCGGCGGCCAGCGGGCTGCTGGTTACGCTCCTTTTGATCTCCGGGAATGCCACCCGGCTGTTCGAGCCCATCTCCAAGTACTACGTAGAAAACAGTTTGCCCCTCGGCGGCGCCCACAACATCGTCAACGTCATCCTGGTGGACTTCCGGGGTTATGATACCATGGGCGAGATCACCGTGGTTTCGGTGGCGGCCTTCAGCGTCTACGCCCTCATCAAACTTCGCCTGGGAAAGCGGGGTAGAGAACAGTGAACCCTGAACAAGTTATTTTACGCACCATCGCCCGGCAGGCGCTGTATGTGATCATGGTGTTTTCTTTCTTTCTTTACGGCCGCGGCCACAACGAGCCGGGCGGGGGGTTCATCGCCGGGCTGATGAGTTCGGCGGCGGTGGTGGCCCTTTACATGGCCTTCAGCCTGGAATTCGTCAAGAAGGCTTTCCCCGTGGACTACCTGAAGGTGGTAGCCCTGGGACTGACCTTTGCGGTAGGTACGGGCTTGGGCACCATGTTCTGGAACGAACTCTTCATGAACCATACCTTTACGATGGTCCACCTGCCTTTCTTCGGGGAACTGGAACTGACCACCGCCGCCATCTTTGACTTCGGCGTTTACCTGGTGGTGGTGGGCGGCACCCTGACGATAATTTCCATGATCGGGGGCGAGCGCTAGTGGAACTGCTGATGTCTGTAGTGATCGGCCTGATGTTCGCCGTCTCCATCTACCTGATGCTGTCACGGAACATGCTGCGGGTAATCCTGGGCACCGCCCTGATCTCCCACGCGATCAACCTGATGCTGATGACAGTGGGTCTCTTGAAGCGGGGGGCGGCGCCCTTCCTGGGTGAAGAACATGTGGGGGCAATTGTGGACCCCATCCCCCAGGCCCTGATCCTGACGGCCATCGTCATCGGTTTTGGTGTCACCGCCTTCTTGCTGGTGATGGCCTACCGCGGGTACCAGGAACTGGGGAGCGACGACTTCAACGAACTAAGGGGAGTGGAAAATGAATAACAACATCATTGTATTTCCGGTTGTGCTCCCCATGGTTACCGGCATTGTGCTGCTGTTTTTCTACAAGCACGTCCGCATTCAGAAGTTTATAGCGGGCCTGTCCGTCCTGGCCATGATGGCGCTGGCTCTCCGGATCCTGTACCTGGCGCTGAACGGCCCCATCCTCGTGTTGCGGGTGGGAGATTTCCCCGCCCCCTTTTCCATCGTTCTGACGGTGGACATCTTCGGGGCGATCATGCTGAGTCTTTCCGGCCTCATCTCCCTGGTGGCCCTGTTCTTTTCCTTCGGCAGCATTGATCCCGGGAGGGAGAAGAGTTTTTACTACGCCTTCTGGCAGATCCAGATGATGGGTATCAACGGGGCTTTTGTTACCGGGGATATTTTTAACCTGTTCGTATTCTTCGAGATCCTGTTGATCTCTTCGTACATCCTGCTGGTGCTGGGAGGCGAGCCCATCCAGCTCCGCGAGGGTCTGAAGTACGTGCTGCTCAATATGATGTCAGGCGTTTTCTTCCTGCTGGCGGTAGGGGTGCTGTATTCCATCACCGGCACCCTCAACATGGCGGACCTGGCGGTGAAGGTGGCCGAGGCGCCCCAGAAGGGGCTCCTCACAGCGGTGGCCATGACCTTCTTTGTGGTGTTCGGCATGAAGGGCGGCCTGTTCCCCATGTACTTCTGGCTGCCCAGGTCGTACTTCGTGGCGCCCTCGGCGGTGGCCGCCCTCTTCGGCGGTATGCTGACCAAGGTGGGGATCTACGCCACCATCCGGGTGTTCACCCTCATTTTTACCTATGACCCGGGGTTCACCCACAACATCATCCTGTGGATCTCCGGCTTCACCATGTTCCTGGGGGTGTTGGGGGCGCTGTCCCAGATGGACTACAAGCGCATCCTCTCCTACCACATCATCAGCCAGGTGGGCTACATGGTGATGGGACTGGGTCTTTACACCCCGCTGGCCATCGCCGGCGCCATCTACTACATCGTGCACCACATCATCGTCAAGTCCTGCCTGTTCCTGGTGAGCGGGGTTACTGAGAAAATTACCGGTACTACCGAACTGAAACGCATGGGCGGCATGCTGGGCACCCACCCCATCGTGGCTTATCTCTTCCTCATCGCCGGTATTTCCCTGGCCGGGGTACCGCCCTTCAGCGGTTTCTTCAGCAAGTTCGTGCTGATGCAGGCGGGCCTGGCTGAAGGACGCTACGGTATCGTGTTTGTGGCCATCGTGGTAAGCTTTTTAACCCTCTTCTCCATGATGAAGATTTTCCGTTACGTCTACTGGGGCCGCATCCCGGAGGACAACCCCCCGGTACACGGCAGCGGGTACTTCGTGCTGGTGCCGCCGGTGCTGGTGCTGATCGCCCTGACTGTCTTCCTGGGCCTCAACGCCCAGTGGATCATGAATATCGCCCTGGCGGCATCGGAGCAGTTGATGAACCCAGAGCACTACATCCAGGCGGTCCTGATTCAGTAGTCAGGAGTCAGGAGTCAGAATGAGAGAACCAGCGAAAACATTTGAAGACTTACTGGTATGGCAGAAGGCACACTTGTTCGTGCTTGCGGTTTGACTACCTGAATAGTAACGAGGGGTGAGAGAAGATGCTGAACCGTGCCGTGTTTAATTTAATAGTGGCGCTGGTCTGGGCACTGCTGAAGGGCGACGTGAACCTGGTCAACCTGGTCTGGGGGTACGTGCTGGGGGCTATCGCCCTGCTCATGTTCCGGCCAATCAAACCTGTGGACACCCTCACCCGCAAGGCAGGTGCCTTCCTGGTGCTGCTGGCGGTCTTCCTGTGGGAGCTGCTGAAGGCTGACTGGTGGGTCCTGAAGACCGTCTTGAGCCCCAACCCCAAGACCCGTTCGGGCATCATCGCCCTGCCATTGGAACTGAAGAGCGACTGGGGCATTACCCTCCTGGGCAACATGATCACCCTGACCCCCGGCACCATCACCATGGAGGTCGCCCCGGACCGCAAGTTCATCTACGTACACGTAATCGACATCGAGAACGCCGAGGACGTCAAACGGGATATCAAGAAGGCCTTTGAGACACGCATCCGGGAGGTGTTTGAATAATGCTGGACGTGGTAACCAACGTGGCCCTGGCCTTGCTGGGACTGTCCGTGGCGCTGCTGTTTTACTGGGTGCTGGTGGGACCCACCATCCCCGACCGTTCCCTGGCCCTGGATACCATCGCGGTCAACGTGATGGCCATCATCCTGGTCCTGTCCATTAAACTGGGCACCCCCTACTTCCTGGATGCGGTCCTGTCGCTGGCCGTTCTGGGGTTTGTGGGCACTACCGCCCTGGCCAAATTCCTAGTAAAGGGTGTTATCATTGACCGAGATCGTAACTAGCCTTTCCATTATCGTTGGACTGGTGTTCGTGCTGGGCGGTTCCCTGGGGATTGTCCGGCTGAGAGACGCCTACGGGCGCATGCACGCCACCGGGCTGACCGGCACCCTTGGCATCCTTTTCTTCATGCTGGCCGCGGTGGTGTACTTTGGTGGGCATGACGGCAGGTACGCCGTCAAGATGCTGCTCCTGGCGGCTTTTATCTTCCTGGTTTCCCCGGTGGCCACCCACATGATGACCAAGGCCGCCTACTTCAGCGGGGTCAAGATGTGGCCCGGCAGCGTGCTGGATGAATACAAAAAACATAACCCTCCCGGTGAGAAGGATCAATAGTGGCACTTTCAGTGCCCTTTTGCACTGTTCCTCTTGTTGCGGGTTGTCGTATCGGCAGTTATCGCGTGTTGACAAGATATGCGGAATATTATAAAGTTTTCGTAATAAGATTCCTGACAGAATTTGCGCATTGTATGTCGGGCTTTGTTTTCTATAATTCAGAAAAGTGGCGACAGATAGAGCCTTTAGCGTTCGGAAGATAGTTTCTATTCTGGCAATAGTTCTTTTCTTTATTATCAACTTGAGAGTCCAAAGTTCATAAAACTTGTACGGGTGGCCGTCTGGAGCGAAAAAATTGTCAGCCAGCGGCCACTATGTACCTGGCCGGTTTTCGAGCCACCGGGTATTAGGGTATTAACCGGTTTAATCTGTAAGGAATTGTGTACAGGGTAAAACTGGTAGGGAGATGCGCAATGGAGCTTACAGTCGATAACAAGGAACAAAAATTGAAAAGAATAAATGAGGAATGGAATAAACTTATCAAAGGCCAAGAGGTAGACAAGAGTATTGTTCCTGCGATGGTCTATGAATCTTGGAAGAGATGTGTGGAATACGGAGTCGATCCTTATACACCAGTGAATGAATTAATTCCTTCCGAAGAAGATATCAAGGAACTGACCAGTTACCAGAACTTGCTTTCTGAGTACGGTATAATTATTGAAGTCATCAGCGAAATTGCCAGGGAAGTGGGGTTGATATGCCGCATTGCTGATAAGTATGCCAGAACGTTAAAGGTAATTGCCAGTCCTGATGTTTTGCGGGGGCATTTCCGTGCAGGTAATTTTTTTGCCATCAATGCGTCGGAGAACATCGTCGGCACCAATGCTCTATTTCTGTCGATAAAGGAAAATAAGCCGGTACAGCTACTTGGTCCGGAACACTACAACTATTATTTTCATGCCATCAACTGCTCTGCTGCCCCTATTCATGATGAGAAAGGGGAGGTAATTGGTGTAATTAACGTTTCATCTAATTGTTATAACAAAACGAGCATCCAAACGTTGGGGCTGGTTATCGCCATGGCCAAAGTCTTGGATAATCATCTGCATATTAACAAAATGATCGAAAAACTAACCGTTCATAACGCCACTATGTACAAGATTATGGAGTACCTTTCTTCTGGTGTTGTATATTTTGATGAGAAAAAAGAAATCCAGGGTTACAACAGGAGAATTCTGGATCTATTAAAGATCAATGGAAACGCGAAGGAAGATGCTATTAAAGCGCTTATATTTAAATACATCATGGAACTTGGTCTTCTGGAAAAAGAAACGGAAACAATCAATCAAGAAATGTTATTGACAATCAATGACAAAATCGAATCGTTTCTTGTTTCCAACAGGAAAATCTTTATAGGCAGTCAAGAGTTAAAAGGTAATATAGTACTGCTAGAGAATATGGAAAGCTTCTTAAAACTTCATGGTTCGCTGCGAAGCAATAATGCTATTTATACCTTTGATAATATTCTAGGTCAGGACGCCCAATTGCTCTTTGCCAAGCAAATGACAAAAAGAATAGCCCAATCCACCTCTGCGGTAATTATTTATGGCGAGAGCGGTACCGGAAAAGAATTGTTCGCTCAGGCTATTCACAACGCAAGTCCCCGGATAGACAAACCTTTTGTAGCGATTAACTGCGGAGCGATTCCCTCCGAGTTGATAGAAAGCGAAATGTTTGGCTATGAAGCAGGTGCGTTTACCGGCGCCTTGAAAGGAGGGAAACCGGGTAAACTGGAAATTGCCTCTGGAGGGACCTTGTTTCTGGACGAGATTGAAAATATGCCGTTGAACCTGCAGATCAAGCTGCTGAGGGCGCTGTCTACCAAAAGAATTACTAAAGTGGGCGGAATGAAAGAGATCCCAATCGACATCCGGTTAATTTCCGCCACAAAGAAAGACTTGATGAAGGAAGTCGAGAAAGGAAACTTTCGCGAGGACCTGTACTACCGGATCAATATTTTTACTGTTGAATTGCCGCCCTTACGAGAGCGTAAAAAAGACATTCCAGAGCTGGTGGATTACTTTATTCGTACTTCTGCTCCGCACCACAAAATACAAATCGATGACGAATTTTTTCAGGCGTTGATGGTCTACAACTGGAGAGGTAATGTCCGTGAACTGAGGAATATCATTGAGCGGGCCTTGGTTGTTCTCGGAGATGACAACAAGCTTACCGTCCGGCATCTACCTGATCACATCGCCGACGCCTTTTTCAAGAGCAGAGTAGAACATCGAATTGAAACGGCAAAAAACATGAGTTGTTCAAGCGAAAGCAAAGGCATGCTGAAGCTTGCCGAGGAAGTAGCCATTGAAATGACCTTGCAAGAGCAGGCAGGGAATCTGACGAGGACGGCGGAAAAACTGGGAATCGCGCGAAGTACATTATATCAGAAAATTAAATCAAGCAAGCGATTGCAGCATGTTTTAAAATCGTACGAATAAGCGGACTGTATGATAATCGGACGTTTCCGAGAAGGGTGTCCGAAGTGTTGGTTGCTCCATTATTTTAACCTCGCGGAGTGTTTGATTATTCGTTTCACAGGCGTCCATGGAATGGGCGTCTTTTGTTGTTGCTCTACCAGCTGGTTTTTAAACGATGGTATTGTTTTTGCTTGTCTTAACGGTACAACAAATGGAGAGCGTCGTGGAAGTTCATTCGTATGAGGTTTTTTATCCAGTCAACTATTAAGGAAGGGGGATTAACATGAGTGTCTTTCTGGAAAAACGTACACATGATGCCAAGGCTATCAGCGCTGAGCAGGAGGGACCAAGTATTGTAGGGAAGAGTCTAAAAAGAGCTGAAGCTCTGGCTAAAGCCCTCGGTACGGTCAAGTATGCCGGTGACCTGAAGAGCGACGATATGCTGATTGCCAAGGCGCTCTATGCCAAGTACCCTCACGCTCTCATCAGGCGTATTGAAACGGCCAATGCGGAGCAACTTGAAGGGGTTGTAGCAGTTCTGACGGCGAAGGATCTGCCCGGAAAGAACGGCTATGGTATTTTGTTTAACGACAAGCCCGTCATCGCGGAAAAAAAAGTGAAGTATTTGGGCGATCCTGTGGCCTTGGTTGCCGCTGTCAATGAGGAAATAGCCCGGAAAGCGCTGGAGTTAATCAAGGTGGATTATGAGATCCTGCCTACTTTAGACGATCCCCGGCAGGCCATGAAGGAAGATGCCCTTCTGGTCCACGAAGGCCATCCCGCCGCAGAGAAAGGCAATATCTTAACCGAGATAAACTTAAAAACCGGTGACGTGGACAAAGCCTTTGCCGAGGCGGATGTGGTGATCGAAGATGATTATGAAACTCCTATGGTTGACCATGCTTACCTGGAACGCGATGTCTGCATCGCGGAGCCCGATCCCGTGACAGGAGGGGTATTGCTCATCACTCCGGCTCAGTTTATCCATGCCGTTAAACGATCTCTGGCACCGGTCTTCAATCTGCCTCCCAACAAGGTAAGGGTGATATCGCCCCTGGTAGGGGGTGGGTATGGAGGAAAAGAAGACTCGTGCCTGGACGTCTGCTCCGTTGCCGGGGTTTTGGCATTAAAAACAAAGAAAAGAGTGTTCTTTGAGTTAAGCCGCGAGGAGATCTTGCGAGGGACCGGCAAACGTCACGCCTCTTATATCCGGCACAGGCTAGCTGCGACGAAAGAAGGAAAAATCACGGCCATTGACGTGGAGATTGTGCTGGACAAGGGCGCGTACGTTTCCATGGGAGGCGTGCCGGGCAAATATGGGGTGACACAGCGAACGGTAATGTATGCCGGCGGCCCTTACGCCATCCCCAATGCCCGGGTGAAGGCCTATTCGGTGTTTACCAATCATCCTTATTCCAGTGCAATGCGGGGATTTGGCGCGCCCCAGGCCTGTTTTGCAGTAGAGAGCCAGTTGGATGAGTTGGCGAAACAGCTGAACATGGATCCGGTAGAACTGCGTCTGAAAAACATTGTGCGCGATGGGCACCGTACGATTTTCGGACAAGTGATGAAGAAAAGTCGCGGGCTTGGTCTCGAAGAGTGTATTGCCCGGGTGCGGGAGCGGATGGAGTGGGATAAACCGCTGGCAAAAACATCAGGTTCTAAAAAGAGAGGGAGAGGTTTTGCAGTATTTATCTACGGAACAAGCGTACCTCTTCTCTTTGACGGAGCTGGATGTCACGTCACGCTACAGACGGATGGTACGATCAGCGTGTCGGTTTCCTCTACGGAAATGGGCCAGGGTATCATGACGACCCTGACTCAATTGGCGGCCCAGACCATGGGCGTCAACTTTGAAGATGTCGTGGTAAGCGTTTCTGACACCATGTTTCCGGATGCTGGTCCTACAGTGGCGTCCCGGTCGGCGACCATTGTTGGCAACGCTGTCGTCGATGGATGCAGGCAGTTGCGGGAGCGGATCATTGAGTATGCCGCCAAAGAATTCAAATCAGACCCTAGGGACACTGATATTCAGGCGGGCAAGGTATTCGTTATTGGCAAACCAGAGACCGCCGTTCCGTTAGGTTCGATGGTCCCTAAAGCCTGGCTGGATCAAGTTCCTCTTTCCACCACGGGAACCTGGTATCCTCCCCGCCCATCATTTAGTAAGGAGGATGGGCAGGGGGATCCCATGCACGCTTTTTCCTTTGGAGCACAGGGTGTTGAACTGGAAGTTGATACCGAAACCGGGCAGATTGACATTACCCGGTTTGTACTCGCCTGTGATGTCGGCAAAGCACTGAACCCCCTGATAGTAGAACAACAAATGGAAGGCGGCGCTGCCATGGGCATTGGCTGGTCGCTGATGGAAGAAGTACTGATGCACGACGGCTATATGCAGAACGACTCTCTGAAAAACTATGTTTTGCCCTCTATTAAAGATGTTCCACCCATGGAACTGATCATTGTGGAGCATCCCAATGAACTGGGGCCCTTTGGCGCCAAAGGGATCGGTGAACCGCCAACAGTTCCCACAGCGCCGGCTATTCGCAACGCTCTGCGAGATGCCCTGGGAATCAAAATGAACAAGATACCCTTTACCCCTGAGCGGGTAATCGAATCTATTAGGAAGAGCGAGTAAATTAGTCTATATCTGGGAGGTGGAGACTATGAAGACGGAGTTTTTTAAACCCGGTACACTTGAGGAGGCACTGGGGTTACTGGACCAGTTTAAAGAAAACGCGGTGATTGTCAACGGCGGGACAGACATTGTGGAAAAAATCGTCTCGCACGAGGTTGAACCAGAAGCTATTGTATATATACGTGACATTCCTGAATGCAGAGGTATTGAACAAAATGACGGCACTCTCTCTATCGGAGGGGCGGTGACGTACAGGGAGATTCAGGAATCCCCGCTCTGCACAAGGATTGCTGGGTTAATCCAGGCGGTTAGCGAGATTGGCAGCCCGCCGATTCGTAACGTGGCTACTCCTGCCGGCAATATTGCCAATGCAGCACCTGCCGCTGACTGCAATATCATGCTTCTTGCCCTGGAAGCGGAAGTCGTTCTGGCTTGCACCGGGGGGGAAAGAGTTGTCGCGCTGCAGGATATATGGCTAAATCCCCAGGAGACTACCATCCGAAAAAACGAGTTGATCCGTGCAATACGTATTGCCATCCCTTCGAAAGATACGTCAACGGCGTATGTGAAGATGACAAGGAGAAAGGCACAGGATATCTCCCGTGTTTCCGTAGGCGTCTCGTTGACATTGACGGGAACTTTTTGCCAGGAGATCCGGATTGCCCTGGGTGCTGTCAATAAAGTGCCGGTACGTGCCTATTCCTTGGAAAAAATGATGGCCGGCAAGGAAGTGGAAACAGGTCTGGCGGAAATCCGCTCGGTTTTCCCTGCAGAAGCAACACCGCGCAAAAGTTATAAAAAGCTGGTTACCAACGCGGTCATTGAACGGGCGATTCGTAAAGCCTATGAAACAATCATGGCTGGGGGTGAGTGTATTGGCTAACAAGCTGCGTTTTTATTTAAACGAGAAACCTGTGGAAGTTGAGGTTGACGCGAAAGATTTGCTGGTAGATGTAATACGCGGTAAATTCGGTTTCACCGGTACCAAGAAAGGCTGTAGCACCGGTGACTGCGGGGTTTGTACGGTTCTGCTGGATGGGGAGCCGGTCCGTTCCTGCATCATGCTGGCCTGTATGGTGGAGGGAAAGAGAGTGACGACCATCGAAGGTATTGGAGATGAAAGTAATATCCATCCCATTCAGCAAGCGTTTATTGAAGAAGGGGGGATCCAGTGCGGTTACTGTACACCAGGGATGATCTTGACAACAAAGGCTTTGCTGGACAAAAAGAAAGACCCCTCCGACGAAGAAATCAAGACCGCTCTTTCCGGTAACTTTTGCCGCTGCGCAGGGTATTCCAAAATTATTAAAGCTGTGAAGACAGCTGGCAAAAACATGATGTAAGGAAAGTGTCGAGGCTCTGCCGCGTTTTCCGGATTGCCAAGAGCAGCCCGGTTTGTTGTGGGGAACAACGAATAAAAAATCCGGGAATGACAAGCCATGTAACCCGATGAGTCCGGGATGAAAAGGGGGAGACTCCATGTATATTGTCCATCGATACCAGCAGGGGCGAAAATGGGTCGCCAGGTTGCCTTTTGAAGCCGATCTGCTTGAGGCACTGGAGCATTTTGCTGGAAAAGAAGAAATTAAGGTAGGACGGGTCGAGGCCATCGGTGCAGTAAAGAAAGCCGTCATTGGGTTTTACGATCAGGACAAAAAAGAATACGGTTCCCTGGAATTTGAGGAGCCGCTGGAGATTCTTACGTGCCTCGGCAATTTTAGCCGTAAGGACGGCTTGCCTAAGGCACACCTTCACGTCACACTGAGCCGGCATGATGGTTCGACTCTGGGAGGACACCTGATGCCCGGCTCGACGGTGTTTGCCTGCGAAGCTGTCATCGAAGAGCTTGTCGGACCGGGGTTGAACAGGGGGTATGACCCTCAAACTGGATTGCCGCTTTGGGAGAAGAAATAGTGAAATTCAGGGCGTAACCTGAAAGGGGGAATGAGCCGGCATTCTCGCATACTGTTCAAGGGGCACAGTTGGAGAGTTGATTACTGGCAAGAGCCAAAAGAAAGGGGAGTCAAGATGTCAAAAAAATACAAAATTATGATAACATGGTGTCTTGTTTTGTGCCTTTTTGCGCTCATGTTCCTAGTACAAGGTTGCACGACGAATGACAAAACAGCTACTCAAGGTTCGGCTGAAACCGGTGTTATTCGCATGGGCTTTATCTTCAGCCTGTCTGGCGCCGGTTCGGTGATCGGCAATATGCAGAGGGACGCGGTGACGCTGGCGATCAACCAGATTAACGAGCAGGGCGGCGTGGTTGTTAACGGTAAAAAACACTTGATCCGCGGCGTCTTCAGGGATGATGAAAGCAAACCCGATGTAGGCGCCCGCCGCATGCGCGAGCTGGCTCGTGATGGCATCAAGATCGTTCAAGGGGGCACTCTGGCCAACGTTGCTTTGGCCATGAGCGAGGCATCAAAAGAAGAGGGCGTGTTATTTATGGCTGCTTGCGCCGTGCCCTCACCGTTCTTTAACAAAAGCACCAAGGCGCCTTATTCCCTGGCCATTCTTGGCAACGCCGTATCCGTCGGCCGCTCGGGTGCTACCTACGCTCTGAAAGAATACAATCCCAAAAAGCTGGTTTTCTTCCTGCCGGACTACGCCTGGGGGCAGATGCATGAAGAAGGAGCCAGGCAAGTTTTAGCAAACCGTCCGGATATTGATTTCCAGGTTGTCTACTCGCCGGTAGGCACCGCCGACCTGACCCCGTACATTATCAAGGTCAGGGACATGAATCCTGATCTCGTTGTGCTGGGTCACTGGGGTGCGGACGCCATTACCGCCCTGAAGCAGGTTCACGAAATGGGCCTGCAGGAGAAAACAAAAGTCATGTTTATCTGGATGATCAGTGTTTTCGCAACGGCGGTCGAACCCGAGAGTATTGACGGCATGAAAGCTCTCACATTCTGGCACCATGACATGGAGGGCTTCCGGGATCAGACCATTGTCGACGCATCGAACAAACTGGTGAAGGAGTGGGTCGCCTCCATCGGCCAACCGCCCGATGCTTACGCCATGGCGGCTTGGCTGGGGGTGAAAGAAATGGTCCGGGGTATTGAGCTTGCCAAGAACCTGGAGCCTTCAGATGTCTACAATGCGCTGATGAAGAATCCGGACTTTGAAAGCCCCAAGGGACCGGCCAAGTGGCGGATAGACGGGACCCCCATGTATAAGTACTGGGCATTTGTCCTGGAGGGCAAGGGAGCGGGAGAGCGCCGCGATCCCAAGTGGGACTTTGGAAAGGTACTGGATGGCTATGAAAGCGAGGAATTCCTGGTCCCGCTAAAACTGCTGGGATGGGAATAAGCTGAAGTAACGAGTTCCATGTACTGGAGGAAGTGCTTGTACTAAAGCAAGCACCTCCTCCAATTTCAAAAAAATCAAACAGATGGAAAGGTGGTTCCATGGGTGGGCTGCTTGTAACTGAAGGTGTGAGCAAGAGATTTGGCCCGTTGCTAGCAGTAAACAATGTCAGTATTACTATCGAAAAAGGGAAAGTTTCTGGAATCATCGGCCCCAACGGGTCGGGCAAGACTACATTGTTTAACCTTCTGTCGGGTTTTTTCCCTCCCACGGAAGGCAAGATATTCTTCGAAGGGCAGGATATTACGCAGTTGAAACCTCAGGAGCGAGTCAACCTGGGCATAGGCAGGAGCTTCCAGCTGGTATCAATTTTTCCCCGCCTCAAAGTGTATGAAAATCTGGTTCTGGCGGTGCTAAGGTTTCGCGAGAGTTTAAAGAAGGGTGTTCCCTTTTACTTGGCCAGGGTAACGGATAAAACAGAGATTCTGGACGACTGCCAGCGGTATCTGGAAATGGTTGGCCTTGACAAGAAAAGGAACATGTATGCGGGAGAAATGTCTTATGGGGATCAACGCTTGCTGGAGATTATCTTAAGCATTTCCCTGAAGCCCAAAATATTGCTTCTCGATGAGCCTTTCAGCGGCCTTGGCGACGTGGAAATTGCGTTTATTCTAGAACTTCTCCACAAAGTAAAAGATGACTTTACCATCGTTATCATTGAGCATAAAATCTCTAAAATAGAGAACTTCGTGGAACACCTGGTTGTTTTGTCCCAGGGGGTTGCCATATGCCAGGGCAAACCCAGTGAAGTGTTCTGTGATGCCGAAGTCAGGCGATGCTATTGGGGGGAAGTGGTCTAGATGTTATCTGTAAACGCAATCGACGTTTCCTACGGGTATGCGCAGATCCTTCACAGCGTCTGTTTGGAAGCTAAAAAAGGGCAGTTTGTTTTTGTTGTGGGGCGAAACGGGGCGGGAAAAACAACCCTGATGAAAACGATCTGCGGTCTTTTAAAATGTAATAGTGGTTCAATTGTTTTTGAGGGTCAGGAGATTCAGGGTATGAAGACGGAAACACTGGCCCTCAAAGGCATTCGTTTCATTGCCCAGGACAAAAAAGTATTCAACTGGCTGACGGTCAGGGAAAACCTGGAACTAGCTTCCTATGCTTCGCGGGTTAATCTGGCTGAAGCGATCCGCATGGCCACGGGCACGTACCCACGCTTTAAGGACCTTCTGGACACCAAGGCGGGAAGATTGAGCGGAGGACAAAAAGAAAT
This sequence comes from Clostridiales bacterium PH28_bin88, assembly GCA_000987045.1. Lineage (GTDB taxonomy): Bacteria > Bacillota > PH28-bin88 > PH28-bin88 > PH28-bin88 > PH28-bin88. The sequence goes on along the minus strand of LAKY01000049.1, from coordinate 128,138 downwards.
CCTGTTGATCTTGCGGGCCTTAATCGGCAGCCCCAAGCTGCTTCTCATTGACGAACCGACGGAAGGCCTGGCTTCCATCGTAATTGACGATGTTTACAAACTGTTGAAGCGGATGAAAGGAGACGTTTCAGCCATCATTGTCGAGCAAAACCTGAACCTGGTAAGCCAGCTTGCTGACTGCGTTTACCTGATGAAAGAAGGAAAGATTGTCAAACAAATCACGGATCAAGAGGAAATTAGCAACGCCAAAGGGCTGGAAGAGTACCTGTAGCGTTTTGCCTATCACCTTGGAAAAGGCGGGGGTCGAACAGATTGGCTATAATCAAGAAACAACGAGTTTTAGAATCGATGGTTAACATGAGTATGGGCAAGCGCAATATGCTGGAGCTTTTTCTGATCGTGATGGTCTGTATGGCTTTGTCGTTCGTCCTGGGTATTAATCGCGTGACTGACTTCATGATTTTTACGATAGCTGTGATGGCGTACGACCTGCTGTATGGCTACATGGGGTACCTGTCTATCGGGCATATGCTTTACTTCGGCACGGGAACCTACGTGGCTACCCTGTTTATGAAGCTGGTTTTGCCCAATCCGTTGCTGGGGATTGCTGCCGGCATCCTTGCCGGGGCGCTTCTTGCCGTAATCATCGGAAGCCTGGTTGTCCGCACCAAGGGGGCCACCTTTGCCCTGGTTAATATGGCTTTTAACTACGTCGCCTTCTTTTTGGTGGCTTATGCCTGGACAGGTGTAACGGGGGGGGAGGATGGAATGCCCAGCTTTACAGGTCCCGTTGGCTCTTTGATCATTCACAGGCATCCCATCTGGTTTTATTTCGTGCTGGGTTGTCTCCTCCTCTCCTTTTACCTGTTAAGAAGGATTACTTCCTCTCCTTTCGGGATTATGGTCCGTTCTCTCAAGTATAACGAAACGCGTGTCAAGTTCCTGGGTTATAACAGCCACTATTACAAGCTGGTCACCTATATGATCGCCGCCGGTTTTGCCGCTTTTGCCGGTGCTTTGACCGCCATCAACTACGGTTATATTGCGCCTGACTACATCAGTCCCCTGCGGAATGCCGAGATTATATTCGCCAATCTAATCGGCGGCGCGGGGAATATGTACGGCGCCCTGCTGGGTGGGATGTTCTATATGATCATGAGGGACTATATCTCCCTTTACTTGGAAAGATGGGAACTTGTGCTGGGCATAATCCTCGTTTTTGTCTCCATACGATTTAAGACAGGTTTAACCGGTTTTATTCAAAAAGGGTATTCATCATTTTATCGGCAAGCGAGGTGATGCATAGTGATTGAATCGATTATGTTCGGACTGACGATCGGGGCGATTTTGTATCTGGTCTCCATCGGTTTTGCCATCACGTTCGGTACCATGAGGATCATCAACTTTGCCCACGGCAGCATTTACGCTTTGGCGGTCTACTTTTTCATGACTTTCCTGCCCTTTGTCAAAAACAGTTTCATTCTCGCGTTGATTGTGGGCGTGGCTCTGGTGATTCCTCTGAGTTATCTGGTTGAACGGTTTATTATCCGGCATCTTTACGGCGAATCGGTACACTACGCCCTCGTGGCCACATACGGCGTTTTGTTTGCCACAACGGACCTGATTAAATGGATCTGGGGGACGACCCCTTATTTAATCGCTGTGCCGACACGCGTGTCGCTCCAAGTCTTCGGTTTTTCCTTTGCCCTTTACCGCGTGATTATTATCGCTGTAGCTGCAGTGGTTTTCTTAGGCCTCAATCTTTTTTTTAAGAAAACCATCGCCGGGAAAGTGATTACAGCCGCGCTTGATGACAGTACCGGTGTCCGGTGTCTGGGAATTGATCAGTCAAAGTATTTTTCTCTGGTTTTTATGATCGGCAGTGCCCTGGCCGGGCTGGGGGGCATTCTTTACAGCCCCATTGCCGCAGCTGAACCGTATATAGGCTTCAAGTTCGTACTTCTTGCTTTTGCCGTGACTATCGTCGGGGGAATGGGTAACCTGACAGGTGCTTTTGTCTCCGCGTTTAGCCTCGGGATGGTTATCGCGATGACTGCAAGAGTCTATCCGCGCCTGTCCGAGATGATGGTGTTTGCGGTTATGGCGGTGGTTCTTCTGGTTAGAAAAGAAGAATACGAATAGCGAGGTGAGCACGATGTTTAGAGTTTATGTGACCAGGAAGATACCCCAAGAGGGCTTGTCGTTACTGCAGTCGCATGCCGATGTGACGGTATGGCAAGGTGAACTCCCTCCGCCGCGTGACGTCATTGTGGACAACATCAGGGACATCGACGGCCTGCTTTGCCTGTTAACGGACAAGATTGACCAGGAGGTCCTTGATGTCGCCAGGAAACTAAAGGTGATTGGTAACTACGCCGTTGGTTTTGACAACATCGACATCGCCGAGGCCACAAAACGGGGGATAGCGGTCACCAATACGCCCGGCGTATTGACTGAGACCACCGCTGACCTGGCTTTCGGGCTGCTTATGGCAGCCGCCAGAAATATCGTTCAGGGAGATCGCTATGTGAGGGAGGGGCTCTGGCAGACATGGGAGCCCATGCTTCTCCTTGGCAGAGATATTCATGAATCCACCCTGGGCATTATCGGCATGGGCCGTATTGGGCAGGCCATGGCAAAGCGGGCGTCCGGGTTTGGCATGCGCATACTGTATTATGATAGTGCTCCCATCGAGGAAGTGGATAAAAAGTACGGGGCACAGAATGTATCGCTAGAGCAGCTCCTGCAGGAATCAGACTTCGTTACTATTCATGTCCCTTATACCCTGGCCACGGATAAGCTGATTAGTACGCGGGAACTTAACATGATGAAAAAAGAAGCTATCCTGATTAATACGGCACGTGGCCCCGTTGTGGACGAACCAGCACTGGTGGACGCTTTACAGAAAGGCGTCATCGCGGGGGCCGGGTTAGATGTCTTCCATACGGAGCCAATCAGTAAAGACCATCCGCTGTGCCATGTTGCCAACGTTGTTGTTGCTCCACATATTGGAAGCGCCAGTTTCCGGACCCGTGCGAAAATGGCTACCATAGCGGCCAGCGGCGTTATCGAAGTGCTTCAGGGAAGAAAGCCGTACAATATTGTCAACCCGGAGGTGTTACGCAATTACTGACGCAGGATTTGAGCCAAGGAGGTTCACGCCATGAAATGGAAAGAACAGTTCTCGCTGGGCATTGTGCACCCCCAAATATTCCCGGAAACGGCCAGAGGGGAAGAAGCCGTCCTGGAAACTCTGTTGATGCTTATCTCCGGAGGGTTTTTTGATGCAGTGGAAATCACTTCCATCAAGGACGCCGCAGTGCGGAGCAGAGCAAAGGATCTTTTACAGGAGCATGGCATTAGGACTGTCTACAGCTGTGCGCCGCCTATTCTGATGAACAAACTAAATCTCAATGCCTTGCGGCAGGAAGAGCGGGCGGAACATCTCTGGAGAGTAAAAGAATACCTTGATGAAGCGGTTTTTATGGAGGCGGAAATATTCACCGTGTTAAGCGGACCGGATCCGGGTCAGGAGAAGCGCGTGGAAGCGCGAGAAGCGCTTGTTGCCTCGCTGCAAGAGTTGTGCGAATATGCGGCGAAGCACAGCCAAGCCCTAACCATTACTCTAGAAACTTTTGACCGCCAAGTGGACAAAAAATGTCTAGTAGGCCCAACTTTAGAAGCTGTCCAGGTAGCGCGTGAAGTAACCGGGGCCGGCCATCAAAACTTTGGCCTGACTCTTGACCAGGGGCACCTTCCCCTGCTGGACGAGGATCCTCAGGATGCCATTTATTCAGCGTTGCCCTATCTTTTTCATGCCCACCTGGGAAACTGCGTGAAATCGACCAGGGAACACCCCCTGTACGGGGACCAGCACCCGCGTTTCGGCCTGGAAGGCTGCCAGCTCGGTCTTACGGACCTAGTTTCTTTCTTAGGGGTTTTAGCTGAATGCGGGTTCTTGGACGACAGTAAAGCAAAGGGCAGGAAACCTATCCTGAGTTTCGAAGTGAAGCCCGCTCTCGGCGAAAACCCGCTTGATACTCTGCAAGAAACGAAGGAAACCTGGCTCCAGGCCTGGGAAAAGGCTAAAAAAGAAAAGAAGTTATAAAATCAGCGTTCAGAGTACGATTTTCAAAGGAAACCGGAGGGAGATAGTGGCATGACTCAGCTGAAGAGATTGAAGTTTTGTGTCAGTAATGAATGGAAGGATACCAAATCAGGGACATACATGCCTGTTACCGACTCAAGTACAGGGGAAGTCATGGCGGAAGCCCCTTGTTGCACCGTTGAAGAGGTTGAAGAGGCAATAGCGGCTGCAAAAAATGCCTTTCCAGCATGGTCACAGAAACCGGTCCAGCAAAGGGCGGAACTGATGTTCAAGTTTAAATACCTACTGGACGAACATTTAGAAGAACTGGCAACCCTGGTGGCCACGGAGTTGGGCAAAAACATGGAAGAGTCCAGGGGTGATGTGATTAAAGCTATCGAAGTAGTCGAGATGGCCTGCGCCACCCCGATCCTGATGCAGGGGGACTCCTTGTTGAATGTTTCAACAGGCCATGATACAGTCATGTATCGTGAACCCATTGGTGTCTTTGCCGGTATTGTTCCCTATAATTTCCCGGCGATGATTCCCTTCGGATGGATGATACCTCTTTGCATCACCACAGGCAACACATTTGTCTTGAAAGCGGCCAGCTTAGTACCCCAGACGGCGATGCGGATGCTAGAACTGTTAATTGAAGCGGGGATGCCCAAAGGAGTAGTTAACCTGGTCACGTGCAGCCGCAAAGAAGCGGAAGTCCTATTAAAACACCCGGACATTAAAGGGGTTTCGTATGTGGGATCCACTACTGTCGGCAGGCATATTTATAGCACAGCGGCAGCCCACGGAAAGAGAGTCCAGGCATTGTGTGAAGCAAAAAATCATGGGTTGGTTCTCAAGGACGCTGCTTTGGAAAGGGTTGCCGCAGGGGTAATCAACTCTTCATTTGGGTGTGCCGGCCAGCGTTGTATGGCTCTCCCTGTCCTCTGTGTCGAAGAAGAGGTAGCTGACGAACTATTGACCCATCTGGTCAGATTTGCAAAGGAAAGAAAAGTCGGCTGTGCTTATCACCCTCAAACAGAATTGGGCCCGGTGGTATCTGAAGAGCATAAGAAATCGATAATAAAATGGATTGAAAAAGGTGTGGAGGAAGGGGCAAAGCTGGTTTTAGATGGAAGGAATTGCGTTGTCGAAGGATTCGAGAAGGGGTTTTTCATTGGACCAACCATTTTGGACCACGTAAAACCAGGAATGAGTGTAGGCGAATCAGAAATCTTTGGACCGGTTCTATGCATCAAGCGAGTAAAAGATTTTGAAGAAGGCCTAGAAATAATGAATTCAAGTGAATTCGCCAACGGGTCAGTCATCTTTACCCAGAGCGGATATCATGCCAGGGAGTTTGTAAGCAGAACACATGGTGGCATGGTGGGGGTAAACGTGGGAATCCCGGTTCCGGTTTCCTACTTCCCCTTTGCCGGTCATAAAAACTCTTTCTTCGGCGATCTCCACGTCATGGGTAAGGATGGCGTCAGCTTTTATACTGAAACGAAGTGTGTAACATCCAGGTGGTTTAGTGAAGAGGATGAAAAATGCCTTAAAGTAGGTACCTGGGAAGGAACTATAGTCAGAAATTAGACATCTTAGCGTAGATAGAAGAACCACGGTGTTTTTAACATCGTGGTTTCTCTTTTCATTTGAGAGGCACACGCCAGCATCTTACCTAGATTAACCACTCAGGCAACAGAAGTGCAGGGTGAGACCACGGTCAAGGAGATCTTGTTGAAGTTAAAGGTTCCCCTTGAAGAAGTCTACCTGATTACGGTCTTAGGTCATTAGACGGGGCTTACCCACCAGGTCTGAAGCAGCGATATGGTGGACGATTTCCCCTTCTACCGGCGCATGTCTCCGCCGGGCGACCATGGGACACTCCCCTGAAACGCTCAGGACGTCCATCGGCTTGCACTACTAGCAGTTTGCTGTCGGCATTTTTTTAATATAGAGGCCTTGGACGAGGACTTTCGTGGAAAGGGTAGAATCTATAATGATAAAAAGACAAATGCGCCGGTGGGATTGTGGAAAAAACTTGCTGGTTTAAAGCAGACTGTAACCCATCCGGGAACCCCTAGTGGTGAGAGAAGACTGGTTCCAACCAACTTTACCTGAATGGAAGTGTGTTTTGATCGAGCAACATAAATACGGAGGCTAAACGGTAAAAGTAAAAATGTGCCAGGACGTCTACGGGCAACTCCTGTAACACCCTGAAAAGTATCACTAGAAAGGAAATGCCTTTTGGATACTCTGTATTTAAAAGTGGATTCACGGCACCCGCAGGAGGAGCCTGTCCGGCGGGCGGCGCGGATCTTGCGGGAGGGGTGGTGGCCTTCCCCACCGAGACGGTGTATGGCCTGGGGGCCAATGCCCTCGACCCGCAAGCTGTTGCCCGCATCTTCCATGCCAAAGGCCGGCCGGCGGATAACCCCCTCATCGTGCACGTAGCTTCCCCAATGCATGGAAACCGGAAAAGCATGGTGTTAAGCTGGAAGAGGTTGAAGAGGTGGTGGAACGCCGTCTATTTAAAAGGAGGGGTTGACCGTGATAGAGCAGAAAAACCAAAAAGACTTAAAGGAATTAGAATTGCCCCAATTTGATTCGGAGGAAGAGGAAGCAGAATACTGGGCTAATCATTCTACTGCTCCTTACTGGGATAAGATGGAACCGGAAGAGTTCCAAGTTGCCGTTGAAAGGCCACGCAAAAAGCTGATTAGTATTCGTCTGGATTCTGATTGCCTGGAGAGAATAAAGGTTGTTGCAAATCGTAAAGGGATTCCGTATCAAACGCTGATTCAAATGTGGCTAAAGGAGAAAATCCAAGGATAATTATAGGACAACAAGATCATGCCATTACGTTGAAGGGAATGACTTTGTGGATACTTTGTACTTAAAGGTTGATTCACACCACCCGGAAGAAGGACCCGTCCGGCAGGCGGCGCGGATCTTAAAGGAAGGAGGGCTGGTGGCCTTCCCTACCGAGACCGTCTACGGCCTGGGGGCCAATGCCCTCGACCCGCAAGCCGTTGCCCGCATCTTCCATGCCAAGGGCAGGCCGGCGGATAACCCCCTGATCGTGCACGTGGCTTCCCCGGCGGAAGTAGAGGACCTGGTTGTGTCCGTCCCACCCAAAGGAGAAAGGCTGATGCGGCACTTCTGGCCCGGGCCCCTTACCCTGGTACTGCCCCGCAAACCCGTGGTGCCGGACGTGGTCACCGCCGGGCTGGACACGGTGGCGGTGCGGATGCCCGACCACCCCGTCGCCCTGGCCCTGATCCGGGCGGCAGGGGTTCCCGTGGCTGCTCCCAGCGCCAACCTCTCCGGGAGGCCCAGCCCCACCACCGCCAGGCACGTGCTGCAAGACCTGGGAGGGATGATTGACGCCATTGTGGATGGCGGCCGTTCCTCCGTCGGCGTGGAGTCCACCGTCCTGGACCTGACCACGCCGAGCCCCATGGTGCTGCGCCCGGGAGGGGTAACCCTTGAACAATTGAGCGACTTACTGGGGGAAAAAGTGGAGTTAGACCCGGCTATCGCCGCTGAGGCCGACCCAAACCTGGCGCCCCGCGCGCCGGGGATGAAGTACACCCACTACTCTCCCCGGGCGGAAGTGGTCATCGTCGCCGGGGAAGTCGCCGCCGTGCGCGAGAAAATCATTCAACTGGTAGCTGAATACCAGGCGGCGGAAAAGCGGGTGGCGGTGCTGGCTTCCCAGGAAACCCTGGGGTTCTACCTGGGGAGCCCTCACCAGCCCGAGCACCTGGCGGTGCTGGGGGTGAGAGCGGACCTCTCTTCGGTGGCCTCCCACCTCTACGGGGCCTTGAGGTCCTGCGACGAGGCAGGTGCGGACGTAGCCCTGGTGGAGGCCTTTCCCAGCCAGGGCCTGGGCCTGGCCGTCATGAACCGCCTCTACAAGGCCGCGGGGTACCGGATCATCGAGGCGACTTGACCCTACCTGCCCTTAACCTGAGAAGGGAAAGACTTCTTAACATAATTGCGCAGAATCATCCGGATATAAGTGGTATAGCCGATCCCGGCTTCTTTGGCGGCCGCGCGGACGATAGCAAGATCCCTCTTTGGAAGTTTAATGGAAATCTGTTCAAGCTCTTCGTCGGGCTGCTCTGCCCGGACGAACTTGACATCGGCCTCTTCGGCCTCTAACTCCATTGTATCAATCTCGTCGAAAAAATGAGCCATATCGTTAAGGGAATCAAAATGGGGGGGGATTTTGTTGTTAGTCATGTCGTTGATTCCTCCTTTCTTCGTAGTATTTGCGTTCACTGAAATTCATAGCCCTCGCTGTGACAGGTAATGCTACACCTGCTCCCTCGTCAAGAAGCACGACGGTTATTCGTTCACCAGAGCCGGTTGACCCGTAAGCATAATAAATAAACTGATCAGGGTTTTTATCTGACCGAGGCCCGCGCCTAACGACGCAAAAAGGGTCATCAAAGAGCGCTTCCTCTACTTCTTCGGTTGTATAACGTCTTTCAACGTGCTCTTTTCGGTCTTCTCTCCAATATAATCGACGAAACCTGTACACATAGAAGCCCTCCTTTGTGATATATTGTATCACCTTGAAATATGGATGGCAACAGGTGGCAGGTTCTCTGGGCAAACAGTAATGTGGAGACCGGAGAGGGCATAGACTAGCTGGAGACCGATAAAGAAAACTTGGCTTGGGCCAAGCCTTTAGGCGCAGGCGGAAGCCTTAGTTGCACTTATGCCATAGAAAGTTATACTTTCTGATGGTGAGAAAAAAGGAGACCTCTCATGAGTGTTCCGGTTGTACTTTCCTACAGCGTGCTGGCCGGTCTGGCCACGGTCCTGGGCGGGTTGATCGTGCTGGCCATGGGGCGGCAGACCGAAAGATCGCTGGCCATTTTCCTGGGGTTGGCGGCGGGGATCATGCTGGGGGTGGTGGTACTGGACTTGCTGCCCTCGGCGTGGACCCACGGGAACCCGCTGACCACCGTAGTGGGTTTCCTGTTGGGATTATTGCTGCTATTTGTGCTGGATCTGCTATTGTCCGGCACCGCGCCTGCTTCCCCGCTGGTACGGGACCGGCGCTACCTGCTGAACATGGGCTACCTTATTGCTGCCGGCATTGCCCTGCACGACCTGCCGGAGGGGATGGCCATCGCTGTGGGGTGGGCCGCGACCAGCCACCTGGGCTGGATGATCGCCCTGGCGATTGGGCTGCATAACATTCCGGAGGGTATGGCAACCGCCGCACCGCTCCTGATGGGCGGCATGCATCCCGTCAAAACCCTGGCGGTCAACGCCCTGGTAAGCGTTTTTACCCCCCTGGGGACACTGCTGGGCCTGGTGCTGGTGGGCCTGTCCCGGGGATGGATTGGCGCCCTGCTGGCCCTGGCGGCTGGAGCCATGTCATACATTGTTCGTTATGAACTCATCCCCGAGTCCCGCCGCCGCCACCCCAATTACGCCCGGTTGGGCTGTATCCTGGGCTTTCTGATCATTTTGGCCCTCGCGGCAGTTGAATGATGGGCCGGTTTCCAGGATAGGGTATACTATATTCGGACGTCGGAAGTCGGAAGGGAAGAAATTGTGATATCATGAACCTCATCACTGTATTGCTGGTGGCTGTGGCCCTGGGGACCGATGCTTTTTCCCTGGCTGTGGGCATCGGCATCAGCGGCATCCGCCGGAAACAAATCTATTTGGTGTCCGCCGTAGTCAGCGTCTTCCACGTGGTGATGCCCCTTACCGGTGTCACCCTGGGTACCCTGCTGGGGAAGGCGGTGGGGGATCTGGCGGGAACCATCGGCGCGGTGGTTTTGGTGGCCATCGGCTTGCACATGGTGTGGGACAGCATCCGTGAAGGCCCACCGGTCCCGGTGGCCCGCAAAGCGCTGGCTACCGTCCTGCCGGCCTCTCAGGTCCAGGTGTTTAGCGGTTTTTGGGGTTTAATGCTTCTGGCCGGCAGTGTGAGCCTGGACGCCCTCACCGTTGGTTTCAGCCTGGGCGCCCTCAGGGCTAACCTGCCCCTGACGGTTTTGACCATGGGGACGGTGGCGGGGCTAATGACCGCCGGCGGGTTTTTTCTGGGCAGGCGGATGGGCAAGTGGTTCGGGGAGAAGGCCCAGATGGTGGGCGGCATGATCCTGATAGGGATCGGCATTAAAATGTTTCTGAGGTAGTGGTGACGATGGCTTTGAAGAAAATTCTTTTCGTATGTACAGGCAATACCTGTCGCAGCAGCATGGCGGAAGCCATTGCCCGTGATTTGCTGCAGCAGGGGGGAAGGGACCGGGAGGTAATCATCCTTTCCGCCGGTACCTCCGCCTGGGAGGGCATGCCGGCTTCGCCGGAAGCGGTCCAGGTGATGGCCGAAGCCGGCCTGGACCTGAGTCAACACCGGGCCAACGTGCTCACGGAAGAGATGGTCCGCGAGGCGGACCTCATTCTCACCATGACCGGGAGACACCTGGACCGGGTAGTCCAGTTATGCCCCGCGGCAGCTGAAAAGGCTTTTACCCTCACCGGTTATGCGGCCACCGGCGAGGCCAAGGATATTCCTGACCCCATCGGGTGCTCTGTAGAGGAGTACCGGAGGTGTGCCGTGGACCTGCGGGAGGCCATCCGGGCGGCCCTGGAAAGATTCCTGGATTCAGGAGGCATGAGGTAAGAAGGAAGAAGCAAGAGGAAGCAGGAGACAACAGTTTTCCGACCAAAGAAAGTTAATCAACACAGGGTCGTGCTTCCTGCTTCTGGCTTCCTGCTTCCTGAATACGACTGAATTTACAGTCTGCCGTCAAGAATATAGCTGGCGGATTTTTTATGGTTTTAAAAGGGAAACAGGCGAAATATGTAGAAATAAACTTTCAAGATGCAGGAGGCAAGAAGCATTGCGAGATGCAAGAGGCAAGAAGTAAGAGGCAGGAAGAAAGAGGTAGGAAGAAAGAGGTAGGAATTGGCCAAGCCAATTCCAACAAACCATCTTGCATCCAGCGTCCTGCTTCCTGCCTCCTGAACGGAGGTGTTGGGAATGCGCGTGGCCATAGGCAGTGACCACGGTGGTTATACGCTGAAGGAACACATCAAGGCTTACCTGGACGGAAAGGGTATCGCTTTTCAGGACTTTGGCAGCATCAGCGAGGAGTCTGTGGACTACCCGGATTTTGCCTTGCCTGTTGCGGAAGCGGTGAGCCGCGGGGAATTCGACCGGGGTATTTTAATTTGCGGCACGGGCATCGGGATCGGTATTTCCGCCAACAAGGTACACGGCATCCGGGCGGCGCAGTGCCATGATACCTTCTCGGCCCGGATGTCCCGGGAGCACAATGACGCCAATATCCTAACCATGGGCGCCAGGGTGGTGGGTCCCGGCCTCGCCCAGGATATCGTAGAAGTTTGGCTGGCCACCGGATTTGCGGGAGGCCGGCATGCCCGCCGGGTGGACAAGATCCGGGCGATTGAAGATAAATATAGAAAGTCGTAAGTCGTCAGGCAGCGGGAGTCGGGAGAGGACCAGAAAATTATCCACTTGGAGGGTTGAGTATGGACCTGGGTCTAATCGCCGCCCAGGTGCGCCAGGCTGCCGAAGGCCTCCTGGCGGTAGCGGGCATGAAGCCGGGACAGATGCTGGTGGTGGGCTGCAGCACAAGCGAGGTGGTGGGGCACAGGATCGGCTCCGCTTCCAACCTGGATGTGGCAGAAACCATCTTACGGGAAGTGGTGGAGGTAACCCGAAGAGGGGGCATCCACCTGGCCATCCAGTGCTGTGAGCACCTGAACAGGGCGCTGGTGGTGGAAACCCCGGCCCTGGAAAAGTACAACCTGGAGGAAGTTACCGTCGTCCCCGTGCCCGGTGCGGGAGGGGCGTTGGCGGCCACGGCCATGGAGGTTTTGGACCGGGCGGTGGTGGTGGAACGGGTGAGCGCCCACGCGGGTATGGACATCGGAGACACCTTGATCGGCATGCACCTGCGGCCGGTGGTCGTGCCGGTTCGCCTGGACATCAAGGCCATCGGAGCCGCGCACCTCACCCTGGCCCGTACCCGGCCCAAACTGGTTGGCGGAGCCCGGGCTGTATATGTCCGGTCCGGAAGTCAGAAGTCAGAGGTCGGAAGTGAGAGGTAACAAAACCCGAGCGTAAGCCGACGAGCTATTTACAGAGTAGGAGAGGAGTAGCAAGCAGTATGACCGACCTGCGGCACATTGAGGCGGTAGACCCTGAAGTGGCCGGAGCCATTAGGCGGGAAGAAGAACGGCAGGAGAATAACCTGGAATTGATCGCCTCGGAAAACTTCGTCAGCCCGGCGGTGATGGCTGCCCAGGGCACCGTGTTAACCAACAAGTACGCCGAAGGGTACCCCGGCAAGCGTTACTACGGGGGTTGTGAATTCGTAGATATTGTGGAGGACCTGGCCCGGGACCGGGCGAAGGAGTTATTCGGAGCGGACCATGCCAACGTCCAGCCCCACTCGGGGGCCCAGGCCAATACCGCCGTCTACTTAGCCGCCATCGACCCGGGAGATGTGGTGCTGGGGATGAACCTGGCCCACGGCGGGCACCTCACCCACGGCAGCCCGGTAAACATCTCGGGTAAATACTACCGCTTTGCGGCCTACGGGGTTGACCCGGACACCGGGCGCATCGATTACGATCTGCTACTGGCGACTGCCAAAGAGGTGCGGCCCAGGCTGATCGTCGCCGGCGCCAGCGCTTACCCAAGGACCATCGACTTTGCGGCCTTCCGCCGGGTGGCAGACGAGGTAGGGGCAAAACTGATGGTGGATATGGCTCACATTGCCGGCCTGGTGAGTGCCGGCGTGCACCCAAGCCCTGTTCCCCATGCCGAATTTGTCACCAGCACAACCCATAAGACTCTCCGCGGGCCGCGGGGCGGGCTGATCCTCTGCCGGCGGGACTATTCGGCAGCCATCGATAAGGCGGTCTTCCCCGGCATCCAGGGGGGGCCCTTGATGCATGTAATTGCCGCCAAAGCTGTGGCCTTCAAGGAGGCGCTGGGCGAAGAGTTCCGCTCTTACCAGCAGCAGGTCGTGGAAAATGCCCGGGCACTGGCGGCGGGGTTGGCGTCTTACGGTTTTCGCCTGGTCTCCGGGGGCACCGACAACCACCTGATGCTGGTGGACGTGCGCGGCCAAGGCCTGACCGGCAGGGAAGCGGAGCACCTCCTGGACCAGGTGGGCATCACCGTTAATAAGAACGCTATCCCATTCGATCCCGAAAGCCCGGCGGTTACCAGTGGTATCCGCATCGGTACCCCGGCGGTGACTACCCGGGGCCTCAAGGAGGCGGACATGGCGCATGTGGCTGAGGCGATTGACTGTGCCCTGTCTTACCGCAAAGAACCAGCCCGGCTGGAACGGGCCCGGGCGATCGTCCGCGAACTATGCCACGCCCACCCACTCTATAAAAAGAAATAAAAAGGAGGGCTCATATGGGTACTGTCCACCTGCTGGACCATCCCCTGATCCAGCACAAACTCAGCATTATCCGGGACATCAACACCGGGGCCAAGGAGTTCCGGGAACTGGTGGAGGAAGTGGCCATGCTGATGGCCTACGAGGTCACGCGGGACTTTCCCCTGGAGGAAAGTATCGTGGAGACACCGGTGGCGCCTGCCAGAGTTAAGGCCATCAGCGGCAAAAAAGTGGGGGTGGTGCCGGTGCTGCGGGCAGGCCTGGGAATGGTTAGCGGTATCCTCAAATTAATTCCTACCGCCAAGGTGGGACACATTGGCCTTTACCGGGACCCGGAAACCCTGCAGCCGGTGGAGTACTACTGCAAGCTGCCTACCGATGTGCCCGAGCGTGACCTGATCGTGCTGGATCCCATGCTGGCCACCGGGGGCTCCGCCGCCGCGGCGGTGCGTTTTCTAAAAGAAAGGGGCGCCAAGAACATCAAACTGGTCTGCCTCATCGCCGCCCCGGAGGGTATTGAACGCTTCCGGAAAGACCATCATGACGTGGATATCTTTACCGCCGCCATCGACGACCATCTCAACGACCACGGCTATATAGTACCCGGCCTGGGCGACGCCGGGGACCGCCTGTTCGGCACCAAGTAGTGGGGGGGTGGTTTTCTTGCGCCGGATTAGTTGGCATGAATACTTCATGTGCCAGGCCAAAATCATTGCCTTGCGTTCCAGCTGCCAGCGGGCGGCTGTTGGCTCGATTATCACCCGGGATAAGCGAACCATTGCCGCCGGTTATAACGGGTCGGTATCCGGGGATGTTCACTGCCTGGACGCGGGCTGCAAGATTGAGGACGGTCACTGCATCCGGACCGTGCACTCGGAGGTCAACGCCATTCTGCAGTGCGCCAAGTTCGGGGTGGCAACCGAAGGTACCGACATCTACGTCACCCATTTTCCATGTCTAAACTGCACCAAAATGATCATCCAGGCGGGAATCCAGGGCCTGTACTACGCGGAAGACTACCGGGTGGACCCTTATGCCCTCGAGCTATTGCGTGGGGCCGAGGTGAGGGTGAAAAAGGTCAACCCATCCCTGGATACCTACCTGGAGTTAAGCATGGAAAGAAAGGATCTGATTTCCGCTATCTTAAAGGAACTGGCAGGGTCAGGGTGTGACCGCGGCAGGTACCAGGAACTGCTGGGTAAGGCGCAGGAGCTGTTTGGCCCGGAAGTCGGTTAACAGGAGGCAGGAGGCAAGAAACAGGAAGCAGGAAGAAGAAGCAGGAAGTATGAAGTAGGAAGCGGAAGCGGAAATAGGAAGCAGGAACAAAGGACGGACGGAATTGGCGGCGCCAATTCCAACAAACAATCCTGCCTCCTGCCTCTTGCCTCCTGCTTCTTGAATGATGGAGGACTGAAAAAGAAGTGGCCAAGTTGAGAAGTTATTTAATCTCGGGCATTTTGGCCCTGCTGCCGCTGACAATCACCCTGTATGTGCTGCAGTTTGTCTACAATTTTATCAACGGGTTGCTGGCCAAGCATTTGGACATACCCCTGGAAAAACTCCTGGGTCGCTACTACTTTCAGGGCCTCGGCTTTATTATTACCATCTTGCTGATCCTCCTCTTGGGCGCGCTGGCGACCAACATTGTGGGCCGGAAAGCCATCAACGCCGTGGAGACCCTGTTGGTACGTATTCCGCTGGTAAAACCCATTTACTCGGGTGTCAAGCAGATTACCGACGCTTTCTCCCTGGAGAACCGGTCGGCCTTTAAAAAAGTCGCCCTGATTGAATACCCGCGCAAGGGGATCTATGCCATTGGGTTTATTACCGGAGAAAACACTTTTGGGGACAAGGCGGACATGATCAGTGTCTTCTTGCCCACCACACCCAACCCTACCTCGGGTTTCCTGCTGTTTTTACCGAGAGAATCCGTTACTCCCCTGAATATATCGGTAGAAGAAGGGATGAAACTGATCATTTCCGGCGGCGTGGCCAAGCCGGCCACTGAGAGGTGAGAGGTGGGATGTGAGAGGTGGGAGTAGAGGAAACCGGCGAAGCCAGTTTCGCCAACTATCTCACTTCCAACATCTCACCTCCCACCACTATATTGAGGTAGGAGTGAGAGTGCTGATGGGCCTGCTGGCAAGTCTGGAAAAAGTATTTCCGCGTTTGGACCTGCAACCCACCATGGAAAGCACCATGATCAAACTGGTGGAAGAAGCCGGCGAATTGGCCGAACTCATCGGCAAGGCCAGGGGCATGAGCGGGGAAGACAAAAAACAGGTGATCATGAAACTCCTGAGCCGTGATATGGGGCGGGAGATCGCCGACGCGATGAGCCGGCCCACCGCCCTGGATTCCCGTGCTCTGGAAGACATTATGGAGAAATACCGCGGGCTGAGGCGGCGGGCAGAAGCGGGAGAGTTCACCCAGAAAGACATCGATGCCTGGATCGCCCGAGAACTGCTGGACGTGATGCAAACCTGCGCCACCTTCGCTTACCAGCTGCACATCGATATGGACGAACTCCTGCTGGAACACCGGGCGAAACTGGCGCGCCGGGGGTACTTAAAAAATTGGAGTTGAGGATATGTCGAAGCTTCGAGTGATGGCCGTTTTCGGCACCCGGCCGGAGGCCATCAAGATGGCTCCGGTAGTGCGGGAGCTGGCCAGGCACGACGGCGTGATCGATACCATAGTGGCGGTCACCGCCCAGCACCGCGAGATGCTGGACCAGGTGTTGAAACTGTTCTGCATACCTGTTCACCACGACCTGAATATCATGAAAGCGGGACAGACCCTGGAGGAGGTGACCACCGCCGCCCTGCAGGGTCTGGCGGCTATCTACCGCCATGAGAAACCCGACCTGGTGCTGGTGCACGGCGATACCACCACCACCTTTGTGGCCGCCCTGGCGGCCTATTACCAGCAGATACCGGTAGGCCATGTGGAGGCGGGCCTCAGGACCAATAACAAGTACTCACCCTTTCCCGAGGAAATGAACCGCCGCCTGGCCGGCGCGCTGGCGGACGTGCACTTTGCTCCTACCGCCACTTCCAAGAGCAACCTGCTGCGAGAAGGGGTAGACCCCACCCGCATCTTTGTCACCGGCAATACCGTAATTGACGCCCTGCTGGCCACCGTACGGGAAGAATACCGTTTCACCGGAACGGGCCTCTCCGCCCTGGACCCCAACAAGCGGTGGCTTCTGGTCACTGCGCACCGGCGGGAAAACTGGGGTGAGCCCATGCGACGGATTTTCCTGGCCCTCAAAGAACTTGTCCAAGCCTATCCGGACGTAGAGGTGATCTTTCCCGTGCACAAAAACCCCCGGGTCCGGTCCGCGGTCGCGGAGGTGCTGGCGGAGGTACCCCGGGTACACCTGGTGGAGCCCCTGGATTACCTTCCCTTAGTCAACCTGATGCGCCGCGCTTACCTGGTGCTGACCGACTCGGGCGGCATGCAGGAGGAGGCGCCTTCCCTGGGCAAGCCGGTGCTGGTTTTACGCGATACCACCGAGCGGCCCGAGGCGGTGGAGGCTGGTACGGTCCGCCTGGTAGGGACGGACCGGGCCCGGATCGTGGCAGAAGCCAGGCGCCTGCTGGACAGCCGGGAGGCCTACCTGGAGATGGCCAATGCCGTTAACCCATACGGTGACGGCCGGGCGGCGGCCCGCACCGTGGAAGCCCTGCTGTACCACTTCGGCCGGAGCGCACGCAAACCCGAGGACTTTGCTCCAATTCCCGCGTGTTGAATTTAACCGCATGCAAGCAAAAATCCAGCGATTTTTCGCTGGATTTTTTTGTGCGCCCGGCATGGGCGCTGACCTGGTGGTGAAAGTCCACTGCGGGTGAAGGCTCAGGGGCGTGAAGGTTGGGATTATCTTTTTGGGGTTGACCTGCTAGTGACAGAATAATAAAATAAAGGCAGGGAGGCCTAGAGCCCATGATGCGAAACATCCTGCAATCCAACGTGCTGGGTCTATACTTTTTATACGGGCTATCGTTCTATACCATGGGCCTGGCTATTGCCATGCAGTACCGCAGCTACAGCACCTTCAGGCTGGCGTACAGCCTGAGCCTGCTGGCCGCTTTTGGCGTGCTGCACGGCCTCAGCGAGTGGGGCAGTATCTTTGTCCCCATCCAGGTTCCGGACCTGGGGCAGGAGTCGGTATGGAAGATGCTTGCCCTGCAGAGACTTTTGCAGGCGTCCTCATATTTTTTTCTCTTTTCCTTTGGTATGAAACTGGCCGGAGATACCCGGGGCCGGGGCGGCGGTTGGTGGATGGCCGTACCGGTGGGGGCGCTCGTGGTCTGGCTGGCCTTTTATGCCCGGTTTATTCCCCTCATCGGCTCCCCCGGCTTGATGGAATGGCTGCAACTCTCCGAGGTATGGTCCCGATACCTGCTGGCGTTACCCGGCGGCATCTCGGCGGGCCTTGCCCTGGCCATGCAGGCGCGGGAACTGCGGGTCATCGGTAAGGGCGCCCTGCTGGGAAGCCTGTGGGGTGCGGTAGCAGCTTTTGCCTTCTACGCCGTCTTCAGTGGACTGATCGTCTCTCCGGCGCCGTTTTTCCCGGCGTCGGTGTTGAATACAAGCCTGGTTCAGAGCGTGACCGGCCTACCGGTGGAACTCTTTCGCACCCTGGTAGGCTTTGTGGTCACGTTTTGCATTACCCGGATGCTGGCGATCTTCGACCTGGAAAGGCAAAAACGACTGGACGAGAGCCACCGCCAGCAGGCGGTTTTACTGGAGCGGCAGCGCTTCAGCCGGGACTTGCATGACGGTGTGCTGCAGTCCATCTACGGAGTCGGCATTTCCATGCAGACATGCAACCGGCTTTTGGATACGGACCCGGAAGAGGCAAGGAGACGGCTGGACTCATCCCTGCAGCGTCTGAACGGGGCCATCCAAAGCATCCGCAATTACATAAACGGGCTGCAACCGGCGGCCTGCGGTCACGACCTGGCAGGAATGGTGCGAAAAGTACTGGAAGAGTTTCAACAGGATTACGGGCTGCCGGTAGATTTCTACTTCGACCAGGTTTACCGGGACCAGGTTCAGGAACAGGAGTTCGAGTTTCCACCGGTAGAACTGGTAACCATTCTGAAAGAGGCGCTCCACAATGTGGCGCGGCACGCTCACGCCACGGCGGTGAGAGTAACTCTGAGCACGGAGGGCAAAAACCTGTTGCTGTCGGTGAAAGACAACGGGATCGGTTTTACGATCCAGCAGCCGGACACGTGGCTTTACCCGCGAAAACCGGGCCATCACGGGTTGAGGAATATGCGGGCCAGGGCCGCTTCCCTTGGCGGTACCGTTTTGATCAAAACCATGCGGGGGGAGGGCACCGAGGTGAGGGTCATCCTTCCGCGCCTACAGGAAGCAAGAAGCACGAAGCAAGAAGCAGGATTGGATGCAGGAATTGGCGCAGCCAATTCCAACCAATAATCTTGCCTCCTGCCTCCTGCTTCCTGCCTCCTGAATCGGGACACCGTCCCGGGTAAACCGTGACATTCGCACACTGTGTTCTCGTACCTGCCTGTGCTACAATTGTCTCAAAAGTTTGACTATAACTGCAGCCGGTCCCAAATAAACGGGGATTGGGGGTGTGATGGTGGATTGCATTAAACTCTTGATTGTTGATGACCACGAGGTAGTGCGGCTGGGGCTCAGGTACCTGTTTGAACAGCATGGCCATTTTAGCGTGGTAGGCGAAGCCCAGTCGGCGGTTGAGGCCCTGGCCAAGGTTGAGACCTGCCGCCCGGACGTGGTGATTATGGATATCCGCCTCCCGCGCGGGAGCGGCATTGACGCCTGCCGGGAAATTACTACCCGCTATCACGATACCCAGGTGGTGATGCTGACCTCTTACGGAGACGAGGAAACAGTACTGGAATCCATTATGGCCGGGGCCAAAGGTTATGTGTTAAAGGATGTGGGGAACGACGAGTTAATCAGGGCGGTAGAGGCGGCAGGGCGGGGCGAGTCCCTGCTGGATCCCATGATCACCGCCAAACTGCTGGAACACCTGCGGCGGGTCCCCCGCGGGAATCAGGATACGGTGCTTACCAAGCAGGAGCGCAAGGTACTGGCCCTCATCGCCGAGGGTAGAACCAACCGTGAGATCGCCAAAACCATCTACTTGAGCGAGAAGACGGTGCGCAATTACGTGAGTGCGATCCTCAACAAGCTGAACCTGAGCAACCGGGCAGAGGCCGCCGCTTACGCCGCCAAACATAAGCTGGATGCCTGAGTAGTCACTGGATTTGAAGTCCCGAAAAACTCGGGCTTATTTTTTTTGCTCTCAACACACCCACAACGGGACATTGGGGCCGGGCAGGCCGGGACAGTCCCGGTCCGGGGAACTTAATAGTCCCGGCGAGTGCCCCCGGATAAAGGGACGGGTGACAGGGGACAGAACGGAAGGCAATAGAGATACATGACACCTGACCTCCCCGATAGTGCCACGGTATAATCCAAGTAACATCGGGCCTGATAATCAACCTGGCATCACCGGCCGGACCGGAGAGAACGGTGTGGATGCAAACCCAACCGTCAAGGTAAAGCCGGAGTGGAAGAACCTGAAAAATCTGAAATGACGGAACATAGGTAAGCGGAGGGGGATGGGACATGAAGGAGAAAAGGCCCGGGTTGGTTGACCAGCCGGTTTTCCGGGTAGGCGTGGTACTGATAGCGTTAATTGCCGTTTTCATGATCGTGCAGCAGATCTCCGTGCCCAAGTCCTTTGGGGCATACGGGTACTACCGGGGGGACAACGTCCAGGAATGGGTGGAGCGTGAACCCGAATTCAGTCCGGGTAACGGTACCTGTACCACCTGCCACGGGGACAAACAGAACTCCTGGGGGGTGGCGGAACACCGCCAGGTATCCTGTGAAAGCTGCCACGGGTCGGCTGGGAAGCATACCAGGAACCCGGTGGAGTTAAAACCGGTGGTGGACAATTCCCGGGAATTCTGCGGAGTTTGTCATAACAGCCTGGCAACGCGACCCGAAACCAGCATCCGCCAGGTGGACGTCAAGACCCACAATCCCGGGATGAACTGTACGGTGTGCCACGACCCGCACCAACCTTGGGCGAAGCTGGGGGGGAGAAAACAATGACGGAAAATATGGCAAATAAAGAAGTAACCAGGCGCAGCTTCCTGGCCTCAGGCGCCAAAGTACTGTCCGGGGGCCTGGTGATAGTCACCGGGGTAACCCAACTCCTTCCCGGGGGAAAGGGAGCCGCCCTGGGAGCCGCCGCCGGGCAAAAATGGGCGGATCAATGGGAGGAGCACCACTGGGGGTTCGTGGTGGACACCCGGAAGTGCATCGGCTGTGGCAGGTGCGTGCGGGCCTGCAAAGAGGAAAACCACGTACCGTTGGACGATCACGTGTACCGGACCTGGGTGGAGCGCTACATGGTGGACACAAACGACCGCGTATGGGTGGACTCTCCCGACGGGGGACTGCACGGGTTCCCGGCGGATCGGGAGGATGTGCCGAAACCGGCCAAGAGTTTCTTCACCCCCAAGCTGTGCAACCAGTGCGAGAAGCCTCCGTGCGTAAGGGTGTGCCCGGTGGCGGCCACCTACCGTACCGGAGACGGGGTTACCCTGGTGGACCAGGAAAGGTGCATCGGCTGCCGCTACTGCATCCAGGCCTGTCCTTACGGCGCCCGCTTCCTGCACCCCGAACTGAAGGTGGCCGACAAGTGCACCTGGTGCTACCACCGCATCACCAAAGGCATGCTGCCCGCCTGTGTGCAGGTGTGCCCGGTGGGGGCCAGGGTATTTGGGGACCTGGAGCAGCCGGACAGCCCGGTACGGGCCATCCTGGAATCCGAAAGGGTTAATGTTTTGAAACCCGCTATGGGTACCGAACCCCGCGTTTACTATCTAGGACTGGATAAGGTGGTGGGATAATGACCGGTTATGTTTACCCCAACGAGCTGGAAGTGCAGTGGAGCCTCCTCATCGTACTGTATCCCTTTATTACCGGCCTAGTGGCGGGAGCCTTCATCGTTTCCGCCCTGTACCACGTATTCGGTCGCACCCAGTTGAAGCCGGTGGCGCGGCTGGCGCTGGTCAGCGCCCTGTCGCTCCTGATGGTGGCCCCCATGCCCCTCTTGCTTCACCTGGGGCAACCGCTCCGTGCCTTCTCCATCATGTGGACGCCCAACCCCACCTCGGCCATGGCTGGGTTCGGGTACATCTACTCCTTCTACATGATCATCGTCCTCTTGGAGGTCTGGTTTGTCTTCCGTAAGGACCTGGTGCAATATGCCCGGAACAGTACCGGCATCGCCGGGTTCGGGTACCGGGTACTCACCCTGGGAGCCACCGACCTGTCCGAGGCTACCCTGAGGACCGACGAGAAGGTGGCTAAAATCCTGGCCGCCATCGGCATCCCTGCCGCGGCCTTCCTTCACGGGTACGTGGGGTTTATCTTCGGGGCCATCAAGGCCAACCCCTGGTGGTCGACGGCGCTGATGCCGATCATCTTCCTGATGTCCGCCATCGTCTCCGGTACCGCCCTGCTGATGCTGGTGTATGCCGTGACCAGCTGGTTCCGGCGGCAGCGGCTGAACATGCCCTGCCTGATGGCCCTGAACAAGTACCTCTGGTACTTCCTGACGGTGGATGTCGCCCTGGAGGTGCTGGAAGTGGTCAGCAAGGGCTACGAAGCGCGGGATGAGTGGGGCGCAATCTACGGGCTGATCACCGAGCGCATCCCCGGTTCCTTCTTTGGCCTGCAGCTATTCCTGGGTGCTCTGGTCCCGCTGGTGCTCCTCTTGCTGGGCAGGTCCGGGCGGCTGGCTGCCTGGGCGAGGCAGGCCGTCACCCTGGTGTCCGCCGGTCTCATCCTGGTAGGGGTGTTCGCCATGAGGTGGAACGTGGTAATCGGCGGCCAGCTGGTGTCCAAAAGCCTGATGGGCTATACGGTTTACCGGCCCCCGTTCATGGGCATGGAAGGCATCCTGCCGGCGGTGGTGGTGATGGCGCTGCCCTTTATGATCCTTGCCATCATCAGCCGGATCTTGCCGCCATGGGTCCAGGAGGCAGCGGTGGCGGAAAGGCCGGTGGAACGACCCATCAAGGCCGCGGTATAGCGGCTGGTGGACAGTGGTAGGTGGGCTGTATAGTGGTCAGTGGGCCAGCGGCTAGCCACTGGTGGCTGACCTCTGACCGCTGTCTCAGCCGCCGGTGGCAGGGGGTGGTGCAGTGGACCGATCCGTGAGGGTCGACCACTCACGATAAAGAAAACTTGGCTTGCGCCAAGCCTTTGGCGCAGGCGGAAGCCTTAGTTGCACTTATGCCACAGAAAGTTATACTTTCTGATGGCGCAAAATAATGCAGAATTTTCTAAGTAATGGGTCCCGGTGAGTAGCAGGACTGCCATCGGGGGAAAGGAGGCAGGAGAAATGGCTCTGTTGCTGGCAACTCTGGTACTTTTGTCGGTAGTGTTTAGTTATGCCTTGGCCGCCTACTTGATGCTCCCCTTCAGGTCTCGCCTGCCCGTCAGGTGGTATATTTTCTGGACGGCTGTGTTCGGAACCCTCCTGGCTGTTGCTGTTGGAACCCTGGTATTCATCAGTGTCTGGCCTCCCGTGAGTTTCGTTTCAGGACTGGTGTGGCTGGGGCTGGTAGGACTGGTGCTGCGGCTGGCGCTGAGTGGAAACGGAGAAGGGGGGGCGGGTGCGAGCAATGATGCAACTGCTGATGACAGCCGGGCTAGTCTGCGTTCTGGTTACGGGGTTTAGTATCAGCCGGTTCATCTTCTATTACCGGCCAACCATGGAGAACGGGCGTCTAAAACAGGCCCTGTTTGTAGCGGCGGGGGTGGTGATCTCGGCGGTCACCCTGGTGCTCTCAGTCATTGCCCTCTGGCCGCCCCTGGAGCCGCTAACCTTCACCTTACCCTTCGTCTTTCTAATCTTGCTGGTAGGTGCAGTGTACTTTATCAAGGCTACCCACCCCACTTACCTACCACCGGGGTATTAGTGCGTCGACACAAAAACTCGTCGTCTCATTATTGCCCCACCCTGACGGAGCCCTTCTGCAGGGCTCTTTTTTCTATGGCCTGCAGAGGCTATTGGGTATGGCCTCCATATGCCATGCCCGGTTGGGACAGTGGCCGGGACACGGGTGCGTTAAAACCCAGGACCCTTGGCCCGCTTGGGGAGGGGATTGGACCCTGAAAGGTAGGTAATTTAGTCCCCGGATGCTATTGGCTTTTTTCCCGCGACGTGATATTGTGAAAGTAGAGACAATAACCAGCGGGGAGGTAGAGTCCATGAAGTTTCCGGGTATTGAAGGGGCCCACGGCAAGCAGAGGCCGCACGCTGGGACGGCATTAAAGGTCAGTGGGGTAATGGTTTTTTCCGAGTCTGATCTTCGCCGCATCCAGGCGGCCCTGCGGTCCCAACTGGACAGGGAGCGGAAGGTGTTAGGCCTGATGGAAGAGGCCCAGGGGTTGGTGGAAGGCGCCTGGTGGCATCGCGGCCAGCTCGAGGAACAGCGGTCGGTGGTAGGCGAGTACGAAGAATTACTGCAAAGGGTGAGCGAAAATGCCTAAAACTGCCTTTTTCACCAGGAAACAAATCCGCGACCAGATCATGGAGGTCGGTACCTGGGTGGCGGCCGCCATTTTGGGGGTGGGAGTGGGTTTGAGCATCACCGTTGTCTTGATGCCTGCAGGTATGGGACTGATCGTGCTGGGGGCTTTTGTGGGGACGGTGGGCTGGGTGGCCAGCCTGCTGGTCCCGGGCTTTTTCCGGTACCAGACCATGCAATGCCCTTACTGTCATGAGATCAACCAGGTACGCCTTACCGCCGTGGAATACGGGTGCGACGGCTGCGGCCGCAAGCTGCGGGGCGCCGGGTTCTGGCGCCGGGGAAAAGAGTCCAGGCAACCCCGGGGTCCCAAGACCCGCCTTGCCCAAAAAGTCAAACAAGGCGCGTGATTGAGACGCTAAAAAGGACAATGTCCCGGGACACCAATCTTGGAGTAATGGCAGGATTTCAGCTGAAGATATAGAATATTTGAGATACGAAGTGGCAGTCTTGATTCTCGAACGTACGTTGATCCCTTTTTCGTGAATGCGAGCACCTATTCAAGAGGCAAGGTGCCGGAGGCACGATGCAAGAGGGTCCTGCCTCTCGCTTCATGCCTCCTGCTTCCTGTATGTGGGTAACGGTACCTCCATGGAGAGGGTGGTACCCTCGCCGGGTGCGGACCGGATAGACAGCCGGCCGCCCAACAGGGCAATTCGTTCTTCCATTCCCAACAGTCCCAGGCTGCGCTTGCTTTCGTTCCGCAGGGCCGCGGTCACGTCGAACCCTCTCCCGTTGTCGGAGATCTGAATAATAACGGCCTGCCCGATCACCTCCAGGGTAACCCTGGCGCAGCTGGCCAGGGAGTGCTTGGCGATGTTGGTCAGCCCCTCCTGGACCACCCGGAAAAGGGTGGTCTCTAGCTCCCCGGGGAGGCGGCCGCCGAAAGGGGACAGCCCCAACTCCACCTTAATGCCGGTTCTCCGGGTGAAGTCCTTGGTATACTGGCGTACCGCGGGGACCAGGCCCAACTCGTCCAGCATACTGGGCCTCAGGTCCAGGGCCAGGTTGCGGATTTCCTCCATGGTGGCGGCGGTGAGGGACCTCAAGCCGTCCAGTTCCTTCCGGACCCGGGGGTCCCCGGCATATTTTTCGATGCGCCCCAGCCCCAACTGGATGGCCATCAATGCCTGGCCCGCCTGGTCGTGCAATTCCCGGGCCACCCGCTTACGCTCGTCCTCCTGGGCCTTGACCACCCGGGAGAGGTGCTCCTGGAGCAACAGGATGCGGTCTTCCCGCATCTTCAGCGCTTCCTGGTGGGGACGGGCGTTTTCCTTCCGGGGATCCGGCAATACGTCCCGGCGCAATTCCTTCCGGGTGGTGGCTGCCAGGTTCAAACCCAGTGCCAACCCTGCCACCGCGCTTACCAGGGTGGCGGTTGCCAGCGCCACACCCCCAGTTCCGGTCCCGTAATTGAGAAAAATGGCTGCCTGGCTGCCCATCAGTCCCAGAAGTACGGAGAGGGCAAAGATGATACGGGTGCGCGTGGACATGTCATTCCCTCCCTTAGCAACACAGTGAAGCAACGCAGTGATACCTTCGTGTACTATCCGGTCGCCGGCCGGGCCCTCGCTGCCTGGCGACTGAAAACACTTCAGCAGGGGGTGAAAGGATGGAACCGGTGCGAGTACTGCTGGTGGAAGACCACGCTGTGGTCAGGGCCGGTTTGCGCCTCTTGATCAATGCGGAACCCGATATGGAAGTGGCCGGCGAAGCGGAGAACGGCCAGGAGGCGGTACAGCAGGCCCTGGCCTTGAAACCCGGTGTTATCCTGATGGATATCAGCATGCAGGGGATGAACGGGCTGGAGGCCGCTCGCCGGCTTACCGCGGCCCTACCCGGGGTAGCCGTCCTGATGCTTACCATGCACGAGGACGAGGAATACTTCTTCCAGGCGTTAAAGGCCGGGGCACTGGGGTATGTTCCCAAGTCGGCGCCGGATACAGAGGTGCTGGCGGCTATCCGGTCGGTGGCCCAGGGGCATTCCTACCTGCATCCCTCGGTTGCCCGCCTCCTCGTTAATGACTACCTGGAGAGGACCAGGGCGGGAGAAGACAGGAGAACCGGTGACAGCCTTACCGAACGGGAGCGTGAGGTTTTGCAACTGGTGGCGGCGGGGTATACCAACCGGGAGATTGCTGAAAAACTCTCCTTAAGCGTGCATACAGTCCATAACCACCGCTCCAGGCTGATGGAAAAACTGGGGGTTCATGACCGGTTGGAGCTTCTCAAGTACGCAATCCGCAAGGGGATGCTGGACGTAGACCACTGAGCCTCCCCATGGCTAAAGCCAGAGGCTTTACGGCGCATTCCGGTAAAGGGTTTACCTAAAGAATATGCGGTTTTACTCTAATTTTCCTCCTGACATCTGACCCATTAGTCCAGGACAACCGGGCAAACCAACCCCCGGGAAGTCCCGGGACATCATCCCGCTCACATCGTACCGCTACCAGTGGCCACTAACCACTAAAAGGAGGCGAGCCCGTGAAGGCCAAGATCGGACACCTCACTTCACTGATCTATGCCGCCGTGTTAGTGGTGGCCTTCTTGCTTCCTCTGGCCATCCTGGCCCTGCTGGTGGCCCTTCCGATCCTGGCCGCCCTGGGCTTCCTCCCATAACCGGCCGTGGTACGGCAAAACTTTTTTACGAGCGAAAAAAGGATTTGTCTTACCCTTGTCGAATAATACCAAACTGTGTATACTGACAACGCCGGGGAAACGCCGGGATGCATAATTCCATTCCACCACGGAGAATTTAACTTCAAATGGAATAAACTTGCCAAGAGGGCTTAACCATGAAACGCTACCTGGAATACGCCCGTTATGCCAACTTTGCTTTTTCCTTCGGCGTAACCATGGCCGCCAGTTTGTTTCTGGGCTATTACGGAGGCAACTGGCTGGACACAAAATTGGGGACTTCTCCGCTGCTGATGGTGGTGGGACTCCTGTTGGGAGTGGCGGCTTCATTTTACAGCCTATTCACTGAACTCAAGATGCTCCAGGTGACTTCCAAAATGACGCGGCAGGACCGGCCGGAACCGCCGGATAAAGAAAACTAGGCAGAATATCCAGGCAGGAGCCGTCAAGTGCCATAGCCCAACCAAGGGCGCAGCCCTTTTTTCGTGGGGGAAACCCGTACCCCGGCTAACCTCCCATGAGACGCTTTCCCGACCACTGACCACTAATACAGACTGGGGGATTATGGCCTGACTAAGGGTGACCGGAAGAAGATACTCCAGATGACCTTCCTGGGGTTGGGGATGGGTGCGGCAGCCTACTTGCTGGGGTTCCCGCAAGCGGCGCTGGGAGTGACGGCAGGCCTTCCGGTGGGCTTTCTGAACTACTGGCTGGTGGCTTCCGCCATACAAAAGGCCCCGGCCGGCGACCCCATGCGGGCCCAGGCTGTATTCATGGGGCGGGCGATGAGCCGGATGCTGATCGCCATGGTAACCCTGGGTGTGGCCGCCCTGGTGGGGGTTGAGTTTGTGGTTGGGGTGGCCATGGCCCTGGCAACCCAGATGCTGACTTATTTCATAGACGCCTGGCAGGTATTTCGCCGCCATCAAAGGGGGTGAGACGTATGGAAGAAAAACTCCATCAACTGGCAGAGGTAATGAATCACCTGAAACCGCAACCGGTCTTTTACATTGGCGATATCCCTGTGACTACCACGGTGGTGAACACCTGGATCATGATGGCGGTCCTGTTGGCGGTCGCCTTCCTGGTAACCAGGAATTTAAAGGACAAGCCCAGGGGCTGGCAGCACCTGCCGGAACTGGCGGTGCAGTTTATCTGGTCCGTTCTGGAAAACCTGATGGGCCATCACGGCCGCAAGTTCCTGCCGCTGGTGGGCACCCTGTTCATTTTTATCCTGTTCCTCAACCTGTCCTGGGTAATTCCGGGCATGAAGCCTCCTACCATGGACCTTAGCACCACCGCCGCCTTCGGCGTAACCACCATTATCCTGGTGCAGTTAATTCACATCAAGGAAAAAGGGCTCAAGTCGTATATCAAGCACTGGTTCGCCCCGAACCCGCTGATGGCTCCCCTGAACATCATCGAGGAACTGGTCAAGCCGGTATCCCTGTCCCTCCGTCTTTTCGGTAACATGTTCGGGGAGGAGATGGTGGTGGTTATCCTGTTTATCCTGATCCCCCTGTTTGTTCCCACCATGGTGCAACTCCTGGGGGTATTAATGGGTTTCATCCAGGCCTTCGTCTTTACACTGCTAACCACAACCTACATCGCCACCCACTTGCACGGGCACTAAGTTAGTGACTAGTTACTGGTGACTAGTGACTAGTTCCCAGGGGGCGCGAAGAGTTAGGCACAAGGAGAAGCAGAAAGGTCGCGTGCGGACAAGTTGGGGGGCTGTCAAGTTAACTGGAGTAGGCGGCTTTTCCCAACTGAAAAGCTCTTTAATACAGGAGCTGCTAAAAGCCTCAACCCGACTAATAACCTTAACGGTTATTAGTCACCACTACTAGTCACCAGTCACTAGTCACTAGTCACTGGAATCTGAAAGGGGGGAAACGATACAATGGAAGCTCTTGGTTTCATCGGTGTAGGTCTGGCTATCGGTATGGCCGCTCTGGGGTCTGCCCTGGGTCAAGGTAATGCCGCTGCCCGGGCCATGGAGGGTATTGCCCGTCAACCGGAGGCCTCCGGTAACATCCAAACCATACTGTTGCTGTCTCTGGCGTTCATGGAAGCGCTGACGCTCTTTTCCTTCGTTATTGCCATCCTGATGTGGACCAAGCTCTAAATCGAAGGATGCAGGAACCATGGGCGAATAAGAGGCGCTTCCCCGGGATCCACTCTTATTCGCCCAAATGCTGTTTCCCACTGATCCGGAATACTGGCCGGTTACGCTAGCTTCAGGTTCGCGGACCGGCTGCTGATAACATTCATCGTGGCCAGTGGTCAGCCACCGAAGACTGGTGTTTCAAGTTGCTCCTTTTCCAGTCTTTTGGTTTTTTCCCCTGACTACTGACTCCTGACTACTGACCACTAAGAAGGGAGGTTCATTGTTTTGGCGGCTGTCTTTCAAGCCTTAAACCTGAACCCGTGGACGTTTTTGTTCCAGGTCATCAACCTGCTGGTCGTCATGGGCCTTTTATACGTAATTATGTACAAACCCATCACCAAGATGGTGGAGGAACGCGAACACCGCATCGAGAGTCAGTTGGCGGATGCCGCGGAGGCCAAGAAGAACGCCGAGGAACTGCTGTCCCGGTACGAGACCCAGGTAAAAGGGGCCAAGCAGGAGGCTCAGGAAATCCTGGCCCGGGCTACCAAGCTGGGTGAAGAAATGCGGGAAGAGATCGTCACCGGCGCCAGGCAGGAGGCCGAGCGGACCGTGACCCGCGCCAAGGCGGAGATCGAGGGCGAAAAAGCCAAGGCCCTTTCAGCCATCCGGGAAGAGGTGGCTACCCTGGCGGTACTGGCCGCCGGCAAGGTCATCGGGCGCTCCCTGACCTCGGAGGATCACGAGCGCCTGGCTAAAGAATTTGTACAAGAGGTGGGCGATCTGCAATGAGCGATTTGACCATCGCCCGCCGGTACGCTCAGGCGCTGTTCGAGCTGGCCCGGGAGCGAAACCTGCTGGAAACCGTGCAGGACGACCTGGCGCGGGTCATGCGGGAGGTCCACGAGGCTGTGGAAATGGAAAAAATGCTGGCAGACCAGCTGGTGCCGGCGGCGGAGAAGAAATCGGTCTTCCGCCAGGTCTTCGGACCGGTGGTGGCCAAAGAGACCTTGAACTTCTTGCTGCTGGTGCTGGACAAGCGCCGGGAGCGTTTCCTGGAGGACATGCACCGGGAGTTCCTGGCCTTTGTCAATGATGCCAGGAACATCGTGGAGGCGGAGGTCCGCTCGGCGGTACCCCTCTCCGCCGGGGAATTGCGGGCCCTGCAGGGCCGGCTGGCCCAGGCCAGCGGCAAGGAGGTGCGCCTCTCTAACCGCGTAGACCCGGCCCTCCTGGGCGGGCTGGTGGTAAAAATCGGCGACCGCATCTACGACGGATCCGTCAAGCGCCGCCTGGGGGACCTGCAGCAGAGGCTTCGCCAGGCTGATTTTCGAGAGACAGGGGTGAGATAATCCTCATGAGTTTACGACCGGATGAGATTAGCGCAATTCTTAAAGACCAGATCGCCCGGTATGAAGCCGGGGTGGAAGTCACCGACGTCGGGACCGTCATCCAGGTGGGTGACGGCATCGCCCGCATCTACGGCCTGGGAAACGCCATGGCCGGTGAGCTGCTGGAATTTCCCGGCGGTGTCTACGGCATGGTGCTTAACCTGGAAGAAGACAACATCGGGTGCGTCATCCTTGGCCCCTTCACCCAGATCAAGGAAGGGGACGAAGTGAAACGGACCGGCCGCATCGTGGAGGTGCCGGTAGGGGAGGCCATGGTCGGCCGGGTGGTAAATGCCCTGGGCCAGCCCATTGACGGGAAAGGGCCCGTCCAGACCACCAGTTTCCGGGCCATCGAATCACCGGCCCCCGGTGTGGTTTACCGCCGCCCGGTGCACCAGCCGCTGCAGACCGGCCTCAAGGCCATTGACTCCATGGTTCCCATCGGCCGGGGCCAGCGGGAACTGATTATCGGCGACCGCCAGACCGGCAAGACCGCCCTGGCGGTGGACACCATCATCAATCAGAAGGGCCAGAACGTGATCTGCATCTACGTGGCCATCGGCCAGAAGGCCTCCACCGTGGCGGGCGTGGTGGCCAAGCTGGAGGAAGCCGGCGCCATGGACTACACTATCGTGGTGTCCGCCACCGCCAGCGAGCCGGCCCCCATGCTCTACATCGCCCCCTACGCCGGCTGCGCCATGGGCGAGTACTTCATGTACGACCAGCACCGGGACGTGCTGTGCGTGTACGACGACCTGTCCAAGCAGGCGGCGGCCTACCGTGAGCTGTCGCTCCTGTTGCGGCGGCCTCCCGGCCGCGAGGCATATCCCGGAGACGTGTTCTACCTCCACTCCCGCCTCCTGGAGCGGGCGGCCAAGCTGAACGACGAGCACGGCGGCGGGTCCCTTACCGCCCTGCCTGTGATTGAAACCCAGGCGGGGGACGTTTCCGCCTACATTCCCACCAACGTGATCTCCATTACCGACGGCCAGATCTACCTGGAGTCCGACCTGTTCTACGCCGGGTTCCGTCCCGCCATCAACGTGGGCCTGTCCGTATCCCGGGTGGGCGGCGCGGCCCAGGTCAGGGCCATGAGGCAGGTCGCCGGCCGCTTGCGCATCGACCTGGCCCAGTACCGCGAGTTGGCGGCTTTCGCCCAGTTCGGCTCCGACCTGGACAAGGTTACCCAGGCGCGCCTGGCCCGCGGCCAGCGCATGATGGAGATCCTGAAACAGGACCAGTACGACCCCATGCCGGTAGAGGAGCAGGTGGTGGTCCTCTTTACCGCCGTGAACGGCTACGTGGACGACATCGATGTGGACAAGGTGCGGAAGTTCGAGGGCGACTTGCTGAAGTTCCTGCGCAGCACCCACCCGGAGGTGCTGAAGGGCGTCAGGGAAGGGAAGCAGCTTACCGACGACCTCACCTCCCAGCTCAAAAAGGCGATAGAGGAATTCAAGGACGCATTTACCTCTTAGGTGGTGATAAGATATGCCAGGCATGCGCGACATCAAGCGTCGCATCCGCAGCATCCGGAATACCCAGCAGATCACCAAGGCCATGAAGATGGTGGCCGCGGCCAAGTTGAGGAAAGCCCAGGCAGGCGTGGTTGCCGCCCGGCCTTACGCCGATAAGGTGCGAGAGGTGATGGAAAGGCTGGTACAGGGTGCACAAGTGTTCAACCACCCGCTGCTGGACGTCCGCCCGCGGCAGGCGGTGGGGTATGTGGTACTCACCGGCGACCGGGGACTGTGCGGCGGCTACAACGCCAACATCATCCGCCTTACCGAACAACGCTTGCGCGCTGAAGAAGAAGCCAAAGCGGCACTGGTGCCCGTGGGCCGGAAAGGCCGGGACTACTTCCGCAGGCGGCGCTATGAAATCATCAAGAGCTTTACCGAACTGGGAGACAACCCCAACTTTATCCAGGCCCGGGAACTGGCCCGGGAACTGGTTGCCATGTACCAGGACGGGGTCTTCGACGAGGTAAACCTGGTTTATACCGAGTTCATTTCCGCTATCCGGCAGCGGCCGGTGGTGGTCCGCCTGCTGCCCGTCGCTCCCCCGGAAGGGGAAGATCAAGGGGCCGGCGAACAGGTGGAATACCTTTACGAGCCTTCACCCGCGGGCGTGCTGGACACCCTGCTGCCCCGTTACGTGGAAACCCAGGTATACCGGGCACTGCTGGAGGCCAAGGCCAGCGAGCACGGCGCGCGGATGACAGCCATGGGCTCCGCCACCGACAACGCGGCGGAGATGATCGACAAACTGACCCTGTCTTTCAACCGGGCCCGCCAGGCGGCCATCACCAAGGAGATCAACGAGGTGGTCTCCGGCGCCCAGGCCCTGCAGTAGCAAAGGAGGGATATGAGTACATGAACACTGGTAAAGTAGTCCAAGTTATCGGTCCGGTGGTGGACGTGAAGTTCGAGGGCGACCTGCCGGATATCTACAACGCCGTCAAGATCCGGAGCGAGGACCAGCCCACCAGTGCCCAGATCGGCCGTCAATTCAACATCACCATGGAGGCCATGCAGCACCTGGGGAACGACACGGTGCGCTGCGTCGCTCTGTCTTCTACCGACGGTTTGACCCGGGGGATGGTGGCGGTGGACACCGGCGGGCCCATCCAGATTCCTGTGGGCCGTCCCACCCTGGGCCGGATGCTTAACGTCATCGGCGAACCCATCGACGAGCGGGGACCGGTCACCACCGAATCCACCCTGCCTATCCACCGCCCTGCCCCGTCCTTCGAGCAACTCCAGCCTTCCACCGAGATCCTGGAGACCGGCATCAAGGTGGTGGACCTGCTGGCGCCCTACGCCAAGGGCGGTAAGGTCGGCCTGTTCGGCGGCGCCGGCGTGGGCAAGACTGTTTTGATTATGGAACTCATTCGTAACATCGCCTACGAGCACGGCGGCTTTTCCGTCTTCGCCGGCGTGGGCGAGCGCACCCGCGAGGGCAACGACCTGTGGCTGGAAATGAACGAGTCCGGCGTTATCGACAAGACCGCCCTGGTATTCGGCCAGATGAACGAGCCTCCCGGGGCGCGCCTGCGGGTGGGCCTCACCGGGCTGACCCTGGCGGAATACTTCCGCGACGAAGAGGGGCAGGACGTGCTCCTGTTTATCGACAACATCTTCCGCTTTACCCAGGCGGGTTCCGAGGTGTCCGCGTTGCTGGGCCGGATGCCGTCCGCCGTGGGCTACCAGCCCACACTGGCCACCGAGATGGGCGCCCTGCAGGAGCGCATTACCTCCACCAAGAAGGGCTCCGTCACATCGGTGCAGGCCATCTACGTGCCGGCCGACGACCTGACCGACCCGGCGCCGGCCACCGCCTTCGCTCACCTGGACGCCACCACGGTGCTTTCCCGCCAGATTGCGGAGCTGGGCATCTACCCGGCGGTGGACCCCCTGGATTCCACCTCCCGTATCCTGGACCCCAGGGTGCTGGGCGAAGAGCACTACAAGGTTGCCCGCGGCGTGCAGCAGGTGCTTCAGCGGTACAAGGAACTGCAGGACATCATCGCCATCCTGGGGATGGACGAACTTTCTGACGACGACAAGCTGGTGGTGTCCAGGGCGCGCAAGATCCAGCGCTTCCTCTCCCAGCCGTTCCACGTGGCGGAGGCCTTTACCGGCCAGCCCGGGGCGTACGTACCCTTGAAAGAGACGGTGCGGGGCTTCAAGGAGATCCTGGAGGGCAAGCACGACGGGCTGCCTGAACAGGCCTTCTTGATGGTGGGAACCATCGAGGAAGCGGTCGCCAGAGCAAAAGAACTCGCCTAATTGGGAAGTGGGAAGTGAGAGGTCGGAGGTTGGAGGGGAAACCCGACCAGAGCCATGGGGACGGTTCGAGCGTCCCCATGGCGGGCCAGGAACCCTGAATTAGGAACCCTGAATTCTGACATCTGACTTCCGACGACCGAATCAGGAGGTAAGGAATATGGCGGATAAAATAATCACCATGGAGGTTGTCAGCCCCGAACGCCTAGTGCTCCGCGAGGAAGTGGACTCCCTGGTGGTGCCCGCTGCCCAGGGCTACCTGGGTGTTTTGCCGGACCATGCTCCCCTGGTTACCGGCCTGAAACCCGGGGTAGTGAAGTACCGGGTAAACGGCGAAGTCAAGCGCATGGCGGTGAGCGGCGGCTTCATGGAGGTAAAAGACAACAAGGCGGTGCTCCTGGCGGATACCGCCGAGCGGGCGGAAGAGATCGACGTGGCCAGGGCCATCCGGGCCAAGGAACGAGCCGAGCGGCGCCTGCAGGAGCGGACCGCGGACCTGGACGTGGCCAGGGCCGAGACGGCCCTGCAGAGATCCCTTGCCCGCATCCGGGCTGCCGGCAAGTGATTATAAACCGGAAGGTTATAAGGTAATATTTTAAAGAAAAAGCCAGGTGCTCTAACAGCAGAGTCACCCGGCTTTTTTCTTTAGAGGGTATAAACCTGTTTGCCGGGGAATGTAATTGTGATATAATAATACCAAGATTTGGTGAGTTCTAAAAACAGATAAGCAAGGAGCAACCGACTATGAGACTAAATTATATGGTGTAGGTACCGGGATGACAGCTCCGGTGCCTTTTTATTAAGATGGCTGCTCCAGAGCTGAGACAGGTATCCAGGATTTTCAGCCGGCTGTTAATGCAGGGCAGCCGGGAGGGAGGCTCATAGGCGGAACATAAAACAACCGGAGGGGAGGAAAAAGCGGATATGAAAGTCGTGGTACTGGGCGGGGCGGGGGACATGGGCAGCCGGGCGGTGCGGGACCTGGCGCGCCAGCCGGAAGTGACGGAGTTGACCATCGCCGACCTTAACCTAGCCGCCGCCAGGAAGCTTGCCTCGGAGTCGGGGGAGAAGGTCAAGGTAGTTCAGGTGGATGCCAACCAACCCCGCACCCTGGTGGAGGCGATGCGCGGTCACGATGTGGCCGCCGGCGCCATCGGTCCCTTTTACAGGTACGAAAAGGTGATGGTGGAGGCCGCTTTGGAGGCCCGGGTCAACTACACCAGCATCTGCGACGACTACGACGCGGTGGAAAGCATCCTGCCGCTGGACGGGCGGGCCGGGGAACTGGGGGTCAAGGTACTGACCGGCATGGGGTGGACGCCCGGTCTTAGCAACGTGCTGGCCCGCAAAGGAGCAGACCAGTTGGACCGGGTGGACGAGATCAATATCTACTGGGCCGGAGCCTCCGCCGATTCCACCGGATTTGCGGTGGTCCTGCACACCATCCACATCTTTACCGGGCAGGTCCCCAGCTTTACTGGCGGCCGGCAGGTGCGGGTAGCGGCGGGCAGCGGCAAGGAGCGGGTGGAGTTTATCGAGCCCCTGGGCCGGGTATCCATGTTTCACCTGGGCCACCCCGAACCGGTCACCCTTCCCCGCTATATTCCCGGAGTCAAAACAGTCACCCTGAAGGGCGGGCTTACGGAAGAGTTCTTGAACAGCCTGGCAGTGGCCATCGCCCGCCTCCGGCTGACCAACACCCGCCGCAAGAAACAGGTGGTCGGCAAGATAATCAAGACCATCCTGCCGGCCCTGGAGAAAGTCGGCAAACCGGGTGTGCCCATTTCGGGCATCCGGGTGGATATCAAGGGCGAGCGGGCCGGCCAATCACAGCACCTGGTTTACCAGGCCGCTGACCACATGAACAATCTTACCGGGGTGCCCCTGGCCATCGGCGCGCTGATGCTGGGCCGGGGCCAGATCCGGCGGGCGGGAGTCTTCGCCCCCGAGGCTCCCGGGGCGGTGGATCCTGACGCCTTTATCGCCGCCCTGGCCGAACGGAACATCAACGTGCACTGTACCCAGGGGCTTAAGTAACCTCTTCCACGTCGTCATTTGCCCCTGCGTCTTCCCAAGATAATAAGAAATTACCACTGTGGACAGGCAGGAGATTCGGCCGAGGGGTAGAACTAGTAGTATGATTGCTTTTAACCAAAGCAATTAACCTAAGGGCACGGGCGCCGCGGCAAAAAACCGCGGCATTCGTGTTTTTAGCCCGTTCAGGAAACGATGCCTTTCAAGCCGCCCTATAAGCGTGTTTCAATTTTTACTCTGGTCACCATCTTAAGGATAGGTTATAATGCTTTTTAGGAATATGTTTCCTCCGGCTTCCTCCTCTCTCCCGCGTGGGGCAGTGCGCAGCCCGGAGTATGGCGGTACTTCGGAGTTGTGGGGAGAGGAGGTGGTGGCCTATGACGCAAATCGCTGCCGCGATAATTACTGGGGTTTTCCAGGTTATTGTGGCTTTGATCCGGCGTTCCGGAAACGGGGCGAAAAAAAGAAGAAGGACGTTCCGCTCAAAACGTCCTTCTTCCCGCAGTAAATAGACCACAAATGGAGTTTGGTGCTCCGGGCCGCATTGCCCAAAGCCGGGGAGGGTGTGTAACCACCTTCCCTTTGCTTATATTATAACCTTTTTCCTTCAGCTTTCAATCCCATTTTGCAGATTATTTTTTCTTGATCCGTGTGGGTTGTTGAGGGGGTACCCCCTGATGCCCTTTTCCGATAATCATAATATATTTCCGATTATCGGAATGATAACAGTCGCGTGGTATAGTGGGGTGGGTACCCGGATAGTTCCGAAAATCGGAAATAGGCCGACCGGGAACAACCGGAGAGGACTGGGCCGGCAATTGCCGCCAACCAGGCCGAGCCAGTCATACCAGGCTCCCAGGGGCCCTGGTATTTTTATTTGCCCTCTCAGCAGGCCGTGGAACGGATCTTGCAATAAGAAATACACGCTTGTCGTAACAAAGCAAATTATACTGCTCAACACGCTAAAAGGAGGCGCACTTGTCGTGCGGGTAACAGACCATCCAGTATTGGGCGCACTACCTGCAGAACGGACCAGAGTAACCATTACCGTTGACCGGCGTCCTGTCGAGGCCTACGAGGGAGAGCCCATTGCCGCCGCGTTAATGGCGGCGGGCATCCGGGTGTTCCGCCGCACTCACAAAAAAGGAGAACCCAGGGGTGTCTTTTGCGGTATCGGCCGCTGCACCGACTGCATGATGACGGTGGACGGGGTTCCCAACGTGCGGACCTGCGTCACCCCGGTGCGCGGCGGCATGGTCATCGAGACCCAACTGGGCCTGGGACGGTGGGGTGACAGCGCGTGAAAAACATCCAGGTTGCCGTGGTAGGCGCGGGTCCGGCGGGGCTGGCGGCGGCCATCGAGGCCGCGGCGGCGGGGGCCCGGGTGACGGTGTTTGACGAGAACGGACTGCCGGGAGGGCAGCTCTTCAAGCAGATCCACAAGTTCTTCGGTTCCCGGGAACACCAGGCCGGGACTAGGGGTTTCAAGATAGGAGAAGATCTGTTGGCGGAAACCAGGAGGCTGGGGGTGGACGTTCACCTGAACGCCACCGTCTACGGGCTGTACCAGCACAGGCAGCTGGCGGTGATGGAAAACATGGCCAGCAGCCTGTACCAGGCAGGGGCCCTGATCCTGGCCACCGGGGCGTCGGAGAACGCCCTTTCCTTCCCCGGTTCCACCCTGCCGGGGGTGATGACCGCCGGGGCGGCCCAGACCCTGATCAACCTGCACCGGGTGCTGCCCGGCCGGCGGGTGCTGATGGTGGGATCGGGCAACGTGGGTTTGATTGTTTCCTACCAGTTGATGCAGGCGGGGGCTGACGTGGTCGCCCTGGTGGAGGCGGCGCCGCACATCAGCGGCTACGGGGTGCACGCCGCCAAGGTACGCCGGGCGGGCGTGCCCATCCTTACCTCTCACACTGTCCGGGAGGTGTCCGGCTCCCAAGAAGTGGAGAGCGCCACCATCGTGGAACTGGACGAGGGGTGCCGCCCCGTACCCGGCACCGAAAAAACCCTGGAAGTGGACACCGTCTGCCTGGCGGTAGGGTTGACCCCCCTGGCGGAAATGGCCTGGATGGCGGGCTGCCGTTTTGCCTACATCCCCAAACTGGGCGGGCACGTGCCCCTGCACGACGGGAACATGGAGACCACCGTCAAGGGCATCTACGTGGCCGGAGACATCACCGGCGTGGAAGAGGCTTCCTCCGCCATGGAAGAAGGCCGGCTGGCCGGGGTGGCCGCGGCGGAAGCCCTGGGCTGCTGCCCGCCGGAGCGGGCCGCGGAGAAAAAGACAGCCGTTCTCGAGAGACTGGCGGCCCTGCGGACCGGCCCCTTCGGGCAGCACCGGCAGGACGCCAAGCAGGAACTGATCAAGGCGAGGTGTCAGGCATGAAGTCAGGCATTGTCTATACAGGTGAACCCTCAGCGGAAGAACTGTCCCGGTGCCCCGGGAGGCCCAGCCCCGGGCGGCTGGAGCGGGGGCCGGTGGCGGTGATTGAATGCGTCCAGGAGATCCCGTGCAACCCCTGCGAGTACTCCTGCCCCCGGGGAGCCATCCGGGTGGGTGTTCCCATCACCGGGCTGCCCCGGCTGGACGAGGAGAAGTGCACCGGCTGCGGCGCCTGCATACCGGCCTGCCCCGGGCTGGCCATCTTCCAGGTGGACTACAACCACGGGGACGGGCAGGCCCTGGTGTCCTTCCCCTACGAGTACCTGCCTCTTCCCCGCGAGGGGGACGAGGTACAGGCCACCGACCGGGGCGGCCGGGTGGTCACCGGCGGTAAAGTGATCAAGGTGAGAAAACCCGACAGGAACGACGGCACCGCGGTGGTTTCCCTGGCGGTACCCCGCGAGTTCGCCGATCAGGTCCGGTCTATGGCCAGGCTGGGGAGGTGCAACTCGTGAATAAGGAGATAATCATCTGCCGCTGCGAGGAAGTCTCCCGGCGGGAGATAGAAGAAGCCGTCGCCGACGGCGCAGTCACCCTGAACGGGGTCAAGCGCCGTACCCGGGCCGGCATGGGCCTGTGCCAGGGCCGCACCTGCCGCAAGCAGGTAGCCGGTATCCTGGCGGGGGCCACCGGGCAAAAGGTGGAGGACCTGCTGCCGCCCACCAGCCGCCCGCCGGTGCGGACCATCCCCATAGGCATTCTCCTGGAAGGAGACGATGAGTGATGACGGCTGCGGAAACAGTGATCATCGGCGGTGGGGCCATCGGCACCTCCATCGCTTACTACCTGGCCAGGCAGGGCCGCGAGGTGCTGCTGGTAGAGAGGGCCGACCTGGCCGCTGGTTCCTCCGGGGCGTGCGACAAGGCGGTCATCCTCCAGTCCAAAAACCCGGGCCTGCACCTGCAGCTGGCCCTGAAAAGCGCCGCCATCTACCCGGCTCTGGGGGATGAACTGGGTGCGGACCTGGAATACTCCCGGGACGGCGGCATGATCGTCATCGAGACCGAAGAAGAACTGGCGGTAATGCGGGATTTTGTCCGCCGCCAGCAAGAGATTGGCCTCTCGGTGGACCTGCTGGACAGGGAGGAGGCGCTCACGCGCCAGCCTGCCCTGAGCCGGCACATCGTAGGCGCTACCCACAGCGCCATGGACGCTGAGGTGAACCCCATCAACCTCACCCTGGCCTTTGCCCGGGCCGCCCGCCGGCTGGGCGCCCGGATCGCCCTGGGGACCAATGTTACCGGCATCCTGACGGAGCAGGGCCGGGTAACCGGGGTGGTTACCGACCGGGGCGAAATCCGGGCCCGGCAGGTGGTTAACTGCGCCGGGGCCTATGCCCCCGAAGTGGGCCGCATGGTGGGGCTGGAGATCCCCATCAAACCCCGCCGGGGCCAGATCCTGGTGTCGGAACCGGTGCCCAAACTCATCCACGGGGACATCTTGAGCGCCAAGTACATTGTGGCCAAGCACAACCCGGCTCTGGTGGCCAGGGCCACGGGCAAGGCCGCCCGGATGGGGGTGGGGCTTTCCCTCGGCCAGACCCACAGCGGCAACCTCCTCATCGGGGCTACCCGGGAGTTCGTGGGGTACGATCGCGGTACCACCTACGGCGCCCTCACCGCTATCGCCACCAACGCCGTCCGGCTGGTGCCGGCCATCAAGCACATCAACCTGATCCGTACCTTTGCGGGCCTCAGGCCCTACACCCCCGACGGCCTGCCCATCCTGGGCCCGGTGCCGGAGATCAAAGGTTTCTACATGGCCGCCGGCCACGAGGGAGACGGGGTTGCCCTGGCGCCGGTTACCGGGATGCTGATGGCGGAGTGCCTGGCCGCCGGGCAGGTGCCGGAAACCCTGCGGCCCTTCAGCATTACCCGTTTTCAAACCAGGCAGGAAGCATCCTGATTCAGGAGTCAGGAGTCAGAATGAGAGAACGGTTTGGTAAAAGTAAGCGGAGCCATGGGGACGGTTCGAGCGTCCCCGAAACGTAGCGAAGCTTAGTTGGGGACATTCCTGTCCCAAAAGACCAGCCCGGGCTTCAGCAGGTGTGTCCCCATTCCTTAATCGGGGAGACGATGGAACCGTCCCCATGGCGTAGCTGAATTCTGAGCAAAGGGGGTTGAGTTCTTTGCAGGTATTAAGAGTAAATACAGAGAAAGGCAACATAACCAGCCACCCCCTGGACGCGGAATGGGAACACCTGGGAGGGCGGGGGTTGGCCTCCCGCCTGGTGGCCCGGGAAGTGCCTCCAACCGCCCACCCCCTGGGCCGGCACAACAAGGTGGTCATCGCCCCCGGCCTGTTGACCGGGTCCGCCGTGCCCTGCTCCGGCCGGCTTTCCGTGGGCGGGAAGAGCCCCCTTACCGGGACCATCAAGGAGAGCAATGTGGGGGGTACCGCCGGCCAGCGGCTGGCGCGCCTGGGTTACCGGGCGGTGGTTTTTGCGGGTTCCCCGGAGCCGGGGCACTGGCATCTTTTATATATATCCCCGGAGGGGGCCAGGCTGGAGCCGGCCGGAGACCTGGTGGGGCTGGGCAACTACGACCTGGTCGCCGCCCTGCGTGAGTGGTACGGCCGGCAGGTTTCCGTCATCTCCATCGGGCCTGCCGGCGAGCGGATGCTGCCCCTGGCCAGTGTGGCGGTCACCAACACCGAGGGCCAGCCCTCCCGCCACGCGGGCAGGGGCGGAATGGGGGCCGTCCTGGGGTCCAAGGGGATCAAGGCCGTTGTGCTGGACAAGCCCTCCCCCGGCCAGGTAGCTCCCCGCGACCCGGAAAGGTTCCGGGAGGCGCTTCGGGGTTTCGTGAGCGCCTTGAGGACCAACC
The DNA here is from genome assembly GCA_000987045.1 of Clostridiales bacterium PH28_bin88. GTDB lineage: Bacteria > Bacillota > PH28-bin88 > PH28-bin88 > PH28-bin88 > PH28-bin88. The sequence continues at coordinate 86,779 of LAKY01000049.1, read as the reverse complement.
CCACCACCGCCAAGGTCCTACCTACCTACGGCACCACCGCCCTGGTGGATATTGTCAACGAAGCGGGCGCACTGCCCACCCGCAACTATTCTACCGGCCGGTTCGAAGGGGCTTCCCGCATCAACGGGGACACCTTTCTCCGGCTGGTCAGGGAGCGGGGCGGCGTAGCCGGCCACCCCTGCCACCCGGGCTGCATCATCAGGTGTTCCAACGTATACAACGACGCGGCAGGGCGCTACCTGACCTCCGGGTTGGAATACGAGACCATCGGCATGCTGGGGTCCAACTGCGGGGTGGACGACCTGGACGCCATCGCCGCCATGGACCGACTGTGCGACGACTTGGGCCTGGACACCATGGAGGTGGGGGCCGCCCTGGCGGTAGCCATGGAGGCCGGCGTGCTGCCCTTCGGCGACTCCCGCGGGATGCGGGAACTCATCGAGGAGATGGTCCAGGGCACCTACCTGGGAAAGATCCTGGGCCAGGGTGCCGCCATCACCGGCCGGGTGCTGGGGGTGCGGCGGGTGCCGGTGGTCAAGGGCCAGAGTATGGCCGCCTACGACCCCAGGGCCTTGAAGGGGGCCGGCGTCACCTACGCCACGTCTCCCATGGGGGCGGACCACACCAACGGCAACGGCCTGGGGGGCAAGGTAGACCCCCTGGGGGCCGGGGGACAGCGGGAGTACGCCCGCTTCTTCGGCCTGGCCCACGCCCTCTTCGATACCCTGGGCCTCTGCTGGTTTACCCGGGCACCCTTCCTGGAAGACCGGCGCCTAATTGCGGAACTGCTGAGCGGCTTCACCGGGCGGGAGTGGACGACCGGGGACCTGGAAGCCGTAAGCGCTCGAGTGATTGAAGTGGAAAGGGGCTTCAACCGGCGGGCGGGGTTTGACCGGGCTCACGACCGGCTGCCCGAGTTCTTCGGGGAAGAGAGGCTGCACCCCCACGAGACGGTGTTTGACGTTCCGGAAGAAGAACTGGACGCGGTATACGGGGGTGCGTGAAGATGCGAGTGCGGGTTAAAGGGATTGCCACCCTGGGCGAATATGTGCGGCGGCGCTACCATCACAATGCGGCCGCCCTGGAGATAGAGGAAGGGGTCACCGTGGGTGACCTCCTGGACAGGTTTTCCATTCCCCGCGGCGAGGTAATGCTGGTGCTGGTGAACGGGCGCCGGGCCGAAACCCTGCGCCCCCTGGCCGACGGGGATGAGATAGCGCTGTTGCCGCCCCTGGGCGGCGGCTAAAGGAGGTGATGCCTGGGAAAAGGGAACTGATCAGGGAAGGAATGCGAAATAGCGGCAAAATTAGAGAAGGAGGTTAAGAGATGAGTTTAGGAGCAATCACCTGGATCATTACCATTATCTTTTGTGGAGTATTTCTTTGGATTGCCTTGAGGACCAAGGACGAGGCCAGCGCCAGCTTTACTCAGTTCGCCATCGCCGGCGGCACCCTGCCCCTGATCCTGGTCTTATTTACCGACATCGCAACCATCATGGGGGCGGGCAATTTCATGGGCCACGCCACCGCCGCCTTCAAAAACGGCTACAGCCAGATCGCTTTCGTATTCGGCGAGCAGGGTTCCAAGATCATCTTCGCCCTGGTGTTCGCCGGCCTGGCCGGCCGCTTTACCTATAACACTATCTCCGAGATGATGGACGACCTGCTGGTCCGGGACAAGGTCACCCGTGCCATCGTGGGCCTTTTGACAGCTTCCATCATGATCGCCTGGGTGGGCGGCCAGGGCAAGGGCCTGGGCCAGATCTTCGCCACCTTTACCGGTATGGACCCGCTGCCGGTCATCCTGTTCTTCTCCGCCGTCTTCATCCTCTATACCATGCTGGGCGGGATTTATGCCGTGGTGTGGACCGACCTGCTGCAGGGCATCATCGTGGTGGTGTTCGGCGTCCTCTTTTACGCCTACGCTTTAGCCCCAGTTAACTTCAGCTTCGCTGTCCTGAACCAGAAACTGGCCGAGGCCGGCCTCACGGGCATTACCCAGACCGCCATCCCCTTGAAAAAGATCCTTACCATGTTCGTTACCGGGTGCTTCGGCAACCTGGCCGCCCAGATCTACTGGCAGCGCTGCTTCGCCGCCAAGGACGCCCGGACCGCCCGCAACGGGATGCTGTTCAGCGGTATCTTTGCCGTGGTGGCCGTGAGCCTGACCGCCATCGTCGGGATGGTTTCCGCCGCGTTGAACCCGACCGGCGACCCCGGGCAGGCCATGCCCTGGCTGATGATGAACGTGGTGCCCATGTGGGTTACCGCCGTGGTGTTCACCCTCATCCTGGCGGCGGCCATGTCCAGCGCCGACTCCAACCTGAACTCGGCGGCGGTCATCATCGTCAACGACCTGATCCGGCCCTTTGTCAAGGCCGATGACAAGCAGTTGGTAACCTACGCCAAGTGGCTGACCGTCATTGTCGGTATCTTTGCCGCCATCGCCGCCATTTACGCCAGCAGCATCATCGGGCTGTTCTCCAAGGCCTATACCATGGCCGGCGGCAGTGTGGTGCCGGTCCTCCTGGTGGGCCTCCTGTGGAAGCGCAACGCCGGCGAGGCCTTCAAGATGGGCGTGCACAACAGCCGCCTCACCCCCTGGGGCGCCCGGGTGGGCCTGGTGGTCGGCGCTGTCGTCTCCCTGTCCTCTTACGGCATCCTCTGGGGCGTGGCCGCCTCGGCGGCGTCTGCCGTAGCGGTCTCCCTGTTCACCCAGCCCGCCCTGCAGGCGGTGGAACAGGTCGCGGCCACCAAGGACGAGTAAAACTTCACCGGCAATCAAGAGTGGGAGGGCTAGGCCCTCCCTTTTTCCGTAAATGTTCCTGCAGGGGTTTGGGGGTTGGTGTCGAAAAACATTTATGAAAATCGGAAACGTGAGGAGGAAATGATGTGTCCCGCACCATCAAAGCCGGCATTGTGGGTCTGGGCAAGGGCGGCACCTCCATCCTGAAAAACTTGAAGGGCGTAGAGCGTATCCAGGTGGTGGGGGCGGCTGACATCAACCCGGAGGCGCCAGGGGTGGCCCTGGCCCGGGAACTGGGCATCTTCTACTCCGCCGGCTTCAGGGACATCCTCAGTATCCCGGGGCTGAACGTCCTGATCGAGGCCACCGGCAGTCCGGAAGTGCAGCAGGCCATCCGGGAGGCGGCGCCGCCCACCGTTACCGTCATGGAGGCCGAGGCCGCCAACCTGATGATGACCCTCATCGAGGACCGGGAGCGGCTGCTGCACATCAAGGAGATCCAGGAGGAACTTAGCACCATCCTCAACTCGGCCCAGGAGGGGATCCAGGTCGCCGACAAAAACGGGCTGGTAAAGTACGTCAACCCCGCCTTCACCGAGATCACCGGCATCCCGGCGGAGCAGCGCATCGGGAAAAGCGTGTACGACGTCTCCCCCCGGGGGGCGCTGGCCCAGGTGCTGCGCACCGGCCGGATGGTGCGGCGGTGGCGCAACTCCGTCACAGGGACGGACATCGAAGTGATCTCCAACGCCGCCCCCATCATGGTGGATGGGAAGATGGAAGGAGCGGTGGTCATCTTCAACGACATCACCGAACTGCGGCGCCTGACCCGGGAACTGGAGCAGCGCACCGAACTCATCCGTCACCTGCACGAGGAACTGGACCGGTTCACCAGTACCCGCTACACCTTCCAGGACATTATCGGATGCAGCCCTTCCCTGGTGGCGTTGTTATCCCTGGCGGAATCCGCCGCCGAGTCCAACTCCACTGTTTTACTGCTGGGGGAGAGCGGCACCGGCAAGGAGGTGCTGGCCCAGGCCATCCACCACGCCAGCCAGCGGCGGGAACGGCCCTTTGTCAAGATCAACTGCGCCGCCATCCCCGAGAACCTCCTGGAGAGCGAACTCTTTGGCTATGAAAAAGGCGCCTTTACCGGGGCCACCCGCACCAAGGTGGGCAAGTTCGAGCTGGCCCACGAGGGGACCATCTTCCTCGACGAGATCGGGGACATGTCGCCCTACCTGCAGGCCAAGCTGCTCAGGGTGCTGCAGGAGCGGGAGTTCGAACGGGTGGGGGGCAACGAGACCATCCGGGCGGATGTGCGCATCATTGCCGCCACCAACCGGAACCTGGAGAAGATGGTAGAGGAAGGGACCTTCCGGAAGGACCTGTACTACCGCCTGAATGTCTTGAAGCTGGAAATCCCGCCCCTCAGGGAGAGGAAAGACGACCTGCCCCTCTTGGCCGACCACTTCATCCGGCAGATGAACCGGAAGCTCGGCAAGTTGGTCCGCGGCGTGGAGCCGGAGGCGATGGAGATCCTGCGGCGCTACCCCTGGCCGGGCAACGTGCGGGAACTGGAAAACTTCCTGGAACGGGCGGTGCTGCTGGTAGGCGAGGGATCCATCACCGCCTGGTGGGTGACCGCCCACCTGGAACTGCCCGACGTGGGGGAGGACAGGGATGACCAGGTGCTTTCATTAAAGCAGACGGAGAGGTTGATGATCGAGCGGGCCATGAAAAAATACGGCTGGACGGTGCGGGGCAAACGGGCCGCTGCCAGGGCGCTGGACATCTCCCTCTCCACCCTGTACCTGAAACTGAAGGCCTACGACCTGGAGCAGCCTGTCACCTGACAACAGAACATCTTAATTCACTTCCCACCCCCGGGGTTCGTCCCCCGGGGGCTAATTTTTCGAAAATAGTTCCCGGCCAGGCAGGAATATGGACGATGCTGGTCGAATAACATGTAGCACGCGCTACAGGACGACATAAAACATAGTAAACACTACAAGGAGTGATAACGTGGCTGCTCCCGTGTTCCAGATCATCGAACAGAAAATACCTGGACTTTCAACCGGCCACCAGGCGATCGCCGAATATATCCTGCGGAACTACAAGGATATCCCCTCTCTCAGTGCTCAGGAAGTCGCGGAAAGAGTGGGGGTAAGTGACGCCAGCGTCATCAGGTTCTGCCAGTCTGTGGGCTTTTCCGGCTACAGCCAGCTTAAAGACGAGATTTATGAAATTGTCAAGCAGGAAGAGCCCCCGTCCATTAAAATGCAAAAGACCCTGATGAACGTAAAAGAAAAGAACGAAGCGGTAGCCATGGTCTTTAAAGATGTCCTGTCCAACATAGAAAAAACCTTTTCCGCTTTCGATCACCGGAGCTTTGCGGCCGCTGTCGGCAGGCTGTCCACAGCGCACCGGATACTCCTCTTGGGAGTGGGCAGCTGCGCCTCCCTGGCGGAGTTTTTGGGCTTTCACCTGAAAAGGTTGGGACTGCCGGTGGAGAAGATCACCTCCGGTGGATTTTGGATGTTCGAAACCCTGGGCACCCTCCAGCCGGGAGACGTTTTGGTGGTCATCAGCTACCCCAGGTACTCCAGGGATACCCTGAGAGGAATGGTATTTGCAAAGAAGAAAGGAGCTTCGGTTATCGCCATCACCGATAACATGCACTCCCCCATTGGCCAGGGCGCCGATCTGGTGCTTGCCGCCAAGAGCACCAACCCCACGGGGTTTGCCAACTCCTACGCGGCCACCATGGTGATCCTGGACGCGCTGGTGCTTAACATCGCGCTGGACAACAAGGAAAAGGCGGCCCGCGCCCTGGCCGGCCTGGACGAGGCCAACAAAGAATTCGATTTTTACCTCTAAACCGGGAGGCGTTTTACTCATGCATGCTACCTGTCTTGTCCTCAGTGGAGGAAGAATTGTCGACCCTGCCAACGGGGTGGATACCATCGGGAACCTGGTCATCCAGGAAGGCAAAGTGGTCGGACTGGACCACGGCGCCGGCGCCGCGCCGGGCGCCGAAGTGATCGACGTGACAGGCAAACTGGTGATCCCGGGGGTGGTGGATACTCATGTGCACACCGCCCGGCCCGAAGCCAGAGGGGCGGGCTACCGGATGCTGGTGAAGGCGGGAGTGACCACGGCGGTGGACATGGAGGGACCTGTGGACGTGGTGATCGAGGAGATCGCCGCCTATGGTTCCGGCCTCAACATGGCGGTGTTGGAAGGAATCTGGCCGGGGAAAGGGTTGGCCGGGCAGGAGGGGACGGAAGAGGAAATCCGAACAGCCATCGACCTGGCCATGGATCACGGCGCTTTGGGGATGAAGGTGCTGGGTGGGCACTACCCGCTGAGCCCCGACACCATCAGTAAAATCATCGAGCTTACTTACCGGGAGAGAGGGTACGTCGCCTTTCACGCGGGCAGCACCACGGCGGGAAGCGACATCCTGGGGCTGGAACAGGCGGTCCGGCTGGCCGCGGGTTTTCCGGTACATATTGCCCACATCAACGCTTACTGCAGGGGTATGGTCAGCGATCCCCTGGAGGAACTGAGACAGGCCATGGACCTTCTTGCCCGGTCGCCAAATGTTGTTTCCGAATCGCACCTGGCTCCCTTTAACGGGACCAGCGGGCGATGTGAAAACGGGGTACCGGCCAGCCATGTCACCCGCAACTGCTTGCGGAAACGCGGCTACCCCGTGACCCAGGAGGGTATCAGGCAGGCGATCATGGACGGGTACGCCTCCGTCTACGTGCCCGTGGGCGCCGAAGTGAGGCAGTTGTGGGGAGAGCAGGCGGTGCTGGCGTGGGAAAGAAACAACACCAGGGCCGGCCTTTCCTTCCCGGTCAACCTGCGGGTTACCGCCATGGTCTGCGCCACCGCCAAAGATGACGGCGGGCGGTTCGTGGTGGATGCCCTGAGCAGCGACGGGGGGATGATTCCCAGGAACTGCATCCTGACTTACGGCATGGCCCTGGTGCATTTCGGGGCCCTTACCCTGGCGGAACTGGTAGCCAAAAGCTCATCCGAGCCGGCCCGGATGTTTGGTTTAATTAACAAGGGCCACCTGGGCCCGGGCGCCGACGCGGACGTCGCCGTGGTGGACCCGGACACCGGTGAGGCGGCGCTGACCATGATCGGCGGGAAAGTATGCATGGTTTCCGGGGTGCTGATTAACCACCCGGGTAAAATCCTGACCACCGAAAGAGGCGTCAACTACATGCGGAAACGGCAGGCTCCATACCAGCAAATAGACCTTGACAACAGCACCTACTTTCTAGGGAAGGAGGGAGCGGGAAGGCAGGCTGCACAGGAACCGAGCGCTTAGCCCCATATTTCTTCAAAGGAGGTCAAGTGAGAGTGAGAAAGACAACATTAACGAAACTGGCGGTGTTGATGCTGTTAGCGGTGTTTTTGGTGACCGCCTGTGGGTCTCCCAAGGACGGCGGGACGGCCGCACCAGGCGTTGACTCGAAGATGGGCGGGAGTCTGAAGGTGGTTATCGATGCGGCGCCTCCCACCCTGGACTCCCACCTCTCCACCACCAACCTGGTATTCCAGGTGGGCTGGCACATCTTTGAAGGGTTGTTCACGCTAAACGACAAGTGGGAAGTCATTCCCATGCTGGCCAAGGATCACCAGGTCAGCGGGGACGGCCTGGTGTACAGCATCGCCCTGCGCGAAGGGGTGAAGTTCCATAACGGCAAAGAACTCACCTCCGAGGACGTGGTGGCATCCCTTAAAAGATGGGGGGAAACCTCCAGCAATGGAAAAAGCATTTTCAAGAGCATTTCTTCGGTGGAGCCCGACGGTAAATACGGCGTGAAGATCACTTTATCCCAGCCCACCAACCTGTTGCTGGTCTTCCTGGCCATGCCCAACGGCGGCGCGGTCATCTACCCGAAGGAAATCGTGGAAGCCGCGGGGGCTGAACCTGTGAAGGAGTTCATCGGCACCGGCCCGTACAAGTTTGTGGAATGGGTACCCAACCAGCATATCAAGCTCCAGCGGTATGACGATTACCAGCCGGTTGACTTTGAGGCCACGGGTTACGGCGGTAAGAAGGTGGCTTACTTGGACGAGATCCTGTTCGTTCCCATTTCCGATGCCGCGGTACGGGTGGCCGGGGTGGAAGGTAAGGAGTACCACTTCGCGGATTTCGTCCCCGTGGACGAGTACGACCGCTTGAAATCCGCCAAGGGTATCAAGGCGGTAGCCTCCCAGCCCAGGGGATGGTTCGCCGTGGTCTTTAACAAAAAGCAGGGCATTATGAGCGATAAGCTCATCCGGCAGGCGTTCCTCGCCGCCCTGGACATGGATCCCATCATGACAGCCGGGTACGGCCACAAGGACTTCTGGCGCCTGGACCCCAGCATCATGTTCAAGGAACAGGCCTGGTGGACCGATGCCGGCGCGGACAAGTACAACCAGAAGAATATCGAGAAAGCTAAACAGTTGTTGACGGAAGCGGGGTACAAGGGCGAGCCCGTCCGCTGGATGACCGGCCCCCTGGAGTATAACTTTTCCCTGGCGGCCAAAAGCCAGCTGGAGAAAGCCGGGTTTAACATCGACCTGCAGTCGATGGAGTGGGCAACTCTCACCGACAAGCGCGGTAAACCGGAGCAGTGGGACGCCTTCAGCACCGGGATGACCGCTCGCCCCGACCCCACCCAGATGGTGATCGTGAGTTCATCATACGCGGGCTGGTGGGAAAACGACCAGCTGGAGGCCCTGATGGACCAGCTGCGTAAAGAATCGGACTTCCAGAAGCGTTATGAGCTCTGGAAGCAGGTGCAGACCCTCTTCTACGAGGAGGTTCCCGCCGTCAAGATCGGGGACTACTCCAACTTGCGGATTTATTCAGACGAAGTCGAGGGTTTTGCCAACAAGATGGACCTCTTCTTCTGGAACGTATGGCTGAAGAAATAAACGGGTAGGGCTGGTGGCCGGAGCACTGGACCCGCCGCCAGCCCCTTTTCACCCAGGGAGTGAGATAACCGTTGCCATCCTTTTTGTTGAAGCGCGTCATGGCTCTCGTCCCGGTAATGCTGATCGTGGGCCTGGTGGTGTTTGTGGTCATGCACGTGGCTCCGGGGGACCCGGCTGCCGCCATTTTGGGCCAGGAGGCTACCCAGGAAGCCATCGACAGGCTGCGGGAAGAGATGGGTCTCAACAAGCCGCTGGCCCAGCAGATGGTGGAGTGGTTCGCCAGGATCCTGCGGGGAGACATGGGGGAATCCATTTTTTTAAACCGCAGCGTCAACCGGGCCATTTATGAACACCTGCAGGCCACTCTCCTGCTGACGGGACTGTCTCTCTTGCTGTCAGTGACCATCGGCATTGTGGCCGGGGTGATCGCCGCCGTGCGGCACAACAAATTCTTGGACCAACTGGTGATGTTCCTGACCTCGCTGGGCGTGGCCGTTCCCAATTTCTGGCTGGGGTTGATGTTCATCCTGGTCTTTGCCCTGACGCTGGGCTGGCTGCCGGTAGCGGGCTACGCCCCGTTAAGTAAAGGGGTTCCCTTGACCCTACGCTACCTGGCGCTGCCCGCCCTGGCGCTGGCCCTGGGCCAGGCCTCGGTCATCGCCAGGATGACCAGGGCCAACATGCTGGAAGTGCTGCAGAACGACTATATCAGGACCGCCCGGGCCAAGGGTCTGGTAGAGAGGATTGTTATCTTCAAACACGCCCTGAAAAACGCCCTGATACCGACCATCACCGTTATCGGGCTGACCTTTGCCAACCTGATGGGCGGCGCGGTGGTGACCGAACAGATCTTCAACATTCCGGGCATCGGCCGGCTGCTCATCACCTCGGTGGCCGGGCGGGATTACCCGGTGATCGAGGGGATTGTCCTGTACATCGCGGCCGCTTACGTGCTCATCAATCTCATCGTGGACATCGTTTACATGTACGTAGATCCGAGGATTAAAATCTGACTAGGTGAGTGAGGCCCATGGCAGAAATCGCAGCGCGGGAGCAAAAGCGCATACTGTCAGCCCCATCCCCGGGGACTTTCCGGTACTGGCTGTGGCTTTTGAGCAAGAACAAGGGCGCCCTGGCAGGGGCCGTGGTGTTTTGCCTGCTGGTACTGGTTGCCGCCGGCGCTCCTCTCATCAGCCCCTTTGACCCGGGGGACATCCAGCCGGGCCGGCGGCTGCTCCCGCCGGGTGGTGAGCATGTCTTCGGCACGGACGGTTTTGGCCGGGACATCCTGTCCAGGGTCATTTTCGGCACCCGCATCTCTCTTGCCGTAGGCGGCAGCGTGGTGGTGGTCACCACCGCTTTGGGCATCATTCTGGGGTTGCTGGCCGGTTACTACCGCAAACTGGACAACATCCTGATGCGCGTTCTGGACGGCTTGATGGCCTTTCCCGCCATCATCCTGCAGATCGCCATCATGGCCGCCCTGGGGGCCAGGCTGTCCAACGTGATTATGGCCTTATCCATCGTGTACGCCCCCCGGATGGCCAGGGTGGTCAGGAGCGCGGTGCTGGTGCAGCGGGAACAGCAGTACGTGGAGGCCGCCAGGGCTATCGGGGCTTCCGACCTCAGGATCAACCTGCTGCATATCCTGCCCAACTGTATCGCCCCCGTGATCGTCCAGGCAACCATGATCTTCGCCTACTCCATCCTGGCGGAGGCATCCTTGAGCTTTCTCGGCGTCGGGGTCCCGCCGGAGATCCCCAGCTGGGGCGCCACCCTCAACGAGGGAAGGGTGTTTATGTGGCGCGCCCCGTGGGTCAGCATCTTTCCCGGGCTGGCCATCACCCTGTGCGTGTTGTCGTTGAACATGTTTGGCGACGGGCTGCGGGACATTCTAGATCCTAAGATCAGAAAGAAGAAGAATTAGGGAAGGGAGGGAAGATCATGGACCATCCACTGGTAGACATCCAGGATCTGCGCACACACTTCCATACCGATGAAGGAGTAGTCCCGGCGGTAGACGGGGTCAGCTTCCGCATTAACCGGGGTGAAACCCTGGGCGTTGTGGGCGAGAGCGGGTGCGGCAAGAGCATCACCGCCCTGTCCGTCATGCGGCTGCTGCCCTACGCGGGCCGCATCGTGGGCGGGCGCATCCTGTTCCAGGGCGAAGACCTGGTGACCAAGACCGCGGCCGAGATGAGGGGTATCAGGGGCAACGACATCTCCATGATATTCCAGGAGCCCATGACCTCCCTGAACCCGGTTTACACTGTCGGAGACCAGGTAGCCGAGGCCATCCGGTTGCACCAGGGCCTGAATAAAAAAGAGGCCATCGAAAAAGCCGTTGAAGCCCTGAAGATGGTGGGCATACCCCTTCCTGACCGCCGGGTAAAGGAATACCCCCACCAGTTGTCGGGCGGGATGCGGCAGAGGGTGATGATTGCCATGGCCCTGTCATGCAACCCGAAGCTTCTGATCGCCGATGAGCCGACCACCGCCCTGGATGTAACCATCCAGGCCCAGATACTGCAATTAATGAAAAAGTTGAAAGAAGACCTTCATACATCTATCATGCTGATCACCCACGACCTTGGTGTGGTGGCCGAAATGGCCCAGCGGGTGGTGGTCATGTATGCCGGTAAGGTGGTGGAGGAGAGCGATGTGCCCACCCTTTTTCGCAGCCCGATGCACCCCTACACCGAGGGCCTGATGCGGTCCATCCCCTACCTGGCTCAGGACAACGAGCAACTGCATGCCATTCCGGGGACCGTTCCCAGTCCGCTCCACATGCCCCCGGGCTGCCGCTTTAACCCGCGCTGTTCCTACAAGCAAGACCGTTGCGTTAAAGAGGAACCCCCGTTGCGTCAAGCAGCCGAGGGGCACTGGGTCAGGTGCTGGCTGAAAGATCAACCGGGCAGGCAGGTGGCGTGAGATGCAGCAAGGGTTACTGCAAGTCAAGGACTTGAAGAAGTGGTTTCCGGTAGAGGCGGGTCTCCTGGCCCGGCAGCAGCGCTTTGTCAAGGCGGTAGACGGGGTCAGCTTCCACGTCAACCCCGGGGAAACCTTCGGCATCGTGGGCGAGAGCGGGTGCGGCAAGAGCACCCTGGGCAGGGTGATCTTGCGGCTTTTGGAACCCACCGGCGGGCAGGCCTTCTTTGAAGGCAGGAACATTTTTGAGCTGGACAAGAATGAGCTGCGGCAGTTGCGCCGCAGCATGCAGATAATCTTTCAGGACCCCTATGCCTCCCTTAACAGCCGGATGACCGTGGGCTCCATTATCGGGGAACCCATGCTGGTTAACGGCGTGAAGGACCGCAAAGCGAGAGAGGAACGGGTCAACTACCTGCTGGAAGTGGTTGGCCTGACGCCCGGGCACGCCAAGAAATACCCCCATGAATTCAGCGGGGGCCAGCGGCAGCGCATCGGCATCGCCAGGGCGCTGGCCCTGCATCCCAGGCTGATCGTGTGTGACGAACCGGTATCAGCCCTGGACGTGTCCATCCAGTCCCAGGTGATCAACCTGTTAAAGAAACTCCAACGGGAGTTCGGGCTGACCTATATCTTCATCTCCCACGACCTGAGCGTGGTCAAGTATATCAGCGACCGGGTCGCTGTCATGTACCTGGGGAAACTGGTGGAGCTTGCCGGCAAAAAAGAACTTTTTCAAAACCCATGCCACCCTTATACCCAGGCGCTCCTGTCGGCCATACCAATTCCCAGTGTAGACATTAAGCTTGAACGGGTCGTGCTGGAAGGGGATGTCCCCAGCCCCGTCGACCCTCCCAGCGGCTGCCGTTTCCGTACCCGGTGCCGCTATGCCTATGGCAGGTGCGAGGTAGAAGAACCCCGGCTGGTACAGAAGACGGAGAACCACTGGGTGGCCTGCCATTTGATGTAGCAAACCTCTGTAACTTTCTTAATCGTACCTCTTTGTTGCCGCTTCCCCAAAGGAGCGGCGGTTTTTTTGCCTCTTAACGGACAACTACCGGCCTGCGGAATCTATTATAATCTATAGGTTTTAATACTTGATTAGAATCAATCCGTGAGGTATTATCAGAAGTAAGAGAAAGCATACCAAGTAAGGAGAGGTAAGAATGACCAGAGTGGGGATTAAAGTTACCAGTAAGGGGCAGGTAACCCTGCCTAAAAGTATCAGAGAAAAACTTAATATCAAGCAGGGAGACGAACTTTACGTTGAATTCGTTGATGACCAAAAACTGGTTATCGGCTTGCGGCCGAAATCCCTCAGGTCCAACAAAAAGGGCGGTAGCATTGTTGCGGAAACCGCGGGGCTTTGGAAAAACGACGACATTGATCCTGATTATGTGGACGAGTTGCGGAAAGCCTCCGGAAGGAGGTTAGAGGAACTTGAAGATTTTAGTTGACACAAACATTCTTATTGATCACTTAAGAGGAATTCCAGAGGCATCCCGTTACCTTGCCGGTATAGAGGATGGTAACATGGAGGGCGCAATAAGTGTGTTAACGGTGATGGAGCTATATGCCGCCCCAAAGCTTGGCCCTGAAAACATAGAAAAGATTTCTCGTCTGTTAGAAATATTTCACGTGATAGTACCGGTAGACTTATTTATCGCCCAAACAGCCGGAAAGCTTATTGCCATGTACCAGAAGTCTCACGGCCTGGAGCCTGTGGATGCCCTCATTGCGGCCACAGCCATTCGATCAGATGCGGTCCTGCTTACGCGAAATGAAAAACACTTCAAATACATTCCCAATTTGCTTGTGGTAAACCCTTTAAAGTAGTCCCTTTGCCGGTAGCTATCCGGAGTCGCCGCCTGGAAAAAGAGCGGCGATTTTTGTGCTTACGGACAGCCTTTCGGTGGTCGTTACGAATTATTTACATAACGACTTAAACGGGGTTTGTTTTTCAACATGAACAGGAACGGGGGGAATAACCAGGTAACTTGTGGCAAGACTAGAGGTAGTAATGTCTCCCGGAGGGAGGGACAGGGTTGCCCAAAAGACGTCTTGCCGTCATTTTACCGGTGATTGGCGCTTTAATCTTGATCAACCCCCAGGCCAGCCGGTTCAGCACCAACGGCACCCAGGCAGCACCGGTCTACCGGGCCTTTAACGCCACCGGGGCCGAATTCGTTGAATCCAGGGTCACCGGGTGGGCGGCGGTAGACCCGCAGCCTGTGCCGGAAAGCAGGGGGAAGGAGCTGGTAACCCGTGTGGCTTCCCTCCTGGGGGCTTCGGGGGAATTTACCTCCGCCGGCAACACGGGCCATAACTCCCGGGGATATTCCCTGGCAGGTGACCTGGATGCAAACACCCACCTGCTGGTATCGCTTGCGTCCCTGGACCAGACCTACCTGGTGGTTAACATAACTAACCGGGGTGCGCCTGATGCCCTTTCCATATGGCGGGATAAGGTTGAACAGGCCTTCCGGGAGGAGGGTGTCAGCCCTCACCTGGCGGTAGCGATTACCGGTAGCTTCCCCGGCCGCCTGTCCCGGCAAGAGATGGAGGAGCGGGTGGACCAGGCCTTTGGCGCGGTCGGGACCAAGCGGGTGGAGGGCATTGCGGAAGGAGAAATGGTGAGTACCAGCGGCTACACACCCGCCGTTTCCGGTCCCCTGCAGGTGGCGGGGCGGCTGATCAACATCCAGGTCGCCCTCCGGTACCATGCCACTGACAATCGCACCTACCTGCAGGTGGGGTCGCCGCTTTTGGGTGGAGAATATTAACAGGCTAAATTTGAGAATATGGGGACAAGTATGGCAGGAACAAGCAACCTTTTGTTGAACATAAATAACGGTTTCGTCTATGTTCCTGTCCCACTGGTCACCAGTCACTGAATCGGGAGGCAATCAGCTTGGAAAAAATCATCATTAACGGCGGCAACCCCTTAAAGGGTACCATCACGGTCAGCGGCGCCAAGAACGCCGTGCTGCCCATTATGGCCGCCTCCCTCCTGGCCGAAGGTCCCTGCCGGCTGATGGACATTCCTCGCCTGGCGGACGTGACAACCATGTCGGAAGTGCTCGGCTTCCTGGGGGGCCGCATTGTGCCCGAAGGCCCCCAGGAGATGGAGATAGACTGCAGCGAGATCACCAGCGTGGAAGCCCCCTACGAGTACGTGCGCCGCATGCGGGCTTCCTTCCTTGTCATGGGACCGCTGCTGGCCCGGGTGGGAAGGGCGCGCATGTCCCTGCCCGGAGGCTGTGCTATTGGCACCCGGCCGATCGACCTCCATCTAAAAGGGTTTGCCGCCCTGGGGGCAAGCATCAGCATCGGCCACGGCAGCATCGAAGCCACGGCGCCTGAACTGGTCGGGGCCCGGGTTTACCTGGACTTCCCCAGTGTGGGTGCCACCGAGAATATCATGATGGCCGCCGCCCTGGCTAAAGGTGTCACGGTGATTGAAAACGCCGCCGAGGAACCGGAAATCGTCGACCTGGCCAACTTTTTATGCAGCATGGGCGCGCGGGTGATGGGCGCCGGTACCAAGATCATCAAAATCGAAGGTGTTAAACACATGCGGGGGGTTACCCACGGCGTGATCCCCGACCGCATTGAGGCGGGTACCTACATGGTGATGGCTGCCGCCACCGGCGGGGACGTGCTGGTGGACAACGTCATCACCGACCACCTGAAGCCGGTGGTGGCCAAGCTGGCCGAGGCGGGAGTGCAGGTAAAGGAAGAGGGTTCCGGCATCCGGGTGAGGAGTTCCCGGCCGCTGTGCGCGGTAGACATCAAGACCCTCCCCTACCCCGGTTTCCCCACCGACATGCAGGCCCAGACAATGGCCCTGATGACCGGTGCCCAGGGAACCAGCGTGGTCACCGAAACGGTGTTTGAAAACCGGTTTATGCACGTCAACGAACTGAAACGCATGGGGGCCAGCATCATCATCGAGGGCCACAGCGCGGTGGTGAAAGGGGTGCCGCGGCTCACCGGGGCGAAGGTAAAGGCCACCGATTTGCGGGCCGGGGCGGCCCTGGTGGTGGCCGGACTGATGGCCGACGGGGAGACCGAGATCGCCGCGGTGCAGCACATCGACCGGGGCTACGAGAACATGGTGCAAAAGCTGCAGGCCGTCGGCGCCGACATCACCCGCGAGGAGCGGGACGGCGAAGAATGCCGCCTGTGCGACTGAGCCATATTTGTTGATCTGGTTGACGAATGGGAATAATATGGTTACAATAATAATGACACTAAAGCTGATCCATAAGGGGTTGGCTGAGGTGCAGGTTTATTTTAGGGTATTATCTTGGGTTTGGCGGGTATGCATACGGCAACATACCCGCTACTTCTTTTTGCGATTAACGGTTCTGACAACGGCAATCATAGGTACTATGACTACAGCGCAACCAGTTTAACGGTGATGGTTACTTCGATCATCCGCCCCCTCCTCTCGTTACCTGCTGTTCACTCAGCCAACCCATGATAGAGAGGAGGGTTTTTCTTTTGATGTAGCTATGCTGCGGGGCACCTGCAGGCCCTGCCTTTATTTTACTATAGTACGCAATCGTGGACAAGATGAAAGCGAACAAAAGTTCGGCACGTTATAAGACACGCATAGATTGTGAGTGTATATGCGTCCAGCCGGAGTTTTGGAATATTGACGAAGAGGAATAATAAGGGTAAAATAAAAACAGAGCCGGATGCCGGCCCTGAAAAGGGTTGGCTGAGGTGCAGGTTTATTTGAGTGTTTTTTTTACTTAGACGGGTATGTCGCGATACCCGTTATCTTTTGTAACGACGCATTACTGCGATGACGGTGATCATAGGTACTACTACGATCGCCAACGCAACGACTTTGACTGTAATCGTCACTTCTACCATAGGCTTCCTCCTCTCGTTACCTGTCCCTCAGCCAACCCACGGGATGAGAGGAGGAGCTATTTGTTGCTGTCATTATACTGCGGGGCACCTGCAAGCCTTGCCTACATCTTACCATAATATGCTACGGGCTACAATAAAAAACGGGAACAGATGTTTGGTTAATAAACTTAAGCAGCAGGCAGGAAACCAATCCCTGCCTGCTGAACTTTTTATCACCCCTAAAAATTGGAAATAGAGCATAACTGCTCTCTCCGGCGCATAAACATGTCCCAAAAGGCCTGTACAAATAGGAGGTCCCTGGCGTGAAACGCTACATGGCCCTGATTATCGTTCTGGTCTTCATGGTGGTCATCATCATTCCCGCCGCCGTGGTGCACCTGCTCCGCCTGCCCGGTACCGGCGTCCGGGTAGAGTTGGGGGGTCCCAGCATCAAGGTGCTGTTCCACGAAACCGGCCAGATCAGGGAAGTGCCGCTGGAGCAGTACCTGGTGGGAGTTGTGGCGGCGGAAATGCCTGCCGAATTTGAACTGGAGGCCTTAAAGGCCCAGGCGGTGGCCTCCCGCACCTATGTGCTGAAAAAGGTGATGCTGGGGACGCCCAACCCGCATCACCCGGAAGCCGACGTCTGTACCAACCCCGCCCACTGCCAGGGGTGGGTCTCGACGGATGAGATGCAAAAGCGCTGGGGCCTCTGGCGCTATATCGGATACAAGGAAAAGATGGACATGGCGGTATTTGCCACCAGGAACATGGTGATCAGCTACCAGGGCCAGCTCATCGACCCGGTATACCATTCCAACGCCGGCGGGCGTACCGAAAACTCCGAGGACGTGTGGAAGTATAAGATTCCCTACCTGCGCAGCGTAGATTCCCCGTGGGACAAGGAAGCACCCAGGCTGCAGAACGTGACCTCCTATACCCTGGAAGAGGTCGACCGGAAGCTGGGGACCTCCCTGGCCGCCCAGCCGGTGGCCAAGCTCACCGGCCCCAAGGCGCCCGCCCTCCAGGTTACATCCTACAGCGCCACCGGCAGGATCAAGGAGGTAAGGATCACCGGTAAACCCTTTACCGGTAACGACCTGCGCCGCCTCCTGGGTTTAAACTCCACCAATCTTACCTGGGAAGTGAAGGACGGCCGCCTGGTTTTCACCACCGTGGGCAACGGCCACGGGGTAGGCATGAGCCAGTACGGGGCGAACGGCATGGCCAAAGAGGGCAAGGACTTCCGCCAGATCCTGGCCCACTACTACACAGGCACTCAAATCACCCAGTACGGCAAATGACGCCGGGTTTAGTCAGGAAAAATATGGGATATACTAGGGCTGAGGTGATTGGCAAAGTGTTAAAACCTTCAGCCCTGATTAATTCCCTGGCAAGACCCTTCAAGACCCCTTTTCGCCCGGCTGTGGTCGCGGCGGGGGTTAAGTCCGCCTGGAGTTTTCTCCGGCGGGGCGCGTCCTTACTGCGCCGCCGGTGGTACTGGGTGGCGATGGTCCTGGTACTGGTGGCGGCGGATGTATGGCTCATCACCAATAACGCCATCTTTCGCGGCAGGCCTGTAACCCCCACCGTCACGGTGGAGACTCAACCCCAAAACGATTTTTCCAGGCCTCTGGCTGAAATGCCCCAGCCGGTGGGTCCCAAACCTTCAGGGTCCCCCAGCGCCCCTTCCGTGAACAAACCGGTGGAGGTTAACCAGGCGCCTGTGGCGGAAACAGCCCCGGCCCAGCCTGCTGCCCCCGAGGCCCTACCCACCGGACCGGTGGTCGAACCCGGCGCCATGCTGGCCCCGGTGGAAGGCGACCTGTTGCGGAGCTTCGGCTTCCAGTTCTCTGACCTGTACGGGGACTACCGGCTGCACGCGGGGATCGACCTGGGCGCCCCCAAGGGAACGCCTGTAAACGCGGTGCTGGACGGCCGTGTGGAGGCGGTGGAGTACAGCGACCTGTTCCGCTACCGGATCACCCTTGACCACGGCGACGGCTGGCAGACCCGCTATGCCCACGTCGACCAGGTCCAGGTCCGTAAAGGCCAGCGGGTGCCGGCAGGTGAAACCATGGCCCTTGTCGGCGAACCCGGCCTGGAAGAACAGCGCGACGGCACCCACCTGCACTTCGAGCTGCGCCAGGACGGTAAACCCCTCGACCCCGCCAGGTACCTGCTCCCATAACCTAGGTCTTTTTTCCCCGCCCCCCTCATATACATTAAGCAAAAACGTACAGCAGAGGGGGAGGCCGCCCTATGCAGGAGTATATTCGCAAGCGGGTTATGGAAATCAGCGCCTACATACTCGATTCTAACGCCACGGTGCGCCAGACTGCCCTTGTCTTTGGGGTCAGCAAGAGCACCGTGCACAAGGATGTTACCGAGCGGCTGCCGGAAATGAACGAGGAACTGGCGGAAAAGGTCCGCAACATCCTGGACGTGAACAAGGCGGAGCGGCACATCCGGGGCGGCGAAGCCACGCGAAAAAAATACAAAGAAACCTCAGTTTCCTAAAAATTTTGGAGGAATTTCCCTCCCTTCTGCCGAAATAGAAAAGTCCTAGAGCGTTCAGGAGAGGCTTACGGTAGACAAGCACCCACAGCCTGCAATCGGAACGCTTTCTCGGGACTTTTCTCATTTTCTTCATCTTCTCATTTCAAATTTCCAACGGGAGCCATGGGGACGGTTCGAGCGTCCCCGAAGCGTAGCATGGCGTACTTAACAGCTAGTCACTAATGCGAGAAGGGAGTCGGGCGCATGTTCGGGTGGAACATGGACATCGGGGTGGACCTGGGGACGGCCAGCGTGCTGGTGTACGTCAAGGGGAAGGGGATTGTTCTGAATGAGCCCTCCGTGGTGGCTATCGACAAAACCACGGGACAGATCATCGCGGTAGGGGAGGACGCCCGCCGCATGCTGGGGCGCACCCCGGGTAACATCGTGGCCATCCGGCCCCTGCGGGAGGGGGTTATCGCCGACTACGACACCACTGAACGCATGCTCCGGTATTTTATCGAAAAGGCCTGCGGCCGGCGGATGTTCTTCCGGCCCCGGGTGATGGTCTGCATCCCGGCGGGCGTCACCAGCGTGGAGGAGCGGGCGGTGCGCCAGGCCACCATGCAGGCGGGGGCCAAACAGGCCTACCTCATCGAGGAACCATTGGCGGCGGCCCTGGGCGCCGGGCTGGACATCTCCGAGGCCAGCGGCTCCATCGTGGTGGACATCGGCGGCGGCACCGCCGACATCGCGGTGCTGTCCCTGGGGGGCATTGTTGTTTCCAAGTCCCTGCGGGTGGGCGGGGACAAGTTTGACGAGGCCGTCGTCCGCTACATCCGCCGGGAGTACAACCTGATGGTGGGCGAACGCACCGCCGAAGAACTGAAGATCACCGTGGGCACCGCCTTCCCGGAGGGCAAGGTGGGGGAAACCTCCATGGAGATCCGCGGCCGCGACCTGGTCAGCGGGCTGCCCAAGACGGTCACCGTCACCTCCCAGCAGGCCTGGGAAGCCATGCAGGAGCCGGTGGAAGCGGTGATCGCCGGGGTGAAAGAGGTGCTGGAGCGCACCCCGCCCGAACTGGCCTCGGACATCATCAACAAGGGCATCGTCCTGACCGGCGGGGGGTCCCTGTTGAACGGCCTGGACACCCTCCTCAGCAAGCGCACCGGCCTCCCGGTCCACGTGGCCGACGACGCCATCTCCTGCGTCGCCCTGGGCACCGGCAAGGCCCTCTCCATGCTCCACGTCCTCCAGTCCAGCGGCGTCGTCGCCGCCACCCGGAAGATTGTATAACTTCAGAGTTGTTATTGCTCAACAAAGTTCTTTGTGTTAAACTGATAGCACAAAAGTTTAACATGAGGGGAGGAAGTTAAACATGGGGAAGGTCAAGTTGTCGCCTAAAGGTCAAATTGTCATACCTGCGCCATTACGCAAGAAGTATGGTATAGGTCCTGGCTCGGTAGTGGAGGTAATAGACGGCGGGGATCGTATCATGTTGCGATTGGTTCCGGAGGATCCTGTGGAAGAAGCAATGGGAATGTTGAGAGGGAGAACATCACTTACGAAAGAATTGCTGCGTTCCAGGCAGGAAGAAAGAACTCTCGAAGAACGGAAGCTCATTCAATCACCTTCACGTTCAGGAAAAGGTGACTGATACATGGCTGATGGAGTGGTTTTAGACAGTTTTGCCTTGCTTGCTTACCTGCAAGGGGAGCAAGGCGCTTTGGAGGTAAAGGAGTTTCTTCGCAGAGCGGCCAGTGGCAAGTTCTCGGTAGAGATGACGGTTGTCAACCTGGGAGAGGTGTATTATATCACAGCTCGGAGTTTCGGTAAGCAGCGGGCTGAGGAAATGCTGGCCATGCTCGGGTACTTGCCCATCAAAGTCATTAATGCCGACAGGGAATTGACCTTAGCGGCTTCGCGTATTAAGGCGGAGTACCCCATATCGTATGCTGATGCTTTTGCCGCCGCATTGGCCCAGCGTGGAGACCTTCCGGTTGTGACCGGAGACCCGGAATTTTCCCACCTTGAGAGCACGATTTCGGTAATATGGATGGGGAAAGAATGAATAATAGCTGGTGCTCCAGAACAACGGCCTGGTGGCCGCCACCAGGAAGATCGTCTAACATTGTAGCAAGGGTTCAAACATGTTATGATGGGCGTAAGGGAGGGAGGTGCCCTGGCAATGCCGGATGAGACCAGAAAGGAAATAGCCGCCGGGACTGACGACGATTTTCCCAGGTTTCCACGGGGCTTCGATTTCCTGGGATACCTGCTCCACCGTATGGACACCATGGAAGCGAATCTCCGTAGCGAAATCAAGGCATTTGACGAAAAATTAAGTGCAAGGATCGATTCTCTAGGCAACAGAACTGATAACGTTGAAACATCCTTGAGCAACAGAATTGATAACGTAGAAAAATCCTTAAGCAACCGGATTGACAACGTAGAAAAATCCTTAAGCAACAAAATTGATATCGTAGAAGCGAAGCTCCGCGGCGAAATTAAAACAGTCGATCAGAAAGTGGACTCCTTGCATCAAGAGATCCATTCAATCAGCCGCTGGATCATCGGGATTTTTGTGGCGCTGGTAGTCGGCTTTGCCGGCATCTTGATACCCATGTTCATCCGTTAAACCCGCTCTGGTTGCATCCCAATAATTAAAACATGATTCAGTTAGCAAAATGGCAGCCCCCTGGGCTGCCTTAAAGTTTTCGTTACCACGTCCGCCACTTGGCGATGGGCCTGGCGTTCAGGTCCTTACTGCCGTTCGGGAAGTAGATAACGGAAGAGAGCGTTCCCGGCACGGCGAAGGTGTAGGTGAGACTGCGCTGGGTCTTGTTGTTGAACGACGAGTTGACCGTCACCGAGTACTCCGCCAGCTTCATGGGCCGGTCCAGACCCTGGATCTCGTAAGCGAAGGCAGGCAGGGCGCCGAACTCAGTATTCACGTTCCCTTCCTCAATCCAGGTAACCGCCGCGTAGTCTTTGCCGTTCTTGGTCTCGAAGATCACCTTGTCAACCCGGTACCGGATGCCTCCGACCTCCATGTATTCACCGGCGCCCAGCACCTTCAGGTCGGCCGCCAGGTCCTTGGCGATGGGGTGGTCCGTGGTGCTGATCCGCACCTGCCCGTCTTTCCACTCCACATAGGCGCCCATCTGCTCCGAAACCCACCTCAAGGGGACGTAGGTGCGGTCCTCGATCAGGAGGCCGTCCACCGGGGACTCCAGCCCGTTCAGCAACACCTTCACGGGGTTGGAGGCGGTTACCGGGGAAATCAACACCAGGGCAATCAGCAGGGCCAGGAAACCCAGGATCAGGATCCGTTTCATCTCTTCCAACTCCTTTGGCTTATAATACCTCTATTATACACCAGTATGCCCGGAATCCCATGTATATGAAGCACAGGGGAGGTAAAAAATAGGAAAGAATTGCCCAAAGCAAAAAGAAAGCGTAGCCATGGGGACGGTTCGATCGTCCCGAGGAGACATGGGGACGGTTCGAGGAGACATGGGGACGGTTCGAGCGTCCCCGAAGCGTAGCGAAGGGCCGAAGGGAAGACGATGGAACCGTCCCCGTGTCTCTCCCGATGGAACCGTCCCCGTGTCTCCCTTGGCGTAGTCCCCATGACGTAGAGTGGGAGGATATCATGAAAAAAGCCGGATGGCTTATTTCTTTCAGCCTGTTTCTTGTCATCACCCTGGCAGGTCCGGAACCCCTGTCGTTTCAAACGAAACACGCCGCTCCCCCTTCATACCCGCCTGCCGGTACGATCACCCTGGCGGAATACAAATTTACCGAACCGGAGTCTTCGCCGTCCACCGTCCCGGAACCCCCGGAGGTGGCGGCACCCCCGGCGCCTGCTCCCATTAACCCCGTCACTTCAGCCCGGCCAGACAATGCTACCCCCCTGCCGGTGAAACAACCGGCCCAACTCGCGCCAAACCTGCCGCTAAGGAACCGGGAAACCGACAACCTGAACGTCCTCTTCCTGGGGGCCGACGGCGACCAACTGCTCATGACCGCGGTGTACAGCATCAATTATAAGGAAGACTTCCGTTCCGGGGCGGTCTTTTTCCCGGTCAGGACGGCCCTTGACCGGACGTCCCCCCTGGAAAGCGTTTTCCGGGAAGCCGGACCAAAAGCCCTCGTGCCGCTGTTGGAGGAAGCACTTTCAGTGGACATTGCGTACTACGTCCGCATCGACCGCCGGGTCCTGTCCGAGGTCAAAAAGTTTGTCAACCCGATCGTGGTGGACGGCCAGGAGGTGGAGCTGGAAAACCTTTTTACCATGGAGATCAGCCCCCGGGACGACCGCATCCTGGGAGCCCTCCTGGCCGAACTCACCCGCCCCCGGGTGTACTTTATCCACCTGCCCGCGCTGGTGCTGGCCTTTCACCGCTACCTGGAGACCGACTTCGCCATCAACCCGGAAAACCTCTGGCTCCATTACCGCATTGCCCGGGAGGTGGACACCGCCGCCATCCCCAAGGTGGTCGCCTGGGGGACCGTTACTTTGCAGGCGGGGGAACCGGTGCTCCTGATTCCCTCCACCTGGCTCGGCGGCATCATCTACGACCTTACCAAAAGAGAAAAGGACGCGTTTTCGCGTCCTTTGCCAGTCACCAGTCACTAGTCACTAACTTCTAGCTCACCTGCTTGCGTTTCCGGATCTTCGGCTTCGCCGCTTCCAACTGTTCGTCAATGTCCATGATTTTGACCAGGATCGTGGCTTTCTCATGGTCTCTGGCGTTGATCCACTGGTTAAGCAGGTAGTTACGCTCTTTTCTGAGTGCTGCGAACGGATCTTTCATCTCTCCAACGCCCCCTTTCGATTTAAGTAAGACTTCGGTAAGACTGTTAAAACATGTGAACACAAGCACAAACCACGGATAAATAAAAAGTTGTTACTGTGACGGTAGCGCTGACTAAGTGAAAACTAGTACAAATCTCTACACTACCAAACTTCTCTCGGTTTATTATATTCCACTTGCTTGCTAAGAATCCTTCTCCAATTTTAATTTTTTTAAAAATTTTTTTAAGCTGATTTTTTCCTGATGTACCATGGATTTTCCCATCGGAGCGGACAGGAAAACCCCGCCTGCTGTCGAAACCTATATAGCGGCAGCTAACAGGAAATCTAATCTAAAGTATGCGCGAGTATGCGAGCGGAGCCATGGGGACGGTTCGATTGTCCCCGGAGCGAAGCGAAGCATAGTTGGGGACATTCCTGTCCCAAAAGACCAGCCCGGGCTTCAGCAGGTGTGTCCCCATTCCTTAATCGGGGAGACGATGGAACCGTCCCCGTGGCGTAGCGTGCGCGTGAGTGCGGAGGACTCTTTCGATGACATCGCGTCTTATACGGCTAACTTCAGCGGCCGTTCTCCTATTTTCCCTTTCCTACATATTAGGGCGGGCGGTGCTGGCGGCCCCTGCCGGCAGCGAGGCCGACCCCTTTGTCTCCAGGGCGTTCTTGCAGCTATACCTGGCCGAGCAGTTAAGCCCCCTGGTCCAGCAGGTGGAGGACCTGAGTGCCAAAGTGGTGGAACTGGAGAAGCGGGTCGCCCCGTTAAAGGCCCGCCTTGAGCTGCGGGTCACCTTGACAATAGGAAACAACGTCGCCTATATCGGCAACAAGCCCAAAACCCTGGATGCCCCCCCGTACTTGAGTGACAGCGGGCGGACCATGCTCCCCTTCCGTTTCCTGGGGGAGGCCCTCGGGGCCCAGGTGGACTGGGAGAACAGCACCCGGAGCGTCATCTACCGCCTGGGCGGCCGGACGGTCACCATGCGGATCGGCAGCCCGACCGCCACCGTGGACGGCAGGAAAGTGCAGCTGGACTCCCCGCCCCAGCTGGTCAACAACCGTACCATGGTCCCCTTGAGGGCCATCAGCGAACTCCTGGGAGCAAGGGTGGAGTGGGACAATAACACCCGCACCGCCAGCATCTACCCATAAACTCCCAGAGAAAAAATTTATGCGTTCCGGGAACAAACCGGTCTCATCAAACGTCTACTATAAAACGTAACCGGCTATCATTATACTGAAGGAGACATGGGGACGGTTCGATTGTCCCCGGAGCGTAGCGAAGCATAGTTGGGGACATTCCTGTCCCCAAAGACCAGCCCGGGCTTCAGCAGGTGTGTCCCCATTCCTTAATCGGGAAGACGATGGAACCGTCCCCATGTCTCGCCCATGTCTCCAGTCCCCATGTCTCCATAGTCACCGGTCACTAGCAGCCAGTCACAAAATGGGGGGTGTATCCCGTGCCCAAAGACTACAGGCATTACGAATACGACGAATTCTGGGGCGATTCCCCGCGGCGTCCGCAACTGAGAAAAAAGAAGCGGAGAAAGTCTTCTTATATTTTACCTGCTTTAGCGTTAATCCTGCTTGCCTTTTTCGCCTTCGCCTACGTGGGGTACCAGCTGGCGGACAACTTTATCGGCAGCGTAATTAACGATCCCGATGATTCCCAAAAACCGGATAAAACCGGCACGCCCGCCGAAGAAAAGCGGCCCGGCGGCATCCTTTTAATAGGGGTCGACCAGCGCGCCAACGAGCCTTCCCGGGCGGACACCATCATGGTGGCCTTTATCGACGACAAGGAATCCAGGATCAGCGTCCTCTCCATCCCCCGGGACACCTATGTCAAGATCCCCGGCAGGTCCAGCAAGGAGAAGATCGGCCACGCCCACGCCTATGGCGGGCCAAGTCTCTTGGCCCAGACGGTGGAAGACTTCCTGGACATAGACGTCAAGCGGTCTGTGGAGGTCAATTTCCAGGGCTTTGCCGCGGTGATCGACATCCTGGGCGGAGTGGAAATAGAGGTGGAGAAGCGCATGGAGTACGCCCTTGAGGGCATCGACCTCTACCCCGGCCTCCAGCGCCTGGACGGGGATAAGGCCCTGCAGTACGTCCGCTACAGGAATGACGGGGACGATACCACCCGCATCAAACGCCAGCAGAAGTTCCTGGTTGCCCTGGCGGACCAGGCTTTAAGCATCAGCACCGTGTGGAAGCTGCCCGAACTGATCAAGGAAGTGCAGGCCCAGGTGCGCACCGACCTGAACTTCAAAGAAATGCTTGGCCTGGCCAAGGTGTTCAAGGACGCCGGCGCCGCCAAGATAGAAACCGCCACCCTGCCCGGCAACCCCGAGTACATCAAGGGCATCAGCTACTGGGTCCCTTCCGACGAAAAGACGAAAGAAATAGTCAACAAGATGGCAGCCAATTGAGAAGTGAGAAGTGAGAGGTTAGAAGTGGGAATGAAGAAAGTATCCGTCCTGGGGACCCTGGTTGACCCCGTGGACATGCAAGGTACCCTGGAAAAGGTGGAGGAGTATATCAAGGAAGGTACCCCCCACCACATCATCACCCTTAACGCCGAAATCATTTATCGGGCCCAGCACGAGCCCGCTTTAAAGGATATCATCAACTCCGCCCACCTGGTTACCCCCGACGGGGCCGGGGTGGTGTGGGCCGCCGGAAAACTGGGTACCCCCGTACCCGAGCGGGTGACCGGCATCGACCTGGTGCAGGCCATCCTCCCCACCGCGGCCATCAAGGGCTGGCGCATCTTCCTCTACGGCGCCGCCCCCGGCGTCGCCGAGGAAGCCGCCCGTAAAATGGTGGAGGAATACCCCGGCATCCAGATCGCGGGCACCTCCCACGGCTACCTGGACGCCCAGGGGCAAAAAGGCCTGTTGAGCAGTATACAAAAAACAAAACCCGACATCCTCCTGGTCGCCCTGGGGGCGCCCAAGCAGGAGTACTGGATCCGGGAGCACATGGACCAACTTAAGGTCCCGGTCCTCATCGGCATCGGCGGCACCCTGGACGTGCTGGCGGGCAAGGCCAAACGCGCCCCCGAGGCCTTCCAGAGGCTTAAACTGGAGTGGCTCTACCGCCTCTTAAAAGAACCCAGGCGCGCCGGCCGCATGCTGGCCCTCCCCAAGTTCGCTTTGCTCGTCCTCAAAGAATCCTTGAAAAAATGACCTAACTAACATTATTTCCCTGGCAAAACCTTACTTAAAGGTAATTGACTTGTCCCACGCGGTTGGCTATAATGATCAGTGTAGGCTAAAATCGGCGGAATTTGCACCTCCCCGCCAGTAGAGAAAAAGTATAACATAGCAACCTTCGGCAACCTTAACATAACTTGGTTCCACGCGGGGATGTCATATTTTAGGGCAAAAAATTCCTTGGGAAACTTGAAAAAAACCTGCAAGTTTTCCACCCCCCCTCGCGTAGTTAATTGGTGAGTGGACAAATCCAAAGCTCTTTGAAAACCAAATACCGCTTAAATCGCTTTACTTCATTTTCAATAGGTTATTGGTGATTGTGACCATCGCAATCACTGATAATAAAAGAGCCTTTAGGTTAATTGCATAAAATCTACCCGGAGGGAGTGATGGCCCCAAAAAGGGAAACAGGTTCTAAATGTCGCTCGTAGTCTAAAGTGTTTGGGAAAGTGAGAAACCAAAAAAGGGGGATTTAGAAAGAATGAAGAGCCACAAGAAACTCATCGCTCTAATCGTCGCACTAACCTTCGTTCTCAGCTTGGCTGTTCCCATGACGGCTGGCGCGGCTACCATTCAAGAAAACGCCGCTACTAAGCTGAACGCGATGGGAATCGTTGAAGGGTATCCCGATGGGACCTTTGGCCTAGACAAGAACATTACTCGTGCAGAATTTGCTAAAGTTGCAATAGTGACTGCAGGTCTAAAAGAAGCTGCTGACCTGATGAAGAATACTCCTTCCCAGTTCAGCGACGTTAAGACCGGCGAATGGTATACTGGTTGGATTAACCTGGCAGCTGCAAAAGGGTTTGTGAAGGGCGATCCTGCTGGTACCTTCCGTCCCAACGACAAAATCAGCTACGCCGAGGTTCTGACAGTCGTACTGCGCATCCTTGGCTACAACGACAACCTACCTGGCAGTTGGCCGGTAGATTACCTCGCAAAGGCCGTTGAGCTTGGGATTACCGATGACCTGAGCTTCGATGCCAAGGCTCCTTCGGTACGTGGCGATGTGTTTGCTATTGTTGACGCAACACTAGACCAAAACTGGGTCAAGTACGACAAAGACACCGACAGCTTTGTTGACGGGAAGACCCCGGCCGAAAAGTTGGTTGTTAAGAACTACAAGGGTTCTGTCATTGATGACGCTTTCGTGACTGGCTGGACCGTAAGTAACGGCGAATACACCATCAGCTACGTTGGCGGCTCTAAGAAGGCTGCTAAGACCGTCACTTTCGCAGGTGCAAGCAACATCGATGGCCTGAAGAACAAGTTTGTTGACTTCGTTCTCAACAAGGACGGCGAAGTGGCTGTTGCCACCGTTCAGGATTTCACCGTAGTGAAGGACACTGAACAAGATAAGAGCAATAGTGACTACGCTACTGCCACCTTGGAAGGTACTGGCGCATTTGTCAGCGGGACCAACAGTGGCTTTAAGGTTAAGAACGACGACAAGACTTATACTGTGGCCACCAATGCTATTCTCTCCGGAAGCCTGGGGACTCTGACTGTAAGTGGTAGTACTTACTCATACGCTCTCGAAGCTCCGAGCATCACCCTGCAGTTCAACAAGGACAACCAGGTTTACTACATCGGCCTGGGCAGCCCTGGGACACAACCGGGTATTGTGAAGAGCGTGAACACCACCACCAAGCGGATCACTGTTGTTTCCGGAACTACGAACGCTAACCTGGCTAACTTCAATACCGACGCCAGCGACGACGAGACTGTCTACAAGATCTTCAAGGGCGGCAAGGAAGTTGGTTTCGACGCCATCCAGGCTGGCGACACCATTAGCATTTCCCCTAACACTGCCGAAGGTCTTGACTACAAGGTCACCATCGGCGGCAAGAAGGTAGAAGGTACCCTCGAGTCCATGGAATACGACTCCGACAGTGCTTGGAGGATTAAGGTAACTGGTACCAAGTACGAACTCGCCACCAGCAACGGCACCGCTCAGCGGACAATAGTTTCTCTGGACGGCGGCGAAACCTATAAGTCCAATGCTTCCATGACGGCTGACCTCGAGAGCCTGCTTGGCAAGGCTGTTACCCTGACCCTGAACAGCAACGGCGATGTCGAATTCGTAAAAGGTAACACCGGCGCTGCCAGCAAGCAGTATGGCGTTATCCGCGGCCGTGACCTCGTCTACAAGGGCGGCGCTGCCTATGACATCCTGGCCAACGTGAAGCTCTTACTGGGCGACGGCAGCAAGGTGACCTACACTGTCAATGCTGACAGTAATATCAAGACTGTTGGCGGCACTGTTTACGACGGTGACGATGTTGCCGCGGTAGCCGAAATCGTTAAGGGCTACTTCGTGAAGTACGACCTCACCAGCGATGGCGCCATCGACAATCTTGAAATCCTGGATGCCAACACCAGCGATGGTAACGTAGGCGGCTACGACACCGACAACAAGCGCGTGAAACTCAACGGAACCTTCTACAACGTGACCGACAGCACCGTAATCTTCAAGAACGTTGCTTCCGATCCGAAGGTTTCCAACTGGACCGAGTTGAAGACTTACGGTGCCAATGCCTACTACTACTTCAAGGCTGACGGTGTAGACCTGCAGTACTTGGTACTCTCTGGCAACCCGGCTGCTGCGGCTAAGTTCGCGGTCGTTCAAGAAAAGGGTAGGGATGCTGACGGCTACTACCTGAAGCTTAACGTGAACGGCACCGTATCCCGTTACGACGCCGACGATGTTGATGAGACGGCTGGTTACACTAACTCTGCTTACAAGAGCTTCGTGACCTTCCAGGCCAGCGGCACCGACCTCACCAGTGTGACCAAGATTGACGTGTCAAACACTGTTTACACTGTTGAGGAAATCAACTACAGCAGCAAGGCTGTTAAGATCGGCGGAGAATGGTACTTTGTCAACAGCGATACTCAGCTCTACGACGTGACCGGTACGCCCAAGACGATCGCCTTCGACGAAATCTTTGAAGGCAACAAGGTCAACTCTCTGACCCCGATCGACAAGGGTGACGGATCCGAAATGTCCGACACCAACAACATCCTGCGCTACCTCATCATCAAGAACTAACCAAGGAATTTCCGGACAGGAAATACCGGAGGCGAGTAGAAGAGGGGTTTCAGGTTTCTACCTGGAGCCCTTCTTTTTTGTCAATATTTTTCCCAGCCTGATAAAAGGAGAAAAGTGTCTGATGAAGAATTAAACAGATGTATTTTGATTTGCTGAGACTATTTGAGACGGGGTTGAGCTTATTATGACTCGTAGACTCATATTTCTTGGTCTTTTCCTTTCTTTATGTTTGCTTGGTGCTACGTTTAGTATTGCTGGTGCTGCCCTTGCCTTTGATGACGTAAAGGGTCATTGGGCTCAGCTTGATATAGACTTGCTTTCTAGTCAGGGGGTAGTTGACGGTTATCCTAATGGTACTTTCCTACCTAAAAATAACATAACTCGCGCAGAGTTCGCCAAAATCCTAATTAAGGCGCTTGGTATGGAGGACGAGGTCTGGGCTCTAGAAACGGTACCTTCCGTTTTTGGGGACGTGGGAGCCGAGCATTGGGCAAGGGGTTATATTCAACTCGCTTACGAACTAGGCATGATCAGGGGGTTTGACGATGGAACCTTTCGGCCGAATGAAAACATTCGCCGGATGGACATGGCCGTTATGCTGGTGAGGGCCCTGCGGATTGAAGAAGAACGCTCCGTACTACCAGCTTACGCAGACTTAGAACAAATTCCGGCTTGGGCACAGCAAAGCATCGCGATTGCCTCTGAAAGAAAGCTGGTAGGGGGGTTCCCCGACAAAACCTTTCGCCCTCGTCATCTAGCCACTAGAGCTGAGGCCGTAGCTATGGTCAACCGAATGATGCATATTTATGGAACAAAATACGATTTTTACGGCAGCCTGGAAGGTATTGATGAAGTATCTAGAAAGATATGGATACAGTTGGGAGACAAGGGGACGGTTCTCCTGTCTACAAAGACATGGGGACGGCAGACCGTGCATGAGACACTGGGGACGGTTCTTACAGGGATCAATCGGAAGTTTTGCCCGTCAAAAAGGCTCAATAGTCAGGTGTTTACTGACTGTTGAGCCGTAATTCTTGTACTTACTACCTGCTGGCAAAATTTTCGATTGGCCCAGAAGAACGAAGTCGCGTGCGCCAGGACTATGGGGATTCAATCTTTTCCCTTTGGCGTAACTTGGCGGGATATACTCGCCAATTTCCTTGATGTGAAGACATGGGGACGGTTCCCCTTGCGCGTAAAGAATGGTACCTGATAATCCAAAAATTCGACAAAAGAACACCCTGGTAAATGGCGGGAGGGTCTGGTACCTCTAAGACGAAAAGGTCCACCTTATCAAAAAAAAAGGCCTTCCCATTGAATTGAGGGTAAGGCCATTTATTTTTACTCCTTCTCTCGCTGAACCTCTTTGGCGACCTGTTCAATGCTTATTCTGCCAAGCCACTGCTCTCTTTCTTTAGTATAATCACCTTTTCCTGGGTCAAACTGCTGTAAAAACCGTGTCATACCTACGGGACCGAGGGTTTTAGATAAGGCATCTATCCCAGCTTTCCTGATTTGGTTGGGAGTTGCGGCTTGATCTTGTATCATTCAAAACACCTCCATTAGCCAGCTAATCGGATTTGCCACCGTGATTTTGATTAGAGCTTTCGTTCGCGCAGCCTGTCGGACCAACCTGTCATCAGTAGTAAGCAAGGCGTTGGCCCCACCTTTTTCGGCACATGATATGTGAAGGGCGTCTAAAGCCGCTAACCCGGCCTCCTGCAACAGGTTGGCCTGTTGCACCACCTTTACGTCAAGGAATACCTTCGACTGGACAAGACCAGCGAGGATCAATACTTTTTGCTTACGGTCATCATCCGGTATCTTGAATATTTCATAATCTAGGGCTTCGCTGCCTATTAATTGCCATTCTCCCATCTGGCAACGGTTCAAAATTGAAAGAACCGCCTCCGATTCCAACCTGATTCGGTCTTGGGTCTGATCGTCAAAAGGGCGGTTGAGACAGCAAGCATCAAGATAGATTCTCACGAAAAGTCATTCCCCTCAATCAGGGTCAACCCTTCTACTTATTATATTATAGTACTTTCGCTGAAGCTTTTCCATATCCATATCCCAATAAAATAAAGAAATTGTTGAGTGTGAGGAGACATGGGGACGGTACTTGAATGTGAATTTCGAAATTAAGTCACAGACAACTTCATAACTTCAAAGAAGTGTCTTTCTGCTGGTTGTTGACAAATGTCTTATGCGTGGGTACAATGTACGTACAGCGGTGTTGGGGTAATTGATGTTGAAGGGCAGGACGTTTAAATGGGACGAAGCAAACTACTGGAAACCTGTACGCCATGGTATTAGCGTAGAAGAGGCAGAAGAAGTTTTCTATCATCAGCCCATGATTCGCAAAGGACGTGATGAAAGATATAGTACTATGCTTATGGTCAGAGCGGATTAGGGCGATATATTTTTGTGGTATTTGTGTACAAGGGTAGAGGAATAATCAGACCAATCACTGCCAGGGGAATGACTGACGATGAAAGAAAACTCTACAGGAGGGAGCATCAACGTGGGTAGAAAAGGAGAAAACTTTCCAGAAAAGAAAAATGTGCCTGAGATGCCCCGAATTCATGATGACGAGCAGGCGGCCGAATATTGGGAAACGCATTCCACAGCACCATATTGGAATCAACTGGAGCCGGTAGATTTCGAGATGGAAGGGGAAAGGCCCACTACTACAAGAATAAACATACGGGTCAACAGTAAGCATCTAAATCAAATAAAAAAAATCGCCGAGGGTAAAGGGATCCCTTATCAGACCATGATCAAGATGTGGTTGGCAGAGAAAATTAAGCAGGAAAGATAGGGGGAAAGACAGAATACTTTGGGAGGGAGACAAGGGGACAGTTCCCATGTCTTACTTCACCCATTTCGGATAGTCTACCGGTTAAAAAAAACGGGAATTATAGAAATTATCTTCATTTATCATTCAAAACAGTTACTGGATTGAAAATAACAGCATATTGGGGATGTTTCTTCAATGTGAATTGAAAGAGTCTGATGTTTTTAATACAATGGAATTCCGTTGATCTAGTCATGTCATGTCAACGGTTCGGGAGAACCATTATAGAGACATGGGGACAGGTCGATAGGTTGGAAGTAGAAGAAGTGATTTTGACCGGAGAAATTGTCGAAGAGTATCCTGAAGATAAGTATTCACCAAGCTGCCTTATTTACGGTCAAACAAAGAAGGGAAGACCTTTACATGTTCAACTCTCTCTGCCTCCCAGGATAGTAGTTATTACAATTTATGAACCTGATCCTGGACAGTGGATTGACTATAAAATCAGGAGGTAATTGCTATGCAGTGTGTTTTCTGCGGAGGTAAAACCGAAAAGCGAACTGTAACATTTAGTTATGAAGATGACGGAAAGTATATTTTTGTGGAAAATGTACCTGCTGATGTTTGCACTAAATGCGGGGAGAGAACTTATTCTTGTGATGTTACGGACATGTTGCTGAAGTTTGCGAAGCAGGAATATAAGCCAGTGAAAAAGGTTATGGTACCGGTTTTCGATTATAGCCAGAAAAAACGAGGGACGGTGCCTAGTACTCCTTAATTCTCCTTAGAGCCATTGCCGAAAAATACAACCCCTTGTTAAATCAATAGTTTCGAGGCCATCCTCAGGATTATTTCTTACACCTCTCCCAGCGAGAACACCATCACACCATTTTGTCAAGTTCCATTTTCGGCGATTATGGCTTGTTTGAGGCGATTGAGACAAGGGGGACGGTTCCGCTGTCTTGCAGGCAGGAAACACATTGAGGAAGACATGGGGAAGGTTATTACAGGGGAAGGGGTTCGGACTTCGGGCGGATCCCTTTTCCTTTTGGCGCCCCGGCCGTAGAGCCGTGGAGGGATTTGTTGTTTCCACTAGTTTTTATGGTATAATAGAAAATAAGGCAAGAAAAGGAGGTAACAGCCATTGCCAATAATCTGCCAGTTTAGAGGCATTAAGATTTACATGTACTGGGAAGACCATTTGCCTCCACATTTTCATGCTGAGTATGCCGGTCAAGAAGCGGTAGTTGATATAAGAGAACTGGAAATACTACATGGTAAACTTCCAAACAAGATTGAAAAGATGGTCTTAGGGTGGGCGGCGTTGCATCAAGAAGAGCTTTTTGAAGAGTGGAATTTGGCTTCGAAAAATCAGGAATTATTCCCCATTGAAGGTCTAAAATAGGAGTGAAGAAAGATGGACGAGATTGCTATTGCCAAGAAGTATTTCGAAACCGGAATAAAGAAGGCTACCAGAGTTGAAGCCAGGCCCGATTACACACTTGTCGTGGAATTTAATAATGGCGAAATAAGGAAATACCATATGAAGGACAAACTATATGGAGTTTTTGAACCCTTAAAGGATTGGAACAAATTCAAGCGTGTGTTCATTTCCAAAGGAAACGGAGCAATTACCTGGGAGTTGGACGGTAGAATTCTGGATATCTGTCCTGATTCGATTTACTTAAAAGGGTCGGATGGTGCCTGGCACTCCTAAACTATGGGTTATTGCGGACGGTTCGTACAGGGATCAATCGGAAGTTTTGCCCGTCAAAAAGGCTCGATAGTCAGGTGTTTTCTGACTGTTGAGCCGTAATTCTTATACCTACTACCTGCTGGCAAAATTTTCGATTGGCCCCAGAAGAACGAAGTCGCGTGCGCCAGGACTATGGGGATTAGCTGATCGCAACCCGAAGGAAAAAGCATATCGCTTCCTGGGTAAAACGGGTGAAGGCAGGTACATAACCTTTATTTTCATCTACGAAGGTCATGGTATCATCTATCCGGTTACGCAAGAGATATGACTACTTCTGAAAGGAGGCGCTATGATGGAAGGAGAAAACAATAACAGACAGATGCCAAAGTTTGCTGGTGTTGAGGAGATGGCAGAGTACTTTGACAGTATAGACACAGAAGAACTAGAATGGCAAGATAGCCAAATAGAGTTTGAAAGGCCGGAAATGGTTCACATTACTGTTAGGATCCCGAAGGAAGACTTGGTGGCTATTAAGAGGGTCGCCAGAAAACATGGACTTGGTTATACTGCATTTATTCGAATGATGCTCCATTATGCGATTAACGCAGGAGACGGTTCTTAGAGGGGACAATCGGAAGTTTTGGGGAGACAGGAGACATGGGAGACATGGCGACGGTTCTCCTGTCTTGCACAGGTAGTGGGATCGTCCGCACAAACCTTTCCAAAGGAGAGCTTCGGCTCTCTTCATCTTGTCTGTCTAGAAAAACACATTGGGGGCGGTTCTTGAATGTGAATTTATGAAATTAAATCACTACTGGAAACCTGTGCGCCAAGGTATTAGCGTAGAAGAGGTAGAAGAAGTTTTCTATCGTCAGCCCCTGATTCGCAAAGGCCGGGATGGAAGATACTATGCTTATGGTCAGAGCGGATTAGGCCGATATATTTTTGTGCAACTAGGCTTCCGCACCTAGAAATTGGCTATTCCTTTGTGGAGGCATCAACGCGACTAATCCCATAAATGGGCAAGTCTTTTTAGCGCAAGCCGAGTTTTCTTTAGCGTTTAATAAGAAATGGGGTTATTCCCAATATTTTTCCTGGCCCGGTAAGAGGAGAACAGCGCCTTGTGAAGAATTAAACAGATGTCTTTGATTCTGACAGGACGGGTTGAAATGGGGTTATCGGTATGAAACGCCGGATTGCATTTGTTGGCTTCTTCCTGGCTTTTTGTTTGACAGGTTATGTTTTTCTCGTTGCTGGTTCTGCCCTGGCCTTCGAAGACGTCAAAGGCCACTGGGCGCAACTTGATATAGATCTACTGTCCAGTCACGGGGTAATCGACGGCTATACCAACGGCGCTTTCCAGCCAAAAAATTACGTGACCAGGGCTGAGTTCGCCAAGATCCTCATTAAAGCCCTGGGTGCGGAGGACGAGGTCTGGACGCTGGAAACTGTGCCGTCTGTCTTCAGGGACGTGGGGGCTGAGCACTGGGCCAGGGGATATATTCAGTTGGCTTATGAACTGGGCATTATCCGGGGGTTTGACGACGGCAGCTTCCGCCCGGGGGACTATATCCGCCGGATGGACATGGCCACTATGCTGGTGCGGGCGCTGCGAATTGATGGACAAAGCGGTGTGCTCCCGGCTTATACAGATGCGGCTCAGATTCCGGCATGGGCACAGCATGACATCACGATTGCTTCTGAAAGAAAGCTGGTAGGGGGGTTCCCCGACAATACCTTTCGACCTCGTGAGCTGGCCACCAGGGCCGAAGCTGCGGCAATGGTCAACCGCCTGATGGATGAGTTCGGATCTAAATATGATTTTTACAGCAACTTGGAAAGTGTGGATGGGAAATCCGGCAAGATTGGTTTTACATTAAACGGCCAAAGGGTCGAGGTGAACCTTTCTGCAAAGGCCAAAACTTATCTCGGCGGTCAGCCTGCCCGGTTGGAAGATGCAGCGAAGGACCTACCCCGGCCCGCCTTTGTTAATCTGGACTCGGAGGGTGCCGCCACTTTTGTCCAGGTACTGACCGCACCGCTGGATGACGCTGTTCAACTGAAGTGGTCCTCTTCGGCGGCTGGGTTTAGCTCTGAAGCAACAAATTATACCCGTAAGCTCGGAGAAGAGATAGTGAGCGCCTCGGGAGAGCTATCGGCAGCATCCCCGGGGCGGAGCCTGGAGATCACCAAACAGGAAGCCGGTGCCAGCAAGTTGGCCTCCCTTACCGGCGCCGACGGCCGGGGTGTGCTTATTGCTATTATTGACACCGGGATTGATCCTACCCACCCGGACCTGCAGGTTACCAGCACAGGTTCGGGCAAGGTGGTTGACTTTAAAGACTATACTGACGAGGGACGTGTGGCGACTGCCGGAACCTTGCCGTCCGGTCATGAGAGCTATACCATTGGCGGTCAGCAGTACAGTTTTAAGGGATTGTACTCCCAGAGCGGGAATTTCCGTTACGGATTCCTGGAAGAAGCCAGGGCCGGCGTAGACTTAAATGGTAACGGTTCAACCTCGGACAGGTTCCTGGTGGTAGTAACCGACCCGTGGGAAGCGGGCCGTTATGACTTGGTATATGTAGATACCGATGGTGATCGCAACCTTGCCAACGAGGTCCCGCTGCGCGAGTACCGTTTGGCCCGCGGAACAGCCAGCTTCCCTTCTACCGGCCAGGCAACAGGTGTATCTTTTGTCATCAGCGAGATCAAAACCGGGGCGCGTGAGGTAGTCCTGGGTTTTGACGGAAACGGGCACGGTACCCAGGTTGCTGGCGTGGTTGCCGCGAACGGTACCGTCAAAGGCGTTGCCCCAGGAGCGCAGCTGTTGGTTATTAAAGCCCTGGACAAAAACGGGCAGGCGGCCTGGGACAGGTTGGCGGAAGCCATCCGGTATGCCGCCCAGGCGGGGGCGAAGGTCATTAACCTCAGCCTCGCCAACTACCAGGACATGACTTCAGGCTACAACAGCCTCACCCAACTTGTGGATCGGGTTTCGGCACAAAATGGAATCGTCTTTACTGTCGCGGCGGGCAACAAGGGGCCCGGGCTTGCTTCCCTGGCGACCCCGGGAAATGCCAGGAGCGCTATCGGCGTGGGGGCGTACATCTCTCCGGCCATGTGGCTGGAAGACTACGGGTACCGGGTGCCCCGCGAGACCTTGTGGTATTTCAGTTCCGTAGGGCCCCGGCAGGACGGGATGATGGGACCTACGGTGGTGGCCCCGGGCAGCACTGTTTCCACTTCTCCCACCTGGATGGGGACCGGGTACTCCCTGGTAGAGGGGACCAGTGTTGCTGCCGCCCACACGGCAGGGGTGGCCGCCATGTTGTTGGACAGTGCCTCCAGGTCGAAACTTAATGTCTCACCCGCTTCTATTAAACAGGCGATTATCTCCGGGGCACGCGCGATTAAGCATTTTAATGCTGTAGAAGCAGGCGCCGGGGCGCTGGATGCAGCCGCTGCCTGGACCAAGTTGCGTGACCTCCCTCCTACTTCTCCGGTCGTAGCTTATACCTATAACCGCCAATTAGGTATGGGGGAAGGGCTGTACGCCAGGGATTTTATCCCCGGGCAGTTGTCCTATAACATGGTTAACCAGGGAAACGAACCCATCACAGTTTTCTGGGAAACCATGGTTCCATGGATGCGTACAGTGCCGCGCCAGACCTTGCTGCCAACCGGTATTAACCGCAGGGTGGCATTGGAGTACCAGGTACCGGATGAACCGGGTGTGTACACAGGTTTTATCAAGGGAATAGTGCCAACTACCCCTGGAATGGAATTGAGGTTAATGTCCACGGTCATTCGACCGTACCTTTTGACACCACAAAACGACTTCCGGCAAGAGCTGGAGGGGGGTTTGGAGGCGGGCCAGCATCGCAGGTACTTCTTCCGCGTTCCCCCGGGTACAAACCGTGCTACCTTTAGCCTTAAAGTCCCGCTGACCCAGGGCCAGTACGAGGGACGGGTGCGTTTTCACCTGATCAGCCCCGACGGGCAGGAAGTAATCATGAGCGATTATGTCGGCCTGGGACCTGAGGGCACTATCGTGCAGGGGTATGTTACCAAAACGGTGGAGAATCCCAAGCCGGGCAACTGGGAAATGGTGGTGTACAGTTCAGCTGCTTTGAGCTTGTTCGGCAAAGACCTTTCTTCTTACCAACTGGCTGTTCAACTGGATGAGATCAATGAAAAGGACAGCCTTAAGCCTCGCTGGGTGATCGGGTTGCTTCCCCGGGAACTGGTTCCTGGCAGACCCACCTATGTCACCCTCCAGGTGCGCGACCCCCAGACCCTGCGTCCCGTCGACACGGTGCTGGAGATTGACGGTCGGGTGATGGAAGTGCAGAGGGGGCGGGTTACTTTTCCCATTACCCCTTCATCCAAGGATATAACCATTAGCATCAACTAGTTGTGCATATTGTGCTTAAGACATGGGGACGGTTCCCGGTGTCTTGCAGGCAGAAGACATGGGGACGGTTCCTGTGTCTTGCAGGCACTGAAAACAATCACCGGAGGTCGATCGATAGGTTGGAAGTAGAAGAAGTGATTTTAACCGGAGAAATTGTCGAAGAGTATCCTGAAGATAAATATTCACCAAGCTGCCTTATTTACGTCAAACAAAGAAGGGAAGACCTTTACATGTTCAACTCTCTCTGCCTCCCGAGGTAAAGGGAACCTTTATCAGACCATGATTAAGTTGTGGTTGGCAGAAAAAATTAAACAGGAAAGATAGCCTATTGGAGATGGTGACTGGTACTCCGAGACATGTTTTAAGGCAAAACAATCATTGACAGATGTAGATACAAGGTATATACTTCGAGTGAGAGGTGATGGATATGTATACCACAATTCAAAAGTGGGGAAATAGTCAGGCGGTAAGACTCCCGAAGGCTATTCTTGAAATGGCACAACTCAATGAAAATGATAAGGTAGAAATAAAAGTTATAGATGGCAATCTGGTCATTGTTCCCGTTAAAAAACATAAAACATTAGAAGAAAGAATAGCCGAGTATAAAGGAGATTATACGTGTAGCGAATGGGATACTGGAAAACCAACGGGTAAAGAGGTGTTTTAATGGGATATATACCAGAGCAAGGTGATATTGTATTTTTAGAATTTGATCCACAAGCAGGACATGAACAAAAAGGAACAAGACCTGCATTGGTTGTTAGTAATAATTCCTATAATAAATTTACTAAAATAGCCATGGTATGCCCTATTACTAACACAAACAGAGATTTTCCTCTTCATATAGAACTGGATGAAAGAACTAAAACAACAGGAGTTATTATATGTGAACAGGTAAAAGCTTTAGACATACACGCTAGAAATGTATCTTTTTATGAAAAAGCACCAAAAGACATCGTGAAAGAAGTGGCAGATATTTTAATAGGGTTTGTTGAAATTGTTTAAGGGAATCGGGACGGTTCTTAGAGGGGACAATCGGAAGTTTTGCGTAAAAGGCTCAATAGTCAGGTATTTACTGATTGTTGAGCCATAATTCTTATACCTACTACCTGCTGGCAAAATTTTCGATTGACCCAGAAGAACGAAGTCGCGTGCGCCAGGACTATGGGGATTCAATCTTTTCCCTTTGGCGTAACTTGGCGCGATATACTCGCCAATTTCCTTGATGCGTGCAGCAACCTGGTCGTTAATCACCTTCCGGCGGTACTTGACCACCAGGACAAGGTGATAAGTCAGCTTGAACACTGAATGATAATTGCTGTCAAGTTTCATTATTACACCAGAACTTTAGCGAATGAGTTACTGATTATATTTTCAGCAACTTTTAGCAATTATCAACAAACATTACCGGGCTAACGCCCGACCGCCCATTTATCCTCTCGCCTATAGAGGCGAGAGGTGAATGGGCGGTTTCGATAGAAGTTTTGATAGAAGATAGAAGTTTAGTGGGTGATTAAAGATGGCGAAGATAGCGCGAATAAAATTTGAGCACAGTGCGTACAAACATGGCGGCCACTCGCGGCAGCGGCAGTAGCCGCAACCTTCAGACGGGATGGGCGATACCGCATTCCCCCATTCGGAGCAACTGTTATTATGCTTGAAGGTCCTCCTTGCGATGTGAAAAGGGCTTTCCCTTGAATTAAAGGTAAGCCCTATCATAAGAAGAATACGTTAGGTGTCATAGCATCAAGGCAACTCTCTGATCCCGACCTTCAAATCGAAAATTCGGACCTGGTAATAGGCCAAGTTGCTCCCCAGAAGACTGGTTAATCCATCTCTCGATGAACCTCTTTGACGACCTGTTCGATGCTTATTCCGCCAAGCCACTGCTCTCTTTCTTTGGTATAATCACCTTTTCCTGGGTCGAACTGCTGTAAAAACCGTGTCATCCCTACGGGACCGAGGGTTTTAGATAAGGCATCTATCCCGGCTTTCCTGATTTGATTGGGAGTTGCGGCTTGATCCTGTATCATCAAAGCACCTCCATTAGCCAGTTAATCGGATTTGCTACCTTGATTTTGATCAGAGCTTTCGTTCGCGCAGACTGTCGGACCAACTTGTCATCGGTAGTGAGCAAGGCGTCGGCTTTACCTTTTTCGGCACATGATATGTGAAGGGCGTCCATAGCCGTTAATCCGGCCTCTTGCAACCTCCGCAGCGAGTTAGCCACCAGGGCTGAGGCCGCGGCCATGGTCAACCGCTTGATGGAGCAGTTTGGAAGTAAATATGATTTTTATGGTGAACTGGAAAGTGTGGATGGAAAATCGGGCAAGATGGGGTTCACATTATTAAACGGCCAAAGGGTCGCTTCTGGGCAAGACAGCTATACCATTGGTGGACAGCAGTATAACTTTAAAAGACTGTACTCCCAGAGCGGCAGTTTCTATTACGGGTTTTGGGAGGAAGCCAGAGCTGGACTGGACTTGAATAACAACGGTGTAACTTCAGACCGGTTCCTGGTGGTAGTGACCGACCCGTGGGAGGCGGGCCGTTTTGACCTGGTGTATGTCGACACCGATGGTGACCGGAACCTGGGCAACGAGGTTCCGCTCCGCGAGTACCGGTTAGCCCAGGGAACCGCCAGTTTTCCGGGCTCCAGCGGAAATATGGGTATTTCCTTCGTGATCAGTGAGATAAAAACCGGGGCTCGCGAGGTAATCCTGGGGTTCGACGGAAACAGTCACGGCACCCAGGTTGCTGGCGTGGTGGCCGCTAACGGTACCGTCAAAGGTGTTGCCCCGGGCGCCCAACTTCTGGTTATTAAGGCTCTCGACAAAAACGGGAAGTCGGACTGGGATAAAGTGGCGGAAGCCATTCGTTATGCTGCCCAGGCGGGTGCGAGGGTGATTAACCTCAGCCTTGCTGACTACAGGGACTTAACTTCCGGTTACAATACCCTTACCCAACTGGTTGACAAGGTTACGGAGCAATATGGCGTCGTTTTTACCGTCGCGGCTGGCAACAAGGGGCCGGGTCTTGCTTCGCTGGCGACTCCCGGAAATGCCAGGAGCGCTATCGGCGTGGGGGCGTACATATCCCCGGCCATGTGGCAGGAAGACTACGGTTACCAGGTGCCCCGCGAGACCTTGTGGTACTTCAGTTCCGTGGGGCCCAGGCAGGATGGGATGATGGGACCTACAGTGATTGCCCCGGGAGGCGCTGTTTCCACCTTCCCGACCTGGAAGGGCACCGGTTACTCCCTGGTAGAGGGGACCAGTATCGCATCCGCCCACACGGCGGGCGTGGTCGCCCTTCTTCTGGACAGTGCCTCCAGGTCTGGTCTAAAGACGTCGCCTGCTTCTATCAAACAGGCCATTATCGCCGGCGCACGCCCAATTGATCACTTTAACCCTGTGGAAGCAGGGGCCGGGGCGCTGGACGGCGCCGGCGCATGGTCCAAACTGCGCCACCTGCCGGTATCGTCACCGGTTGTGACCTACACGTATCTTATCAGACAGGATCAGGAACATTTCAGAGAGGAATACAAGGGCATCAAGGAATGGCAACAGGTGATGGCTTCCCGCCAGGATGAGATGTACCGCATTTTAAAAGGCTGGGAAGAGGACAGGCCGGTCGGGCTGGTCCCTCTTTGTTTTCCCGTATTGAGCATCCTAATCCAACATTTTTCTTAACCCGAAAAAAGGAGAAAAGTACATAATGCAGAATTAAAACCGATGGCTTTGGATTTGATTGAGCGAAACGAAAACTACCTGAAAGCTCATTTTATAACTTTGC
Organism: Clostridiales bacterium PH28_bin88; assembly: GCA_000987045.1. GTDB lineage: Bacteria > Bacillota > PH28-bin88 > PH28-bin88 > PH28-bin88 > PH28-bin88. Next base: position 44,004 of record LAKY01000049.1, on the reverse strand, counting down.
GGAGTCAGTGGAGGTATTATTTTATTATGGTTAAAGCGGCGAGTAAAGGTAATACGGGTAAAGTTAGCAAAGGGAAAAAAACTGTCGGAGCGACGCCGGACTCTGCTCCTGAAAAGACCGGCGTGAAACACGCCGCATCCGGCAGCGTTAAGGGTAATCCCATCTTCTACGAAATCGCATTTTTCGGCCTAGCGTTACTCATGTTTTACCCCCCGTATTTCCGCGGTCTTTTCTTCCCGCCCGAGCAGGAATGGACGCTCATTGTCGCTTCAGTCCTTTTCTTTGTCACCTGGCTGTGGAAGCTCAGCCGGCGGGAGGTCTCATTTTTAGCCCGGCCGGTGGACTGGCTGGCCGTGGGGCTGGCCGTGCTCTACTGGCTGGCTGTCTTCTGGGCCGCCAACAAGCGCCTGGCGGTGGACGGCGCCGTCAAGGCCTCCATCTACTTCCTGGTCTTCTGGCTGGTATCCCAGCTGGCGAGGGACAGCCGCCGGGCGGACGTCCTGATTAACGTCATCTACCTAAGCGCCGTCGGGGTGGCGGCGGCTGGTTTCCTCACCGCCGTGGGTGTAGTACATATCAAAGACGGCTTCGTCGGCGGGCGGATTTTTTCCACCATGCAGTACCCCAACACTTTAGCCAGCTACCTGGGCGCGGTCAGCCTCCTGGGGTTCTACCTGTGGGGTAAGGCATCTACTCCCTGGCGCTTCCCCTATGCGGTGGGCAACTATATCCTGCTGTTGATCTTTATCGCCACCGGTTCCCGGGGCGGCTACCTGGTCTATCCCCTGGCGGTAATCCTTTTATTCGCCCTGACACCGCGGGTATATTGGGGGTACCTGGCAGCCCATATGGCCTTGACCGCCCTCGCTGCCGTAATTGGCAACTACAAGATGCTCCCCTCGATCTTGGCCAAGAACATGGCCGGCGCCTGGACCTGGGTGGGTCTGGGGGCGGCTGCGGCCCTGGTGGGACAGGCACTTCTTTTACTAGTGCGGTTGTTGATTGAAAGAGTCAAGTTTGGCAAAATTATTGTTGCAATAGGACTGGTGGCTGTTTTCGTCGCCGGTATTGCCGTGACGGGTTCCAGGATTGACCTGAAGGCGGAAGGTACCCTGGCGCAAAAAGTGCTCCCCAAGCAAGTGCTCGCAAGGATCCAGGACATCAGCCTGGAGACCAAGAGCAGCCAGGACCGGATCTACTGGACCAAAGACGCCTTGAGGATCTTGAAGCAAAACCCGGTGGTGGGCCTGGGCGGGGGGGCCTGGGAGGCTACCTACCGCAGCTACCAGGGCTACCAGTATAACTCCACCCAGGTGCACAACGACTGGGTGCAGTTGTGGCTGGAAGTGGGCACCATCGGGCTGTTGCTGTTTATAGGTGTGTGGCTGCTCACTTTATACACCGGGTGGCGGAACTACCGCCGTGGCTCTCCTTCTGAGCGGCTGCGCCAGGGGGCGGTTTTGGCTGCTATGGTGAGCCTGGGGGCCCATGCCTTCATCGACTTCGACCTGGCGTTGTCCTCCGTAGCCATATTATTATGGGCGTTATTCGGCCTCACCAGGGCGGAGCAGCGGACCACGGAACCCGCTGGAACGGCCCTGCCTGCCAGGCAGTTTTTCAGCAGCCGGTGGGGATACCTGGGTGGTACTGCGGCCGCCTCTCTGCTCCTGGTAATAGTGGCAGGTACGCTATTGGCAGGGAATTCCTATGCAAGAAAAGGAATTACAGAGCTGAATAACAACAACCTGGGACAGTCTATCGCCATGTTTGAAAAAGCAAGGGTATACGACCGTTTTTCGGCCAGCTACCTGGCGGACCTGGGTAAATTCTATGCCGCCCAGGGCAAGCGGGATAAAGCAATGCAGCTGATTGACCAAGCTATTTCCAAGGATCGGATGAACTGGAAAATGCCCGCCATCAAGGCGGAAATAGTATTCAACAACCGGGAGCCGGAGCAGGGGATGGCCCTGCTGGAGGAAGCCAGGGACCTGGCCCCCTGGCTGGATGACCCGTGGGAGAACCTCGCCTGGGCCTACACCATCTCTGGTATCAATTCCCTGGCTGGGGGAGACGCCGGTAAGGCGAAGGACTATTTACGCAAAGCCGCCGCCCTCCCGGGTGAAATGGCCGGCAGAGCGACAAATTTGGGCGAGACCGAAAAGAAACTCTGGCCGGGGTGGAAGAGCTTCCAAAACGCCCCCCGGGTGCAGCTGAGCGCCGGTATCAGCAACTACTTCCTCAACCAGTGGAAAGAGGCTGAAGCCCAGTTGAGCGCAGCGTCCAAAAACCAGACCACGAAAGGCGACGCTCTTCTGTGGCTAAGTCTTCTGCGGGAAAAGCAGGGCAAGACCGAGGAAGCAAAAAAATTCTTCCAGCAGTCCATTGAAGCCGGTTCCACTATGGTAAAAGAGTTTGAAAACCTGAAGAAGCTTCCTGTTATTCCTTAACGGCACTCCACTAGAAAAGTACTTGGCTGGTGGGTGTTGCCTCAATTTAACTGGATTTTTGGCAGGAGATCCGGGGTAACTGTAGAAACCTATGCAAGGGGACGTTGCAGCAAAGCAGCAAAGGAAGAGAGGAGCCGGGGTAAATGGAAGAAGTATCCCTGAGAGAATTGATCGAGGTACTGCTCAAGTGGAAATGGATGATCGCCATCCTGACAATAGTTGCCGTGTTGACCAGCGGGGTGTTGAGCTTTTTTGTCCTTGCCCCCACCTACGAAGCCAGGGCCACCCTCTGGGTTAACCTGCCCAATCTGAAGATCCGGGACGAGGCCGCCACCTCGCTCACTGCCATTGTGGAGTCTCTGGCCCAGAACTGGCAGATGTCCATGGAATCATACAAATTTATCGCCCGCAACCCGGTGGTCTTAAATCAGGTGATCAGCAAGCTGCAGTTGGATCCCGGGAAATACGACGTGGAATCGCTGCAGAAGGCCATCACCATAGAAGCCCCGAAAGACACCAACCTGCTGCGAGTGATCGTTAGGTCTGATGACCCCAAACTGGCCCAGCAGCTGGCCAACACCGTGGCCGAGGAGTTTGTCACCTATGTCAACAGCGAAAACCGCAAGCTTTTGTCTACCTCCACCGAGGTGTTGAAGGTCCAGGTGACAAAGGAGGAAGAGGAACTTAACGCTGCCATGGACAGGTACAAGCAGTTTCTCAGCCAGCCCCGGGGTGTAGCGGAGATCCAGCAGGAAATTGAAGCCAAGACCAAGCTTCTCACTGAATTCAAGTCGAGAACTGTTACCAACCAGGTAGAGCTGGAGAGCAACATCAGGGGATTGGAAGAGGCCCGCGCGCGGCTAAAACAGACCCCGGACAAGCTCGTTACAAGTAAGAGTCTGTCCGACGACCCCTTCCTGCAGGAGGTAGTCCGGGAAAGGCTCCAGGCCAAACCCGAAGAAGCTGCCCTTGTCAACATGCGGAGCGAGGAGATCAATCCTACTTACATAAACCTGGAGCAAAAGATCAATGACTTTAACCTGCGCGTTACCCAGTTAAAAGCCGAGGAGAAAGCCGTTCAAGAGGCTATCAAGGCCACCCGGCAGGAACTGGAAGGCCTGCAGGTGGAGCTGGCGCAAAAGCAGGCGGAACAGGATAAGCTGCTTACCAAGATCAACCAGCTTAGAGGCAATTACAACCTGCTCTCCTCCAAGTACGAGGAGTCCCGCATCGCCGGCTCCCTGGAGCGGAGCGACACCCAGATCAGCGTGGCTGCCCCGGCCATGGAACCCAAACACCCGGTAGCTCCCCGGAAGATGCTGAACGTGGCCATTGCCGGGGTGCTGGGGGTAATGGTGAGCGTGTTCCTGGCCTACTTCCTGGAGTACTGGCGCACCTCCGCGCCTGCAACCAATGCCGCTGGCGGGAGGACGGCAAGTTCATAACGCAATGAGAGGGCCTTCCTAAAAAAAGCGGGGAAGGCCTTAATAATGTTGAGAAATGTCTTGGAAAAAGGGACCAACTGTGGTATTATTTTTATGAATAGTTTAAAAAAGCTATAGCAGGAAGAAAGGAGGTGAGAAAATGAGCATCTTACGCCTCAATAAGCAATGGGCGGGCAACGTCTGCCTGATTGTCTTTGCGGCCCTCCTTTTCTCCATGGTGTTTTCCACCGTCGGGGTAGACGCCGCGCATGCCGGTTTGAAAGATTCCAATGGGAAAGTGACTATTAGTGATGAAGGCAACCCGTCGAAGGGTTCCCAAAACACGGAGAATCCCACTCAGGAATCGCTGGCCACCATCTACCAGTCCGACAGCCAGGGTAAGGAGTACAAGGTGAAGATCAAGTTGCAACCCGTTACTCCCACGGAGTTTGAGAACATGTGGATGCAGCTTAAGGTTGGCAGCTTTGTTTACCAGACTGTTTACCTGGAGGATGTTAGTGGCGCCACCTATACCGGTTATGCTGTTTACGAGCTGGTCTACACTTTTGTTTGCGACGGCCAGGTCTTCCCCCCAGGGGTTTATGAACTCGCTTTCTACGACGACAGCGGAAACCTGAAAAGCGTCTACCTCGAGTTCAAGGGGAAACCACCTGAGGGCGGTGGTGGCGGCGGTATAGCCGCACCTCCGGCAGTCACACCCGGACAGCCCATCGAGACCAAACCGGTGGTCAGCGGCAATACCGCCACGGCCACTGTGGATGCCGAGTCAGTGACAAAACAGTTGAAGCAGGACAGTCAGGCCACGGCGATTGCCATCAAGGTGCCTGAAACCGCCGGCGTTTCCGAGGTGAAAACCCAGATTCCCGCCCAGGCGGTAACGGCCGTGGCTAACGCCCAGAAAGCCATCCGGGTGGAAACCCAGGTGGGTACCTTCCTGCTGCCCCCGGCCTTACTGGCCGCACCGGAGGTCAAGAACCTCCTGGTAACCGGCGCCAAACTGGAGCTGGCCGCCAAGGTGGTGGAAGATACCCAGGCCGCGCCATTGCTGGAAACCAAGGCTCCCGAAGCGGTTCCCGCGGGTAAAGTCCTGGAGTTTAACCTGAACGTGGTTAGCGCTACCGGGACGTCGACCAGGATCAGTTCCTTTACCCAGCGGGTATGGGTTACCCTACCCGTTGACAAGGGTAAGCTGGGCGATGTGCCCGCATGGAAGCTGGGTGTCTACCGTTACAACGAAACCACCGGAACGTGGGACTACGTGGGCGGTAAAGTTAATGCCGATGGGACGGTATCCGTGGGTCTGAGTTCCTTCAGCAAGTACACCGTGATGGCCTACGACAAGACCTTTGCCGACATCAAGGGCCACTGGGGCTGGAAGGACATCGAGATCATGGCGGCCAGGCACGTCGCCCAGGGTGTGGATTCCACCCGCTTCGAGCCTGACCGGGAGATCACCCGTGCCGAGTTCGCGGCCCTGCTGTTAAGGTCCCTCGGGTACAAGGCGGAGAAGTCGGCCAAGGCCACCTTCGCGGATATATCCGCTGACAAGTGGTACTTTGGCGAGGTGGAAACCGCCCGCCGGGTAGGCCTGGTGGTCGGCTACGAGGACAACACCTTCAGGCCGGACCAGAAGATCACCCGCCAGGAGATGGCGGCCATGGTTACCCGTGCCCTGGAAGTAGCCGGCAAGCCGGTTGCCTTGACCGGTGCCGAGGTGGAACAAGCCTTGGCTGGTTATGCTGATGCATCCGGCATCAAGGCCTGGGCCCGCATCGCTGTTGCGGTGGCCGTCAACACCGGCATCGCCAAGGGCCGCACGGCTACCACGTTAGCCCCGCTGGTAAACGCCACCCGGGCTGAAAGTGTGGTCATGATCAAGCGGATGCTGGCCCAGGTAGGCGAGATCTAGGTTCAGTCAAAATGGGGTATTTAGAGCCCCGTTGTCCCGGGTGGAAGACGGGGCTCTTGCGCTTTTAACATTAATTTAATGGTTATATTTAGATGCCGAATTCCTATCGCCAGTTTAGTTGAAAAATTATACTAGTTTGGCTAAATAATGAGAATTTGTCACCCTTCGGAGGAAGCGTATGGTACCCAGTGGAACTGTAGCACCTGCGAAAAGTCCCCCGGTCTTGAATCTAAGCCTGCGACCCTTCGCCGTGTTCGGGCTGGCACTGCTTTTTTTCTATCCACCCTTTCTTAGGGGATTGTTTTTCGCTCCCGAGATGCTCCTGACCCACCAGGTGGTGGCTGCGACGTTTCTCGTGTCCCTGGCTGACCGGCTCGTTAGACTTGATCCCGACCGCCTGGATCACCCCCTGGACTGGCTGCCCTTAGCCCTTATCTTTGTCTACCTCATCTCGGTAACTGTAGCCGTGAACATGCGCGGCGCGGTGGGCGAGGTGCTAAAATACCTTAACTACTTCATGGTTTACTGGTCCGCATCCCGTACCGCGCGCAGCGAGCGGTCTATGTCCGTTTTGTTGCACGCGGTTTTCGCCGGAGCGGTAGGGGTTGCCCTGGTGGGGCTGCTGGCTGCTACCGGCCATGTCAGTTTCCCCGGCGCCTGGAATGGGGCATATATCATCTCCACCCTGCAGTACCGCAACGCCCTGGCCGGTTACCTGGCTGCCGTGCAGGTGATCGGGTTCACCCTGTGGCTCAGGGCCAAAAGCCCCTTAACGCAAGTCCTGATAGCCCTGGGCAACCTGCCGGTGGTGGTGGCCTTGCTGCTAAGCCAGTCCCGCGGCGGCTGGATCGTTTACCCCGTTGCCGTGGCCCTATGGCTGGCGGGTGTCCGGGATCGCTTCTGGCGGGCGTTTTACCTGTTCTTCCTCAATCTTGGCCTGGGCATGCTCACGGCGCGGCTGTTCTTGCCCCGGGTGATGGCGGGCAACGGCACCGGTGGGCTTAAAGTTTTAGCGGCGGCCCTGCTATTCATGACGGTGGCCCAGGCGGTGATCTCCCTTGCCGACCGCGTCCTGGCCCGCGTTGACCTGGAGCCCCGTTACCGGGCTATTCTAACATATGGCGGAACCGTTTACATCGCAGTGATCTTGGGCGTGTACTTTTTATACGCCGCCAGTGCCTTGCCCCGGGTAGGCGCCCAGTTCCTTCCCGTGGCCCTGCTGAACCGGGCGGGCAGCATCAGTTTCGCTGATTCCAGTGTAGTGGGACGCTACACCTACTACCGGGATGCAATGGAGATCATTAAAAACCATCCCCTGATCGGGGCCGGGGGAGGGGCCTGGAACGCCCTCTACCACCGCTACCAGGATGCCCTGTACTTTTCCAGCGAGGTGCATAACCAGTTCCTCCAGACGTGGGTGGAGGCCGGTACCATCGGTTTTCTCCTTTATTCCGCCGTTTGGGTGGTGCTGGCTGCCGGTCTCTTTTCCCTGTGGCGCCGGCGCAACACTGCCAACAACTTGTATCCCCTCACCTGGGGGAGCGGGATAGCTGCACTGGCGCTGGCGGGCCACAGCGCCTTCGACTTTGATTTATCTCTTCCGGCCCTGGCCATCGCCCTGTGGGGGTTGGTTGGAATGGTCCGCGGGGGGATGCTGGCCGCGAACACAACACCCGGAAGTGGCTTGCGCCGCTCCCTTCCCAACCTTCCCCGGGCCAGGCCCGGCTTGGAGAAAGCTCCCGGAGGTGGAGGTTCCGGGAAGGCCAACGCTCCTCCGGCGGCTGCCCTGTGGTGGCAGGCCGGTACCGGCCTCTTGCTAGCCCTGGCGCTTTTTATTCCCGCCTGGCGCTTTTACCAGGCGGGCGTGGTGGGGGCGGAAGGCGCGCGGGCAATTAACGCCCAGGCGCTGCCCAGGGCCCGTGAATTGATGCTGCGGGCGCACGTCCTGGACCCGTTTACCGCCAGCTACCCGGCTGACCTGGCCCAGGTGGAGGCGGTGCTCGGCCTGGCGGAGAAAGACTCCACCGGCCTGGAAAGGGCTGAAGTTTTTGCCCGGAAGGCTGTACGGCTGGAACCATTTAACCCTCGAATACGGACTACCGTCTCTTTTACATATCTGCTTTTGGGCAACCCTGACCAGGCGGTGGCGGAGGCCCAGGCCCTCCTGGACATCAATCCCCTGGACGTCACGGCCTACGAATACCTGGGGCGCACCGCCGTCGCCGCCGCCCGCCAGTACCTGGCGCTCGGTGAAATACCGATGGCCAGGCCCTATATCTTGCGGGCTGCCCAACTTCCCGCCCAGGTGGAGGCCAGGGGCAGGGAAGTCCCCACCAGCCGGTGGACCGGGCAGAAACTGCAGGTTACGCCGGTGTTGTCCTTGAGTTCCGGGCAAGCCCGTTACCTGCTGGGCGATTACCCGGCTGCCGCGAACCTGCTGCAAGCGGCCCTCGCGGACGAAAGAATTGCTTCCGAGGCCTCCTTGTGGCTTGCCGCCACAAGAGCCCGCCTGGGTGATCTGCAGGGAGCGCAGGTCTTGTTAGAAAAATCCAGGCCCGGGAATCCCGGCGCTGATGAAACATACCGGGAACTTATCAAGCTTTCGCCGGTGAGGTAGCGGCCTCTAGGCTTGTCCTGAAACGGTAACTTCAGGGAGGTGCATCCCGTTGAACGACGAGATGACAGTAGATCTTCGGGAATATATCCGGGTTATCAGCAAGTGGAAGTGGTTCATCGCCGTGGTAACCGCTCTAGCGGTTATTACCAGCGGGGTTTTGAGCTGGTTTGTGTTGCCGCCGGTCTACCAGGCCAAGGCCGTCATTCAGGTTATCCAGGGGGACCAGAAGTCGGTGGCGGTAAGGGATAACCAGACCCTGGAAGACGTGGTCGGCGCTCTTTCCCGCCTCCCCCAGATGACGATGAACACCTACGTCAGCCAGTTGAAAAACCAGGTGGTCTTCCAGCGGGTGATTAACCGCCTGGAGCTGGATAAGGATCTATACACCCCTGCGGGAGTGGCGGGAATGGTCACTGCCCAGGCCGTGAAGGACACCAACCTCATCGAGGTCCACGTGCAGAATACCGACCCGGAACTGGCGGCTGACCTGGCCAATGCCATCAGCGAAGAATTCATGGTGTTCATCAACGAAAATAACCAGCAGCAACTGGGCAAATCCATGGAGTTATTAAAAAACCAAATGGAAAACACGGACCGGGAGTTGGCCGCCGCTGTGGAAAACCTGCGCAAGTTCGACGCCCAGCCCCGCAGTGTGGAGTACCTTTCAAAACAAATGGAAAGCCGGCTCGCCGACCTGAGCAATTACCGCTCCCAACTGGCCTCGACGAAGGTTTCCCTGCAGCAAGAACTGGCTGGTAAAAGCCGCCTGGAAGAGCGCCTGGCGCAAACCCCCCCGGTTATTAAAACCAGGAAAGAGGTGCCGGTAGAGGGGAGCGGATCAAGTCAGGGCGGTTTTACCGTGCAGGTGGTGGTGGAGCAACCCAACCCAGCCTATGACCTCATCACCCAGGAGTTAACCTCCAAAGAGGTCAATATTTCCGAACTGCAGGCGCGGGCGGCGGCCCTGGAAACCACTGTTTCGGCGCTGGAAAAAGAAATTGGGACGCTTCAGTCGGAAATCGCAGGCAAACGCGCGGAGCGGGACCGCCTGCAAGCGGACCTGGACCGCGTCAAGGCTGCCTATAGTGTTCTGGCGGAAAAAATCACCCAGACCCAGATCACCAAGTCCATTAACATCGGCGACACCAGCCTGATGGTGGTAGCCAGGGCGGCAGCCCCCACCGGCCCGATCAAACCGAAAAAAAGCCTCAACGTAGCCATCGCTCTGGTCCTGGGACTGATGGTATCCGTTTTTCTGGTCTTTTTACTGGAGTTCCTGGATAACACCATCAAGACCCCGGAGGATGTCCAGCGGCACCTGGGGCTTCCTGTACTGGGGAACGTCCCGCTGATCCAGGCGCCGCGCCAGAGCGCCGGCGGCGCCGGTAACAAGGTGGGGCGCAAGCCTGCCGCAAGTGCCGCGAACTACCTGCCGGTAGGGGTTGCTTCCGCGGAAGCCTCTACCACCAAGGAATAGGAGGGTTAGCCAGTGCCGCGAAGTTTACAACAGACCATTGCCTACCACGAGCCCAAATCCCCGGCGACCGAGGCATACCGTACCTTGAGAACCAACATCCAGTACGCCTCTGTGGATCATCCCGTTAACAGCCTGCTGATTACCAGCGCAGGGCCGGGGGAGGGGAAGTCCCTTACCGCCGCTAACCTGGCGGTGGTGATGGCCCAGAGCGGAAAAGAAACCCTCCTGGTGGATTGTGACCTGAGGAAACCCATGCAGCACCGCTTGTTTGGCCTGCGAAACAACCGCGGTCTTACTTCCCTGCTGGTGCAGGGGGGGGACCCCGGTACCGTAACACAACAGACCGAAGTCGCCCACCTGAACATCATTACCAGCGGCCTCATCCCGCCCAACCCGGCCGAACTCCTGGGTTCCCAGGCCATGAAGCCCCTGGTGCAAGAACTTAAAAGCAGGTATGCAACAGTCATTATCGACGGCCCGCCGCTGATCGCCGTTACCGATGCCGCCCTGCTGGCTCCCCGGGTGGACGGTGTGCTCCTGGTCATCAGGGCTGGCGAGGCCAGGATCGACATGGTGCAGGAGGCCAAATCCATCATCGAAAACGCGGGCGCCCGGGTTATCGGCTGCGTCTTGAACGGAGTGCGCCGCAAAAGCAAGGACTACCACTACTACTATTACTACGCGGAAAAGAGCGGTACGGATGATTGACCTGCACGCCCACCTCCTGCCGGGGGTGGATGACGGCCCCGCCACCTGGGAAGAAGCCCAGGAACTGTGCCGGCAACTGGCAAGCCAGGGAGTGACCGGGGTACTGGCCACACCCCATTTCATACCGGGGCGTTACCCCGATCCCCGGCATGTCCGGGAACTGGTCAACGAGCTAAACGGCAGGCTCCGCTCCATGTCGTGCCCCCTGACCGTGTATCCGGGCGCCGAGGCCTACCTGGACCCGGAACTCCCGCGGTTAGTAGCCGGCAAAACTGTCCTCACCTTAAACGATGCCGGGCGCTACCTGCTGGTGGAGCTTCCCTTCGAGCGAGTTCCGTCCTGTACCGAAAATGTCCTCTTTTCTCTTTTGTCAGGTGGGGTCACCCCGGTTTTAGCCCATCCCGAAAGGAATGCGGAGTTGCGAGAAAAACCTTCCCTGCTGGCCACCCTGGTGGAGCGCGGCGCCCTGGTACAGGTCAACGCCGGCAGCGTGGTGGGGGAATTCGGCCCGCAAGTGCAAAGGTTCGCGGGGCGCCTGGTACACCAGGGCCTGGTGCACTTTATGGGGAGCGACACCCATCACCCGCGCCAGCGCCCCCCCTTATGGGCTGCCGCCACGGCCAGGCTGGAGCAGCTGGTAGGCCGGGATGTGGCATTGACAATTGCCTGTAGCAACCCATCAACCCTGCTGGCCGGTGACGAGGTCATCTCCCCCGACCCTGAACCTGATTTCAGGCGTGGAGGGTCTTTTTGGGGGCGCGCCTTTTCCCGGTTCTTGGGCCGGTAATGCCGCCCGGTGGGAATACCGTATCGTCGAAATACCGTCGAAGTATTGTCGAAATATTAGGGAAAAAATGCAAGGAGACAGGGAGGATAAAACCGGCCTGGTACCGAACTACATCACTGTAAATATAAGTATGACAGAGGGGGGACAATGAACCCCGGGGTTTTTACGGGCGCCGTACATCCCGGTGGCGAGTCAGTGGCGCGACCGGCCCTATTCGTGATCCGGGAGGGAGAAGAATGGACCGGGAGAAGATTACCGCCATCAAGGCCTTAAAAAAAACCCTTAAAGACTTGGGCTATTACCAATTCCAGATTAACGCCCTCATCGCCGACCTGGTGGGAACCACGGATGTTTCCCGGTGCGCCCCTGAGCAACTCGACCAAGTACTCGCCGTCCTGGAAGAACAGATAGTCTTTGCGCGCCAGTGCATGAATTCCCCTGATAACTAGGTCCGGGTAACCCCTTCCCCAGCGGTGGGGGTTTTCCTTCGCTGCAAAGGCCATCAGCTTTTCATTGACAAAAACGCCAGCCACTGGTACGATGTTCGAAGAATGAACGCTCAAGCTTTGAACAGTTGGAGAGATACGTATCGTGGATAGCGAGTATCAAATCCTGGCCCACCTGGACAAAAATGGCTCCACCTCCCAGCGCAGGATCGCCTGTGGTACAGGCCTTTCGGTAGGTACCGTCAACCTGATGCTGAAAAGAATGGTGCGCAAGGGCCTGGTGAAGATCGAGAGGCTCAACGCCAGGACCCTGCGCTACATCGTTACCCCCAAAGGTATGGCCCAGAAAACCAGGCTGGTTTACCAGTATGTCCGGAGCTCTTACCGTCAAATCAGCAGGATCCACCAGGCTCTGGAGCAGGTCCTGCATGAGAGAAACGGCCAGGAGAACCTTACCCGCGTAATCTTCTATGGACCGGAGGATGAAATCCTGGAAATCCTCAAAACCGCTGCTGGTAACCTTAACCTTAAATATGCCGTGGTCCACACAAAGGACGAACTGGTGGACATGGAGTTCAGGGACGGCTTGATGATCACCTGGGATGCGGAAGGATACCAGGAACTTGACGTGGACAACCCCGTGGTAAATATCCTGGAAAGACTGTAACCATGTTGCCTGAGCTCGGGGGTGGAACCTTGCCTGCTGACAATGTAGCGTATCAATACATCATAGCTAAAACAACCCTTTCCCCAGGCGAGATGGACGTGGCCGTGCTGGCCCGCCTCAACCTGGGGCGCAATGCCATCAGCCAGACCCTGGGCCTTTCCCCTAACAGCGTCAAAACCATATTAAAAAGGATCGAAGCCAAGCTTGGGCCCCGCTGGAGCCAAAATCAACACATCCTCTGGCCGGAACCTGATAGCGTAACCGCCGGCGAAACAGCGGCTACCGGGGGTATCGGCTATGCGGACGACTTCGAAAACGGCTACTACCACCGTCTGGAACAAGAAATGCGCCGGCAGTGGGAGCACCGCCGGGTATCCATGCGCCTTCTGCTCACCCGCAACCGGGCAGGCAGGGACATCTTGCACGTCACCTCCTCACAGCGCTTCTGGCTGCGCCCCATCCTGGCGGAACTGGAAGACAGAAAATACTTGAAGCTCCTGGCCGTGGACTGGAACGAAACCTTCGCCCCCGCCTGGCTGCCGGTGATCAGCCGGGGCAGGAAAGAGATCCGCGCCGCTGACTACGCCACCGACCACAGCCGGCATGTCACCGCCTGCATCAGAAACTACCTGGAGTACCAGTTGCGGGATTATATAATGGAACTTCACACTAAGCTGGAAGAGGTTCGTAATACCACACGGCACCAGCATAAATCAGCCGTACCAGACCTAACAGAGTTAACCACCCTAGCCCTGGCTGACTTCGCCAGTAATTACTGATAGCTTTCCTTCTCTTCCTTAATGGGGTTTAATTCCACGGCCTTTTCCAGCTGGTCCATGTTGGTATGAGTATAGATCTGCGTAGTGGCGATACTTTCGTGCCCCAGCAGCCTTTTCAACTCGATCAGCCCCACGCCGGCGCCGTACAGTAGGGTGGCAAAGCTGTGCCGCAGTGTATGCGGGCTCAACTGCCGGTCGCCCAGGCCGGCGGCCCTGATAAAGCCCTTTAGCAGCAACTGCACCGCCCTGGGGGTCGGCGGCTGGTGGTGGTTCTGGTGGGACCCCAGAAAGAAGGTATCAGTCCCTGTTTGGGGCCGTACTGCCAAATAGGCCTGGATGACCTCCACTGCGCCTTCTGTTAAAGGAATGATGCGCTCCTTGTTGCCTTTGCCCATCACCCGGATTTCCGCCGTGGTCAGGTCGATGTCGGGCAGTTTTAACCCCAACAATTCACTAAGGCGGAGCCCGGTATAGACAAACAGCTTAACCAGGCACACGTCCCGTTCGGGGTTGGTGCTTTTTCCCTGGATTGTCTTCAACAACTGCTCGCATTCTTCCAGGGTGAGGTAGACGGGCAGCTTTTTCTCTTTCTTGGGCTTCACCAGGTGCCGGGCGGGGTTTTCCGCCAGCACCCCGTCGTCCGCCAGGAAGCCGAAGAAGGAACGGAGAGATGACACCTTCCGGCTCCTGGTGCGGGTGGTATCCCCCTGTTCCTCCAGGTACAGGAGGTAGCGGCTGAGCAGCACGGGGCTGGCGTCCTCCGGCCCGGCCCCGGGCCCCGCTTGCGCGGATAAAAACCGGTAAAAGGCCATCAGGTCGTAGCGGTATTCCTTGACCGTACCGGGGGAGCATCCCTTTTCTACCTTCAGGTAAGCGAGAAAACTGTCTACTGCGTGGTGCCAACGAACGTAGCCGTTGTTCATGCATCTCCCTCCGGCGGTTCTGTTTCGCTGGGGTCGATGCCCCCGAAGGGATCGTATTTCTCCTCGGTCTCCTTCAGCGGGTGGCGCGCCACGGCGGACCGCAGTTGCTGGGGCGTGGCATGAGTATAGATTTCAGTAGTGGTGACGAAAGAGTGGCCCAGGAGCCTCTGTAGCTCTAACAACCCGGCTCCCGCCCCGTATAATAAAGTGGCAAAGGTGTGCCTGAGAGTGTGGGGCGTTACCCGCTTGGTGATACCGGCGTGGGGCAGGGCCTCGCGGATTACCTTACGCACGTATTCGGGCTGGGCAGGCCGCCCCCTGGGGTCAATAAACAGCAAGTCATGGTCGCAGGTGGGCCTTACCGACAGGTAAGCCCGGACCGTCTCCGCCGCCGCCTGGCTTAAAGGCACCAATCTTTCCCTGGGGCCTTTGCCGGTAACGTGGATGCGCCGGTTGACCAGGTCCAGCGTGGAGAACCGGATGGTGGTCAGCTCCCGCACCCGCAAGCCCGTAAGCAGCATCAGCTTTACCAGCCCAACATCCAGCTCGGGGTGGGGGCTTTGGGCCACCGCCTCCAGCAGGCGATGGCACTCGTCCAAGGTGAGAAAAACAGGCAGCCGCTTTTCTCTTTTCGGCCGGGCTAACCTTTCCGCCGGGTTCTTCTCCAGGTACCCGCGGCGTGCCAGGAAGGTGAAAAAGCTTTTTATCACCGCTACCTTCGAGCCCCGGGTGCTGCCGCTGTTACCCTTGTCGTACAGGTAGCCCATGTACCGCCGCAGGCCTGCCAGGTCGATATCCTGTAATCGCGGCTCCTGCCTGTACTCATCGTTCAGAAACCGCCAGAGTTCTTTTAACGTTCCGGTGGCGTGCTCCACCGTACTTGGCGCGAAACCTTTTTCCGTTCGCATGTAGCCGGCAAATTCCGCTACCGCCCGTGAAAAACCAATCGGCTGTGAAGACGAGTTCATCCGTACCTCCCCGAACCGTACACTACAACACCAATCAATCTGGAATATCTTTCGCGGCCGGGAGGCGGATTTCCTGCCGGCCCGGTTTCAGGCGCTGCTGGGAAATAATTAACGATCACAGGGCAGGAAAATGGGCCGGGAATATCGAACCATACACAGGTAGTACTGTAATTCTCTACAAAGGTTAGAATATATATAGGGAAAAACAGGGGTGACAAAAAACCAACAATTGCCTCCCGGCTAGAAACCACGCTTTTTGGCAAATATATTTTCCGGAACGGCGGTGAGCATATGATTACGCCGGGACAGCTTTCAGGTTACCGGGCCGGCTGGCGGGAACATCGAAAACAACGAGAACAAAACCTGGCGAACCGCTACAGGCAAGCCATGGAGCGGGCCCGTCTGGCCGCCGCTCACCTGAAACAACAATATAATTGTAAAGTTTTTCTTTTCGGGTCACTGCTTAATGAGGACAAGTTTATGGAGCACTCCGACATAGATATTGCCATCTTGGACTTGAATGACAGCATCAATTTTTGGCAGGTCTATTCCGAAGTAATGAATATTATGGCGCCCTTTGATTTTGATTTAATAGAATTGGAAAAGATTGATGCGGAAGTGCGGGCGTATATCCTTAAAGAGGGGGTGGAGTTATGACCCCGGACTTGCTACTAATGGAAGCAAGAATACGAAAAGAACTTTCGCAACTCGACAAGTTGGAGGAAGAACTAAAAAAGGTTTCCAGGATGAGGGGAATCAAGGTTGAAAGCGTCCGGCTAAGGGTGCACGCTTCGATATTACATGATTTTTACTCCGGAATAGAAAAAATCTTTATCGCGATCGCCCGGGAAATTGACCAGACAGTACCGGTCGGCGAAGGGTGGCACAGGCAACTTTTGGAACAGATGACGCTGGACATACCCACTAAACGACCCGCGGTAATAGATGCTGAACTGGCGGCTCAGATTCAGCAATACCTGAGTTTCAGGCACCGCTTTCGCAATCTCTATGGTTACGAGTTGGAATGGAGCAAAATGGAGGAATTAACCAAAAACATGGGTTCAACTTTAACGAGCCTTAAAAACCGTATCGACAACTTCCTCGTGGTGCTATCCAATATCGTTAATTAAGGGGGTACAATTACTCCTTTAAACTCATGAGTTCTTCCTGGAACTCGGTACTATCCATGTCCAAAAAGGGAATACCCAAGCGGGAGGCATAGCGCACAAATTCAAATCGTTCCATTCCGAGTAATTCCGCCGCTTTCCCACTGGAAATTTCCCTTAACCGATATAATTCTAAAACTAGTAATTCTCTTACCGAGTCTTCAAGTTGTGAGGTTCTCATTGGAATAAGATCTAATAATTCTCTGTCGAGGTATAACGGGACTCGCTCCACAACAATCACCCCTTAAATTAAGTTACTCCGAGAGCCACCTGGTGGCGACGGCTCTGGGAAAAATGAAGCGAGGTGAGGCGTATGAAACGGACCTTTACAGCCTTCGTGGAATGGGACCAAGCAAGCGAACTGTACGTAGGCTTTGTCCCGGGCATTCCAGGGGCACATACGCAGGCAAAGACCCTGGACGAGTTACGGGCCAACTTGAAAGAAGTGCTGGAGCTTTGCTTGGAAGAACTTACGAGCAACGAGCTAATGCTAGATCTCCCCGAGTTCGTCGGCCTGCAGCAGATAGAGGTCGGTACATGAGCAGGCTACCCGTACTTGACTTCCATACCGTGGAGAAGGTTCTCCTACATCTAGGATTTGTCAAGGTGAGACAGAAGGGCAGTCACGTTTTCTATCGTCACCAAGATGGACGAACGACAACACTGCCATATCACTCGGGCAGAGATATCGCTCGCCCACTCCTCCGGGAGATACTGCGAGAGATAGAGATGTTGCCGGAGGCATTTTTGGAGGAACTAGAGAAGATATGACGACCGCCGCTACGCCATCAACCCGGCCAACCGAAGCCGTTCTGGCCTGGCGACCCAGTGTGGACTTCACCGCCGGCCTGACGACATAGAGCCAACGCGTAAAAGGAAGTGATAGAATGGATAATTACGCAACTGAAACTGATCTCGAAAAAATAATCAGCAGGTATGTAGAACTCTTATTAGATGATGTACTAATTACCGAGATAATTCTCTTTGGTTCTTACGCAAAAGGACGTGCGGATAAGGACAGTGATATAGACCTAGCGGTAATTTCACCAGACTTTGGTGAAAATGTTCTTCGAGATCTACAATTACTTTCTCGTAAGAAAATTAAAGTAGATCCTAGAATTGAGGCAATTGCTTACCACCCAAATGCTATCCATAAAGCTGAAGCAGGTACTTTTATTTCAGAAATTATTCGGACAGGGAAAAAAGTTTACCCAAAGAAACATTGACGTGGGCTGGAAAAGGAAGGTATAACTTATGACCAGGGTATTAGCTTATGGACAATGCAGTAAGGAAAAAAATTGTCTCGCCAGTTGAAGAAGGCTGACGAAAAACTTAATGCGGCCATGAATCGGGACGGGGTGACCTTTTAGATGGACAACGAAAGGCAGAAACTAGCCATCTACTGGATGCAAAAAGCGCCCTTCCCCCTTAAAAGAGACCTTGGCAGGTTGTTACCTTCCGGGTAAGATGCAGTACGAAGATATTTCACAAGAAAATATGCTAAACTACTGCAGGTATAATAAGGATGGAGGTGATCATTATGCCTACTATCAAAGCAAGAATAGATGCAGAAGGCCGTATTTCCATAAAAAAAATATTGAAGAAGACCAAGATAAGACCAGGTGATTTGATTGAAATTGTTCCCGATACAAACAAGATTGTTTTAAAGATAGCAAATAAAGAAAAACCAAAAGGCGTATTTACACGAATGGCAGGAACTTGGGCAAATCGTCCCGATAAAGAAATAGAAGACATGCTGGACCGTACTGATCGAGAGGTGCCTGAATTTGATTAAGTACCTACTTGACACAAATATAATTATCTATAACAAGAAAGGCTTGACTCCGGCAGTTGAATTCTTAGCGGAAATAGAAGAAAATCCTGAAGTTGAAATTATATATTCAACCATAGTAGAAGCCGAACTTTTCTCTTATCCCAATTTGACAGCTGAAGATGAGCGGCAGTTTGAGGACGCTTTAAAGACTGGCGAAATAATCGATGTAAACTCTAAAATTGCCCGAAAAGCGGGAGAATTGAGAAAAATTAGTCGGAATATTTATAATAAGAAGTTGAAACTACCTGACGCTTTAGTTGCGGCTACGGCCATGGAACATGCTGCCACCTTAATAACCAGAAACGAAAATGATTTTAACCACCTCTTAAACCACGGGTTAAGTCTGTATAATCCATTCAAATAGATCATTACTGGGGTATAAACCTCTTTTGTTGATATCCCGCAAAACCACGACATTCCACTTGAAATAACCGGTGAGCTAATGCAGATTTCGCTCAATTTACTATTGACGAGGTGGAATCAATTCGTTCTGGAGTCAGAGCCCTAGACGAAAGTAGCTGTCTTAGGGAAGCCGGGATTTTGCGAAGGTTCTAAGGACGGGTGTAGAACCCCTTTTTGCTTTTTATGAGAGGTCTTTTGGGAGGCGTGTATAATTGGCAGTTATGCAAGCAACGGGTGCCGATCACTTAACCGCAGCGGAATTGAAGAGAAAAATCCAAACCCACACAGCTAACGTGGCCGTGGTAGGCCTAGGTTACGTCGGCCTGCCGCTGGCGGTAGAGAAGGCCAAGGTGGGTTTTAATGTTTTAGGCATTGAGCAGAACCCCAAAAGGGCGCACAAGGTCAACAACGGCGAAAACTACATCCTGGACGTGAAAGACGAGGACCTGCAAAAAGTCGTTCACGAAGGCAAACTTAAAGCTTATACAGATTTTGCCTGCCTGCCGGAGGCCAACGTCACCGTCATCTGCGTCCCTACCCCTCTCAACACCAACCGCGATCCCGACATTTCTTACATAGTAAACGTTACGAATGAAATCGCCAAACACCTGCGCTCAGGCCAACTCGTGACTTTAGAAAGCACCACTTACCCGGGCACTACCCAGGAAGTCATCCTGCCCAAACTGGAGGCTACCGGTCTGAAGGTGGGTCAAGACTTTTTCCTTGCCTTTTCTCCCGAGCGGGTGGACCCTGGGAACAAGCGGTTCACTACCCACAACACATCCAAGGTGGTGGGAGGTGTCACACTGGCATGCCTGGACGTGGCCTACACCTTCTACGCCCAGACCATTCAACACGTAGTACCGGTATCTTCCCCTGCAGTTGCTGAAATGACCAAGGTTTTTGAAAACACCTACAGGGCGGTAAACATCGCCCTGGTTAACGAATTGATGCTATTGTGCGATAAGATGGGGATTGACGTTTGGGAAGTGGTGGACGCCGCCGCCACCAAGCCCTTCGGCATCCAGACCTTTTACCCCGGCCCGGGAGTAGGGGGGCACTGCATTCCCATCGACCCCTTCTACCTGACCTGGAAGGCCAGGGAATACGACTTCCATACCCGGTTCATCGAACTGGCGGGAGAAATCAACGTGGAAGTGTCCTATTACGTGGTCAACAAGGTGATCCGTGCCCTGAACCAAATGCAAAAGTGCCTTCACGGGTCAAAGATCTTGGTGCTGGGTGTAGCATATAAAAAGGATGTGGCTGATGTCAGGGAATCTCCGGCCTTGCGGATTATTGACCAGCTTCTCCGGCACGGCGCGGAGGTAACCTACCATGACCCGCTGGTTCCCTTTATTGAACCCCACGGCAACAGCACCTTCAGCGCTGAGAGCGTGCTCCTGGCAGAAAGCACGCTAGCTGTGGCGGACTGCGTCTTGATCATCACTGACCATTCCGGCATCGACTATGAATGGGTGGTACAACACTCCCAATTAGTAGTAGACACCAGGAACGCCACGAAGTATGTGAAAAATAACAGGGAGAAAATAGTCAAGATCTGAGGACATGGACATGGACACCGTTAATTTTGCCATTATCGGCTGCGGGCATATTGCCGCCAAACACGCCCAGGCCATCGAAAAAATCGTAGGTGCCCGCCTGTTGGCAGTGTGCGACACCCATCCCGGCCGCACCGTCCCCTTCCGGGAAAAATTCGGCGCGCGGGAATACAGCGACTACCAGCAATTATTGCAAGACCCCGGTATAGACGTGGTTGACCTCTGCACCCCCAGCGGCATGCATGCCCAAATGGCTGTAGATGCCGCAAGGGCCGGTAAGCACGTGGTGGTGGAAAAGCCTATCGCCTTGAGCCTGGGGGATGCCGACCAGATCATTAATGAGTGCCGCCAGGCGGGGGTAAAACTGGCGGTGGTGCACCCCAACCGTTTCAAACCTGCGGTACAAGCCTTGAAGAAAGCCCTAGACGAGGGCCGGTTCGGCACACTTACCCACGGGAACGCTACCGTCAGGTGGAACCGCAACCAGGAATATTTCGACCGGGATGCCTGGCGGGGTACCAGGGATATGGACGGCGGGGTGCTAATGAACCAGGCCATTCATAATATTGATTTACTGCAGTGGATGATGGGCCCGGTCACCGAGGTATTTGCCTACACCACCACCCGCTTAAGGAGGATCGAAACGGAAGACCTGGGAGTGGCGGTGCTCAAATTCGCCAGCGGTGCCCTGGGGGTCATCGAAGCGGCGGCTACCCTATACCCCACAAACCTGGAAGAAACCCTGGCGGTATTCGGGGAAAGCGGCACTGCCGTTATTGGTGGCGTGACCGCTTCTACTCTAAACACCTGGCGGGTGGCCGGTTACTCTGAAGATGAAGCCAGTAGCCTTAAGCAGGCAGTGAATAATTCGACAGCCAAACCGGGGCACCAGGTCATCCTGGAGGACATGGTGGAAGCCATTAGAACAGGCCGGGACCCGCTAGTGAATGGAAAAGAGGGAAGAAAAGCGCTGGAAATTATCTTGGCCATTTACAAGTCGGCCGAGACGGGTATGCCCGTCAGGCTTCCGTTGGTAGAAAGGGGCAATTAGGTGGAACAGGTGGTAAATTACGTCCATCCTTCGGCAACCGTAGGGGAGAACTGCCGCATCGGGTGGTTTTCCGTGACCATGGAAAACGTCAGCCTGGGGCGGGATGTAACCATCGGTAACAACGTAACCATTTACCCCGGAACTATTCTGGGCAACGGTGTTACCGTGGGCGATAACAGTGTACTGGGTAAACAACCCCGGCCTGCCAAGACCAGCACCGTGAAGATCGATGGGGAGCTGCCTCCGTTGGTTATTGGTGATAATACCACCGTGGGCACCGGAGCGGTAATCTACGCCGGAACTATTATTGGAGAAAACTGCCTGGTCGCCGACCTGGCCAGTATCCGGGAGAAATGTACTATTGCTGACTGTGTAATCATCGGTCGTGGGGTGGCTGTTGAGAATCAGGTGACCATCGGTTCCTATACTAAGATCCAGACAGGGGCTTATATCACCGCCTATACCATCATTGAAGACTACGTCTTCATCGCCCCCATGGTTACCACTACCAATGACAACTATATGGGACGTACCCAGGAAAGGTTTAAATACATCAAGGGACCAACCATCCGTAGGGGAGCCAGGGTAGGAGGAGGTTCTATCACCCTGCCGGGAGTTACTGTAGCCCAGGAGTCTTTCATTGCCGCAGGCGCACTGGTTACCAAAGACACTGAACCGGGCATGGTTTATAAAGGGCTACCCGCAAAACTGGCCCGTGTGGTACCGCCCACTGAAATGTTAAAGACTGATTAGCTTTTGAGGGTTTCTTGAAGGGAGTAAAAATCTGTATGTTAGTCAAAATTCCTGTACTGGACCTTAAGCCTGAAATCGAGTTTCTCTGGGACGATCTCATGTCCGCAATTCAAGGGGTATTAAAATCAGGTCAGTTCATTATGGGTCCCAACGTAAAGGCCTTTGAGCAAGAAGTAGCAGCCTATCTTGGCGTCAAGCACGCCATTGGTGTCAATTCGGGCACCGACGCCCTGGTGATCGGCCTCAAGGCGGCAGGTATCTGCCCCGGTGATGAAGTAATTACCACACCCTTTACCTTTTTTGCAACTGCCGAAGCCGTCAGCCTGGTGGGGGCTATACCGGTCTTCGTAGATATTGACCCGAAGACTTTTAATATAGATCCCAATCTTATCAAACCAGCCATTACCTTACGTACCAAGGCCATCTTGCCGGTACACCTTTACGGCCAAGCAGCCGATATGGATCCCATCATGGAGCTGGCTGCGAAGCACAACCTTAAAGTAATCGAAGACACTGCCCAGGCCTTCGGCGGCGAGTACAAGGGCAAAAAGCTTGGCACCATCGGCGACGTGGGCTGCTTTTCCTTCTTCCCCTCCAAAAACCTGGGTGCCTTCGGCGACGGGGGGCTTATCGCCACCGACGACGACCAGATTGCCGAAACCGCCCGCATGCTCCGCGTGCATGGGAGCAGGAAAAAGTACTATAACGAAGCCATCGGCTACAACTCCCGCCTGGACGAGATCCAGGCCGCCATCTTAAGGGTGAAGCTTCCCCATATAGATAATGCCAATGAGGGCCGCCGTCAGGCATCCCACCGCTACAACGAACTTTTAAAAGATGTACTCGGCATCATTACGCCCTACGAGGATCCCAACGCCAAACACGTCTACCACCAGTACACCATAAGGGTCCAAAACGGCTGCCGAGACGAACTCAAAGACCATCTGGCCCACAACGGCATCGGTACCATGGTCTACTACCCTGTGCCCGTACATCGGCTGCCCATGTATAAAGAACAGGCTCCGACCTTAACCGTAGCGGAACAACTGGCAGATGAAGTGCTGAGTCTGCCCATCTGGCCGGGGATTTCGCAAGAGTTTCAAGAACAACTCGCCTCTAGTACTATACGGTAACAGAAAGGTGTATCGAATCAAACTTTGGAGGGAGTAACATTAATGTCATTGGACCAAAGTCTTTCGCTGGTTATGAGAATCAGGGACGTGGTGAAAGCGGTTGGCGCCTGACCGAACTGTGCTAGGGGTGGCCCGCGGTAGCGGCGTAAGCCAGTCAACAGGTCACACGGGGCAGATCCGCTTTCGGGAGGGCCTCGCGTACGTGCTCTCTGCTATCTTGCCTGCCGTGCTTTCCTTTGTGCGGGTACCGCTTTATTCGCGGTGGTTCACTCCGCAAGTATACGGCGAGTTTACGCTGGTCAGTACGGCCGCCGTGCTCGGTAGTAGCTTGGTTTTGGCGGTCTTCCAAAACGCCCTGCTCCGCTATTACGATGCACATCGCCGGGTTGGCAGTCTGCGCCCTTTTCTGGCGTCTCTGGCCGCGGGTGTTGTAGCTGCGTTCGGCATGGTCGGCATTACCGCCTTAGTGGGGTCGACTCTGTGGCCAGGGGCCATCCAGGGTCTTATCCCCTGGGCTTTCGCGCTGTTCGTCATCGGATCGCTTCAGGGGTTGCTCGGCCAGATCAACCGGCTCGAGCACCAACCAGGGGCTTTCGTCGCCGGGCGCTTGATCGACCCGCTATGGCAGTTGGGATGCCCGATGGCATTGCTGTCCCTCGGCCTTTCGAGCACACCGGCCATCTTTACCACGGCCGTCCTGGCGGGGCTGAGTAGTGTCGGCGTAGGCGCGATTTGGGCTCGGCGGCAGGTGGCTTGGGCGAAGCCGTGGGAGGCCAGTTCCCCTTTACTTTCCCGGGCCCTGCGTTATGGCTTGCCGCTCATCCCGCTGGCACTAGTGAACTGGGTGATGAGCTCGTCGGATCGTTACATGATTCAGTGGTTTCTGGGTCCTGAGAGTACGGGGATCTACGCAATGGGCTACGCATTGGCGTGGATGCCGGTGTCGATGATGGCGTCGTCTTTGTTGATGGTCATGGTTCCAAGTGTCTGGGAGCGGGTTAACGCGCGTGGGGCTGCCGAAGGGATGGGGTTGGTCCGTCGCTTTGCCCTGGTCTACCTGGGATTGGCCATTCCGGGGGCCCTCGGCCTTGCTATCCTTGCCCCCCGGATCGTGGATGTGCTACTGGCTCCCCAGTATGCCCCCGCGGTACAAGTGGTAGGGCCCGTGGCCTTTGCCGCGGTATTCGGCGGGTTGTACTCGTTCCTGGTCAAACCATGGGAGCTCCATGAGGCGACCGTGCAGCTTCCGGCTTACGTTGGGATAGGAGCAGGGCTGAGTGTACTGCTGAACCTCTGGATGGTCCGGGCACTGGGCGTAGCTGGCCCGGCGTGGTCCGCCGTTGTGGCACATGGCGCCGTGGCCTTGCTGCTTCTCTTTCAGGCAGAACGGCGATACCGCGTGTTCGTCGGACCGAGCTTGCAGGACATATGGACCATCGGCCTTCCATCGGCGTTGATGGTAACCGTGATCTGGGCCATGGACCGATGGTTAAAGCAGCAAGGGATCCTGGCGTTAGCGACCATTATCGCCGCTGGCGCGAGCGTCTACCTGGCTGCGTGGTTACCTTTCCAAGGTGCACTGCGCCGATGGCTTGGCTCCTCAAGAGCAAGAGGCCAGTTGTGAGGGCTCATCCATCTACTGAGATGGAATATGGTAGGGTTTGCGTGGAGGAGTTTGAGACTCCCGAGCGGGACTATCATCTGGGGATCGGGTCGGCTGGCCATAGTACGCAGACCGGCTGGATGCTCGAGGCCGTCCGTTGGGTGGTACTGGCCGAACGCCCTAAGCGGGCCTTGGCCTAGTGTCGCGTCACGTGGGTGCATTTAATTATCGTGCACCATACATTACCAAGTGAATAAAACCGGTGCTAGACAATCTTCAGCCCATGGTTTATGATAACTTTGTGGCCGTATGTAACGCCTCGTCCGCGAACAGTTGTTCCTAACCTTATGCTGGGGGCAAGCGGCATTTAAGTTCCTGGTAACGAGCCCGGAGGAATTCCTGCGCGATGTTGGTAAACTGTTCCCACGGGTACCGGTGGGCAGCCTGCCAGTAGAAGAGGTCATCCCTGATTTCAGGATTAACGAACATTACGCCTTGGATCGGTTCAACCATGTGTAGCACCCCTTTAAACAAATTGATGCCTTTGCAACCATAGAGATTCGATGTCAAAAGCAATGCTTTGTGAAACGATTCATTTGGCATTTTTATCAAGAGTGCCAGAGGAGCAGTTTGCAAATGCCATGTATTGCCTGGGGATAGCTGGGAACACAATTTGATAAATAGCTTCAAACAAGCTATAATCGCAGGAAACGGAACTTGACAAAATATGTGATGTTGTTTTCTCTAAGAGAGGTGTAAGAAATAATATTGAGGATGACCTCGAAACTATTGAATTAAGAAGAGATTTTATTTTTTGGCAAGGGCTCTAAAGAAGCCGTATGAGTGGAACTTGTAAACATGGGATGGGCTAAAGCAGTAGAGCCTGTTTCATCCAGTTATATTGTGGAGGCCGTTTAAAGCTTTTTTACTGCAAAAAGCTAGAAAGGATTGTAACTCTTATTGTGATGGAAAGACGGCAGAAAGAATAGTAACATCAATGTACGGATAGAAAGGATGTGATGTAATGTGGCAGGTAGGGAAAGTGCTAGTGTTGTCACCGCATACTGACGATGCTGAGTTTGGGGCAGGAGGTACTTTGCACCGTTTAGTTTCGAGCGGTGTAGAAGTTTTCTCGGTTGTGTTTTCTACCGCAAAAGAATCCCTTCCTGACGGATTTCCTGAGGATATCCTAGTTCATGAAGCCAAAGCAGCAGGTAAAATATTGGGATTACCTGAGGAAAACATCCAAATCTATGACTATCCTGTCAGGAATTTTCCTAAGTATCGTCAAGACATATTAGAAGACCTTGTCCGACTTAGAAAAACAATTAATCCTCACATGGTACTTGTACATGCGAGCACTGATGTACACCAGGATCACCAGACGGTCACCGAGGAAGCACTGAGGGCGTTTAAGCAAGTTACTATTCTTGGTTATGAGCTTCCTTGGAATACCATTGAGTTTCGTTCTCAGGCGGTAGTGGCTTTGCACGAGGAAAATATAAAGGCAAAAATTACGGCGCTATCTGCATACAAATCGCAAAAACACCGCCCATATGCAAGCGAGGATTTTATCTGGGGATGGGCTCGAGGACGAGGCGTGACCATTAATGCACCCTATGCCGAAGCGTTTGAGGTTCTCCGTTTGATAATTCGTTAGGAAGGGAAGTACTTATGAAGGTGAAAGCGTCTGAAATTGCTACGTTTTTGGGCAGGCAATTGGTTGGTCCTGATTTTGAGATAAACAAGCCGTCGTCTGCATTTGCCCCTGATTCTAACAGCGTGGTCTTTGCAAAGAAATACAGCCCTGATCTTTTGGCGCAACTAAACTGTCGGTCAGATATTTTAGTAATTGCAGGCCAGGAGTTTCAAGGAAAAATAACGGTGTCACACATTATTTCGGACCGCCCTAGACTTGACTTCGCGCGAGTGCTTCAACGTTTCTTTTCTCCTGAAAGGCCGACAGGTCTTGCACCGACTGCGGTTGTTGCGCCAACGGCGAAAATTGGAAGAGAGGTCTACATAGGTAACTTCACGGTAATCGAAGATGACGTTGAAATTGGCGATGGAACAATCATTCGCGATCATGTCGTTATCCGTAAAAAATGTGTCATTGGGAAACGGTGTTTAATCAAGTCAAATACGGTCATTGGTGAAGAAGGATTTGGGTTTGAGTATGATGAAAATGGTGTTCCCTTTCGTATACCACACATTGGCAGAGTGGTGATTGGTGATAACGTAGAAATAGGTTCTTTGAACGTTATTGCAAGGGGTACACTAGAAGATACGATAATTGAAAACTCAGTAAAGACTGACGATCACGTATTTATTGCACATAACGTTAGAATTGGGGAAAATTCAGTCGTAATAGCAGGTGCAGAAATCAGTGGAAGTGTTCGCGTAGGCAAGAACGTTTGGATTGCACCGCAGGCAACGATTATTAATAAAGTAGAAGTGGGGGATTACGCCCTTGTAGGTATTGGTGCAGTCGTTACTAAGTCTGTCGAGCCTAATATGATTGTGGCTGGTAACCCCGCCAGGGTGTTGCGCACACGCAATACCTAGCTCGAGTTTTTATTGAAATAAACATGCGGTGATGGAAGGGGTTCTACATTGACAAACAAATGTGTTTGGATACTTAATCACTATGCCGTCAGCCCTGATATGGCGGGTGGTACACGTCACTACGATCTTGGCAGAGAGCTGGTCAAAAGAGGCTACGAGGTTACTATCTTTGCCTCCGGGTTTGACCATAACACTAAAAAGTACATCAAGATCACACCCGAAGAAAAGCTTAAGGTGGAAGACTACGAAGGTGTTCGTTTTGTCTGGCTAAACACTGTACCTTATTATGGTAATGACCGGCGCAGGATTTTAAATATGGTTTCTTATGGTGTTAGAGTGGTGGGTGCTGCCCGCTGCTTTAAAAGACCAGATGTGATAATAGGATCTTCCATGCACCCTTTTGCAGCCCTGGTAGGCTGGTGGCTGGCGAGGAAGTACAAAGCCAGTTATGGCCCAGACTGCGGTACACAGGCATTCTCCATATCAAAGGTCTCCGCTACGTTTCGATAAACAGCCGTATCTAAAGGTAATAGAACTAATGTTCGCCTACACAAAACAGCGAGGAACCGATAAGTTCAAGGTGTTTATACTGGGGCGCATGGAGTTCCTAATGGCCTTGATGTAATTATTGAAGCAGCGGCATTGATAGAAAAAAGGAATTCAAGTGTTCATTTTATATTAGTCGCGGCATGATGGAGGGTAACGGGAAGTTCCAGTACGGTCACGGCGGGATCCCCGGCCGGAAACAGTTGATGCTCAATGTGACCATCGCGGCGGGTACCTCCTTACCGGTTACGGCAGCCATCGACCCGGGCAACGTCCAGGGAGGAGAGGTTTTTCCCCATACCCTGGAACAAATCCGGCAGTTAGTTCAGGGAGCAGAACATGAAATCATCATGGACCGGGGGATTGCCACCCAAGAGAACATCTACCTGATGCTGCAAACTCCCGGCACCTACTTCATCGGCCCGATGAAAGACGAATTATGCCGGTCCTGGGTGGTGGAACAGCTAGAGCGCTTGGGAGATGCTGCTTTTACCCCTGTCAACTACCGGTCCAAACAGGAGATCAAACAGGACCGGCCCTCCCATTACCTGGCGGCCGAAACCGAGTACACCTTTCAGGTAGAAACCAATCCCCGGAAGAAAGGGGAACCACGGCGTAAAAAAGGAACACGGGAATTCGTTACAGTAACCGTGCGAGCAGTAATCTACCGGGATACGGAAAAACAACAGCGGGACGCCCAACACCGCCAGGAGGACATCAAAGAAGTAGAGACAGCCCTGCAGGAACTACAGGCAAAACTCAACAAGCGTAACCTGAGAACCAAAGAAGCATGCCAGCAGAAAGTCCAGGAGATCTTCAAAGGCAAGCCGGACATGCGCCGGGCCTATAAAGTTACGGTAGACACCAACCAGTACGGGGCCGTCACCCTGGCGTGGGAAAAGAACCAAGCCGTAATTCAAGAATTAGCCAAGACTGACGGCATTTTCGTCCTCCTGACCAACCACCTCAAAGAAAGGGTCAAGGCGGAAGAACTGCTCACCCGCTACCGGGGACGAAACGACATTGAAATGAGCTTCCGGTTTCTCAAAGGAGCGATGGACCTCACCCAGATACTGCTCCGTAAAGACGGCAGGGTAGACGCCTATTGCTTCCTCAAGGTGCTGGGCATGTTCGTCATCAACTTTGCTGCCTGGTATCTGCAAAAGTATGGGAAGACCAAGCTCAGCCCCCAGAAGTTACAGAAACAATTCGGCAACACCACCCTGGTGGAACAACGCCTGCAGCCCTTCGGTATTCGCCGTTGGATTGGCACCAACATCACCGAACCCATTGAAATCCTGGTGGAACTTCTCCGGCTACCGCATCCCAAAATCCTGATAGAGTTGTTGAATGTCCCGCTGGACTACGGCCAAATCATCGACGAGTGGGTGAAAAAGTATATGGCAGCAACCTAACAAGAAAACCTTGTCTCGTTTAATTCAATTAACCTGGCAGGATATCCCATTTTGGTGAATCTGCGATGCGAAACTTGGGGTTAAAAAAGCTTCATGATTACCACTTTGTGGTTCACGATTGTTTTGTGCACCCGCGTCACGCAATCTAGTTGACTTCCAATCCTGGTAATGTTACCAATTGCTCATGAAGTACGCACCAGCTATCTAATTGGCGGATGAGGAGCGCAAGGTGCTGGAACAGACCGTGCGGACGAAAACGGCAGCCGGCGGAAGCTCGACCAAAAATAAAGTGATTGGAAATCAAGACAATTACGTGACGTGACATTAGTTTGGTGTGGATAGAAGGGAGCTGTGCGATGGACATTGTTGAGCGTCCCGAGCAAGATGGGGCTGTACCGTTGCGCCTCACGATGCCCCCAAGCCTTATTGTCATTCCCGCGCGAGGAGGCTCAAAAGGGATCCCGAGAAAGAACTTGCGGATGCTGGTTGACAAGCCATTGGTAGCCCACGTGATAGAAACTTCCAAGCAGGTTCCTCGGGCGTGGGTAGTCGTCTCCACAGAGGATGAGGAGATTGCCGAGGTTGCATTGGAGTATGGGGCACACGTGGTGCGGCGCCCGATGGAACTTGCTGAGGACACTACGACTCTTGACTCTGTAATCGCCCATACATGGGCCGAAGTGGAGCGGCTGACCGGCAGCACGATCCCCGTCATAGTAACAGTGCAGCCCACTTCCCCACTGGTCTCAGCAACGACTATCATACGTGCCATTTCCAAGTTGGAGGAAGAGAATCTGGACGCCTGCCTGACGGTTACTGATGCAAGGCACCTTTACTGGGTTGAGGAGAAAGGGTGCCCCGTCCCGGCGTATACCGAACGACGCAATCGCCAGTGGCTGCCGCCGTTCTGGCGCGAAACCGGAGCGGTGGTGGTGACACGCCGCGCTCTCATGGCAGCCGGGCAGCGCATCGGGGGCAAGACAGGCCTCTTGGTGCTCCCAGAGGACGAGGCGGTCGATATCGACACCTGGGCGGATTGGACCGTAGCAGAAGCTCGCTTGTCGTCGCCTAAAGTCGTCATTCGGGTCACCGGAAATCAGATGACCGGCCTTGGCCATGCTTACCGCGCCCTTACGTTAGCCAGCCGATTAAGCGTTCCTCAACTCACTATGGCGGTGAATCGCGACTCGAAACTGGCAGCTGAGGTCATTGCCCGGCAAAACTACCGAGTTGTCATGGTGGATGATGATGAAGCTTTCCTGCACTTGGTGGGGGAGGAAGGGTACGACCTTATAATCAACGACATCTTGGACACGAGCCGTGAGTACGTTGAAACCCTCAAGAAAACGCACCCGTGCGCTGTGGTTAACTTCGAGGATCTAGGTTCAGGCGCGGCTGCGGCGGATCTAACCGTTAACGCATTGTACGAGTACTCGACACCTGTCTCGAACCAGCGTTACGGTTGGCAGTATGCTTGCCTGAGGGAGGAGTTTCTCCTAAGCCGACCTGATCCTCAGTGGGGTACGACGAACACGCTCCTAGTGACTTTCGGCGGCACAGACCCGAATGACTTGACCGGTCTGACTATTCAAACCGTTATGAAAGTGGCTGCGCGGGTACCCGACCTTGAGTTATTGGTCGTCCTGGGGCCAGGAAATCTGCGAGGCAGTACCTATCAGATGCAGTTAGACCGCGTTCGGTCGCGAGGGGCGCGGGTCGAGCTTCATGCGACGGTACAATGTATGAGCAAGCTTATGCGCCGTGCGTTGCTGGCCGTGACATCCAATGGTCGGACAGTGTTTGAACTGGCATCGCTAGGCGTTCCCATGGTGACCGTGAGTCAGAATCAGCGAGAGGCTACGCATACCTTTGCTCGCCTGAGTGGGGGGGCAGTCGACTTAGGTCTTGCGACTGGCGTAGACCAGGGTCGGCTGGCGAGCGTGCTCGAAGAACTGATCCTAAACCGCGCCAAACTAGTTGAGATGCGGGACCGGCTACTAAGGTATGATTTGCGATCAGGAACAACTCGCGTGATTAATGAAATCCTGGCATCATACCATGCATGGCGCGCCCGTAAGGACGACTCGGTACGTGCGAATGGAGGTATGGGAACATGGCAGAATTCCAGATTGGCGGGCGTATCATTCGAACAGGGGATAGGCCGTTTGTCATAGCAGAGGCGGGAGTGAACCATGAGGGTGACCTAGCAATGGCCGAGCGGCTGATCGCTCAAGCAGCCGAGGCCGGCGCTGATGCAATTAAGTTCCAGACATATAAGGCCGATAAACTCGCAGCGGTAGACTCTCCGGCCTATTGGCAGGAGTCAAGCACCCAACGGGAGTATTTCCGAAGGTACGACCGATTCGACGAGCCAGAGTACCGGCATTTAGCAAGCGTTGCCAGAAGATATGGTATTGCGTTTATTTCAACGCCATTCGACCTTGAGGCGGTCGACTTCCTGGAGCCATTGGTAGCAGTGTATAAGGTGGCTTCAGCTGACATCACGCATGTTCAGTTGCTTCGGTACATTGCTCGAAAGAAAAAGCCGGTCATTCTGTCCACTGGAGCGTCCACGTTGGCTGAAATCGCGACGGCAGTGGATGTACTGAAGGAAAATGGAGCACCCCAGGTCGCGCTCCTGCATTGCATTCTGCACTATCCGACCGATTACGCCGAAGCGAATCTCCGGTTCATAGCCTATCTTGCTAAGGTGTTCCCGGACTGCGTGGTCGGATACTCGGACCACACACGCCCGGATCAGGGAATGGCGTTACTTACCGCTGCAGCACTTTCCGGAGCATCAATCATCGAAAAGCATTTCACTCTAGACAAGACGCTTCCTGGGAACGACCATTATCATGCGATGAATCCCGGGGACCTAAAGCTCTTGACAGACAACCTGCGGATCGTCTGGGACGCCTTAGGGTCAGAGCAGCGCGAGCTCCTGCCTGCCGAGTTGCTGGCCCGGGCAAGGGCGCGAAGAAGCCTTGTAGCACGCTCGTTCATCGGAAAGGGTACACGGATCACGGCTGAGGAACTGATTGCGAAGCGGCCTGGCTCTGGGATTCCCGCGAACCAAATCGATCAGGTCGTCGGCCGGATGGCTGCCCTCGACATTCCTGCAGATACGATTCTGGAGTGGTCCATGCTTATTTGATTGTTCGGTATGCTGGCGTGGATGGGCGTCGGGTTCTTTAGACCCACGCGGATACGCGTTCAACGGCGATGTCTCGTTGATCCTCTGTGGGTTTCTCAAACCAGATCGGTGGCTGGCGGCTAACATCCAAGCAACTTGAGCCGCCATTCACGCTCGCCCGGCAAGCGAACACCGCCGGGTAACATGCAGCGATGACTGAGTCACCTACCTACTGGAGCGATCCCAACACGTGAGGGCCACTTGAGACATTGCGATAGATTCGGTTGGTAACACTACGTATATTGTGCAGAAGCACACACCCCAAGGGATCATGCTTCAATTTACGCCGTTCGACCTTGAAACGGTCGACTTCACGGTCGCGGGTTTAGGGTGGGATGTGAATTTTAATGGGTGCGCAATCAGGACATCTTTCACGGCTCCTAGGAAGCGCTGTTCTCGTTACAGGGCTGTATGTGGCAATGCTCTGGAGCGTGAGTTCACGGGGTGCTGCTCTTGCGTTCGCGAGCGCAGTCTTCCTTCTAGGCCTATGGCGGCCCGTGATAGCTATTTACGCGTTCTTTCTCGTCGTTTTGAGCTACGGTAGTTCCGCGTTGGAGTCTGGTGAGTCATTGGTGCGTTTTGTAGTCCCGGCGGCCTCTGCAAGTCTGGTGCTTCGTCAGGTACTAC
Source organism: Clostridiales bacterium PH28_bin88 (assembly GCA_000987045.1). GTDB lineage: Bacteria > Bacillota > PH28-bin88 > PH28-bin88 > PH28-bin88 > PH28-bin88. Next base: position 10,978 of record LAKY01000049.1, on the reverse strand, counting down.
ATACTCGTGCAATCCGACTAGACAAGGGTTACCCTTTTCTGGCCAGCTTCATGGCGTACGCCATTGGGATGAGTTTACTGCGGACAGAAGTGGATCCACGGATGCTGGGTGTTATAGCTATTGTACTTGTAATGCGGTCCTACTTAGCCTCGAACCCAAAGAGCTTACCGGAGGTCAGATCCTTGTTTGTGCTGGCGGCGGTTGCCTCTCTCGCTACCGGAGCCTTGCGGATGAACAAGATCGTGATGGCCGGGGTTGAACGACTTGCTTGGGGCTTCACGGACGTGAACGAGTATGCTAGGCTCATGCTCTTCGGGATTGTTCTGTTGGTGTCGTCCCATAATGGATGGCATCCTCGAATACGGACCATCGTCCTGGTAGGGCTCGTAGTCGGCTTGGTATCGACTTTTTCTAAAGGTGGTATTGCGGTCGCGATCATCCTGGTTGTGCTGATGAAGCTGGAAGAGTTGAGCCGAGGAGCAGTCTCAGGGCGAGGGTCTAAGGTCACGTATTGGCGTACCATGAGCGCCACTGTGGCCGGGATACTGCTCGTGTTAGTGCTTGCTAGGACCGGAACGGACATCCAGGCCATCATTCGGTCCAGGCTAGTTGGGTCCATGGATGTCTCAGTGCCGCTTACCATTGACACATTGACGACCGACAGGTGGCAACTGTGGATCAACGCCGTGGAGGCGTATGTCAGTGCCTCCCCGGGCGTATGGCTATTTGGTGGAGGAGGAGGCTGGTCCCGCATTGTCGGAAGCACTGTCAAAGGGCAGCCTATCTCAACACATCAAACCTTCCTAGAGGTGCTGCTAGATTACGGCATCGTTGGCCTACTCCTATTCCTGCTTTGGCTTTTTTGCACCATTCGATGGCAGACGCGAGGGCGCGGATGGGTCCGGTCTAACCTTCTTTGGTTGGCGGGCGTAGGAACTTACTTTTCGTTGGCTTGGGTATTCTCATGGAGCAACGCGTGTTTCTTCGGCCTTGTTGGCTTGGACGAAGACAAAACGTCGAACGTTGATAGCACGAGGAAAGCGGTGATGTCCTCCAATGGATCCGGCTCTTGGCGACGTAGTTGACCGATTCTTGGTGTTTGAAGAGCGCAGCGATTTGGTTAGTGAGCGCGTCGAAGGCGTTGAAGCTTGGCCGCTCATTAGGTCACACCTCCTGCTCGCGCTCGTGCGGGAGCAAGTGGAGCTTATCGTCGGCCACAGCTCTGGCAGCGTTCCTACACTAAAGGGCGCATATGCGAATGCCCGCCCTCGACCCGCGCTGAGTCTCGAGCTCGTTACACGGATACCGGACGCGAGGCTAGGGGCAGTATCATCGGCCGGGCTTCGCCGAAAGGACCCCCGATCGGGGGTTTGGGTGGATACCATATATGACCGCTACAAAGAGATCCTTCCAGAACTAGTGCTTTTCGAGGATCCAGGTCCGGGTGGGCACCGGCATCCCAGAGTGCCGGGCGTGTACGATCTTGATCTGTTACATCTACTGGCGGAGGTCTCAGCCCGAGCAAGCCTACCGCGGAGGTCCAAAGCGATCAGATATGTTCGAGACGTGCGTCATGCCCTGGAGAAAGACGGTTTACGCGTTACCGGAGCCTTGGAGCAATCCACGGCACGAATTCTTGTGAAAGCACTTGCTATAGATCCTTTGTGGCAACGGGTTCTTGATAGAATGCGTCCTTCGCTGATGTTCGTTCACTGTGCCTCGTACGGGGGGTGGAGGGCAATGCTTTGCTTACGCTGCCATGAAAGAGGAGTCGTCACGGCGGAGGTCCAGCACGGAGTTGTAAACCGGTACCATGGTGCGTACAACTACGCAAGTCGCTATCCCAGCAAGCTCAGACGGTACCTCCCCAGTTTCTTCCTCACGTACGGCTCCTATTGGGACTCTCAGCTGCCGCGGTTTCCTGTCCAGAAAGTAGCGGTCGGATGCCCGGAGTGGGAGCCCCTCTCTCGGGTAGAGGTCGACAGCAATAAACAGAGCAGCCGGGGAACTGTTCTGGTCCTATCTCAGCCTACTATAACGGGCATGTTGGTTAATTTTACCGAGGCACTCTTGCGTCACGAGCCGCGGTCATTGCAAGTTGTGTATCGTCCGCATCCCTTGGAGGTGTTACCGGAAGCCCTTCGAAAACGGCTAGCACGACACCCCCAGGTCCTGATTGACGGCGAGCGTCCCCTCTCAGCACAACTACAGCAAGCCCACACCGTCATCGGTGTTTACTCCACAGCACTCTTCGAGGCGATTCTTGCGGGAATTCCTGTGGCGGTCTTGGATACACCGGTGAGCAGGGCGTACCTTGAGGGTCATCCAGTCCACTTCGTTCGCGACGCTGAAGAAGTGATTGCATTGCTGGAGAGCAATCCGTCGGAGGACAGCGGTGACGTCGGAATGCTTACGCTGAACTGTAGGGAGAACTTACTCACATTTATACGTCAGAATGTTGCACGCTAGGCGATTGATCACTATGCGTATCGTACATGTGGAAAACTACTACGGCTCTCGTCTAGGTTATCAGATAGGCTACTTGGCCCACCACCAGCGCGCGAGGTGCCACGACGTGTGGATCGTTACGTCGACTGCTAAGTGGCCAGGCGGGTACGGTCTCGACGAGGCCTATTAGGGGATAAACGTGGGCCGGCCGCGAGCGAGAAGCCTGTTATTGGTCTGATAACGGTCTCCAGTTCATTGCCAATACTTTTGAGGAAATTTGCCTGGGGCTATAGGCATAGAGCATGAGCGAGTTCCCAATCGCACTCCCACCAATAAGAACGCCCATATTGAATCGTTTCACAGGATACTCAGAGAGGAATGCCTGTCTCGCGGGGAATTTAACAGTCTATGCGGAGGCCTACGAGATTGTTGCAGACTTTATGGTCTGCAATAACGAGCGCAGGATCCACTCCAGTTTGGAGTACATGGCTCCGCGTGAGTTCTATGCAGCATATTGTAACAACGGCAACAACCTATAAGCCTGTCAGGGTATAGCGGGTGCAACAAGGGTAGACTCAAACGCACGACAAATAGAGCTGATTGTCAGCCTGGTACAGACATTTGCCTAAAGCAAGTAAACTGAATAAATCCTACGAAAAGCCCTCCACGGAAGGCATAGTGTCCAAAATTCGGGGGTCAATCCGAAGTTTTCGAGGTGGAAAAACCAGATGAATATAGTACATGTCGAAGTTTTTTATCCCCCCGGATTGGGATATCAAATTAATTACATTGCTAAGTGCCAACAAGAATTTGGTCATAAAGTAACGATTATTACTTCTACTTCCAAGTGGCCAGAAGGGCTAGGTTTGACGGAGTCATACCAGAGTATTGATTCAAAAAGGCAACTTCCCCCGGGGATATACATCGGAGATGATGGAGTCTCCGTCTTACGGCTGCCTATATTTTTTGAGAAACGTACGTTTTGTGTCATGCATGGTTTGATTAAAAAAATTACCGAACTCAGGCCAGAGGTTGTACATGTTCATAATATGTTATATAATCCAGCAGCACTTACAGCGGCTTATATGAAAGATAAGATTGGGTATCGCCTAATCTATGATAGTCATGCAGCACATTACAATACAGATATTTATTCAAGTTTTTTAAAGCGGATGTACTGGAATCTTTATGAAAAACATGCATTGCGTTACGAAGCCTTTAAAGCAGATGCTCTTACCGCAATCGGATTTGAAGAGCAAAAAATGTTGTCTGAATTGTTAGGTGTAGCACCTTCAAGAATACAAGTGATACCATTGGGGACGGATTTGAAAATGTTTTCATACGATACTGAAAAAAGGAGAGAAATTAGGCTTCAATGGGGAATTAAAGAGTCGGAGATTATTTTAATCACAGTAGGAAAAATACTGCCCAACCGCAATTTTGAGGATATAATCTTGGCAGTGTCAAGACTTGTTAAAGAAGGGGTATCAATCTTTTACCTATTAGTTGGTGGAGGTATTCCTGAATATATAATGGCGCTTCAAATGTTGGCTGAGAATTTAAACCTAAAAGAACACGTCCGCATTTTAGGAGCTAGGCCTCGAAATGAGTTACCAGGTATATTCTCGGCCGCAGATATTGGAGTTTGGGCAGGGGGACCATCAGTGGCAGTTCGTGAAGCGATTAGCTGTGAATTACCAGTTATTTTATCAAGTGATGCCTCAGCCGGTGATGAATTAACTGGTTTGACTCGCTGGGGAAATGGAATAGTTTTCTCTAGAGGAGATTTGGGAGCGCTAACTGAAGCACTTAAGAAAGTTACTAAAGATTCAGCCGTCCGTGACTATATGAAAAGCCGTACGGCCATTGCACGCTCTTATCTTGACTGGTATTGTCATGCACAAAGATATTTAGAAATTTATGAGGGGGACTATTAAGTGAACCACAGCGTTATTATACCTACAGTGGGTCGTTATGTCCCCCTTCAGAAGTGTCTTGAATCAATTCTGAGACAACAAGTACAGTTATCTGAAATCGTCATTGTTGCTTGTGCTAATTATTTAGAAGTAGAAGAAGCTGTATCAAGTTTTCTTGGCAAAGCCAATATTAATGTAATCAAAACAAATGTACGTAATGTAGCATATCAGAAAAATATTGGAGTGAAAAAATGTACTGGAGATGTAGTCCATTTTTTAGACGATGATGTAGTCTTAGAGCCTGATTACATGCGAAGGATCGAAGAAGCCTATATTTCAAATTCACAAATAATGGGTGTTGGAGGGAAGATAAATGACGCTGAAGAAATTAAACAGTGGGGTCCTATACTAAGATTTTGTAAATGGTTATTTTTATTAAACTCTGATAACGGAAATGGATCATTCCTCCCATCTTCATTTCCTTCAATGCAATATAAAAGAAAAATTACAAGTTTGTCACCAACAAGGTTGTTGATGGGTTGTTGTTCATACAAACGTAACGTGTTTGATGTATTTCAGTTCGATGAGGAACTAGGATTAACTCACCTTTGGGAAGATGTAGATTTTGCCGGAATGGTTTCAAATAAATACTTATTGGCATATCAGCCTAATGCAGTCATTATACACTACCATTCCCCGGGTGGACGAGCTGGGATTGAGGTTTATGCTTACAGATATCTTTATAACCATCATTATTTAGCGATGAAACATGGTCAGAGAGGTTTAAAATATAATCTAGCATTTTGTTGGGCACATTTGGGAGCAATCTTGGCAATGGTTTATCAAGCTACCCGAAATGGTATCAAGTTAAGGAATATATTATATATCATGGTAACAGCAGAAAAAGATTGGGTGAAAGGGCGAAAATGGGGTAAAAATATTGGTGTCAAACAGAGTTAGGATGAAAGAATTGGTAAAAAATCTAGGTTCATTTGTTACTCGCCCTAAAAAACCATCGGGATATGCCGCAGTTTTATGCTACCATGATATAGTTGAAAATCAATATCTAGACTATTATACTACCTCGTTTCAAATGTTTATACAGCAAATTCTCGCTATTCAGCAAAGTTCATGCATTGTTAAGATTGATGAACTTTTCATTCATTCTTATGAGAAAACAAAACATAAGATTGTCTTAACATTCGATGATGGATTAATTTCAGTTGCGGAACGGGTTGCACCATTTCTATGTGCAAAAAATATCCCCTTTACAATATTTGTCCAAGTTGGGACCTTAGGATACCCAGGGTTCTTAAATCCTCAACATGTAATAGCATTAAGCTCGTATCCTAATGTGGAGATCGGTTCACACTGCCTTACGCACCGAAGACTCAGCACGCTTTCAGAAAAAGAGATTTGGTCGGAACTATCGCGATCCAAAGAAATATTGGAGAGTATAACCGGTACAAAAGTCCGTTATTTAGCCTATCCGTATGGAGATTTTGATAACAGAGTGTTAGAGATTGTTGCAGGCGTTGGATATGAAGCAGCATTTGGTACCTTAGAAGCTCGGTCACTTATTCCGCCTAAGGAATTGTATAACATAAACCGATTAACAATTACAGCATTTGATACACCCTTTTCGGTAATAAAAAAGGTTACAGGTCGATATGACTGGGTTAGTTTCTTTAATAATCGTTAGCGTAGGGTTGAGGGAAAGGATGGAGGAAAAAGATGTCTAACAAAGCGCTAATTACTGGAATTACTGGCCAGGATGGGTCGTACCTTACAGAGCTATTGTTGGACAAAGGTTACGAGGTCCACGGCTTGATACGCCGTTCGTCAACTTTTAACACGGATAGGATCGACCACCTTTACGAGGATCCACACCTTCAAGGAGTGAGGCTATTTTTACACTATGGTGACTTGAGTGACGGGACAGGGCTTAGAAGGGTACTGGAAGAGGTTCAGCCCGATGAGGTTTACAATCTGGGAGCACAGTCTCATGTCAAAGTATCGTTTGAACAGCCTGAATACACAGCGGACATTGTGGGCTTAGGTACTTTGCGGTTGTTAGAAGCTATTCGCGATTACCAGCAGCGGACAGGAAAAGTTGTAAAAATGTATCAAGCTGGCTCATCTGAAATGTTTGGTAAGGTACACGAGATTCCTCAGAAGGAAACTACGCCTTTTCACCCGCGGTCTCCGTATGCAGTGGCCAAAGTATATGCCTATTGGCAAACTGTTAATTACCGTGAGGCCTATGGTTTATTTGCAGCGAATGGTATATTGTTTAACCACGAATCCCCGCGGCGCGGGGAAACTTTTGTTACACGGAAGATTACCAGGGCAGCAACGCGGATCAAACTTGGTTTGCAAGAAAAGCTTTATCTTGGAAACCTTGACGCTAAACGCGACTGGGGCTATGCCGGAGACTACGTGGAAGCTATGTGGTTGATGTTGCAACAGGAAGAGCCTGACGATTATGTTATTGCGACCGGGGAAACCAGATCAGTTAGGGAATTTGTGGAAGCTGTTTTTGAGAGGTTGTCACTCAACTGGAAGGAGTACGTAGAAATTGACCCCAGGTATTTTCGGCCTGCTGAGGTGGATATCCTGTTGGGTGATGCGAGCAAAGCCAGGAAGAAACTTGGCTGGAAACCGAAAACGTCTTTTGATGAATTAGTTAACATGATGGTTAGATCGGATCTGGAGTTGGCCAGAAGGGAACGGACACTGCTTGATGCCGGGCATAACTTAAAGAACGGGAGTTTTTATGATTGAGAACAGTCGCTTTTTATATCACGGATCTCGGTTACGGTCATGCAAGCCGGCAAATTGCTGTTATTCAGGAAATAATGCATTGTACTGACTGGCGTGTAGTGGTATGCGCTAACTATGGTGCAGGTTTGTTGATACAAGCCTTGAAGAAGGAAATATTCAAGGGTAGGGTAATCGTCAGAACTAATGGCGTTAATGATATTGGGTTTATTTCTCAAAAAGAGGGAATGGATGTTGATGTGCACGCTACCTTGGAAACTGTTGAACGATTTGTTGAGAGTCTAAATGCCTGGGTGAAAGCCGAAAAGGAATGGTGTGTTAATGAAGGGATCGATATTATTGTTTCTGATATCGTCCCTTGGGCGTTTCGAGTTGCCAAGGAATTAACTGTTCCCTCGGTCGGCATATCGAACTTTGACTGGCATTCAATGTACAAAAATATCTTTCCCGAAGGGTTAGCCAAAAAACGGGTATTAAAGGCGATTGAGGAGTGCCATAAAACTGCTACTATTACCTTTCAACTTCCTTTTTCATTACCGTTGGAAACGTTTAATCAAATCCAACAAGCTCCACTGTTATCTAGGACCCCTAATTGGGAAAAAGTTTTCTCTATCCGGGAGAAGATAGATTTAGGAAGAACCATTGCTTACTTTAGCATCGGGAAGTCCTTTTCCAGCACTGTAGAAGAGGCACTATTACAGCAGTTGCACCATTTCTTAAATCAGACGGAGAAGATTGAATTAATTTTGTCCAAAAGCATGCAAGAGAAATCAGGACTGGGAATAGCGATACCGAAAGAAGAACCTGAACCACAAAATTATCTGGCTGCTGCCGACCTAGCTATTATAAAGGCTGGATACAGCACGGTGGCAGAAGCTATAACCGCTAAGGTACCAATGGTGGTAATTTACAGGCCCGACGTTGTTGAAGACACCGTGATTGCTCGAGAGGTAGAAAACTTAGGAATCGGACGAATTATTCCCTATCACAAAAATGGGTTTGATCTAACCCAAGTAGATTTGAAAGCAATTAGGAAGCTGAGAAAGAATTTTGGCTCTTTACCTGAAAGGTATACGGGTAATGGAGCGCAGTACTTAGCGCGCCAGTTGCAACAATGGCTCTGAGGGGGAAGCCGAATTGGGTTTTTGGGACGGTAAACGGGTACTGGTTACCGGAGGTAACGGTTTTCTAGGTAAGGAACTGGTAAAACAACTTGAAACTAAAACCCCAAAAGAAATACGTACGCCCAGATCAAGCGAACTGGATTTGCGGCTGCGGGAAAACTGTGAAAAGGCAGTTAAGGGCGTAGATGTGGTAATTCACCTTGCCGCCAAGGTGGGGGGTATAGGGTTTAACAGGGCTCGTCCTGGGGAGCTTTTTTACGACAATGCTATCATGGGTATCCAGCTCATGGAAGAGGCAAGAAAGGCGGGAGTTCAAAAGTTTGTTGCGGTAGGAACTGTATGCGCTTATCCCAAATATACTCCTGTGCCTTTTAAGGAAGAGGATCTGTGGAATGGTTACCCTGAAGAAACCAACGCGCCCTATGGCCTTGCAAAGAAAATGCTTTTGGTCCAGGCTCAGGCCTACAGACAACAATATGGTTTCGATGCCATTTACCTTTTGCCGGTCAATCTCTATGGACCGGGGGATAATTTTGACCTGGAATCCTCCCATGTGATTCCTGCTCTAATCAGAAAAATGGTTGAAGCAAAGGAACTGGATATGCCTTACATAGAAGTTTGGGGTGACGGAAGCCCTACCAGGGAATTTCTCTATGTGTCAGATGCGGCCAGAGGTATATTAGAGGCTACTGAGAAGTACAGTTCACCGGAACCTGTCAACTTGGGCTCTGGTGAGGAAATTTCGATCAAAGAGTTAACTGAAACCATAGCCAAAATAGTTGGTTTTAAAGGGGAAATTTGCTGGGATACAAGCAAGCCCAATGGCCAGCCCAAGCGACAGCTGGATACCTCCCGTGCTTGGCAGGAATTTGGCTTTCGAGCGCAGACTTCGCTGCCAGAAGGCTTGCGAAATACTATTTCGTGGTACATCAGCAAGGGCAGGTAGATTTATGGATGCAACTCATGCAGTTAAAGGGAGGCGCATTCTGGTAATTAACCAGTATTTTGCGCCCGATACGGCAGCTTCAGGGCTAGTTTTGGCATCGCTTTGCGAGGGGCTAGCCCAGCAAGGATTCCAGGTAGTAGTAATTTGTGGCTTCCCTTGCTACACCGAAGATGCTCCCGAAGCCCCTGCTGTTGAAACAAACCCCGGGCTTACTATCTACCGCGTGGGTACAGGCGGCGTAAAAGGCCGGTCAGGTATTAGAAGGCGTTTCCAGGGGTACATAGGCTTCATGCTTGCGGCTTGGAGTAAGATCCGGAGATTAAGCTCACAAGAACACTTTGATACCGTAATAACGGCGACCAATCCACCGTTTGTCGGGCTGCTTGGAGTGATGGCACGGCACAGATTTAATTGCCCTTTTGTCTACATTCTTCACGATCTTCATCCGGATATTTTAGTAAAAACTGGGCGACTTCATCCCGGTCTCATTACCCGGTTATGGGAGAGACTTAACAAAATTATCTTTGATAGCGCCGCTGTCATCGTGGTATTAGGGGACCGGATGCGGGAGTACTTGCAGGGCAAGGGCGTAGTTGGAGAAAAAATTGAAGTTATCCATAACTGGTCAATACAAAATATTACACCCCGTAATAAAATAAAAAATCCTTTCCGGAAGGCCCATGGTCTGGGGGAGCGTTTCGTGGTCTTATATGCCGGTAATATGGGGATTTCTCACAACCTAGAGTATTTAATAGAAGCGGCTTCTGAAATTGAGGAAGATTTGCTTTTTCTTTTTGTCGGGAATGGAGAGAAAAAGGCTGAGTTGCAGGCGGCAGTTCAAAAACAGGGATTGGCCAATGTAATGTTTTTGCCTTACCAGCCCGACGCCGTGCTTAATGATATGCTGGCTGCTGCTGACGTTTGTGTCGTGGCACTGGAACCAGAGCTCACCGGCCTGGCGGTCCCTTCTAAAACTTATCCTATTTTAGCTAGCGGTAGGCCAATACTGGTAATCGGCTCCTCCGATAACGAAGTGGCTCAGATCGTCCGCCAATGGGGTTGCGGATGGGTAGCGGCTACGCCAGGACAAACAAGTGAAGTGCTCAAGCGCTTAGTAGTGTCTCCAGAAGAAGTGTCACGGGCCGGTGAAAATGCGGTTCAGGCCTACCAGCAAAACTTTTGCTGGGAAAAAGCCATGGCGCGCTATATGAAGGTATTGAACACGGTTCTGGACAAGCTATAGCTTTTTGTTGCAAGGTTTAGCAAAGCAGACTCTGGCTTAAACACGTACAATTTAAAGGGAGAAGTTGGGATGAATCAAATAAGTGTTGTTATCATGGCCGGCGGCTCAGGAGAACGTTTTTGGCCGTATAGCCGGAAAGAACGGCCAAAACAATTCCTGGAGGTTGCTGGAAGAGGGACCCTTCTTCAACAGGCAGTAGAGCGGGCAAAGCTTCTTTGCCCGTTAGAACAGGTTTATATAGTTACAGGCCAAATTTACCTTGACCTGGTTCAGGAGCAGGTACCAGAAGTCCCGGAAGAGAATTTACTTGTTGAACCGGTTGGAAGAGATACAGCCCCATGTATTGCCCTGGCAGTTACTCATTTGGAAGCAAGAGGGTTTAACGGGATCATGGTTGTCCTGCCTTCTGATCACATGGTGATGGGGCACGATGGCTTTTTGCGTTCCATGAACACTGCAACCCTTGTTCCGCATAAACATCGCGACATCTGATGAATTATTGCAGCAGGAAACCATCCCC
>LAKY01000077.1 GCA_000987045.1 Clostridiales bacterium PH28_bin88 | reverse complement strand
GCAGGTATGATGCCGAGGGCGTTGCATGGTGGCGTCATCGAGTCCTCATCTTCCTTGTTCCACCCAGATGGTGTCAGCCTACAGGCCATGTCGCACAAGCATATTGTGCGAGAGTTCTTCAAGCTTGGTAAAAATATACATTAAAACTATCCTCATGAGAGGTGTTTCATATTTGGCGCTGAAATTTTCGTATTGTGAAAATATTTCTCGAATACAAAAGGTTTCCATCGAGAATCGTCGAAAACAAAATCATCTTTGCAGACTCCATTAATTGTGCTTACGTTCCATGCTGGATAATATGTGATTTTGTCTGGGCCGAAGAGCATTGAGTACGCCATAACGCTAGCGCGTCTGTTATCTATTATTCCGCATATCTTGGTGCAAGATTTTTCTGCAGCCCGCACAAAATCCATGTTGCAAAACCTATCTTTTCCATTAAAAGTCTGCTTTGGTCCGTCAACAAATATAAAATTCCAGTCCATATCAGGAGTTTTTTTATAGTACGTTCCAACGAACATGCCATGATGGTGCAGGTCAACATCAGACAATATGATTTCAACGTCACGCGACATTTCTGTAGGCATTCTTTTCATGGCATACGAATACCACTTGGCATCTTGTTCCATGGATACAAAATTAAATCCTGTACCAGTTTCATTTTTATTTTCTCTCAATGCATGTAGTATTATATATGTTGAGAGGCCAGTTCCGCACTCTAGGATATTGCTTGGCTTTACATCTCGTATGGCGTTATATAAAACATAGTAATCTGTCAAACTGCATCCGACGAATTTAGAATCTTTACAATATCTATAAATAATGTCTCTCAGTTCTGCATTTTCATCTATGAATTTAGTTGCAGTAGTTTTTGCGCGCTCTCGCATAATATTAATTATCTTTTGTCTGGCGAAGCATGTAAGTTTTCCAAACTTAAATGAGTTTTTCATTTTGGTGCATCCTTTTGTGTTGATTGACAAACGCGCATGAAGCTCCAGACAGTTGTCTGGAGTTCACCAAGCCCGCCTCCCTATTCCGCAAGGGAGACCTCCTTCTCGGCCACTTCCTTCCGCCGGGGGATGAATGAGTTGTCCTCAAGGTATCGGATGACGGCGGTCAGGGCCTCGGCCTCGGACACGCAGTCGGTCTTGATGGTTATCTCCGGGGCCACGGGAGATTCATAGGGATCGCTGATGCCGGTGAAGTTTTTGATCTCTCCACATAGCGCCTTTTTATACAGTCCCTTGCAATCGCGCTCGATGAGCTTCTCCTTGCTGCACTGCAAAAAGACCTCGACATATCTCCCCAGGAGCTTTCTGTTCTTTTGCCTAGTCTCCTCGTACGGAGCGATGGCGCCGACGACGCTGATCACGTCGTTGCGGTTGAGCAGGTGCGAGACGAAACCGATGCGCAGAACGTTTATGTCCCTATCCTGTTTCGAATAAGTCAGCCCCTGGCTCAGGTTCGCGCGGACAACGTCCCCGTCAAGCCACTCGGATTTGAGTCCGCGCCGCACCAGTTCATCGTGCAGCTTGCGGGACAGGGTCGTTTTTCCTGCTCCTGAAAGGCCTGTAAACCATATGGTGAACATGGAACCACCTTTTATCGCTTTGACTCTTTATCCGGGGACGCTCGCCCCGCCCCATGCAGCACCCGCACATCGGTCGAAAGCGGCTCACCAGAGGGAACGTCTTTTTCGCGCAGTCAAAAAACTTTCAGCGCTTCCGCTATCCGTGCGGCCGCATCGCCTTGGCCGTAGCCCTGGAGCGGCGCGCGGCCGGGTTCGGCCGATTGGCCGCAGGCGGCGCGCGCGGCCAAGAGGATGCGTTCGCGATCCGCCCCGGCCAGGACGTTCCACCCCTGCTCCACGGTCTCCACCCACTCGGTCTCGTCGCGCATGGTCACGCACGGCTTGCCCAGGAAGCAGGCCTCCTTCTGCAGGCCGCCGCTGTCCGTGAGCACCGCGCCGCAGCCCGAGAGCAGGGCCATCATGTCCAGAAAGCCCACCGGCTCGATAAGCAAGAGTCCCGATGCATCGGCGGAAATCCCCTGCGCGGCGAGCCTGGCGCGTGTGCGCGGATGCAGCGGCACGACCACCGGCAGATCGGCCGAAAGCCCGGCCAGGGCCGCGAAGATGGCCGAAAGCCGCGCCGGGTCGTCCGTGTTCTCGGCCCGGTGCACGGTGCACAGCGCAAAATCACCCGAAAGCCCCAGTTCGCGGCGCAGCCGGTCGATGCGCCCTTCCGCGCGCACCTGGCCGGAAAAGCGCAGCACCGCGTCGTACATCACGTCGCCCGTGAGCAGCACGCGCACCGGCCTGTCGAAGGGCCGCGCGGCCGGATCGCGGCCGGGCCCGCCGTCCGCGACGCCCTCGGCGGCCAGGTTGTCCACGGCCGTCTGCGTGGGGCAAAAAAGGATGTTCGCGGCGTGGTCCGTGAGCACGCGGTTCACTTCCTCGGGCATGCGGCGGTTGAAGCTGCGCAGCCCCGCCTCCACATGGGCCACGGGCACGTGCAGCTTCACGGCCGCGAGCGCCCCGGCCAGGGTCGAGTTGGTGTCGCCGTAAACCAGCACCATGTCCGGCCGCTCGGCCAGAATCAGCGACTCAAGGGCCTCGGTCATGCGTCCGGTCATGGCCCCGTGCGTGCCGCCGCCAAGCCCCAGATCGTGCGCCGGGCGGGGGATGCCCATCTCCTCGAAGAAGACGCGCGACATGTTGTCGTCGAAGTGCTGGCCCGTGTGCACCAGAATCTCGTCCAGCCCCTCGGCCGCCAACGCGGCCGAGACGGGGGCGGCCTTGACGAACTGCGGCCTGGCCCCGACCACGGTGAGGATGCGCGTCTTTCCGCTCATGCCCTGGGCGCTCCGGCGGCCACGGCGTCGCCCTGGCGCAGAAAGTCGTCGAAATAGGCGATGGTCGCGGCCAGGCCCTGCTCAAGCGGCACCTTCGGCTCCCAGTCCAGCATCGAGCGGGCCAGTCCGATGTCGGGCTGGCGCTGGCGCGGGTCGTCGAACGGCAGCGGCCTGACCTCGATCTTTGAGCGCGATCCGGTCATGGCCACGACCTTCTCGGCCAGCTCCATGATCGTGAACTCGCCGGGATTGCCCAGGTTCACCGGCCCGGTAAAGTCGTCGCCCGTGGCCATGAGCCGCACGAAGGCCTCGATCATGTCGTCCACGTAGCAAAAGGACCGCGTCTGCGATCCGTCGCCGTAGACCGTGATAGACTCGCCCTTGAGCGCCTGGACGATGAAATTCGAGACCACGCGGCCGTCGCAGGGGTGCATGCGCGGACCGTAGGTGTTGAAGATGCGCGCGATCTTGATGCGTACCTTGTGCTGGCGGCGGTAGTCCATGAACAGCGTCTCGGCGCAGCGTTTGCCCTCGTCGTAGCAGGAGCGCGGGCCTATGGGGTTGACGTGGCCCCAGTAGGGCTCCCGCTGCGGATGCTGCTCGGGGTCGCCGTAGACCTCGGAGGTCGAAGCCTGCATGATCCGGGCGCGGGTGCGCTTGGCCAGGCCGAGCATGTTGATGCTGCCATGCACACAGGTCTTGGTGGTCTGCACGGGATCGTGCTGGTAGTGGACGGGCGAGGCCGGACAGGCCAGGTTATATATCTCGTCGATCTCCAGATAGAGCGGAAAGGTCACGTCGTGGCGCAGGAACTCGAAGCGGGGATCGTCCATCAGGTGATAGATGTTGCGTTTGGTCCCCGTGAAACAATT